>NZ_VBTM01000017.1:0-161386 GCF_013277795.1 Rhodococcus sp. MS16
CACCGTCGAACCCGTCGTCTGACCCGATCTACCGATCGTCTGATCTTCTGATCTTCTGATCTCAAAGGGACTGAACATGATCACACTCAAAGCAGCGGGAATGCTCGACGTCGACAGCGGCGAGATAGTCCGGCCGGCCGTCATCAAGGTCGACGAAGGCAAGATCGTCGGAATCGGCGGAACACCCGAAGGCGAAATCGTCGACCTCGGCGACCAGATTCTTCTTCCCGGACTCATGGACATGGAGGTAAACCTGCTGATGGGTGGACGCGGCGAAAAGCCGGTCTACTCAACGGTTCAGGATGATCCGCCGCTCCGGATGCTGCGTGCCGTCGGCAACTCACGTCGCACTCTGCGCGCGGGTTTCACCACTGTTCGCAACCTGGGACTGTTCGTGAAAACCGGTGGCTACCTGCTCGACGTGGCTCTCGGCAAGGCAATCGATGCGGGTTGGGTCGACGGACCGCGAATCATCCCGGCCGGCCACGCGATCACTCCCACCGGTGGCCACCTCGATCCGACGATGTTCGCGGCGTTTGCTCCCGGCGTGTTGGACCTGACTATCGAAGAGGGCATCGCCAACGGTGTCGACGAGTGCCGTAAGGCTGTTCGCTACCAGATCAAGCACGGCGCTCAGTTGATCAAGGTCTGCGTTTCGGGTGGAGTCATGTCGCATACCGGACTACCTGGTGCGCAACACTATTCAAACGAAGAACTGCGTGCGATCGTGGACGAGGCGCACCGACGCGGTCTGCGTGTCGCGTCGCACACGCATGGTGCAGAAGCAGTGAAGGCGGCAATCGAAGCCGGCATCGACTGCATCGAGCACGGCTTCCTGGTCGACGACGAGGCCATCGCAATGATGGTCGAGCACGGCACCTTCCTGGTGCCGACCACGCGCTTGGCCGACGCCATGGATACCTCCAAGGCCGCGCCGGAGCTACAGGCCAAGGCAGCCGAAATGTTCCCGCGTGCAAGACTTTCGGTCAAGGCGGCATACGACGCCGGTGTGAAGATCGCCGTAGGCACCGATGCGCCGGCAATCCCGCACGGAAAGAATGCAGACGAACTGGTTGCCCTCGTCTCTCGCGGCATGAGCAACATCGCAGTGTTGCGGGCGGCCACCACCGTCGCGGCAGATCTGATCAACGTCACCGACCGTGGCCGTCTGGCCGAAGGTCTACTCGCCGACATCATTGCGGTACCCGGAGATCCGTTGGAGGACATCACGGTTACCCAGCGAGTCGGCTTCGTCATGAAGGGCGGAAAGATTTATGTCAACAACTGACGAGATCATGGAGATCTCGCAACTTCTCGCTCGCTATGCGGTCAACATGACCAAGGGCGATGTCGACGGTGTTGTCGCTGTGTTCACTCCGGACGGCACGTACAGCGCTTTCGGCGACAAGTACCCACTCGACGAGTTTCCCGCTCTGGTTGCGGCCGCTCCCCAGGGGCTGTTCATGACGGGGACACCCGTCGTCGAATTCACCGGTGCCGACACGGCAACCGGAAGCCAGACACTGTGCTTCGTCGATCATGCAACGCACGACATGCGGATCGGCTACTACAGCGATACGTACCTGCGCACCGAAGACGGTTGGCGGCTGCAGACGCGCGCGATGACGTTCCTGCGCCGCAACGGCGATCATGATTCGGGTATTCCTCACGCTTTCGATCGTCCGGGGGCATGAACGTCCCCGAATTTCGGTCGGCCGTTCAGACCTGGCTGGCCGAAAACGATCTCTCCCCCGGATCCGATCATTCGCTCGACGGTCAGGTAGAACAGCTCGGCCGCGTTCGAGGTGCACTGTTCGACGCGGGTTGGATGCGGTACGGCTGGCCCGGGGAGGTCGGCGGGCTCGGTGGGCCCGCTGTCCTGCGTGCGGTTCTCGGCGAGGAAGTTGCCACTCGCGACCTCGCCGAGCCCGGCATCTACTCGATGATCGAAGTCCTTGCTCCCACGATGATTTCGTACGCCCGGCCGGAGTTGGCAGCGGAAATGGTTCCGCGACTTCTCAGTGGACGTGAGCAATGGTGCCAGGGCTTCTCCGAACCCGGTTCGGGTAGCGATCTCGCGTCGCTGAGCACCCGGGCAGTCCGAGACGGGGAAAACTGGGTTGTCAACGGTCAGAAAGTCTGGACGTCGCTGGCTCAGTATTCGGCGCGATGTGTCCTGCTCACCCGTACCGGGCCGGGCCACGACGGAATTACCGCCTTCTTCGTCGACATGGACACTCCAGGCATCACCGTCCGGCCGCTGCGCACCATGCACGGAGTCGACGAGTTTGCCGAGGTCTACTTCGACGACGTCGTCGTTCCGGCGGACCGCATGCTCGGCAAGCCGGGCGACGGTTGGCGAGTGGCGATGGATCTACTGCCCCATGAGCGTTCCACGTGCTTCTGGCATCGGATCGCGTACCTGTTCTCCCGTCTGGATCAGCTGCTCGCCGAATCCGACACAGACGCAACAGATGACGCCGAACTCGGCGCCGCCTACCTGGCACTGCACACCGTGCGAGCCCGGTCCCTCGCGACACAAACCCGATTGGCGGAGGGCGCAAAGATCGGCCCGGAGACATCGATCGACAAGGTTCTGCTGGCGACCTCCGAGCAGCAGTTGTTCGATACCGTGCGCGACTTGTTGCCTGGCACCATCGAACTCGACGAGACGCCATGGCGGTCGGAGTTCCTGTACTCGCGTGCAGCCACCATCTACGGCGGTACAGCTGAAATTCAGCGCAACATCATCGCGCGGCGGCTGCTGGATCTGGGGAAGGAATGAGCATGCACGACGACGAGCTGAATCTGCTCACCGAAACGCTCCGCAAGACAATGCTCAGTGTGTCCGGCAGCAAACTCGATGCCGCCATGACCGAACTCGGTTGGACCGAGATGCTCACCGAAATGCCCGATGTAGCAGTGCCTCTGGTATTTCGCCTGCTCGGCGAGACCGGCGCCCATGCACCATTGGTCAACGACGTGGTGTTAGCCGATACCGCGCTGAGTCTGCCCGTGGGCGGTACCGTCGCGCTGCCGTACTCCGGTGAGCGCTGGGTCCTGTGGGAACGGAGTGAGGGACCCGGAACAACATTGGACACCGATGTTCCGCTGCGCGTCGTGGAGGCCGGTGATGCCGTCCCGCTCGCGGCAGGTCGCCGGGCACTCGGGTGGTGGTTGGTGGGTACCAGTCGCGCAATGCTCGATCTCGCCCGCACCCATGCCTTGAACCGCATGCAGTTCGGTAAGCCGGTGGCATCGTTCCAGGCTGTTCGTCATCGGCTTGCCGAGACGCTGGTCGCCATCGAGGGCGCGGAAGCAACGTTGAATACCGCCACCGACGACCTCGGCTCGCTGCTGGCGAAGGCCGCGGCCGGCAAAGCCGCTCTGACAACGGCCCGCCACTGCCAGCAAGTACTCGGCGGGATCGGTTTCACTGCCGAACACGACCTTCACCGTCACGTCCGTCGGGCCATGCTTCTCGACGGATTGCTCGGCAGTGCACGGGAACTCACCCGTGAGGCGGGGGCAACCATCCGAACTCAGGGATTTGCTCCACGTCTGACGCAACTGAGCTGAGCTCACACAAGTCAGGTCGTCGGCGGAGGCGCGTCACGGAAGAGCGCCTCCGCCGACACCGCCAGGTACCCGTCCACGGTGATCTCACCGTGAGCGCGGACCTTCTCGTCTTCATCGCTCATCCGACGACCGGTGATCACAACGCCTTCGAAGAGTGGGAGCGGCTGGTGGTAGCGCACCACCAGTTCCTCCAGAAGGGTCGATCCCTCCGGGTGTGTCAGGCCGAGTATGTGATCGAGCATCAGCGCCGACATCCCACCATGCACAAGTCCCTGCGGTCCTTGGTAGGGCAGGCCGAGCGAGCCGGTCGCCCGGACAGTGCCGTCAGGCAATCTCTCCATATCCAGGGGCGGTGCGAGGGCATTGCCTCTCCCACTGACAGGGTCACGGAACTCCACGGGTCCAGCGTTCTGCTCGAGCGCCGCTTCGATGCGGTCGAGTTCGTCGGCTACCGCGACCAGGGCGGGATCGTTCTCGTCCACCCTCAGGAGAAGGTCAGTCAATCGCCGCAGTCCGTCCGCCGCGTCGTCGATCGGTGACGGGTTAATCACGTCAGCCCTGTCGATCCTGGCCACGAGCCCCTCCTTCGCGCGGAACGATGAACAGTCCTTCTGCACTCACGCACAGGTCGTGTTCCCACCAGATTTCTCCACGGCACCACGACTTTCGGCCGTCTACGTACACATGCCAGGCCCGTACCGTCAGGTCGCAGCACACCGGCATCGGGTGGTGGTAGCGAAGCGTCAAACCTGCTGTCATGGCGGGGACTCCTGCTGCCATGTTCGCTTCCGCGAGAGCAACGTCGAGGACCATCGCCGCAAAACCCTCATGCACTACTCCGAGGGAACCCTGATGCGCGACCGAAAAAGTGACTGTCCCCTCGTTACCGTCGCCGATGTGACGCAAGTGGAGCGGAGCTGCAAGCACATTGGCGGATCCGACTACCGGACTGTATCGGACGATCCTGCCGATAGTGTTCATCTGATTCACCCGCTCCGCGGCAGAGCAGGAGCGAGCCTCGAGATCGTCAGCGAGAGCATGTATCCGCGAGGCCACGGCAGAGAGCCCCGGCATGTCGGAGCGGGCGGCCGCTACAGCCGCTGTCAGCCGCCGCACGGACGCAACAGCTCGGGCAACCTCATCCGAATCCTGCTGTGTCACCGTGTCCACGTCGTACCTCATTCGGTTCCTCCCGGAAGTTACCCTGTTACCGGAGTTGCCATTTCGGCGAGAAGATCAGTGGTCCGGCGGACGGATTCCTTCCGGTCCGCACCGACGGGGAAGACGGCAGCCCAGATATCGGTGGCGCCGGCGTCCACCAGGGACTGCAATTGTGCGCGCACCGATCGAGCGTTGCCGACAATCGCCACATCCGCTGGGCTGCTTGCTCCGCCAGCGTCGAGAACGCGTTGATAGTTGGGCATTCCGGCATACGCGGTGGCATTTGCAGCAACAGCGGCGCGAGCTTCGTCGGCATCGTCGTGAACCGCCACCGGCAACCCGGCGACAATTCGAGGCGCTGGGCGACCCGCAGATTCCGCAGCAGTATGGAGCGCGGGAGCGATGTGGGACTCGATCACCTTGCCCGACGCCATCCATAACACCGTGCCATCGGCGTATTGTCCTGCCACCCGCAACATGCGGGGCGACATGGCGGAGAGCAGCACCGGGACGTCGTGGACGACCTTGGCCATCCGGCCGGCACTGCGCGTCGACCAATCCGCGCCGCGGAAGTCGACGTCTTCCCCGCGAAGCAGTGCGGTGACGATCTGTACATATTCTTCGGTATTGCGACCCGGGCGGTCGTAGGACAAGCCGTACACGTCCCGGACCAGCGATTCGTGCGAAGGTCCGAGCCCCAATGTGAATCCCTTGCGTCCCATGGCCTCTGCTACGGCAGCAACGCGATTCGCCTGCAGCAGTGGATGGCACGGATAGGTCTGCAGAACAGCAGTTCCGAGTTCGATCGACGTCGTGGCCCGCCCGGCTACCGCAAGTGCAGTCAGCGGATCACCGGCGACCGTGCTGGCGTACCAGAGTGAGGTAAAACCGTCTGCCTCTGCTCGTTGTGCTTGCTGGACAATTTTGTCGGTGGACGAAGCGCCGCCGGTCAATCCGATTCGCATGATTCCTCCAAAGTTGGAGTGGCTGATCCCGGCCACCGTCTGGCGCGAATAATGCTGCCAGAGAATTGGGTTGGCCTCGACGGAGACATATGACCGCCGGTCGAATCACGCCACGATTGGACTATACAACTGTATAGTCCAATGCGTCTATCGCGGCAGACTTCCCACCGACATCACATCAGCTGAAATGAGCAGAGGATGACCCTCGACAACTCCACCGAGACCCAGCAGCTCGAGACACTACAGAAAGATGTTCGCTATCTCATGGATCGCACCGCGATCCTGGACTGCATCAGCCGGCACGCCCGCGGATGCGATCGACACGACATCGATCTCATCACCGCCGCGTACCACGACAACGGCGTCGACGAACATGGGTTCGCAACCAATACGGGTCCCGAATACGGTGAATGGGCGAACACTGCCCACGCCGAAACCTCGCAGGTACACACGCACAACATCACCACGCACTCGTGCGACATCGACGGCGAGGTCGCACATGCCGAAAGCTACGTCATCGTTGTCCTCGTCGGCAATGACGGCAAGAGCGCGCAATTCATCAGTGGACGCTATCTCGATCGCCTGGAACGGCGAGAGGGGCAGTGGCGCATTGCAGTTCGGAGATCAACCGTCGAGGCAATGTTCATCGCCGACGCACGGGTGCTGCAATCGCCCTTCTTCACAGAAAAGGGCTACCTCGTCGGCACCCGCGACCGCGAGGATTTGTCATACGAACGTCCGCTGACGTTGGAGAAGCCTGCACCCGCAAGGTGGGAATAACCCTGTGCGCCTTTCCGGTAGCGCGAACTACCAGAAAGGCGCACAGGGCCGAAGGCCCTACTTGATCTTTTCCTTCATCTCGTCCAACTTCACCAGGATCGGGTAGCCCGAAACGCTGAGGGCATTGCCGTGACCGGTCTGGTGGATGTCGAACACGGACTGCACGGCAGCATAGAAGCCCTGCACGTCGAGTGTCTGGTTGACTGCGCGCTTGGCCTGACGGAGGCCGAATGACGGCATCTCGGCAATCTGCAAGGCCATGGCGCGCGCCTCGGCATCGAGCTGATCGCGCGGCACAACCTTGTTGACCATGCCGGTCTTCTCAGCCTCTTCGGCCGTCACCGGACGACCGGTGAAGAGGATTTCCTTTGCCTTACGGGCGCCGAGTTCCCACGTGTGACCGTGGTATTCGACGCCGCCGATGCCCATCAACGCAACCGGATCGGAGAACAATGCGTCCTCGGAAGCAATGATGAGGTCGCACGGCCAGCACAGCATCAAGCCACCCGCGATGATGCGCCCCTGAACCGCTGCGATCGACGGCTTGGGAGTGTTGCGCCAGCGCAACGTGTATTCCAGGTATCGACGGCTTTCGGCGCGGTAGATCCATTCCAAGGTGATTTCCTTGGGCGAGGGCCAACGATCATTGAGGTCGTGACCGGCCGAGAAGTGCTTGCCTTCGGCGCGAACTACGATCACCGCGACGTCGTCGTCCTCGGCCGCACGGGTCCAGGCTGCGTCGAGTTCGTCGAGCAACTGCATGTTCTGGACGTTCGCAACTTCGGGACGGTTGAGGGTGATGGTCGCGATCTTGTCGGCCACCTCGTAGAGAATGTACATGTCAGGCTCCTCAGCTTCGGGGAAGGCCGAGCACGCGCTCGGCGACGATAGTGCGCTGGATTTCGGAGGTTCCACCGGCGATCGTGCCGGCGAAGCTTCGTGCATAACGTTCGAACCAACTCGAACTGAAGGCCTCGTTGTCCATCGGGTTGTACGCCGACGTCAAAGCCGGATGAACCAAACCTTCGGGTCCGGCGGCGATCAAGGCTTCTTCCGAAGAGCGTTGTACAGCTTCGGAACCGAGCAGTTTGAGTATCGACAGGGCGGCCACGTCCTGTTCACCGCGAGCAGCGCGCGCCAACGCTGCCGAACCAAGCAGACGCAGCGCCTGATGGTCCATCACGAGCGTCGCGTAGTGATCCCGGTCGATGTCCGTCGCCGGATGGAAGTCCGCCATCAGATCTTGCAGGCGATCGGCAAAGCTGAGCCACAACAGGTTTCGCTCGTGTCCGAGCGAACCGGTTGCCACTGACCACCCCTTGTTCAGTTCACCGATCAGGTTCTCTGCCGGAACTTTCACATCGGTGAAAAACACTTCGTTGAAGTCGAGATCATCGTCTGCGCAGATGGATGCAAAGGGCCGGCGAACCAAGCCTGGTGAGTCGGTGGGGATCATCAGCACACTGATGCCCTGATGCTTGGGGGCGTCGGGATCGGTGCGGACGAAGGTCAGGATCACGTCGGCGTCATGCGCGCCGGATGTCCAGACCTTCTGACCGTTGACCACAAAATGGTCTCCGTCACGATCGGCACGGGTGCGCAGCGACGCAAGATCCGAACCTGCGCCTGGCTCGCTCATGCCGAGTGCAGCGGTGATCTCAGCACGCAAAATCGGTGCGGCCCACTGCTTTTTCTGCTCCTCGGTTCCGAACGAGAGCAACGACGCGGCGATGATGCCCAGTCCTTGCGGATTGAAGCTGTGATAGATCCGCCGCTTCGACAGTTCCTCCAGATGCACGTACTGCTCGAGGATCCCAGCATTGCGCCCACCGAATTCCGGCGGGTTGCCCGGTAACAGCCAACCGTTGTCGAACTGCAGACGCTGCCATTCGCGCGCCCACTGCGGAATATCCGCGCTGGATCCGGCGCGCTCCGCGGCCTGCGCCTCGCTGGGAAGATTCTCGTCCAGGAAAGCGCGGAACTCTGCCCGGAATTCCTCGACGTCGGCGTCAAAGTTGAGTTGCACGGTACTCCTCGGCGATCAGCGCCCGATGCTGTGCCGCACCGCCGAGCAGTAGCTCACCGGCTTTGGCACGCTTGAGCGCAAACTGTAGGTCGTTTTCCCAGGTGAAGCTCATCGCTCCGAACAGCTGCATTCCGTTGCGGAACACCAACGATTGGCACTCCCCGGCTGCAGCCTTGGCCATGGACGCGGCCAGCCGCCGTCTCGGGTCGTTCTCGGCAATCGTCAGCGCTGCGTAGTACGCGAGGGCACGGGCACGCTCGATTGCGAGGTGCATGTCGGCAGCTTTGTGCTGGACAGCCTGGAACGATCCGATGAGGGAACCGAACTGCTTGCGGTTCCGCACATGGTCGAGTGCAAGATCAAGGACGCGCTGACACGCTCCGACTGTCGCGAGCGCCATTCCGGTGAGCGCGAGGTCCATGGCCCGTGCCGGATCTGCGCTACTGCGCTGGTCGACGCCGACCCGCACGCCGTCGAACGACACTTCCGCAACATGAAGTACCGGATCGAAAATCGGACTGCGCGTCGCTGTGACGTCCGCGGCCGGAACAACAAAGACTCCCGCCGACGTGACGACGGCCAACTTCTCGGCGCGATCACCGTCGAGTACGCGGTGCGCCGTGCCGTCCAGACGCCACCCGTTTCCGTCACGGCTGGCACTGACGCCCTCGAATACTGCCGTTCCCGGCTGCTCAGGATCGATCGGCTCACTCGAAAGTGGAGCAAATTGTGTCATTGTCGCCAGGTAGGGAGTGGGATCCGTCGCTCGGCCCAACTCTTCCAAGACGATTGCCAATTCAACTGCGGTATCAGGATCGGTCAACTCGGTCCAACCGAGCGAAACGTAAGTTTTCCAAATTTGTATCGGGTTGGCGTCGTTGTCGACGACCTCCCGGATCAGCGACGACGGGCATTCCTTTGCCGTCACTTCGCGCACGGTGTTTTGCCATAGTCGCTGATCGGAGTCGAACTCGAAGAGCATCCCGAACTGCCTCCCTGTCGGAGCTGCGGTGCATTATTGTTTGAGAATAGCATTCTCGCTTAGCGATAGTAATAGTCTCGAAAATGTAAATAACACTTGGTCGTTCCACTGTGACACAGACATCTCCGGTACAGTGCAAACATGTTTTTGACAATCGGAAGGGGGCTGGTGCAGTGGTGACCACGCCCAGCGAAGAGCCGGCATGGAAGCAACGGTCGGTCGAGCGTTCCATCAAGACCGCAAAGCTTCGCGCAGAGCAACGCGTGCAGCGATTTCTCGATGCGGCACAGTCGATCATCACCGAAAAAGGCACCACCGACTTCACCGTGCAAGAGGTGGTCGACCGGTCCAAACTGTCCTTGCGTAGCTTCTACCTCCAATTCGACGGTAAGCACGAACTACTGTTGGCATTGTTCGAAGACGCCCTGAGCCGTAGCGCCGAACAGATCCGTGCAGCGACCGCCGGTACATCCGAACCGATGGACCAACTCAAGATCGCAGTCGAGCTCCTTTTCGAGTTCTGTCGTCCCGACCCGGCTGCTCAGCGTCCGCTGTTCACCGATTTCGCCCCCCAGTTGCTGCTGTCGCATCCGGCCGAGGTCAAGGTTGCCCACTCCTCGCTTCTCGCGTTCTTTGTCGAACTGATGGAGAAGGTGAGCGAAGCAGGACAGTTGCGCGAGGGCGTCAACCCCCGCCGAATTGCCGCCATGACCATGCAGACGGTGATGTTCATTGCGCAGTCCAGCGGCGCCCCGGACGACGCGACCGTCCATCCCATTTCCTCCGACGAGGTCTGGGCCTTCTGTTCACAGGGGTTCGCACACAAGGGCTGAAAAACAGGATTGAGAACTTCATTCTCAATTGAGAAAATTTTATATACACTCGGCCGATGTCCGAGTTATGGAACGACCTCCTAGCCTGCCTCGACCTGCAACCGCAGACCGGACGAACTGATACCGACGAGAATGCGGCCACCCTCGTTTTCGAGGGTCCCAACCTGCATTTGACGTACCACCGACTTTTCGGCGGGCAAATTCTCGGTCAGTTCGTCCGCGCGGCCGAATTGACCTGTCCGAACAAGAGCATCAAGTCGCTTCATTCCCTGTTTGCCAGGGAAGGCAGCGCCGACGAAACCGTCCGCTACGAAGTGACGCGTCAACACGAAGGCCGTTCCTTCGCAACATTGACCATCGTTGCGCGCCAATCCAAAGGCGTCATCGCCACGTCCCTGATCTCCATGCATGCTCCCGAGGACGGCCCGGATCGTCAGTCAGAGAACACAATTGCGTCGCCACTCGGCGAAGAGTTCCGGACCGACGTCGACCTGATCCCGTGGGAAATACGCACCGACGTCGACCTCAACTCCACCGACACCGGCGCGCCCGAGTTCGAAATGTGGATGCGCACCCCACCGGTCAGCCAGAACCTCGCACCCGCCATCGCCACCTACGCCACCGACCTCACGCTGATCGGCACCGCACTACGCCCGGTCGACGGATTGAGCCAACTCGGCAACGGAACCACCTTCACGTCCGCAGTCACCTCACACAATCTGTGGTTTCACCGACCCTTCACGACCGACTCGTGGCTATTGCTGCGTCAGGACAGCCCCGTGACTGCTCACGGGCGCTGCTTCGGCCGCGGCGACGTGTACTCCGAGGACGGCAACCTCGTTGCCTCGTATGCACAGGAAGCCCTGCTCCGCCTACCGTGACAACCGATTCTCGGTAGCACCGACCGATCAGTTAGGTGTGACATGAGTTCAAATACGCTGTCCGACAGCGCTGTTCAGAGAACCTCTGCCGTGAGACCCTACCGGGTGGTTCAGTGGGCGACCGGCAACATCGGCACCCGCTCGTTGCGCGGCGTCATCGAACATTCAAATCTGGAATTGGCCGGGGTATACGTGCATTCGGCTGACAAGGCCGGTCGTGACGCCGGTGAACTGTGCGGTATCGACGACGCCGGGGTGGTCGCCACCACCAGCATCGACGACGTCATCGGGCTGGCCGCGGATTGTGTGCTGTACATGCCACGCCAGTTCGACGCCGACGAAGTATGCCGCATTCTCGCGGCCGGCTCGAACATCGTCACCACTCGTGGAGAATTTCACTACCCTGCCGGCATGGACCCAGCACTGCGCGAGCGGATCGAAGCCGCGTGCCGAACCGGAGGAACGTCGATCCACAGCACCGGCAGCAGTCCCGGATTTGTGACCGAGGCACTCCCCCTGGTGTTGAGCTCGATTCAACGTCGCCTGAACCACCTCGCGATCAGTGAATTCGCCGATCTCTCCCAACGTAATTCACCCGGGATACTCTTCGATGTCATGGGATTCGGGCTCACCCCGACCGATTTCGACGAGAACCGAATCGCACACGTGAAGTCGAACTTCGGTCCGTCTCTCCAGCTGGTCGCCGAGTCGATCCTCATGCCGCTGGACTCCGTGGACGCCCACGGCGAGCTGGCCACCACCCGAACTACAGTCCAGATCGCAGCGGGAACCCTGGAGGCGGGCACCGTTGCCGCTCAACGGATCACCGTGAGCGGCAAACATGCCGGCCGAGAACTGCTGAGCTTCTGCGCAACGTGGTACTGCTCGAGCGAACTCGACGTGGATTGGAAGATTCGTGACACCGGCTGGCACATCGACGTCGACGGCGATGCGCCACTCGACATCGATCTTCGTTTCCCCATCCCCTTGGAGAGGATGAGCGAGACCGCGCCGGCCTACACGGCAAACCGGGCAGTCAACGCCATTCCTTCTGTCTGTGATGCAGCTCCGGGAATTCTTACGACACACGACCTTCCGCAGATTGTCGCAGATCTGAGCTAGCTGGCTTTCCTACGTTCCGAGCAGTCGCGCCGCAGCGGTGTACGCATCGCTGCGGCCCGCTGCGACGGCGGCGGCAAGTTCGTCGAGGTCTGCGTGGGCACGCAGCCTCGATTGCGCCAACGACAGAATCTGCACCCTTGCCCGAGCCGTTCGCCGGGCAAGGGTGTCTGCACGCTGGTGAGCGTCGATGGCATCAGCCAGTTCTTCCGCACCAACACCTTTGGACGCAATCAGCTTGAGAATGGGGACGCCGGCCTCGGCGCGCAAGTCGCGGACGGTCTGATCCGCACCCTCTCGATCCGCTTTGTTCACGACCAGGATGTCGGCAACCTCGAGCAGTCCGGCCTTGGCCGCTTGAACTGCATCCCCCGCACCGGGATTGAGAACGACCACTGCGGGATCGGCGATGGCCGAGATCTCGATTTCGGACTGCCCGACGCCCACCGATTCGAGCAGAATCAGATCGTAGTCGAGCGCCGCGAGGAGGCGGATCGCTGCGGGTACGGCAACGGCCAGACCGCCCAGGTGACCGCGAGTGGCCACCGAGCGGATGAGGACGTCGGCGTCGTCGATGTGCTCTGCCATCCTGATTCGATCGCCCAACAATGCCCCGCCGCTGTACGGCGAGGAAGGATCGACCGCAAGAACGGCAACCCGCAGTCCGCGATGACGATAGGCCCGCACGAGGACTGCGATGGTGGTCGACTTGCCTGCGCCCGGCGGACCGGTCACTCCGACCACCCGCACCGGTCGTGAGCCGACGATGTCGAGAACTTCTTCGCGCCGACTACTCTCGACCAGACTCAACAACCTGCCCGCGGCGCGCAGTGAACCTGAGCGCGCCGCGGTGACAAGATCCTCGATCGTTGCAACGGTAATTACAGTCATCGAGTACTCGAATACCTCTCGGCCCCAGTCGAAATACCAGTCGATCTCGCAGTCGACGTCACGGAGCCGGAACCTCGATGACAACCGCCGAACCCATACCGCCACCGGCGCACATGGCTGCCACACCGATTCCGCCGCCGCGGCGTCGCAGCTCGTGCACCAGGGTCACCAGCATGCGCGCACCGGTGGCTGCCACGGGATGCCCGAGAGAACATCCACTGCCGCTGACATTTACACGATCGGCATCGATTCCGAGCATCTTGATCGTCGCCACGCACATAGCTGCGAACGCCTCGTTGATCTCGAACAGATCCACGTCGGCCAGCGACATTCCCGCGCGTGCCAACGCCTTCGGAATTGCCTCGACAGGAGCCAGACCCGTGAATGCGGGATCGACCGCGACGGATGCCCACGACTTTACCGTTCCCAGTCCCGGCATCCCCAGATCGCTGCTGGCGATGGTGAGAACCGCAGCAGCATCGTTGGCGCCGCTCGCATTTCCGGCGGTGATGCTGAAGCCTTCGATCTCGGGGTGCAGCACCTTGAGCGAGCCGAGCTTCTCCAGGCTCGTCTCACGGCGCGGATGCTCGTCGACGGAGAAGAGTCCGTGCGGTGTGCTGATGGGCACGATCTCTTCTTTGAACCGCCCCTCGTCAATGGCGCTCACTGCCTTCTGGTGCGAGAGCAGAGCCCACGCGTCCATGTCCTCGCGCGAGACTCCGGCCTTCACCGCGGCATTCCAGCCCACCGTGATCGACATGTCCTTGTTCGGCGCATCGGGGCGATCCGGGTGCGTCGGGGACATCCACGGCACAAATTCGCCGTCGACGCGGAACAACGACCGCGGGCTGGTCGACGAGGAGTTGACGCCACCGGCGATGATCAGCTTGTCCATCCCGGAACGGATGGACCCTGCAGCGGCCTGCACGGCGCCCAGGCTAGCCGCACAGTGCCGGTTCAGTGCCAGGCCTGGCACCGTAGTCAGGCCCGCGGTAATTGCCGCGTGGCGGGCGATCACGCCGCCGCCGTACAGTCCCTCGGCGAGCATGACGTCGTCGATCTGACTCGCGTCGAGAGTTTCTGCTGCCGCCGCGACGACATGGTGCGCGAGGTCGTGAGCGGTGGTGTCTCGCAACGTTCCCTTACCCGCGGTACCGATGGGGGTTCGCAGAGCGGAGACGATAATTGCTTCAGGCATGGGTGTTCTCCAATTCGGCCAGCAGAACGCGGCGCAGTAGTTTTCCGGTTTCGGTCTTCGGGAGTTCGTGTCGGAACACGACGATGTCGGGAGTCTTGGACGATCGCAGTCGTTCCTTGACCCACGCCTTGATCTCTGCCTGATCGACCTCACCGACGAGAACAGCAACTATCCGCTGTCCCCATTCAGGATCCGGAACGCCGATCACAGCAGCCTCGATGATGGCGGGATGCGCAAGAAGCACGTCCTCGATTTCTGCGGGGGCGATGTTCTCACCCCCTCGGATGATGGTGTCGTCCGCGCGCCCCTCGATGAACAGGAAACCGTCGGAGTCGAGTCGGCCGAGATCACGCGTGGCGAACCAGCCGTTCTCGTCGAGGACGCTCCGATTTCCGTACTCACCGGAAATCTGCTCGCCTCGAACGAACACCAGGCCGGTAACCCCGGCACCGACCGGATCACCGTCCTCGCTGCGCACCTCGATTTCGATGCCCGGCAGCGTTTTTCCGACCGATCCGAGACGATCACGCACTGCCGGATCGGTAGAGGCAAACGCAATCCGGTGATCGTCGGGGCCGAGAACTGCCACCGACGACGCTGTCTCCGTGAGTCCGTAGGCATTGACGAATCCGGTATCCGGGAAGCTTCGCAGCGCGTGCTCGAGTACCGGCCGGGGTGTTCTCGATCCGCCGTACGCCAAACTTGCCAGCGAGGGAGTATTTGCATCGTTCTCCCCCAATTCGGCGACAACACGCGCCAGCATCGTGGGAACGAGCATTGCGTGAGTGACGCTTTGGCTCCGGACGGTGTCGAGCCACACGTTGGCGTCGAAAGCGGCCAGATAGACGATCCGACGCCCGGTGTAGAGGTTCGAGAGCAGGTTCGTCAGACCGGCGATGTGGTAGGGCGGAACAGAGACCAACGACGCGTCGCTCTCGTCGGCCGACGAGAACTCCATGGTGTTGAGCACGTAAGCAAGTAGATGCCGATGCCGGAGTATCGCGGGCTTGGGATCAGCGGTGGTTCCGCTGGTGTAGATGATTGCGGCGACGCTGTCACCGTCCCACTGTGGAGCCGGAGCATCGGATGGAGCCGGAGCTTCGGATTCGGCCGAATCCTGCTGTATCGCTTCGATGTCGATCAGTTCGTCGAGATCGTCGAGACGCAGCACCAGTGCACCGGGGTGGCGGTCGATCAGGGCAGTCAACTGCTGATCGCCCAATCGGTAGTTGAGTGGCACGAACGGAACCCCGGCCATCGCGGCGCCGAACAGCGCGACGGGGTACGCGAGGTGGTTGGTGCCGAGGTAGAGCACGGCAGGGTATTGCCGGAATCGGTCGGCGGCGCGGCGGGCAAGGGCAAGGAGTTGCGCGGCGGTCAATGACCGATTTTCGACGGTCACTACGGCCCGATCGCAACTCGATGCGGCCATTTCTGCAATCATGGTGATGTTCATGAGAACATTATTCTCTCAACAGAGATCAATACTTGCAAGAAGGGAAATCAAAATGCAGATCAACGGTTGTTCCGCCATCGTCGTCGGTGGCACCGGAGGGCTCGGCGAGGCTACGGTTCGCCGTCTCCACTCGGAGGGAGCCAAGGTCGTCGTGGCCGACGTTGCCGACGACAAGGGCAAGGAACTCGAACGCGAACTCGGCGTTCGATACGTCCGCACCGATGCCGGCGACGAAGACAGCGTTCTTGCCGCAATCGCCGAAGCCGAATCACTGGGTCCGCTGCGCATCTCGGTCGACTGCCACGGCGGCCC
The DNA here is from genome assembly GCF_013277795.1 of Rhodococcus sp. MS16. Classification (NCBI taxonomy): domain Bacteria; kingdom Bacillati; phylum Actinomycetota; class Actinomycetes; order Mycobacteriales; family Nocardiaceae; genus Rhodococcus; species Rhodococcus sp. MS16. The sequence goes on from NZ_VBTM01000017.1 coordinate 16,184, forward strand.
CGCCGGTGGCGGCCGCCTGGTCGGCAAGGACGGCAGCGCCATGAGCCTCGAGGCGTTCACGACCACGATCAATTCGTACTTGATCTCGGTGTTCAACGTGATGCGCCTGTCGGCAGCAGCGATGGGTCGTCAGGAGGCTCTCGAGAGTGGGCGCGGCGTCATCATCAATACGGCGTCCATCGCCGCGTACGAAGGCCAGATCGGCCAGCTGCCATACTCCGCAGCCAAGGGCGGAGTTGTCGGCATGACTCTTGTTGCCGCACGCGACCTCTCGCCGCTCGGCATCCGCGTCGTGACGATCGCTCCCGGCACTTTCCTGACGCCCGCCTACGGAAAGGCCGGCGATCAGCTCGAGGCGTACTGGGGACCGCAGGTTCCGCATCCCCAGCGCATGGGCCGCTCGCCGGAGTACGCCACGCTGGTCTCCTCGATCGTGGAGAACGACTACCTCAACGGCGAGGTCATCCGCCTCGACGGCGCACTGCGGTTCCCCCCGAAGTAAATTGCCGGACCGCGACGCCAGGGGGCGTCGACGCCAGTGCGACGCCCCCGACCGTTCGCGAAACACTATGAAAACCTTTGTTCTGCAATAACAATCAAAGATTCTGGTTATCCGACAACTTGAATGCCAGTCCCATACTGTGTCCGCATGACTTCCATACATTCGACAACCAGCGGCCAGCGTAGGGCAGAAGCATGAAATTCTGGACCGGCACAGCCTTCATGAACACCGCCGAGATGCCCTCCGTCGCAAAGATGCTCGACGAAAACGGCTACCACGGCGTCCTCGTATCGGACCACCTCATCTTCCCGCGTGAACTCAAAACACGTTATCCGGCAACGGAAAGCGGCGTGCCGTACTGGCAACCCGACACCGAGTGGCCCGATGCCTGGGTTCTCATCGGCGCAATGGCCGCGGTGACGGAGAACCTGCATTTCGGCAACAACGTCTACATCGCTCCCGCGCGCCCCATCCTCGAGGTCGCCAAACAGGTGGGCACCGCGGGTGCACTGTCCAACGGACGCGTGTCCATCGGACTCTCAGCCGGCTGGATGCGTGAGGAATTCGAACTACTCGGCCAGGACTTCGACAACCGTGGACCACGACTCAACGAAATGATCCAGGCACTGCGGGCCCTCTGGAAGGGCGGCTGGGTGTCGTGGAAAGGCGAGTACTACGACATCCCGGAAATGATGATCGAACCGCACCCGCCTGCCCATGTCCCGATCCTCTGCGGCGGCGAATCCGCTGCCGCGCTCAAACGCGCAGCGCGTTACTGCGACGGCTGGGTCGGGACTGCATACACGCTGGAAGAAGCCACTGTGTGGATCGACCGGATCAAGGGCTACCGCCGCGAATACGGACGCGAAAACGAGCCTTTCGAGATCATTCTCGGATTGTTCGACGAGCGGACACCTGACCTCTACAAGCGGGCAGAAGACATCGGCATCACCGGCGTGATGTGCTCACCGTGGGCCGACTGGGACCTCCAGCACAGCGGAGACCACTCGCACTTGAAGGGAAGCGCGGAGCAGTACCGAGCCCCCATCGAGAAGTTCGCCGAAGAGATCGTCTCCAAGTGCCTGTGATGTGAAAAGAAAAGGCTGGGCACAGATCCCCTGGTGCCCAGCCTCTTCCACTTTCTCCGATTCAACTCTTGACGGCGGTGAGCTTCGCGATGTTGTCCCGGAAATCCTCGCTCTGGAAAGTCAGCTCTTCTGCCGTCGTCGCAAAGTCGAGTGTCGCGAGAATCGCCCGCTCGAGGTGCATGTTCAGCAGTCGCTTGGTGCTCTCGACGGCCTGACGCGGCTGCGAGGCAATCTTTTTCGCGCATTCGATGGCGTCGGCAAGTGGATCGAGCGACACATGGTTGGCCAGGCCGAGCGTGCAGGCCTTCTCCGCTCCGATGCGCGTCCCGGTCAATGCGTATTCCTTTGCCAGCAGCAGACTGATCTGCAGCGGCCACGTCAGCGGTCCACCGTCGGCGGCAACCAGTCCGACCTGTACGTGCGGGTCGGCCAGGTAGGCGGATTCTGCGATGTAGACGATGTCGCTCAGTGCAACGAGGCTGCATCCCAGGCCGACGGCCGGGCCGTTGACAGCCGCGATCACGGGGACACGGCACCGAGCCATTCCGAGCACCAGATCACGACCGTGCGCGATTGTGCGAGCCCGCATTTCGGAGTCTTCGGCCAACTCTGCGAGGTAGGCAAAATCGCCACCCGCCGAGAAAGCCTTACCGTTGCCGGTGAGTACTGCGGCACGGGCGTCACGATCCGCGCTGAGCCGTGGCCACAACTCCGCCAAGCCGGTATGCAGACTGTCGTTGACGGCGTTGAGCGCGTCCGGTCGATTAAGAGTGATGATCCGCAGCGAGCCTTCTGCGCGGACGTCGATCTCTTCGGGCATGTCGTACATGTCAAACTCCCAATCCGAGAATGCGCGAGGCAATGATGTTCTTCTGAATTTGTGATGTCCCACCCATGACGCTCTGGGCGCGGCTGTACAGGTACGAACCGAGCATCTCGGTGTCGCGGCTACCCGCCTCCGTCAACGCTGCGTGCCCGACGGCCTGATCCACCCAGGTCATCAGGAGCTTGTCGAGCGAGCCCTCAGAACCGTGGGAGAGTCCGTCCAACTGCTCGGACAAGCGGCGACGCACGTGTAGCCGCAACATCTCCGTTTCCACTGCAGCCCAAGCTAATTCCGTCGACGGCGGTCCGTCGCTCCTGGCTGCGAGCTGGCGGACCAGTTTGCCGTAGCGCGCCGCATAGCCCAGCGTGGAGGGTTCACGTTCGTGCCCGACAACCGTCATGGCCAACGCCCAGCCTTCACCGGGAGCACCGACCATCTGATCGACCGGCACACGAGCACCGTCGAAGAGCACCTGGCCGAACTCCTTGGTGACACCGTTCATCATCTTGAGCGGACGCTGCTCGATACCGGGCTGGTCCATCGAGACGATGAATGCGGTCAGTCCGCGGTGACGCTTTGCATCGGGTTCCGTCCGCGCCAAGAGCAGGCACCAGTCGGCGACATCGCTGTAGCTTGTCCAGATCTTGTGGCCGTGTATGACGTACTCGTCGCCCTCACGGACGGCGGTGGTCGTGAGCGAGGCAAGGTCCGAACCGGCACCTGGCTCACTGAATCCCTGGCACCAGCGTTCGGTGCCGTTGATCATTCCGGGAAGGAAACGACTCCGAAGATCCTCACTGCCGTGCCTGCCGAGTCCGTGTACCAGGTATCCGAGGCTGGGCCGAGGCGGAGCACCCGCTATGGCCAGTTCCTCGTCGACGATGACGTCGTAGACGGGCGGCAGTTCCTGTCCGCCATATTCTTTGGGCCACGATGCGCCGAAGAATCCGCCGCTGTAGAGCGCCTGATGCCACTCGCCCTGCCGTGCCCAGTACTCGTCTCCCGAGCTCGGGAATGTCTTTGCCCGCTCAGCTGCCCATGACCGCAGTCGGTCTCGGAAAGTGGCTTCTTCCGGCGAATCACGAAAGTCCAAGGTCGATCTCCTCCAGCCTTACGGGAAACAGTTCGGTGGACGTCAATGCCCGCCGCAGGTACACATGCACGAGGCACTCCCACGTGTTGCCGATTCCGCCGTGCACCTGCACTGCGGTTTCACACACGGTTCGAGTTGCCCGCGCGCAGTAGATCTTTGCGATCCGCGCCGCTGCGATCGCCTCGGTCGGCGGCAGCTCGTCCACGGCCCACGCCGCGTACCGGAGCACACTCACCGATCCTTCGATCAGCGCGAGGCCTTCGGCCAGCAGATGTGCAACAGCCTGGTACGACCCGATCGCCGTGCCGTACTGCTCACGGACCTTGGCGTACTCGGTCGCAACATGGTGAGCACCCCGCGCCGTGCCGACCAGATCGGCACAGGTAGCGACGAGCGCAAGTGCCTCCCACCGCGTCACGTCGTCCGTCGATATCTCCCCGAGGGAATCCGTCGGATCGAGCAACTCGGCAAAACCTCTGGTCAGATCGGCGCCTGCAGCTACCGGTCCGACGCGGCCGGCAAATGCCTTGTTCTCACGCAAGACGAGAGCGTGGTCGAGACCGGTCGCGTCGACCGCCTCGTCACCGACAGCTATTGCCCACGTGAGCTGATCATCGGCGACATGACGACGTAGATCGTCGGCAAGCACCGGTCCGAGAAATGGAACGTCGACCAGTCCGCGGCCGAATTCCTCTGCGACGATAGCAACTTCGACGCCAGACGCTCCGTCCGAGCGGAGTGAACGCCAGCCGGTTGTGGCCACCGCCTTCTCCAGACGAGCGATGCGAGAGCCGTCCTCCAAATCGAGGACCGAACCCGGTCCCAAATCGTCGGCCAGTTTTGCGGCAGCGTCACGCAGCTGCCGCTGTTCATTAGTCAGACGTACGTCCATAGCGCTCCTTGAGTTCTCGGCGCAACACCTTGCCGGAGGGCAGGCGAGGAATTTCGGGCACGAACACCACTCGCCGCAGGCGTTTGTAGCCGGCCATCCGGCCGGCTACGAGTTCCATGAGTTCCACTTCCCCGATCGAGCCGCTTGTCGCGACAGCCGCGACGATCGCTTCGCCGTCTTTCGGGTCGGGGATTCCGAACACCGCGCAATCCGCGACGCCGGGGTGTCCGTGGAGGACTGCTTCGATCTCGGCCGGGGCTACCTGGAAGCCGCGTACCTTGATCATTTCTTTGAGGCGGTCGGTGATTCGCAGCCAACCGCCGTCGTCGAGATGTCCGACGTCACCGGTGCGGTACCAACCGCCTGCGAACGCACCGGCGGTTTCCTCGTCGGGAAGATACCCAGCCATGACCGAAGCCGACAGTGCCTGGATTTCTCCGGTCTCGCCGGTGCCGAGCACCTCGCCGGTTTCGGTGGACACGATTCGAAGGCTCACGCCCGGTGCCGCACGCCCCACGCTGTCGAGTTGTGCACCCTCGACGGGGTTGCACGCGATGACGGGCAGCTCGCTGGCACCGTACGCCGGCATCCACCCGACACCTGTTCGCCGCGTGACTTCCTCGGCAACGCTAGGTGTCACCGGCGTTGCGCCCCACATGATGTAGCGCAGCGACGAGAGATCGTACGATTCGAGTTTCGGATGCGAGGCGATTGCCAGAGCGATGGGCGCCACGGCCATTTCGACGGTAATCCGGTCTACCTCGATGTGGTGCAGCATCGTATCGAGATCGAATCGGCGGTGAAGCCGCAGCCATGCACCGGACTCGAGTGCCGTCACGATGTTGAGCAGCCCGAGTATGTGTGAAGGCGGAGTCACGATCTGCATGCGATCGCGTTCCGTCAGCTCCAGCACGTCTCGCCACTGCTCGACGGCAACGGCAAACGACGCATGAGTGTGCCGGACCGCCTTGGGTAAGCCGGTTGTTCCCGAACTGAAGACGAGAACGGCATCCGACGCGGGATCGGGCTCGCCGAACGTTTCGGTATCGGCGCTGCACGTGACCGACTCGTCAAGGCTCAGCATCGGCATCAGTTCCGCGAGCACAGGATTGTCTCCGATTGCATACACGGGGCTCGTTGTCGCCAGTGCGTGCGCAACCTCGACGCTCTTCCACGCCGGACTGATCAGCACGACAGCGGCACCCACGCGCCAGACCGCAAGTACCGCGACCACAAACTCCGGCCGATTCGACGACATGAGAGCAACGCGTTGACCAGCAGTGACACCATCCCGAACCAGCCGCGATGCAAGCGCGTCGGCTAGCGCCTCCAGCTCGTCTCGGCTGTATTTCTGTTCGTCGAACACAAGGACGCTCTGCCCGCTCATCCTTGGCTCCTCACTGGGGGATGGGGGCTAGCGCATCCCCCGTCTCGCGTGTACAAATGCTTCATTGAGAAGATCCTATCTCGTTTGAGAGAATAGTATTCTCAAACTTATAGAATCTCAATATCAGCAGGAGGTAGCCATGGCGAGACCACCGTTGTTCCAACGAGCGACCGTCACCCGGATCGTCAAAGAGAGCTCCGACGCGCGTACATTTGTTCTCGCTCCGGCAGACGGTCCGTTCACCTACAGCGCCGGGCAGTTCTGCACATTCCGCGTCGAGGTCGACGGCACCGAACTGTTCCGGTCGTACTCGATGTCGAGCTCACCGGACACCGACAACGAATTGATGACCACCGTCAAACGTGTTGCCGGAGGCAAGGTCTCGAACTGGCTACACGACAATGTCTCCGAAGGTGACGAGGTGGTCGTCACCAGGCCGGCCGGCACGTTTCGCCTTCGCGAATCCGAGGCGCCGTTGCTCGGGTTCAGCGGCGGCAGCGGCATCACCCCGATCCTGTCGCTCGCCAAGACCACTCTCGCCACCACCGATCGCGAGGTTCACCTTCTGTGCGCCGATCGTGATCACGACTCGATGATCTTCGAGCGCGTTCTCTCGGAACTCGTCGACCGCTACCCCGGTCGACTCACCGTCACACGCCACCTCGACGACAAGAACGGATTCCTCGACAAGGCCGCAGTACTCGACTTTGTCGGCAAGCACGTGGGAGCCGACAGTTACCTATGCGGCCCCGAACCCTTCATGGACCTGATCGAATCGGCCCTACCCGGACCGGGCCGCGTCTTCAGCGAACGATTCGGCAGTGCAGCCGAACCGATTGTGGCCGAACCGATTGCGGCCGAACCGGTGAGCACCGGTGAATCTGCCGCTACCGAACCAACTTCCACCGAAGTCACCGGAACAGTGACCATCGTTCTCGGGCGAAAGAAGACCTCGGTACCACGACACCCCAACGAGACTCTGCTGGAAAGTGCTCGGCGCGCTGGACTTACGCCGCCGTTCTCCTGCGAAGCCGGAAACTGCGCAACCTGCATGGCACACGTCACCTCGGGAAGCGCCGTGATGAGAATCAATGACGCACTGACCGACGAGGAGGTGTCGGACGGCTACGTTCTGACCTGCCAGGCAATACCCGACTCCGAGTCGATCACAGTGAAATACGAGTGAGACAGGAGATTCCAGGCCAAAAGTCGTTGTAAAACAACAGAATTGACGCATTCGCTCGGGGCCATCAGCTCGCCGACATGAGCAACATCGCCGCGCCCAATTTCGGCAGACACGCTGAGGGCGCTACTTTGACGACCCTCAATCCTGTTGAATTACAAGATCATTAACTGGAAATCGGCGAACGTCGAAATGCACCAACGGGAGTTCGATCCAGGTTTCTCTTGCTATTCGCAGCGATCATTGAATATATTACAACAAATCCAGGTGCGCCAAGAGTGCGCATAATCACACGCAAGCTTCGTAACAGTCCAAAATCTCTGCATACAAGGAACTTTGGCCGCGCTTGCATGATGAAAGTCGAGTTGGATGATTCTCACAATTACGAGGCGTGTAGGCCGCAGCTTGGTGGTCGTCTTGTTGGTAGCGGCAGCAGCTGTTCTGCTGTTGAGCCTGGCGCCCGGGTCTGCCGCCGAGGTGATCCTGGGTGAAAACGCTACCCCCGAGGCCGTTGCGGCGATGGAAGCAAAGATGGGACTCGACGTTCCCGTCTGGACTCAGTACTTCAATTGGCTCGGTGACGCATTCCGCGGAGACTTCGGAACCTCACCGCTCACCGGTCAGTCAGTCAGCGAGGCCATCGTCGAGCGCCTCCCTGTCACCCTGCAATTGGCCGCTATGGGCCTGATCATTGCTCTGGTTGTTGCCGTCCTGATGGCCGTCGCCTCCGCGTCGCGCCCAGGAAGCAAGCTCGACCGCGGCATCAATGTCGTTTCGGCTGTGTGCCTCTCGGTTCCCGCGTTCATCGCCGGCCCGGTCCTGATCTACTACTTCGCGATCAAATTCCAGCTCTTCCCGGTGACAGGCTGGTCGCGTATGAGCGAAGGCCTCGGTGCAAACCTCCAGAGCGCACTGCTGCCCGCGATCGCAATCGCGTTGACCGAGATCGCCGCATTCCACCGTCTGCTGCGCACCGACCTGATCGGAACCCTGCGCGAGGACTACGTGGCAGCGGCTCGGGCGAAGGGAATGCCCGGGTGGTACGTGATGTTCCGGCACGCGCTCCGACCGTCGTCGTTCTCCCTGATCACCGTTGCCGGCATCAGTCTCGGTCGACTCATCGGTGGCACCGTCATCGTCGAAACACTCTTCGGTCTACCCGGTTTGGGACAGCTCATCTCCTCGTCCATCACGTCGCGCGACGTGATCATGGTCCAGGGAATCGTGGTCTTCATCGCGATTGTGTACGTGGGTATCAACACCCTGGTCGACCTCAGCTACGGATTGATCGACCCACGGGTCAGGAAGGTTGTCGGAGCATGACGCGATCAGTAGTCGAAGACCGGACCGGCTCGCAGGACGAGCAACCGTCGGACCCGCCGGCACCCCTGGTGCCACCGGCGAAGAAGTCACGATCCATTCTGGTGTACCTCTCCTTCGGTTGGCTCGTCACTGTGCTTCTCGCAGCGGCGCTGGCAAATGTCCTGCCCATTGCCTCCTACTCCGTTCCGGTTGGCGCACCGCGTCTTTCACCGTCGTTCGAATCCCTCGATCTGCTGCTGGGGACGGACACCCTCGGGCGGTCGATGCTCTCCCGCATCATCTACGGCGCCCGTGTCTCGCTCCTTGTCGGCACTGTAGCCGGATTGATCGGATTTGTGGTGGGCTCCTTCATCGGCCTGATCGGCGGCTACTTCGGTAGGCGTCTCGATTCCGGCGTGACCCTCCTTGCCGACGCGATGCTCGCATTCCCGCCGTTGATCCTGCTGCTGGCGCTGGCGTCCGTCCTGACCCCCTCCATTCCGACCATGCTGCTCGGACTGACCTTGGTCGTCATCCCCGGATTCATCCGTCTGGCCAGAGCCAACACAATGGCGTGGAGCTCGAGGGAATTCGTCCGGGCCGCACGGAACATGGGCGCCGGCCACTGGCGAATCCTGTTCAAGGAAATCCTGCCGAACGTCCTCGCTCCCCTGGCTGCGTTCCTGCCGATCATCATGGCCGCCCTGATCGTCGCCGAAGGCTCACTGAGCTTCCTCGGCCTGGGAATCCCACCGCCACAGCCCAGTTGGGGCGGAATGATCGGCGACGGCAAGAACTACATTGCCGACTACCCATACTTGGTCTTCGTTCCTTCGTTGGCGATCTTCTTCACGGTGTTCGCCCTCAATCAGGCAGGTGACTTCCTCCGCAACAAGTTCGACCGCACTCTGCACGACTGAACCTCGAGGACTGCACGACTGAACGACCAAGACCGTTTTCCCGCTCGACACGACGTACTCATTTCCACGTTCCACCTGAGAGGGCTTTCCATGATCCGAAAAAGACGCTTACTGACAGCGGTCGCGATGGTGTGTACCGCAGCATTCGTGCTGACCGCCTGCGGCTCCGATTCCGGCAGCAGCAACGAGGGCACCACGGCTGCAGGCGATCCCGTATCCGGCGGTGCCGGCCGCGCGATCATGGCGGGCGAGCCGCGGTCCCTCGACCCGGCCACGCTGTCCAACACCTGGGCACACCAGGGCATCCTCGGCAACTCGCTGTACGGCACGTTGATGATCAACGACACCAAGACCCTTGACGTCACATACACCATGGCCGAGGACTTCTCGACCGCCGACGGTGGTGCCACGTTCAACCTGAAACTTCGCCCGAACCTGAAGTTCTCGGACGGAACACCCCTCGACGCCGAGGCGGTCAAGTTCAACTGGGAGCGTCTCAAGGACCCGGCTCTCGGTTCGACGTCCGCTCGCTACGTCGCACAGATCGCCAACTTGAGCGTCGTCGATCCGGCCAACCTCGCGGTCACGATGGTTACGCCTACCCCGCACTACTCGCAGACCCTCATCGCCAGCTCGATGAACTGGATCGCCTCACCGGCCGCACTGCAGAAGGGTCAGGCCGGATTCGACGAGAACCCCATCGGTGCCGGACCGTTCACGCTCACCAAGTGGGCGCGACAGGACTCCATCGAATTGGCAAAGAACCCCACGTATTACGACGCACCGCGCCCGTACCTGGATACCCTCACCATCCGTGTGGCCGCTGACACCAATCAGCGTTACAACACACTCTCGACCGGTGGCGCTGATCTGATCAACGAATCGAACTGGCAGACGTTGGATACCGCCGAGACCGCGGGCTTCCCGACCGAAATCGTTCCGATGGGCGGCGGCCAGTACTTGTCCATGAACTTCCGACGCGCCCCCTTCAACGACGAGCGTGCCCGTCGTGCAGTGTCACTCGCAGTTGACCTCGACGCCATGAACACCGTCGTCTACAGCGGCAAGGGCGAGGTCCCGGAGACCCTGTTCCAGGAATCCTCCCCGTTCTACGCGGACATCAAGTTGGGCGAGTACAACAAGGCCGAAGCACAGAAGCTCTTCGACGAGCTCGCCGCTGAAGGCAAGCCTGTCTCGTTCACCTTCACGTCGTACCCGACGGCCGAGAGCAAGACCGCCGGTGAGGCACTGCAGGCACAGTTGAGCGCCTACAAGAACGTCGAGGCCAAGGTCGACGTGGTCGACTACGCCGCCGCTACCGCCAAGATGGGCACCAAGGACTTCGACATGGTGATCTCCTCCGCGATCATCCAGGATCCGGATTCCATGTGGTCGACCTTCCACAACAAGTCCCCTGGCAACATCATCGGTGTCGACGATCAGGAACTGAGCGACGCACTCGATGTCGGCCGTACCTCGCAGTCGCAGGACGAGCGCAAGGCCGCGTACACGACCGTGCAGGAGCGCCTCGCCGACCTCACCGTCGGACTCTGGTACATCCGCGCAGCACCGTCGACCGTGACGGGCAAGGACGTACAGGGCGTCACCATGTACGGCTCGGGCTCGCCGCTCACCGACGCTATGTGGATCGCGAAGTAGCCGAAAGCAATTCGACGCAGTAGCCGACTACAGATCAAAGGGCCGGATCACCATGAACTCTCAGCCACTCCTCGAAGTAAGGAACCTACGTGCCCACATCGGCACACCACGCGGAATCGTGCGTGCCGTGGACGGGGTCTCCTTGACCTTGGACCGAAGTCAAGCACTGGGAATCGTCGGTGAATCCGGCTCCGGCAAGTCCGTCATGGCACGGGCCATCATGGGCCTGATGCCACCGCGTTCGGGCCGATCAGGGGAAGTCACCTTCCAAGGACGCGATCTACTGTCGCTGACGAAGAAGGAAAAGCTCGAGATCTGGGGCAACCAGATCGCCATGGTCTTCCAAGATCCGGGCAGATCACTCAACCCTGTAGTCAAAGTGGAACGACAGATGACCGAAGGGATGCGCCGCCATCTCGGAGTCAGCCGTTCCGAAGCTCACAGTCGGGCCCTCGACCTCCTCAAGGAGGTCGGGGTGCCCGACCCCGAACGACGTCTGAGCAACTACCCCCACGAAATGTCCGGCGGCATGCGCCAACGCGTCATGATCGCGATCGCACTCGCGTGCGAGCCGGATCTGTTGATCGCCGACGAGCCCACCACGGCATTGGACGTGACGATTCAGCGCCAGATCCTGGACCTGCTGCGACGCATCCAACGCGAACGTGGCACCTCGATGCTGCTGATCAGCCACGACCTGGCTGTCGTCGCCGGCCGAACCGACCGCGTCTCCGTCATGTATGCGGGAAAGATCGCCGAAATCGGCTCCACCCGAGAAGTATTCGACGAGCCACGCCACCGCTACACCCACGCCCTCCTGGGAGCAACGCCCACCATCGACCACGAACGCCACTCACCGTTGCGTTTGATCGACGGATCGCTCCCCGACCCCACATCCCCACCCGAGGGTTGCCGCTTCGAGCCACGCTGCGGTCAGGCCGTCGCAGAGTGTTCCACTCCCGGCCTGCAGTTGGAATCAGTTGGCGCAGACCATGACGTGGCGTGCCTCAACCCGGTCGCCGTTCCGGCGTCGGCAATGTCCGGAAGGTAAAGAATCTCATGGCTGGTAGTGGTAGCGCCCATCTACGGGGCGACGACGCTCTCCTGAGTGTTCAAGATCTTGTCGTGGAATACCACACAAGTTCCGGAACCGTTCAGGCCGTATCCAAGATCAGTTTCGACGTCCTGCCCGGCGAAACCCTCGGCATCGTCGGCGAATCCGGTTGCGGAAAGTCCACCACCGGACGCGCAGTTCTGCGTCTGGACCGAGTCACCGCAGGCCGAATCCGCTTCGGCGAGGACTGGATCGAAAACGCCGACGAATCGCAGATGCGTAAACTGCGCCGCGACATGCAGATGATCTTCCAAGATCCGGTAGCGTCGCTGAACCCGCGGCGTTCCGTCAAGGACATCGTCGTCGAGGGCATGGCAGTCGCCGGCGCCCCCACCGCAGAAAAAGTCACCACCTCGGCATCGGTACTCGAACAGGTCGGCCTGTCCGGTACGCGGTTCGCAGAGATGTTGCCGCGCCAACTTTCCGGCGGCCAGGCACAGCGTGTAGCGATCGCGCGCGCACTCGCACTGAGCCCACGACTGTTGATCTGCGACGAACCCGTCTCCGCACTCGACGTCTCCGTGCAGGCACAGATCCTGAACCTCATCGAGGTACTCAAGAGCGAGTTCGACCTCACCGTTGTCTTCATCGCCCACGACCTCGGTGTGGTGCGAACGGTCAGCGACAACGTCATGGTCATGTACTTGGGCAAAGTCTGCGAATTCGGCGACTCCGTCGAGGTCTATGACGACCCCGCACACCCTTACACCCGCGCACTACTCGATTCCGTACCGCTGACCGATCCGGAGAAGGGCTTTGCCGGGCCAGCGCTGGAAGGGGATGTGCCGTCGCCGCTTTCACCGCCGAGCGGATGCCGATTCCGCACCCGGTGCCCCCAAGTCGAAGAACGTTGCGTTACGGAGGAACCTGAGATGAGAGAGGTTCGTCCCGGCCAGTTCGCAGCGTGTCACTTCCCCCTGGCTCCGGCGAGCAAGAACCTTCTGGTGGACAGCGTCGCCGGGTGAACTCGACTTGCCAGCTGCATTACTTCTGAAAGGTCGACCATGATCCGAACGAGGCGCGCACTCGCCGCGACTCTGGCCGCGGTGTGTTCCGTGGCAGTTTTTGTCAGTGCGTGCGGCACCAGCCCCGCAGAAACCACCGGAACCAGCGCCGATGCCGGTGACCCGGTAGCGGGTGGGGTGGCGCGCGCCATTGTCATCGGCGAACCTCGCACTCTCGACCCGGCTGGACTGGGTAATTCGTGGACGCGGCAAAGCCTTCTCGGAAACGCGCTGTACGGGACGTTGATGATCGAGGATCCCTCGACGCTCGACATGAAGTTCACCATGGCGACAGACTTCTCCACAGTCGACGGTGGATCGACGTTCACACTGAAACTTCGCCCCGGGCTGACATTTTCCGACGAAACACCGTTGGATGCGGCTGCCGTGAAGTTCAACTGGGATCGTCTGCGTGATCCTGCGAATCCATCCGATTCGATCAGGCAGGCGTCGCAAGTGGCGTCCACCGAGGTGGTGGACGCCACGACTCTGAACGTCGTGATGGCAGCGCCCAGTCCGGTCTTCCCACAGGCGCTGGTGACCGGTGCCATGAACTGGATCGCCTCACCAACTGCATTGCAGAAGGGGCAAGCCGCCTTCGACGAAAACCCCGTCGGTGCCGGACCGTTCACGCTGACGAGGTGGACACGCCAGGACGTCATGGAGTTGAAGAAGAACCCGCGGTACTGGGATGCACCGAAGCCGTACCTGGACGGGCTGACCCTCCGAACGGTCGCTGACGCCACGCAACGCCTCAACACGATGATCGCGGGCGGCGCAGACTTTGCCATGGAAACGAACTGGGCGAGCCTGGCTCAGGCGCAGGACGCCGGTTTGTCCACCGACACAGTATCGTTCGGCGGCGGACTCTACATGGGCATGAACGTGCGGCGCGCACCGTTCGACGACGAACGCGCCCGTCGGGCAGTCTCCATGGCTGTGGATCTCGAAGCAGTCAACACCGTGATCAACGACGGCAAAGGCGTTGTCCCGCAAACACTCTTCCCGGAAACGTCACCGTTCTTCTCCGACATTCCACTGACAACTCCGAACAAGGAAACGGCTCAGAAACTCTTCGACGAGTTGGCAGCCGAGGGCAAACCCCTGTCCTTCACCTTCACCACCTATGCACTGCCGGAAAACAAGGCAACCGCCGAAACTGTGCAGGCGCAACTGAGCGCCTTCAAGAACGTTTCGATGGATATCGAGGTTGTCGACGCCGCCACCGGAAATTCCCGCAATGCCACTCACGATTTCGACATGATCATTGCATCGGCATTGTTCCAGGATCCCGATGCCGCGCTGTGGACCGCATTTCATTCCTCCTCGCAGGGAAACATCACCGGAATCAGCGACCAGCAACTCACCGGCGCCCTGGACGCCGGCCGTGTCGGGAAGACGATCGAGGAACGTCGCGCGGCGTACGAAACCGTGCAGAATCGTCTGGTAGCACTCAATCCGGGTATTTGGTACGCAAAGTCTGCACCGTCGGTCATCACTGCAAAGAATGCACATGGCGTTGTGATGTACGGCTTCGGATCACCACTGCCCGAGGAGTTCTGGATGACCAACTGATCTTCCACACAACTGAAGACACAACTATGGTCCCGCGAGTTGCGAACTCGCGGGACCATCTTCGTCGTCCGGCAAGGCCGAAGTCACAGGACACGCGGCGTCGATACATTCCAATGATTGTCTCGATACGGAATGTCTATTGGACGTACCGCCTGGCGCTGACTTGTAATAACAAGCATCCCTTGCCGATCAGGCAACTTCCCCGGCACGCGATTCCTCCGAAAGGCTGACGATGACTCGAGCGCAGCGAGTGTCTTTGAGAAAGGTTCGACCCACACGGCAAGCAAGAACGACACTAGTCTTGGCGTGTGCGGCGGTGCTCTTCCTGAGTGCTTGCGGCGGCGGAACTGCTGTCGATCAAACATCGACCACTGCAGGAGATCCGGTGGCCGGCGGCAGCGCAGCGCTCACGTACAACAGCGAGCCTCGCACCCTCGACCCTGCAGCACTGTCCAACACGTGGGCACACCAGGCGGTTCTGGGTAACGCACTGTACGGAACGTTGATCGTCAACAACGTCGATACCCTCGCGATCGAGTACAAGATGGCCACGGACTTCTCTACCACCGACGGTGGCCGGACCTTCATGTTGAAACTTCGCCCGGGGCTTCAGTTCACCGACGGCACTGCGCTCGATGCCGCTGCCGTGAAGTTCAACTGGGACCGATTACGCGACCCTGCGTTGGCATCGACGTCGCTCCGACAGGCCGCGCAGGTCGCGAGCAACGATGTGGTGGACGCAACCACACTTCGCGTCACCATGACCTCCCCTAGTCCGCACTTCCCGCAGAACCTGCTCGCCGGCGCCATGAACTGGATAGCCTCACCCACGGCACTACAGAAAGGACAGGCGGCATTCGACGCGGAACCCGTCGGAGCCGGTCCATTCACCCTGACCAAGTGGATGCGCCAAGATGTCATCGAGCTGTCGAAGAACACGGGTTACTGGGACGCGCCACGTCCATACCTCGACAGCATTTCCCTCCGCGCCGCGAGCGATAACGCTCAGCGACTCAACGCGGTCACGACGGGCGCTGTCGACGTCGCAGCAGAAACGAGTTGGGCGAACCTCGCAAAGGCAGAAGAGGCCGGATTCCCCACTCAGACGGTGCCACTCGGCGGCGGCCAGTTCATCGGAATGAATTTCCGCCGAGCACCTTTCGACGATCCCAGGGCTCGCCGGGCAGTCATTCTCGCGATCGATCCGGAATCGGTCAATGTCGCCGTGTACAACGGCAAGGGGCAAGTTCCCGCCACCCTGTTCCAGAAGAACTCCCCCTACTTCACCGATATTGCGCTGCCGAGTCCGGACAAGGCCGAAGCTCAGAAACTGTTCGACGAACTGGCAGCCGAAGGCAAGCCTGTCTCCTTTGCCTTCACCACCTACCCGACGCCGGAAGCCAAAGCAACGTCCGAGAGCGTTCAGGCCCAGTTGAGTGCATTCGAGAACGTCGAAGCCAAGATCGATGTCGTCGACTTTGCTGCCGCCACGGCGCGCACCGCGGCGCACGATTTCGATATGACCATCACGTCTGCGCTCATCCAGGATCCGGATTCCGGTCTGTGGAACGCCTTTCACTCGACCTCACGCGGAAACACGATCGGCGTCGACGATCGAGAGCTCACCGCTGCGCTGGACGCCGGCCGCGTTGCCGAAGACCCGGCTGCGCGCAAGGAAGCGTACGAAACAGTGCAGAATCGTCTGGTCGCATTGAATCCCGGGATCTGGTACGTGCGGTCGTCACCGTCCGTCATCACCGGCAAAAATGTACATGGCGCACTGATGTACGGCCTTGGATCTCCACTACCCGAGGAACTCTGGTTCCAGAACTGACCCGTCAACACACCGTTCACCGAAGGAGTGGGATGTCCGCGAATGCGCACAGCCGCAAGGCACCAGAAGGTTCACCCAACGTCGTCGTCATCGTTCTCGATGATCTGGGCTTCGGCCAATTCGGCTGCTACGGTTCGGATATCGAGACTCCGAACATCGACAAACTGGCCCAGGGTGGACTGCGCTACAACCGATTTCATGTCACCGCTCTGTGCTCGCCGACGCGTGCCGCCCTCTTGACCGGGCGCAATCACCATGCCGTTGGAATGGGGTTTCTCGCCGATATCCCGACGTCGGATCCCGGCTACACCGCCAAGATTCCGCCGGAAGCGGCAACCGTCCCCCGCATCCTGCGTGACGCTGGGTGGAACACAATGGCCGTCGGCAAGTGGCACCTACTCCCGTCCGGTGAACGCAGCAGCGCCGGACCGTACGATCGGTGGCCGTCGGGACTTGGCTTCGAGAAGTACTACGGTTTCCTGCGCGGCGACGCCAACCACTGGGCTCCCGAGTTGGTCCGCGACAACTCGTACGTAGATCCTCCGAGCGGACCCGAGGACGGCTATCACCTCACCGAAGATCTTGCAGACGAGGCTATTCGGATGGTGGTCAACCAGCAGGAGTCGGCGCCGGGCAAACCCTTCTTCCTCTATTTCGCCACCGGCGCCATGCATGCGCCGCACCATGTCGAGAGGAAATGGGCGGACGACTACGCCGGTCAATTCGACCTCGGCTGGGATCGATGGCGCCAGAACGTCTTCGAGCGGCAGGTGGCCGAAGGAATCGTCCCCGCCGATACGATACTGACGGAGCGACCGTCGTGGGTTCCGGACTGGGAGCAGCTCACCTCTGACGAGCGGCGCCTGTACTCACGTATGCACGAGGTGTACGCCGGGTTCCTGACACACACCGACGCTCAGATCGGCCGCGTCGTGGACAGTCTCGAGGAATTGGGGATCCTCGACAACACACTGATCTTCGTGATGTCAGACAACGGTGCCAGTGCTGAGGGTGGGGTCGCCGGCACATCCAACGAACACCGGTTCACGCACCGCATTCACGACAACATCGAGGAGAGTCTCGATCAACTCGAGGATTGGGGTGGAATTCACGGATACCCGCACTACGCCTGGGGTTGGGCCTGGGCCGGTAACACTCCGTTCCAACTGTGGAAGCGATACACCTGGCTCGGCGGTACTCGTGTCCCGATGATTGCGCACTGGCCCAAGGGCATCAGCTCTGGCGGCGCGGTGCGTGGGCAGTTCGCGCACGTTATCGACGTCTTCCCCACAATCTTGGAAGCCTGCGGCGTCACCGCTCCCGATACAGTCGGAGGCGTCGCACAGCAGTCGGTCGACGGGGCAAGCCTGCTGTCGACGTTCAGCGACGCATCTGCTCCCGACCCGCGGACTGTTCAGTATTTCGAGATGCTCGGTTCACGATCGATCGTGGCGGACGGGTGGAAGGCAACAACCAATCACGTGTCGATGGGTGTGATGGACGAGGAACTGCTGATGGAGGGCAGTCGCGATTTCGACAACGACCGTTGGTCGTTGTTCAACCTGGAATCCGACTTCTCCGAAGCCAACGACGTGGCCGACGAATTCCCCGACGTCGTAGCGAAACTCGAGCAGCTGTGGTTCGCCGAGGCGGAACGGAACAACGTCACACCGATCGCCGACAACCTGCGGGGCCGCACTGCAAGCATTGTGCCGCGGGACTATCCCGTCGGCTCGGACATCACGCTCTATCCGAAGGGCGGTCCGGTCTCGGACGAGGCGATTCCCCGACTTTTTGCAGGCGGGCGTATCACCGCTGACGTCGATGTGGCAGCCGAGAATCCCGAGGGCGTTCTGTTTGCTCTCGGAGATTGGACCGGTGGCTTCGCGGCGTACGTCTGCGACGGGGTCCTTACCGTCACGGTGGCGACACCGGGCGGGGAGATCCTGCTCTCGGCCGATCGGAAACTCACCAGTGGACGTCATCAGCTCGGGTGTGTTCTCAGTCCTGTACCCGAAGGCGGTGCGCGCGTGCAGATTTTCGTCGACGGCAACATTGTCGGGACCGGGCACAGCGATCATTCTCTGCCCCATGCCTGGCAACACGGCGGCACATCGATGACGCTCGGGTACGACCGCGGCCTCCCGGTCAGTAACAGCTACCGTCCGCCTTTCGCGTGGAACGGAGTGCTGCACCAGGTTCGGATCGAGGCCGGTACGCAGATCATTCCGGAGAAGGATGTCATCAGAATCGCGCTCCAGGTCGAGTAGCGGGGCACCGTTCTACCTGCCGGGACACGACATCCCGGCAGGTAGACTCGCGCGCATGGAAGTACAGCAACTCCGCTGCATCGTCGCCGTTGCCGACTACGCCCATTTCACCCGCGCCGCACAGTCTTTGCACCTCACTCAACCGGCACTGTCCAATGCCATCGCGAAGCTCGAGAAGGAACTAGAGCTCAAGATTTTCGTTCGGACCCCGCGCGGGGCGGAAGTGAGCGTGGACGGCGCCAGAGTTGTCGATTCAGCCCGGCGAGTGTTGCACAGTCTCGGCGAATTGAATTCCGTCGTCGACAGCATCAAAGGCGTCACGACGGGTGCATTGCGGATCGCCACACGCCGGACGTTCATGCGTACGACCACCGAGTTGGTGCGCCGCTTTCACGAGAAGTACCCATTGGTCTCCATCGACGTCACGGATCCGATGACCGACGAGGAGGTCTTCGACGCTGTCGATCAAGGCAAGTGCGACGTGGGGTTCTGCCGGATCGGCGGACGTTTACCCGGGCTCGACTTCCAGGTCTTGTACGAGAGCGAACTGGTGGTGCTGAGCGCCGCTACTGCCGACGACTGCCCGCCGAGAGTTCTCAGTTGGCCAGACGTCGCGGAGTTGGAGTTGATCGCACCGTCTGCGGGCAGCCCTGTGCGGGTGGGGTTGGAGCGTATCTTCATCGAACAGTCATTGCAGATGAAGGTCTGCATCGAGAGCGAGAATTTCGAGTCACGCGTGGACATGGCACGAATGGGTTTGGGTTCCACGATTGCAGACCGAGTATCGGTACTCGGCTTGCCGGGGTTTCGAATCGACTCCATCAATCCCCCGATTCCCACGAAGATCGGAGTCATCAACCGAAGTCACTCGGTTCCCCCGACCGTGCACGCATTCAAATCCCTTGCGCGAGAATATTTCACGGACAACTTTCCGCAAGTAGCGCAATTCGAGCTCGGTGCACGGCCGGCGTGACGTCAAATGCGAGCAGGAATGTCCCCGTGCTCACCGAGCAGGGGCGGCGGGCCGTACTCGGGTTCGTAACCAGCGACGCGGATCGGACTTCCGACCAGACGGTAGTCCCCGGCGGTCACTATCGCCTCCGGAAGCGCGTCGAGCGCGTCAGGTAGTGAACGCACTGCAGATGCGGGCACTCCTAATGGGCGCAGGCGAGATTCCCAGTTGGCGGCGGTGTCCGTGGCCAGCACTTCGGTAACGGCGCCCAGTACCTCGTCTCTGCGCTCAGCTCGCTCAGCCATCGTCTCGAATCCCACGATGCCGGCTTCGCCGGCAAACGAGCGCCAGAAACCGTCGTGTGTGATGAACAGTGCGAGGTGTCCGTCTGCCGTCGGAAATAGTTGAGCGGGAACATAGTACGAATGCGCGCCTGAAGGGAGTCGACGCGGCTCCACACCGTCGTTGAGGTAGGACGACGCTCGATAGTTGAGCTGCGAGAGCATGACGTCTTGCAACGACACCTCGACCTGTCCGCCGCTACCCGATACGATCTGCGCCAGAAGTCCAAGAGCCGCAGTAAGCCCGGAGGAATTGTCTGCCGAGGAGTATCCGGGAAGTGTCGGCGGACCGGACGGGTCACCGGTCAGCGAAGCTACGCCGGTTGCTGCCTGAATGACGTAGTCGAAGGCAGGATCGTCACCGGCGGCCAGCCCGAATCCGGTGAGTGCAACGCAGACGATTTGTTCGTTCCATTTACGCAGAGCCTCGTAGGTCAGGCCGTACCGGTGGATGGCCGACGGTTTCAGGTTTGCCAGCAGCGCATCGGATTCCTCCACCAATTCGCCGAGACGCGCCTGCCCGGCCTCTGTCGTGAGGTCGATGCAGATACTCCGCTTGCCGCGATTGAGACTCGCGAAGTAAGAATCGCTGACCTGGCGCGATATGTCTCCGCTCGGCGGTTCGATCTTGATGACGTCGGCTCCGAGATCAGCCAGCATCATGGTCGCGTACGGTCCGGCGAGCATGTGCCCGATCTCGAGGATCCGAATGCCCGCCAGCGGCCCGGAGGTCACCGGAACTCCGCTGCGATCTGTGCGATCACTTCGCGCGTCCGGTATTTGGAGGCGATCAACTCGTCCCGGTTGTCACCGATGGGGAGTAGTCGCATCGAAAGATCGGTAACCCCGGCGGCCTCGTAGCTGCGGAATCCCTCGAGTATCGCATTCTCGTCACCCACAACGCACAGATCACCAATGTCCTTGGCGCCACCCTTTTCCAAGAGTTTCTGATAGTTCGGCGACACCTCGGCTTCACCGAGGATCCGGTTGGCTCGCTCGCGCGCTTTGTCGACTTCGGACGGACTGCACAGACAGACCGGGATGCCCGCGATGATGCGCGGATCGGGACGGCCGGCGTCGGCTGCTGCCTTGCTGATCCGAGGAACGACGTGATCTTCGATCGCACGCTGGTCTGCCATCCACAGTATGGTTCCGTCTGCGCGCTCGCCGGCGATCTTCAGCATGACTGGTCCGAGAGCGGCAACCAGAACTGGCATCGGAGATACGGGACCGATCTCGAGCGGATTGTGCACCGTGAACGTCGAGTTCTCCACGTCTACCGGACCGGGGCCGTTGAGGGCAGCGGCAAGGACCTCGAGGTAGTCGCGGGTGAGCCCGGCCGGCTTGTCGTAGGGCAAGCCGAGCATGTCCTCGATGATCCAGTGATGCGACGGACCGACACCGAGCGCCAACCGCCCGTCGGTTGCCGCGTGAGCCGAGAGTGCTTGCCGCGCCAGTGCAATCGGATGTTGTGCCTGCAGCGGAACCACGGCTGTGCCGATTTCGATTCTCGACGTCCGCGTGCCCATCAGGGACACAGCCGTCAACGCGTCGAAGTCGCTGGGAACCTGCGGCACCCAGACACTGTCGAGACCGGCGGCCTCTGCCCACTCCACGTCCGCCATCATGCGGGCGACCTTCTTCGCGGAGTCGCCCCGCTCGGGGCCGATCATCACTCCGATGCGCACGGTTCCTCCAGATTTGCTGTTGCCGATGTTTCAGTCAATGCGCGTACTCCGCTGACCAGCTCTTCCAGTGAAGCGCCGGTGGGAAACACTGCCGAGGCACCGGCCTCGAGCAGGCGCGGCACATCCGACTGCGGGATTGTGCCTCCTACAACAACTTTGATATCTCCTGCGTCCGCAGCCCGAAGAGCCTCGACGGTTCGAGATGTGAGCGCGACGTGAGCACCGGAGAGAATACTGAGTCCGACAACAGCCACATCTTCTTGCAGCGCAATGGTGACGATGTCTTCGACCGTCCGCCTGATACCGGTATAGATAACTTCGAATCCGGCGTCGCGCAACGCTCGTGCGACGATCTTGGCACCACGGTCATGGCCGTCGAGGCCTGGCTTTGCAACAAGTACGCGGGCGCTCATCAGAACACCACCGGCTGCTGGAATTCGCCCCATACTGCCTTGAGGGACGAAACCATCTCGCCGACTGTGCAGTACGCGTTGGCGCAGTCGATCAACTTGTGCATCAGATTGTCCGTTCCTTCCGCTGCTCGGGACAGTGCCGTCAGTGACCTCGCCACCTCGTCAGGATCACGGTCCGCTTTGACCCTCGCGAGCCGTTTCAGTTGCAGCTCACGCCCTTCGGCGTTGAGCTCGTAAGTCGAAATCTCCGGCGCGGGTTCCTCGGAGACAAACCGGTTGACACCGACAACCGGCTTTACGCCCGATTCGACGTCCTTGTGGAGTTGGTAGGCCTCATCGGCGATCAGCCCCTGCAGGTAGCCGTCCTCGATCGCTCGAACCATGCCGCCGTGCGCTTCGAGATCCGCCATGATCTCGATGAGTCGCTCTTCCGTTGCATCCGTGAGAGCTTCGACGAAGTAGGACCCGCCGAGCGGGTCGGCCACCCGAGTCACTCCGGTCTCGTAGGCGAGTATCTGCTGGGTACGCAGGGCCAGCGTTGCGGACTCTTCACTGGGAAGAGCAAACGGTTCGTCCCAGGCCGCTGTGAACATGGACTGGACGCCGCCGAGTACCGACGCCATGGACTCGTACGCCACACGCACCAGGTTGTTCTGCGCCTGCGGCGCGTACAGCGACGCGCCACCGGCGACACAACCGAAGCGGAACATCGACGCCTTGTCGGTGGTGGCGCCGTAACGCTCCCGGACGATAGTGGCCCAACGACGGCGTCCGGCACGATATTTGGCGATCTCCTCGAAGAAGTCGCCGTGTGTGTAGAAGAAGAACGAAATCTGCGGCGCAAACTCGTCGATGGTCATGCGTCCACGCTCGACCACTGTGTCGCAGTAGGTGACACCGTCCGCGAGTGTGAAGGCCATCTCCTGGACAGCGGTGGCGCCGGCATCACGGAAGTGCGCTCCGGCCACCGAGATTGCATTGAACCTGGGCACCTCGGCGGCGCAGAACTCGATGGTGTCGGCAATCAACCGCAGCGACGGCTCCGGGGGCCAGATCCACGTACCTCGGGAGGCATATTCCTTCAGGATGTCGTTCTGGATTGTCCCGGTGAGCTTCTCCCGCGGAACACCCTTGCGTTCAGCAGCAGCCACATAGAACGCCAGCAGAATCGCGGCCGTTCCGTTGATGGTGAAACTGGTGCTGATCTTGTCGAGCGGGATGTCCTCGAACAGCACCTCCGCGTCGGCAAGGGTATCGACGGCTACACCGACGCGCCCGACTTCTTCGGTGACCTCTGGGTCATCGGAGTCGTAGCCGCATTGGGTGGGCAGGTCAAGGGCAACCGAGAGTCCGGTGCCGCCTTGCGCGAGGAGATAGCGATAGCGAGCGTTGGACTCTTCCGCGGTGCCGAACCCGGAGTACTGCCGAAAAGTCCACAAGCGCCCTCGATATCCCGAGGAGAAGTTGCCGCGGGTGAAGGGGTACGCGCCCGGTGCGGGCGGATCGACAGTCCTGTCCTCCGGTCCGTAGACCGGAGCGAGAGGGATGCCGGACGAGGTTTCCGTGAAGTCGTTCATCGTTGAATACGGTACTTGCAAAAAATGAGAATGCCAATACCATTCCAGAGAACGAGAACTTAGGAGAACGATGCCCAGCCAGAACGCACTCACCGATCGCACCTTGGTCATTTCCGGCGGAAGCCGTGGAATCGGCCTTGCCATCGCCACCGCAGCAGCCAAGTACGGAGCGAACGTCGTTCTGCTCGCCAAGACAGGCGAACCACACCCGAGACTTCAGGGAACCGTGCACACAGCCGTCGAAGGCATCCAAGCTGCCGGCGGAAAGGCCGTTGCCGTCGTCGGCGACGTCCGGAAAGAAGAAGACGCCAGGCGCGCTGTCGCCGTCGCGGTCGAGAATTTCGGTGGCGTCGACATCTGCGTCAACAATGCGAGTGCAATAGCCCTCGAAAGCACGGAAAACCTGCCGGCAAAGAAGTACGACCTCATGCAGGAAATCAATTCGCGAGGCACGTTCCTACTCACACAGGCCGCCCTGCCACACCTGCGCGAGTCGGAAAACGCACACATCCTCACCATCGCACCACCGGTGAACATGAACCCGTACTGGCTCGGCGCACACCCCGCATACACGCTCTCGAAGTACGGAATGAGCCTGCTCACCTTGGGCTTTGCGGCGGAATTTGCCGACGCCGGCATCGCCGCGAATTGCTTGTGGCCACAGACGTACATCGCCACTGCAGCGGTCGCCAACATGGCCGACGGAGACAGCCTGCTGTCCTCGTCACGTAGTCCGGAAATCATGGCCGACGCGGCCGTCGAGATCTTCTCCCAGCCGTCCACGAAGACCACCGGCAACTGCTT
Source organism: Rhodococcus sp. MS16 (assembly GCF_013277795.1). Classification (NCBI taxonomy): domain Bacteria; kingdom Bacillati; phylum Actinomycetota; class Actinomycetes; order Mycobacteriales; family Nocardiaceae; genus Rhodococcus; species Rhodococcus sp. MS16. The sequence continues at coordinate 40,608 of NZ_VBTM01000017.1, forward strand.
CATCGACGCCGATGTACTCATCGAGTCGGGAATCACGGACCTGTCGGTCTACGGCGGCGGCGACAATCCGCAGCTTGATCTGTTCCTGGACTGATTCGAACACACTGCAGCGGGTGTATGTGATCGTAGGTAACATACACTCGTTGTGGCCGAAGCACGGCTGCCGACTGCGAGGGGACAGCTGTGTTGGATACGAGGCGTTTGATCACGAGTGCTCGTAACGCGTGGGGTCTGTCCTTCGGCGACGGAGTCGAAGAGCGCCGGCGCACCCCGTCCACCCTGATCTCCGAAGGTCCGCACCGCGATCTGTACCGCTTCGGAGAAATCCAGGGACGACCCGTACTCCTGGTGCCCCCGTTGGCTGTCCCCGCATATTGTTACGATCTCCGGCCCGGCCAGAGTCTCGCTTCCCATCTCGTTCGAGGTGGACATACGCCGTACGCGCTCGACTACGGAACGATGCAATACACAGATCGGCACATGGGATTTGAATCCTGGATCGACGGCATCATCCCCGATGCCATACGTGCGGTCTCCGAATTGCACGACGGCACAGATGTTTCCGTCATCGGCTGGAGCCTCGGTGGAACCATGACGCTGTTGACCGCGTCGGCTCACTCCGACCTGCCGATAGCGTCGATCACAGCGATCGGCACCCCGGTCGACTACACCAAAATTCCCACAATCAGCCCACTTCGGCTGATCGGTGGATACACCGGCGATCGCCCACTCACGACGGCCACCGATCTGATCGGCGGGCTTCCTGCTCCCCTGGTGCAAGCTAGTTATCGCGTGACCGCGCCGCAACGGGAACTACTCAAGCCGTGGTTCATCGCCAAGAACCTGCACAACACCGAGACCCTTGCCCGCATGGAATCGATCGACACCTTCATGGCGGACATGCCCGGCTACCCTGGGCGGGCATTCAGGCAGATCTGTAGGCAGCTCATCCTGGGAAACGGGTTGTACAAGAACACAATCGTTCTGGGAGGCCGAAGCATCGACCTGTCCGAACTGAATGTGCCGGTACTCGCCATCGGCGGAACATCCGATGTCATCGCACCCGCCGCCTCGGTTGCGGCAATCCGGTCGGTCCTGACCGGATCACCGTCCGTTCGATTCGAGGAGGTGCCGGGAAGCCACCTCGGCATTGTGGCCGGCCCGACGTCAGAGAACTCCACCTGGGCGCACATCGACAGCTTCTTGAAAGACGTTACCCAGCAGATGGTTACGGCTCTCTAGATACACGTTCACTTCGCCATGTCGAGCCAACCCACAAAGCCGGACGGGTCGTGGCGCCCCATGACGGCGTGTTCGAACATGCCCCACCCCTCGGACCCGTTGCAGGTTGCCCGCGCGATGTGGTCGATTGTTCCGTAGGGAAGCTTGGCAACGATCGCCGGGTCGGTGAGGTCGTACACCGACGCCGAGCTCCAGTTACGGCCGCGCCATTCTCCATGCGTCCAGTCGCTGTCGCCGCCGTAACCGGCACCGACGTTGAGAGCAACAAATCCGATGGTGTCGATATCGACAACCAGAGCCTCGCCGGCCGGCGTAGTCAGGTGAATACGTGCGCTCTCGGGATGCCTGGTTCCGGGTCGGTACGCGATTTCGGTACGCGGCCAACCTAATTGCTCAACTCGCCCGTCCGGGAAGGTGCGCGTCGCGTGGCTCAGAGTGCGGTAGCCGTCGGGGCTTTCCTGCACGATGATCATCAGCGCAAAATCGTCGAATCGAAGCGGCACATACGTCCACCAGTGACCGCCGGGGGGCTCGTCGCCCATGCGGCCCGCTGGATCCGGCTCGCCGACGGGTCTGATCCCCCACGAGCGGTCACGACTTCCCGTCCAGACTGCCGGATCGACGGCAATATCGGTGCCGCGCACGCTCATCATGCCGGACCAACTGCCGACCTGCGCAAAGCGGGTGGCGTCGAGGATCGCTCGCGGACCCGACATCAAAGTGTGGTGTTCCTCGAGAACCGAATCGAAGGCACCCTCCCATGTCATGTCGAAGGAAAGGTCTTCATGTTCGCAGACAACCCGCAAGGTCTGCAGCGGCTTGATCACCTCGACCCGGTACCCACCCACTTCGGTTTTGGTCGATGCACCGTCATGCGCATCCGAAAACCGCACTGCCACTTGCGTATCACCGGTGCGGACGGTGGCAAATGCGTCGACGACGCCGAGGTTGGGGTACACCCCGAGTCCGGTCACGAGGAAGACGTCCCCGGTGCGGTCGTGGGCGTTGAAGTAGCATCGGTCGTAGAAATTGCGGTCCGTGCTGGCAACGCGCGCCATGGACAGCGGCGCCTGGTGCACTGGGTATTCGTCCAGATCGATCGGCTTCACTTCTTGTCCCATTCGTAGGTTCCATCGATGAGGTCTGCAAGCATGCGGTGATGCAGTACGTATTCGTCGGGATTCTCCGGAGCCTCTATCTCCCCGAAGTGGATTCGACGTCGAGCGATCTGTGACATGACGATTCCGTGCCGCAACGCCGCGTACACCAGATAAAAGTCGAGGTCACGAACCGTCACACCCGTCGCCTGCTCGTATTGTGCGACTACGTCTTCGCGTCGGAACATCTTCGGCAGTCCGGGCATGGAGAACTGTTCCGCCAGGTCCTGGAACTGACGGTGGAAGAATATGAACCAACCGAGATCAACTTCGCGCGGCGCCGCGGCTGCCGATTCCCAGTCGAGGACCGCGACCGGAGTGGTCCCTTGGAACATGATATTGCCAACCCGAGAGTCACCCCAGCACAACACATCTGCACTCGGCTCTTTCGGCCAGTGGGCTTCGAGCCATTCGAAAGCAGCTTCCAACAGCGGGATTCGTAGTCCGTCGTCGCGGCGGGTCCAGTCGTAGTATGCACGCTCGCCCTCGAAGTGTCGGCGCAGGCCTGACATGCCACTCAGAAAGGGCAGTTCTGCGTCGATGCCGTGAATCCGCGCCAGAATATCGATACTGCTCGACTGAACACGCGCCTGGTCTTCACTGCTCGATTCCAGAAGCCATCCACCAAATACGTAGGGCGGGTTGTCCACCGGGACTGCACCGATCACTCGGTCCATGACCAGGAACGGGGTCCCGAGGGCTTCCGACGAGGTCTCGACCCAGCGAACGTGCGGGACGGGCACATCACTTCGCTCGCGTACCGCGGTCAGGACGTCGAACTGATATTGGAGGTCGTACGTGGGGAAAACAGGAAATGCCGAGACCTCAGGTGCCAGTCGCGCCACCAACTGTGCCGACTGTGGGGCTCCTTCCTCGGTCCAGTCCAGATCGAACAGCACTGAGACACTGGACATTCCCGAATGGGCCGGCCTGCTCACGTTGTACACACGCACATCGGTGGCGGCGCCGAGCGTTCCGACAAGCCACTTTTCGAGTTGCGCAGAGACAACCTCGAGGTCGGTCTCCGTTGTGGTGATCGACGCTTCCACGTCGTCCGGCATGCTCGTTGTCACTTCAGGGAGCCTTCCTTCACTTGATTCACGTTCGCGCCGCATCTTCGACTCCGAGAAAATCGCCGGCAGCGTCAAAAGTTCCGTGATTGGGCTAAACTTTCTGTACTGCAGGCCAAATATAGACTTGAGTTTAGTTTTGTGGAAGGTTTTCGGGAGAATTGATGACCGACGAACAGATGCCGCTCTCACGCCGCGAGCGCAACAAGTACGAGACACGCCAGCGACTCCTGAGCGCAGCCCGCACATTGTTTGCCGCAAGGGGTGTAACAGGCACGACGATCGACGACCTCGCCGAGGCAGCCGATGTCTCGCGCGCGACGTTCTTCAATTACTTCCCCAGCAAGGATGCGGTGGTCTCGGCACTACACGACGGCCACATGCAGAAGCTGGGCGTTCTGATCGACGGACTGCTCGAGCGTGAAATGACGACAAATGAACGGATTCGCCTCGTCCTCGAAGACGTCACCGACGCAACGCACAGATTCAGGGAGTACCTCCGCGCCGGCGAACTCGAGCGAGACCCGGCGCGCGAACAGATCAGTCCCGAACGCACCGAACAGTTCCACGATCAAATCCGTCGACTACTCGATCGCGGAATCGTCGACGGCGAAGTGCGCACGGACTTCTCGGCCCATTTTCTCGCTCAGACCGTTGCTGCCGTGTATATCTCATCGGTTCAGTACTCGCGGCCACCGGCAGCCGACAACACGGATAACACAGGCAGCTTCGACGACGCTCTACGTTTCATCGCCGAAGCACTCGAACCGCGAGACGCTATCTCGTGATTCCGGCTGCGACGGCACTTTTGTGCCAGTCGGGGAATTCGCTCAACAACCGTGAATAGAGCTCGGAGTCGGAAACGGAATCGATGTCGTCGAGTGCAAAGAACCCGGCGTTGTCGACCACTCGCCCGTCCATGTCGTCGAGCTTCTCGAGCACTCCGTACTTGGCCTTGCCGATCCCGACGAACTGCCAGAACGCCGGTAGCGCCGACGCGTCGCGCATCAGAGCCGTAATTTCCCGACGCTCGGTGAATCCTCCGTCTGTGAAGAAGAGGACAAGCGTTGGCGCCGTACCGGAGCGCAAGCCGGAGACGATTTCCGTCATGATCGGAATTTCGCGGTTGGACGCACCGATCGCGTCGTAGTCGAATCCGCCGTGCGATCCGCGCAGGTGCAGGTATTCCTCCGACCAGGATTCGGCGTCGTGCACCGATATCTCCGGAAGTTTGTGGAAGCCAACCGCATACAGGTACGGCTCGAGCTTGCCGTCGTCGTCGAGCTGAATCGCGACGGGAACCATTCGCTCGACGACCCGGTGAACCACCTTCGACCTGTACTGCTTGCTCATGCTGCCGGTTTTGTCGATCACCAGGATCACGCGGGCGCGGATTCCGTTGCCGCCCTTGGTCAACAGCACCTTCGCGACTTCGCGTTTACGAAGGTCGAGCTTCTCGCGCTTGACCATCGACAGCTTGGCTTCGTCGGGAACGCTGCGAATACCGTCCGTCGACGCTTCTGCAGGCTCCTCGTCGACCGAGACCCCGAAAGTGGTCACCAGATCCGCCAATCCCCCGTCCCATCCGGCTGAGACGTTGCGGATCTTCCACGCCTCACCGCGGCGGTAGATCTCGACCAGCACAGCCGCCCGCTCGGTGGTCAACCCCAGCGCAGGGGCAGCGATACGTTCACCGCCTGCCTGATCGCCCCCTGCCTGATCAACCATGGCCCCCAACTGCGGCACGTCGGCAAGAGCACCGGACACATTGCCGTCGAGCGCGACCGCAACGCTGAGCATCATGATGTCGGCCGGCACGCCGGCGCTGTCGATCTCGACAACTCCTCCGTCGCTCAGGCGTACCGCACCTTCCGGCGAATTCGGCTGATTGAAAAAGATGAAATCCGCGTCGCTGCGGACCTTGTTGTTGCCGTCGAGCTGGAAAACCTTCAGGTCGACGCTGCCAGGGGCGGCACCCGTCACCGCCACTCTCAGCGTGTGTCCGTCGACCGTTGTGTTCGCTCCGCGTACCAACTCCATGCGGGAACACTATCGAGATCCGGACCTCTCAGAGCGTTCAGGAATAGATTCCGCCCTCCCAGCGTAATAGTTGAGTAAGCAATACTTGCGTAAGCAAATAAATCGAGGAGCGAGGGCGATGGACCAGGACAAACGGACGCGCGGCCGGGTGTGGCGCAATCTTGTCGTCGCGCACAGCGTCATCCTCGGAAAAATGGAGGCTGACCTGCGCGCAAGCACCGGGCTGACGCTCGGTCAGTACGACGTACTGCTGCGACTGCACGAAGCCCCCGGCAATTCACTGCGTATGGGCGACCTCGCCCAGCAAGTCCTGGTTACCACCAGTGGCGTCACCCGAGTCGCGGATCGACTAGTCAACGCCGGACTGGTAGAGCGGGTGCGCCCCGACGCCGACCGACGGGTCGTCACGGTCTCGATGACACCCGCAGGCAAGGAAACTCTGCGAGCCGCATCTGCCATTCATTCGCGCGGAATAGCGGAGTACTTCGCCGACCTGGTCGAAGCGGAAGAACTTCCGGTCCTCGATCGCTTCTTCAGCCGCCTCGCGGCTCACCACACCACAACAACTGACACCTGTGATGTCGGCGGCACGCGCCTCCCCATCACCCCCGCGACACGATAGAGAGAATCACCATGGCATTCGAACTCGGCATCTACCATTTCGGCGAACTCACGCCCGACCCCGAAACCGGCAAGACGATGAACCCCGGTGTCCACCTTCGACATTTGGTGGAGCAGGCAACCGTTGCCGACCAGGTCGGGTTGGACGTCTTCGGAGTCGGCGAGCATCATCGGACGGACTTCGCGGTCTCGTCGCCCGCTGTGGTGCTCGCCGCGATGGCGCAGGCCACCGACTCCATCAAACTCTCCAGCGCTGTCACCGTACTCAGCTCCGACGATCCGGTCCGCGTCTTCCAGCAGTTCTCGACGCTCGACCTCCTGTCCGAGGGACGAGCGGAGATCATCGCCGGACGCGGGTCCTACACCGAATCGTTCCCACTGTTCGGATACGACCTGTCCCAGTACAACGAGCTTTTTGCCGAAAAGCTCGATCTGCTCCTGAAACTGCGGGACGAGAATCCGATCACGTGGGAGGGACACCTGCGTCCCAGCCTCGTCGACGGTGACGTAACACCTCGGCCTGACCGTCAGATCCCGGTGTGGATCGCTGTCGGCGGCACCCCGGCGTCGGTAGTTCGGGCAGCCAAGCTGGGACTTCCGTTGTCGCTGGCCATCATCGGCGGTAGTTACCAGCAGTTCGAGCCCTTTGTCGACCTGTACCGCCGGGCCGCCGTGGAGTTCGGCCACGACCCGAAGAACCTGAAGGTTTCGATTGCGTCGCCAGGCTTCGTCGACACGTCGAAGCAGGCCGCTCTCGATACGTCGTACCCGTACTTCCAAGCCGGTTGGATGCAGAACCACCACCAGCGTGGCAACGGAGTTCCCATGCCGCGCAGGGCATACGAAGCGCAGGCGACAACAGCCGGAGCCTTCTTCCTCGGTGGTCCGCAAGAGATCATCGACAAGACAATGGCGCAGTACGAACTGTTTCACCACGACCGGATCATGATCCAGATGGGTTTCGGCAACGTTCCCCAGAAGGACATGCTCCGAGCCATCGAGATCCTGGGCACCGAAGTCGCTCCCGTCGTCCGCAAGGAAATCGAATCCCTGACACCAACCGAGAAGCAGGACAACTCATGACAACACCCCTGAAAGTTGTTGCCGTTGTCGGCAGCATGTCCAGGCCGTCGAAAACCCGGGCACTGGTCGACCTCGTCATCGAGACGATGGGAGACGTCGAGCAAGTCGACGCTCGGGTGATCGAGATCGTGGATCTGGTTCCCGGCTTGGCCGGCGCACTCGATCGTGACCACGTCGACGCAGCCACCGCCGACGCGCTGAACGCGGTCGAAAACGCAGACATCGTGATTGCGGCGTCGCCTGTGTTCCGCGGTTCGTACACCGGAATGTTCAAGCATTTCTTCGATCTCGTCGATCAATATGCTCTCGCGAACACGCCTGTCATTCTCGCGGCAACCGGCGGAAGTGATCGGCATGCACTGGTTCTCGACCAGGCACTGCGGCCACTCTTTGCGTTCTTCCAAGCATGGACTGCTCCTGTCGGCATCTATCTCAGCGCCGGTGATTTCGACGGGACGACCATCCTCAACCCTGAGGTATTCGAACGTATCGACATGGCCGTCAAGGACGTTCTTCCGGTAGCCAGGTTGCTCGCGGATCACACACCGGTTTCCGCCTAGTTGGGTTACTCCGATGATTCTCGAGCTGAATCGCAGTAGCGTCGAGGAGAACCCTCATGTCAGGAGCCCATCATGACAAGTTCGGAACAACCCCCTCGGTCGCAACCCACCGCTGCGCAACCCACCGCTGCGCAACCCACGTCTGCAGCCTTCCCGCGGAACCCCGACCGCCCACCGGTCAATGCCGGGTGGGCGGTGGTGTCCTTGCTCTTCTTCTGGCCGCTGGCCTTCTCGGCTTTCAACCACGCGTTCAACGTGTATCCGTTGTGGGCGGACGGCGACGCGGACGGTTCACGCTACGCATCGGACCGGGTCAAGAGGCTTGGACAGATATCACTCGTGATAGCGGGCGGGCTGCTGTTGATCTTCGTCATCCTGTACGCGATCGCGGCAATAGTGTGGTTCGCGCAGACCGGCGACAGCGATTTTCATCGCCGCATGCGCTAGCGCATTACTCGCTGCGTGAACTCGACAGTCTGATCCATCGATGCAATCACGGACTGACTGTGGGGGACTCCCTGGATTTCTTGATACTCGAATTGCGTACCTCTGGAACGTAGATCGACGAGTTGCGCCCAGGTGAACGGAATGGGAAGTGTTGTGTCGGCGGTGGACTGAACGATGCGCAACGGCCGGTCGTAACCGTCGACCGGAACCTGAAGCATCTCTCGCATCAATTCGTAAATGTGTGGCGTCCACAGCGATTGAGAAAAGAGAGCGCCCAAGGGAACCCTCTCGCTTGCAACAGTCTTACCGATATCGACCGCACACTGCGTCGCAGCCTTCTCCATCCACGAAATTCCGAGGGGCGAAAGATACTGTCGGACATTCTCTTCCGGACGCTGATCATCGATCCCACCGAGAAGGTAGAGGACATAAACCACGAGTCCGGGAATACCCAACTCCGGGAACAACGGGCCACCGAGCGGGAACAACCCCTCCAGGTGAGTAGGTCCGGCAACAACCACTGTGCCCCGGAAATCCAATTCCGGTGCGCGGGAACTTGCTTCATGGCCGGCGAAGTAGGCAGCATGCCCACCTTCCGACAGACCCGCCACCATCCAGCGTTCGTCCAGCACGTCGCCGTACACCTCGTGCGCGGCGCGAACGATGTCGATTGCGTTGGCACCCGCGGCTGGGCCGTCGAGGTAGGCCAGAGCGCCCTCGGTCCCGAGTCCCGAGTAGTCCGTCGCCACAACTGCGTAGCCCTCCGCCAACCATCGCTCGATGGGGCGTCGTTCGGTCTCGTAGAACCCGGCCACCGAAGGCGCGCAGCGATCAGCGCTGCCCACAGTTCCGTGGGCGTACGAGATCACCGGCCACCCACCCGTCGGCGGTGCCCCCTCCGGCAGGAATATCGAACCCGACGAGATTCCTTGCCGATCGGCCGTCCGAAGAGTTCGGTAGACAATCTGTTCGGAAACGGCGGCTCCAATCGGTAGCGTCGCCGCGGCGAGTGGCATATGAGAGACAACCGATCCCGCGATCGGTTCTTCCGCGCGCGCAACTGTCGCATTCAGTGACAGCGCTGTACACACAACCACCAGTGCCGCGCCGACCCTACTCGAACAGCCCATGTTTTCTTTTCTCCACAACAATGCCCATGACGTGTACTCGGACATCCCATCATCTGCCATAACAGCCGTGAATTGTGGAGCTTCGCGGCGCGAGGTTCCGATTTCGATCGCCGGCGCATCGGTCAGTAGGCTGGGTTTCGACCACCTTTTCACCGGGACGGCGCACTCGATACGGAGTACACAGATGAGCACCGAACACCTCGATGTACTGATCGTCGGTGCAGGCCTGTCGGGTATCGGTGCTGCGTATCGCCTTCAAACCGAGCTTCCCGGAAAGTCGTACGCCATTCTCGAGGCTCGCTCGAACAGTGGCGGAACCTGGGATCTGTTCAAGTATCCCGGCATTCGCTCCGACTCCGACATGTTCACGCTGGGGTATCCGTTCCGCCCGTGGACCGATGCCAAGGCAATCGCCGACGGCCCGTCGATCCTGCAATACGTCCGGGACACCGCCAGTGAGAACGGTATCGATCAGAAGATTCGGTACAACCAGAAAGTGACTGCGGCGTCCTGGTCGTCGGAAACGTCGGTCTGGACGCTCACTGTCGTGTCCGAGGATCGGGAACACACACTCACCTGCAATTTTCTCTATCTCTGCAGCGGCTACTACAGCTACGACGCCGGATACACACCCGATTTCCCAGGCTTGGAAACGTTTGGCGGAACCGTCGTGCATCCACAGTTCTGGCCGGACGATCTCGATTACACCGGCAAGAAGGTGGTTGTGATCGGAAGTGGCGCTACCGCAGTCACTTTGGTTCCTACGATGTCCAAGAGCGCCGAGCACGTCACGATGCTGCAACGGTCACCGTCGTACATTCTGACGTTGGCGTCGAAAGACAAGATCGCGGATTCCTTCCGCAAGTACCTGCCGAGCAAGGTGGCACACAGTGTGGCCCGGTGGAAAAGCGTCCTGGTCAATCTCGGCTTCTACCAACTGTGCCGTCGCAGCCCGGCACGCGCGAAGAAGCTACTGAGCATAGCCGCCAAGCGGCAACTCCCCCATGATGTTCCGATCGATCCGCACTTCACGCCCGCCTATGACCCGTGGGATCAGCGACTATGCGTCGTACCCGACGGCGATCTGTTCAAGGCGCTGAAATCCGGCAAGGCCTCCATCGAAACCGATCGCATCGAGACGTTCACCGAGTCCGGGATTCGCTTGATGTCCGGCACTGAACTCGACGCGGACATCGTGGTCACAGCAACAGGATTGAAGATGGAAGCCTGTGGCGGAATGTCCCTCGACGTAGACGGTGAGCCGGTATCCCTTGGCGATCGATACGTCTACAAAGGCATGATGATCAGCGAAGTTCCGAATCTCGCGATGTGCGTCGGGTATACCAACGCGTCGTGGACGCTGCGGGCAGACCTGACGTCGATGTACGTGTGCCGCCTGCTCGCCGAGATGGACAAGCGCGGATACTCCACCTGCGTTCCGCAGGTAACCGAGGACATGGATCAACGCCCCATTCTCGATCTCGAGTCGGGATATGTGTTGCGTGCCGTCGAACAATTCCCGAAGCAGGGATCGAAGTCGCCCTGGAACATGCGTCAGAATTACATCCTGGATCGCTTCCACTCGACGTTCGGGAGCATCAACGACCACATGTCGTTCTCGAAGAACAACTCGCGCGCAAACAGGTAGACCAGTCGAACGAGTCCCACCACCACACCGATGAGAAGGCACATCGCGGAACCTGCGACAACAGCACACAGCGCGCCGAAAACGATGATGGTCAACGCCTCCACACATCGACCGGCGGTTTCCGACCCGAGCACATGTAGCTCGTCCCCCGCTTCGTCCATGCACCCATCCTCTCCCTACCGTCCGGACGGTTTGTAGGGACTTTGGTCGCAAGTTGGATGAAAGAGACCAATCGTTGCAGGTCAAACGTTCAGTTGGCGCTCCGGCATACTCCGCCCCGACACCGCTGCGTAGTGTGTTCGCAGAATTCGACAACGCAGAATTCGACAACGGGGGGCAACACAGATGAAGGTCGTAATTTTCGGGGCAACGGGAATGGTGGGCAACAGTGTTCTGCGCGAGTGCCTGACGGATTCGCGAATCGACACGGTAGTGACCGTCGGCCGTAATCCGATCACGATCGGCGACGCAAAAATAGTCGACATCGTTCATCGCGATCTGCTCGATCTCACGAGCATCGAGGGAGACCTCATCGGCGCCGATGCCTGCTTCTTCTGCCTCGGTGCCTCGTCTGCCGGAATGAACGAAACCGACTACACCCGGATCACCCGCGACCTCACGCTCGCTGCCGCGACGACACTCGCACGGCTGAATCCGCACATGGTGTTCGTCTACGTTTCCGGCGAGAGTGCCGACTCCACCGAGACCAGCACGACCATGTGGAAGCGAGTACGTGGCGCAACCGAGAACGCACTGCTGGCACTGCCTCTGACCGTCTACATCTTCCGGCCGGGGTTTATCCGCCCGCGCCCCGGATCGCCGTCGAAGACGTGGTGGTACAAGGCGTTCTATCAACTGTCAGCGGGACTGTACCCACTGCTGCGCATTGTGCTGCCGGCAAGCGTCACAACAAGTGAGAACATCGGTACGGCAATGATCACCCTCGCGTCGAACGCCCCTGATCTGCCCGATCGGGTCCTGCGCAGCAACAAGATCAACGAACTCGCGCAGCTCTGACTCGCCTACCTCGGTAGACGCGGCCTCGCGCAACCAACTCCACGGCAACGGCTACCGCGCAGGTTTGCGCCAACAACAACCCTGCCAATACAAGGATCTGCACAGCCCCGGCCTGCACCGCGGATCCCGTCGCAAGCAGAACGCCGACAAACGCTCCGGGCAAAGTCACCAGGCCGACGGTTCGCGTCTGGTCGACTCCTGGCAGCAAAGCGTCGGCGGCGGCAGTTCTCGCCACCTCCCACCGGGCGTCGCGCTGCGAAAAACCAAGGCTGAGGGCAGCTTCGACCTCACCGTATCGGGAGTCGATGGCGTCGAGTCCACGTTTAGCGGCCATCGATGTCGCGGTCATAGCGCCGCCCATCACGATCCCGCCGATCGGCACGATCGCAACCCCCTCCAAGGGAACCACCCCTGATATGAGCATGAGTGGGAGCACAACGGCGATGCCCGCGAGCACAGCGGCACTCAGCCAAACGCCGGAGCGACCGGAGTTCGATCTACGCGCAGCCGTGAATGACGCGGCCGCAAACATCCCGATCAGCACGAGTACCGCCGACCAGAGGTGAGCGAGAGCAGCAGCCAGGATCAAGGAAATCGCTGCCAATTGGATGGCGCCACGCACCAGCGCACCGGGGACGACACGAACACTGCCGATGCGAGTGAAGCGATAAACGAGCGCCGCCAACACCGCCATCGCCAGACAGAGCAGCCCGAGACGGATACCGGAGTCGGCTATCGACATGCTCATGACTCACAGTGTTCCGCACGCTGCGTCTGGTTCGGTCAGAACACCCATCCGCGGAGGGCGACAAAGCGCAGGCCTCCGACGAGTGCGCTGACTCCGATCACGAGGCCGGCTTGTACAACGCCAGTTGCGCCGGGGAACAGGAAACCGAGTGCGCTGATGGCAGCCGAGCTGGCGAGCAGTCCGACAAGTGCCAGTCCGCCGCCTTCCCACTGCGCGGTGAACCAGTGGACGCGGTCAGCGGCGTGGAACGTGAGCCGCCGATGAAGTTCGTTGGCAAGAATAGTGCTGAGCACCGCGCCCACGGCGTTGGCGACAAGGACTCCGTCGCCATGCAGAGCAAGGAACGCGGCGAAGTAGAGGATGTTACTGATGCCGCCGACAAGAGCGAATCGGATGAGCTGGATGAACGCACCGTCACCGGAGAGAGCCCGCAGTGCGCGGCCCGAGAAGCCGATATTCCGCGTACCCATCATCGAGGTCGTTTTACTCCCGACCCAGATGTCAGACGTGCTCATAAATGGCTTCTCTCGTGAAGTTAATCGGAACCATTCGTTCCGCTTAGCAATATAACACTAGCGGAACCGTATGTTCCGCTTAGTGTCGTAGACTGTGAGGATGCCGACAAGTCACCCCGATGCACTAGTGGGATCGTCGGACATTTGCGGACAGCCACGTCTGCGTGCCGACGCCCAGGCGAACCTCGAACGCATCCTCTGTTCCGCGCGTGAAGTCTTCGGAGCCCAGGGCCTCGATGCCACGCTGGCGGATGTCGCACGTCACGCGGGCGTCGGAGTCGGCACCGTCTACCGACGATTCGCCAGCAAGGACGAATTGATCCAGGCCTTGTTCGACTCCCGCTGCGCGGAGATCGAATCCCTTGCGACAACGTCACTCGAGATTCCCGGCGCCTGGGACGGGCTTGTCCACTACCTCGAAGCGATCTCGCGTCGTATGGCAGACAGTCGCGGATTCGGCGACATTCTGATGGACGCCCGTTTCACGTCCGACGCGTTCACCCGTGCCCGTGCCAGCATCACTCGCAGTACCGCCGCCCTCGTCAACCGCGCGAAGGATGAGGGCACCTTGCGCGACGACTTCGAAATCAGCGACGTTCCACTTCTCATCCAGACCATCAAGCTGTCGCAGAATTTCACGGGCGACGATGCTCCGGAGGCATACCGCCGCGTTCTCGGCTTCATCATCGACGGCTTGCGGGCATCGCGGACCACACACCGTGAACTTCCCGTGCCGGCCCTCACGACCGAGCAACTCGACCACGTCATGCACCGTTACGGAAGTGGACCGGACGGCCCCTGCTGAGTCGAGAAGGTCGGGGCCGCCTGCTGACCAGTTCATTCAGACAGCGGCCCCGACCTTTATCTCAGTGCACCAGAACCGGTTCACCCTCAGGTGCCGTCGGGAGTAGTCCACTCCGAACAACCAATGCCGTCAGCACAGCGCCGACCGCAAAAATGGCTGCAGCCCAGTAGAACGTCGTGGTGTAACTTTCGACGGCGGCCTGCGCCTGCGTGATGGGGTTGACCTCACGACCGACGAGGTAATTCGTAGACGCGGATGCCGCGATGGTGCTCAGTAGCGCTGTCCCGATGGAACCGCCCACCTGTTGCATCGTGTTGACCGTTGCCGACGCAACTCCGGCATCTTCGTAGCGCACACCCGAGGTTGCGCCCTGCATCGACGGCGCGAAGATGCTGCCCATACCGAGGCCGGTGACGACCAGTCCGGGCAGAATGTGGACGGCGTACGTGCTGTCCACCGAAATCTGCGCCAGAATTGTCATTCCGATTGCGGCGATGACCATTCCGCTGGTGATCAGGATACGAGGACCGAATCTCGGCAGAAGTACTGCAGTGGACAGCGTTGCCGCCGTGACGATTCCGAACACCATGGGCATGAAGGCCAGACCGGTCACGATCGGCGTGTATCCGAGGATCAACTGCATGTAGTACGTCAAGAACAAGAAGACCGCGAACATGCCTGCGCCGGAAAGGAAGATAGCCAGGTACGAGCCGGCGCGGATTCGATCGGTGACCACTCGCAGCGGGAGCAGCGGATGGTCGGACTTGGTTTGCCAGTAGATGAATGCGGCCATGAATACGACGCCCGCGGTCAGCCACGCAATGGTGGTACCGGCACCCCAACCGTTCGATTCAGCCTTCGAGAATCCGAAGACGATGCTGAAGAGGCTGATCGACACCAGAACGGTTCCGGGGATGTCGAGTTTCGGCCTGGCTCCGGTAGTGACGTGGGGCGCAAACAGCAGCACGGCTCCGACCAGCGCGATTGCCGCGAAGAACAGGTTCACGTACAGGCACCAGCGCCAGTCCACCCATTCGGTAAGCGCACCGCCGAGGAGCAATCCGATAGCGCCGCCGCCGCCGGCCACTGCGCCGAAGATGCCGAAGGCCTTTGCCCGTTCTGCCGGATCCGTGAAGGTCACCGACAGTAGTGACAGTGCCGCCGGAGCAAGTAGTGCACCGAAGACGCCCTGACCTGCACGCGCGGCGACCAGCATTTCGAAATTGACCGCCGCGCCGCCGATTGCCGAGGTAACCGCAAATCCGATCAGCCCGACGATAAAGGTGCGCCTGCGGCCGAACAGGTCGCTCAACCGGCCACCGAGCAGCAGCAAGCTGCCGAAGGCCAAGGCGTACGCGGTGATGATCCACTGACGATCGGAATCACCGAATTCCAATGAACGCTGCGCTGCCGGCAGCGCGATGTTGACGATAGTGGCGTCCAAGACCACCATGAGCTGCGCAATTCCCAGAACCGCGAGAATCAGCCACCGTTTTGCGTGGTTGTCCCCTGAAGGCGCCGGGGACTTGTCGATTTCAGTCCACTCAGCAGTTTCTGACATGTTCCCTCGCCCGAGCTATGCGGAGATGGCTTCTCCGGTTAGCGAAAACGCTACACCCAAATGGAGATCATGTCTCCACTTGGCGAGTAAACTGGACATCATGAGCACCGCAATGGAGCGCCCTCTTCGCGCCGACGCCGCCCGCAACAGGCGATTGATCATCGACGCCGCGCGTGAGTTGTACGCGGAAGAAGGCATCGACGTCACACTCGACGACGTGGCTCGCCGCGCGGGTGTCGGCGTCGGCACGGTGTACCGACGGTTCGCAAACAAAGAAGAATTGATCGACGGCGTCTTCCAGCAGAACTTCGCCGACATGGCCGCTGCCACCGAGGCGTCGCTCGCCAACCCGGACCCCTGGGACGCCTTGGTGACATTTGCCGAATTCGCTTGTGGCCGAATGTCTGTCAACCGCGGACTCAAGGACGTACTCAACGGAACAGACGAGGGATGCGAGCAGGTCGCGAGTCAGCGATCCATCATCGAACCTGCCGTCGAAGAGATCTTTCGGCGAGCACGAGACGCCGGAATGCTGCGCCCCGATGCGGTGTCCACCGACCTCTTCGGACTCATCTTCATGGTGGGAGCGGTCACCGAGTTCGCCCAACCCGTCAACCCGACGGTGTGGCGCCGGTTCCTGTCGGTGATGCTCGACGGACTCCGCGCCGAGGGCAAACACCGAGACCCCTTACCTTTGCCACCCCTGACGCCGGACGAGCTGCATGAGGCAAAGCTGATACTCAAATCTCGCAAACGCTGAACAGCGCGCTCAGATCGTTTCGCGTGGAATGAAAATCCACATCACGAGGTAGATCAGAAACTGCGGTCCGGGCAGCAAGCACGACAGTACGAACAGCAACCGAACAGTCGACGCCTTCCACCCGAAGTAGCGTGCAATGCCGGCGCACACACCGCCGAACATTGCACCCGACCGTGCGCGAGTGAGCTTGCGGGTCTTCATCGATGACGTCATGGATTGACCTTTCGGTACGTGTCGCGGCGACTGCCGCGTTGACATCAACTATCCGCCGAACTGCCGCGCCGCACATCGGGCGCAGGACCCATCTTTCCGGCCACGGTTCATCCTCAGGTATCAGTGCTACCCCGAGCGACAATCAGGGTTGACCCCGACGGAAACACGCCTCAAAACTGACACCTGTTCTAGTATTGCCGAATGGATGTGAGTTACGAGGGGACCAAGAGAGAAATCGCTACCGGCAAAGGGGTATTGCGTTACCACGAGGCGGGCGACGGTCCACCGCTGATTCTGTTGCACGGATCCGGAATCGGAGTCAGTGGATGGCGAAACTACCGCGGCAACCTTGCCACCTTCGCGCAGCACTTCCATTGTTACGTACTGGAATTCCCCGGCTTCGGTATCAGCGATCCCGTCGACGGCCATCCCGTCGTCACCGCAGGTTCCTCAGTCACTCGCTTCATGAATGCTTTGGACATCGAATCCGCTGCGATGATCGGCAACTCGATGGGCGGTGTCGTCGGGTCGAACGTGGCGATGCGGCACCCCGAGCGAGTGAAGAAACTGGTCACGATCGGCGGTGTCGGCCCCAACATTTTCAGCCAGAACCCGAGCGAGGGCACTCGACTGCTTCAGGAATTTGCCGACGGTCCCACTCGGGAGAAGTTGATTCGATGGCTTCGATGCATGGTGCATGACCCCAGCATCATTACCGAAGAACGCATCGAGGAACGCTGGGAGAGCGCCAAGGATCCGGAATCCCACAAGAGTCTTGCAGCGATGTACGGGTCCAAAGCCTTTGCCGCGCAGCAGAAAATGACGTCCGAGTCGAATCGGCCACCGTACTGGTCCATGATGCACGGCGTGCAATGCCCGACATTGCTGACCTGGGGCCTCGACGACCGTCAGTGCCCGCCCGACATGCCGATGATCCCGATGCGACTCATACCGAACGCCGAGTTGCACATCTTCCCGAACTGCGGGCACTGGGTCATGGTCGAAGCGAAAGAAGCATTCGAACGAGTCACGCTCGAGTTCCTCCTCCGGTAGTGACGCGGCAAGTTCTACGGTACGGAGTGGGTTTTGAGCCGAGTCGTCAGGACATGTGCCTGCTCGAGCAGGAGTCTTCCCAGTTCGGGGATCCGGTCCGGCCGGAATCGAGTCTCGACACCGGTCAAGCTCAGGGCCCACGCCGGCCGTCCCCGTCGGTCGAAGACGGCGGCGCCCATTCCCCAACTCCCCTCGACGAGGAGAGCCGGATTGACCGCGTAGCCGGCGGCGCGGGTCAGGCTGATTCGACGGCGAACGGCTTCCTCACTGTGGTCGTCTCCCCACTCCGCGGTGAGGTCTCTACGCGCGAAATAACTGTCGACCTCACTGGCAGGCGAGTGACTCAGGATCACCAGACCAGCCGACGCGACGCCTAGTGGAAATCGTTTTCCTTCATAGAGCACATGGGATCTCAGGGGAAAGCTCCCCTCCTGCCTCACGACACACACTGTTTCGTCGCCACGCCGTGCGGACAAGAAGGCACTCTCCCCCGTCAATCGGGCCAGATCCTCGAGAACATCGCGCGCCGAGTCGGTGATGTCATATCGACTGCCCGCAGCGGTACCGAGGAGATACAACTCCGGCCCCAGAGACCAACGCCCACTCTTCGCGTCGCGGTCCACCAGACCCTCTTCCGCCAGCGACGTAAGCAGCCTGTGAGCCGTCGGACGAGCGAGATCGGCCGCCTTGCTCAGCTCAGTGGTCGTTGCGCCGTCTGGTTCCGACGCGGCGACCGCACGCAAGACCGCTGCCACCCGAGCCACCATGTGCGGCGCTTGCTCCCTCGATGCCATGTGTCCATCCTAGCGTTCACTGAATGAACGTATCAACGATAATTGGTCGCCCAGCGACCATTTTCTATCATCTTTCCCATCGTCATTGATTGCTGGATCTGCGCATAGTTGAATTCATCCAGAGAAAAACAATGCGTTCGTCAGATGAACGCAAGATGGGGAGATGACGATGGCAACGAAGGTGTACCAGTCCGCGACCGATGCGGTCGCCGACATCACCGACGCCGCGACCCTGGCCGTCGGCGGATTCGGACTGTGCGGAATCCCTGACGCCTTGATCGAAGCGATCGCGGCAACCAGCGCACGGGAACTCGAAGTGTTCTCCAACAACTGCGGCGTTGACGATCACGGACTCGGAATCCTGCTGTCTGCCGGTCGAATTCGGCGCGTGACGGCGTCGTACGTCGGAGAGAACAAGGAATTCGCGCGTCAGTACCTAGCTGGCGAACTCGAAGTGGAACTGACACCGCAAGGAACACTGGCAGAACGCCTGCGCGCCGGCGGAACCGGAATCCCGGCGTTCTTCACTCCGGCAGGTGTCGGTAGCCCTATCTCCGACGGCGGCATGCCCTGGCGCTACAACAGCGACGGTTCCATCGCAATTGCGTCCCCACCCAAGGAAACTCGCACCTTCGGAACCAAGCGATACGTGATGGAAGAAGCAATCACGGCCGATTACGCCCTGGTTCACGCCGTCATGGGTGACACCGAGGGCAACCTCGTCTTCGACAAGACGGCGATGAACTTCAACCCACTCGCTGCTATGGCGGGGCGAATCACCATCGCCCAGGTGGAACGGCTTGTCGAGCCTGGCGAGATCGACCCGGCTTCAGTTCATCTTCCCGGGGTTTTTGTCCAGCGTGTTGTCCACACCGGGCCCCAGAACAAACGAATCGAAAAGCGAACCGTCAGCGCGTCCGAAGGAGCAACACGATGACCGCATCAGCCACAGTGACCGGTTGGACCCGCAACGACATGGCGGCCCGTGCCGCGGCCGAGATGATCGACGGCGAATACGTGAACCTCGGAATCGGTCTGCCCACCTTGATCCCCGGATACCTCAGCTCGGACGTTCGGGTAGTTCTTCACTCGGAGAACGGCATCCTGGGCACCGGCCCGTACCCCACCGAGGACAACGTCGACCCGGATCTCATCAACGCGGGCAAGGAAACCGTCACCGTCAATCCCGGTGCGGCATACTTCGATTCCGCTCTTTCCTTCGGCATGATCCGCGGCGGCCACATCGACACCGCAGTTCTCGGCGGCATGCAGGTCTCGAAGACCGGCGACCTCGCCAACTGGATGGTCCCCGGCAAAATGGTCAAGGGCATGGGCGGCGCGATGGATCTTGTCCATGGTGCCCGTCGTGTCATCGTCGTCATGGAACACACCGATCGCGACGGCAACCCCAAGATTGTCGACGCATGCACCCTGCCGCTGACCGGCCAAGGCGTCGTAGATCGCATCATCACCAACCTTGCAGTCATCGACGTCACCGACGGCGGCACACTTACCTTGCGTGAATTGGCCCCCGGCGTCACTGTCGATGACGTTGTCCGTGCCACCGGCACCGAATTGAAAGTAGACCTGTGATGACCAGTTCTGTGATTGTTGCCGGAGCCCGTACCCCGATGGGTCGACTCATGGGTTCGTTGAAGGACCTGTCCGGGTCCGATCTCGGTGGCATCGCCATCAAGGGCGCCCTGGACAAGGCCGGTGTCGACCCCGAGCAGGTCGAGTACGTCATCATGGGTCAGGTTCTCACCGCAGGCGCCGGCCAGATGCCGGCCCGCCAGGCCGCCGTCGCCGCGGGCATCCCGATGAGCGTTCCCGCCCTGAGCATCAACAAGGTCTGCCTCTCCGGTGTCGACGCCATCGCCCTCGCCGATCAGCTGATCCGCGCCGGCGAATTCGACGTCGTCGTCGCCGGCGGGCAGGAATCGATGTCCCGCGCACCGCACATGCTCGAAAAAAGCCGCGAAGGGTTCAAGTACGGCGACGTCACGATGCGCGACCACATGGCGTACGACGGCCTGCACGACATCTTCACCGACCAGGCGATGGGCCTGCTCACCGAACAGGTCAATCAGCAGGACGGAACCCACATCACCCGCGCGGAGCAGGACGCGTTTGCCGCGGCCTCACACCAGAACGCCGCCCGCGCCTGGAAGGACGGCCTCTTCGACAACGAGGTCGTCCCCGTCTCGATCCCGCAGCGCAAGGGCGATCCGATCGTCTTCGCGCAGGACGAGGGCATCCGCGCCGACACCACCGTCGAATCCCTCGGCAAACTGCGTCCCGCGTTCAGCAAGGACGGCACCATCACCGCCGGCTCCGCCTCCCCGATCTCCGACGGCGCCGCCGCCGTGGTCGTGATGAGCAAGGCCAAGGCCGAAGAACTCGGTGTGGCGTGGATCGCGGAGATCGGTGCCCACGGTGTGGTCGCGGGCCCCGATTCGACCCTGCAGTCCCAGCCGGCGCGGGCCATCGCGAAGGCCTGCGCGAAGGAAGGCATCAACCCCACCGATCTCGATCTCGTCGAGATCAACGAGGCGTTCGCGGCCGTCGGTATCGCCTCCACGCGTGAGCTCGGCCTCGACCCGGCGAAGGTGAACGTCAACGGCGGCGCCATCGCCGTCGGGCACCCCCTGGGCATGTCCGGTGCCCGGATCGCGCTGCACCTCGCACTCGAGTTGGCGCGCCGCGGCGGCGGCATCGGCGCGGCCGCACTGTGCGGCGGCGGCGGGCAGGGCGACGCACTGATCGTCCGCGTACCCAAGGCCTAGAGGCCAGACGACGGTTCAGCGCGGATACAGTCGCCGCAGATGCCTGGGAACGACAAACGGATTCCAGGTATCTGCGGCCTGCGCGAGCCTGTCGGCCACTGCCCACAACGCCGAAGGATTGTGCGTCAACCCCATGTGACTGCCATGTACCGCAACACTTTCCGAACGATCCGACGGGAAGTCGCGGCACACCTGCCACGGAACCACACCGTCCCGCTTGGAGTAGAGCGCCGTTGCCGGAACGGGTAACGGGTGACCGAGTTCCCACTCGATACCGTTGACGGGTGGAAGAATCGCATGGTTGCCGGACATACGTGAGTACAGCGCACCGACACGCGTCTGCTGCAGGTTGCTCAACCCGAATGGACTTCCCAGGGTGATCACCTGTCGCACGGAGTGCGGGAGATCCCGCGCAAGTTGGCGGGCATAGATACCGCCCAAGCTCCACCCGATCACCGACACCGGTTTGTCGTAGCGATCCGCCAGACCTGCGAGGACCCCAGGCAGACCGTCGACAACCTGAGGCGTCGGCCCGGTATTGATGCCGAGGTTCCAGCCGTGGACTCGATATCCGAGAAACCGCAAGTACGCGCGCATTGCCATCGTCGACGTGTCGGACGCCAACAATCCCGGCAGGACCAGAATCGGGTGTCCGTCACCTCGCGGCGAACGGAGCAACCACGGTGCCGCGAGCACCAGCGAGGCAATGTCGGCGAGCCCTCGTGGCGGTTCCGTCAGGCACATCGCCAACGACGGCGGTCCTGGAAGAAGCTCGGGGAAAGTTTCGGGAAGCTCGGAGCACCCGAGGTCCACTACAGACGTATCCGCCGCGACAGACACCTGGACTCCTTGTCGGCCGGTGTCCGGGCGGTTCGCCCCACCTGGCCGGAGGGGACGGTTCCGTGGGCTGTGTTGTCAACCCACGGAGCCTTGTCCGTGATCGCCACCGGTAGCGAACCTGGACCGATACTGCGCACCAGTTTCCGACGCGGAAACTCGGTGTGATCCAGAACACTATTGGCGCATACGTTGCAACTACGTTGCGGACTTGTCGCGAACCTGCGGAAGGATCAATTGATGTCGTTCACAGACCAGGAAATCGAGTACATGGCGTCGCAACCTCTTGCGAGAGTTGCCACTGTGGGCCCAGACGGTCAACCGGACGTCGTGCCGTTGGCCTTCGAATACGACGGCACTCACCTATGGATAGGTGGGGTCGGCGAGGCCGTCGTCAATACCCGCAAATTCCGCAACATCCGCTCAGGGCACTACGAGGTTGCACTGGTCATCGATGACATGCCGTCGTTCGAGCCATTCGTCGCGCGCGGAATCAGGATCTACGGCATTGCCGAACCGCCGATCGACAGGGTGGGCATGGTCGGCCCCGGGGTCTACTCACGCATCACGCCGACAATCTCGTGGAGTTGGAACTTGGGCGGAGAGCCTGCTGGTGACACCTGGTACGAATCACACCGAACCGTACACACGCGGTAGTTCAGCTCGTACAACCCTCGGCCGGCAGATTCTCGGCAGCCCAGGTCGTCAATTCACTCAACGCAGGGAGCAAGGCCTGGCCAGACACCGTGAGTTGGTACTCCACGGCAATGGGCGGTCCGGCGTCGACGGTCCGTGTCACCAGCCCTGCGCTCGCCAGTTCGGTCAACCGGTCAGATAGTACGGAATCACTGATTCCCCCGACCGCACGCTTCAGTTCCGCGAATCCCGCAGGCCCACCGAGCAGCGTTGCGAGGATGACACCGTTCCAGCGTTTGCCGAGAAAGCGGAAAGCCCGTGCCAACGCCGCATCACAGACGCGGGGTTGATGATCAGTTCCACTCTTACTCTCCACTTCACCATCCTAGCGTCAGTGCTAACGTACTCATAGTCACTTTGTTTTTACTAGCAACTCGTCTTGCCGGAGATGCCTGGCAAGCCATCACGGAACGGAACCACCGATGTCAATCGACGCAGCCACCCCATTTACCGCAAAGCAGCTCGACACCGCCAGCCGCGAACTTCTCTTCACCGAAGCTCGCACGGCCAACTCTTTCTCCAACGAACCAGTGACCGACGACGAACTCACCGCGATCTGGGAACTCGCGAAGTGGGCGCCGACCGCAGCCAACACCAACCCGCTTCGCGTGCTGTTCGTACGGACAGAGGAGGGTAAAGCGCGCCTTGTAGAGCACATGGCCGACGGCAACAAAGCCAAGACTGCTTCCGCGCCGGCAGTCGCGGTCCTCGCTGTCGACACCAAGTTCTACGAGCACATTCCTGCCCTGTTCCCGATCCGCCCGGAAATGAAGGACCACTTCGCGTCCGACGAGGCTGCTGCCACGTCGACCAGTCGGTTCAACGCCGCCCTGCAGGCCGGCTACGTGATTCTCGCGATCCGCGCACAGGGCCTGGTCGCCGGCCCGATGGCCGGATTCGACGCTGCGGGCATCGACGGCGAGTTCTTCGCCGACGGCCGCTTCAAGACCACCCTCGTGGTCAACATCGGCCATCCCGGCGAGAACCCGTGGTTCGACCGCCTGCCGCGCCTGTCCAACGAAGACGCACTCAGCTGGGCCTGAGTCTGGCGCTCGCCTGCACTCGAAACGCTCCGATCAGACCCAGGACGAGGAACGCCGCCGACACGTAAAGCGAGTAGCGCGTCGCTTCCGCAAATCCGTCGGAGAGCAGACGCACGACATCTGGGCCGGCTTCGCCCAGTTGTCCGTGCGTCCCCTGCTCCCGCAGGACTCCGATAGAACTGCCTGCGGATTCTCGTGTCGCGTCGGACAGTTGGATTGCTTCGGACGACGGCACTCCCCCCGATTCGAGTGTGCCTGGCAGGTTTCTCGACAACCCGAACGCCAATACTGCGCCGACGACGGCACTTCCGATGGCCGAGCCCAGCTGTCGAACCGTGCTCTGCGTCGCTGATCCCTGACCGGATTCTTCGGTCGGTATGTCTGCCAGGGTAATTCCGGTGAGCTGCGCGGAGGCCAATCCGAGGCCGGTTCCGTAGACCACCAGAAGCAGCGCCAGAAGCCACGGCGCGACAGTCGAACTGACAAAAACAGCAACTACGACAACACCGACAACTTCCAGGAGCAATCCCAGAATCACTGTTCGGGGTGCGCCGATCAGCGCAGTGAGATGCCTTGCGAGCGAACCGGATATGAAAGCGCCACCGGCCATCGCGGCAAGCACGAAGCCTGCGCCCATCGTACTCAGGCCCAATGCGTTGACGAGATAGAGCGGCAGTACGAACAACAAGCCGAATTCGGCGATCGCGACCGTCATGGCAGTCACGTTGCCCCAGCTGAAGGTGGGCGTGAAGAACAAATTCATGTCCAGAATCGCAGATCGGTGAATTCGTCCACGATGCCTCTCCCACAACACAAATCCCAGCAGCAGGAGGATACCGATCGTGCCGATCGTCGGAACCACGGATAGTGGTGCGTCGGCGGACCACGTGATACCGAAGAGATGCAGATCCGCCTTCTGAGTCCACCAACCGAGTGTGCCGCCCTCGATAAGTGCAAAGATCAACGCACCGAAACCGAAGGCGCTCAAGAACAGTCCCAGAACATCGAGCCCCGGTTCGACGACCCCGGCTCGGGTTTCGGGAACCACCATGTATGTCGCGATCATCAGGGCGATGCCGATCGGCACGTTGATGACAAAAATCCACGGCCAGGTGAAGTACGTGGTGATCCAGCCACCGAGTAGCGGACCTATCGCAGCAACGCCGGCGATGACGGCACCCCACACGCCGAACGCCACCGCCCTGTCCTTGCCTCTGAAGATCGAGTTCATCGAGGACAGCGTGGCGGGCAGTACGCACGCACCACCGACGCCTTGAATCGCTCTGGCCACAATCAGGCTGGTTGCGCCGTCCGCGGTAGAGGCCAACAAGCTACCGACCACGAATATCGCGATACCGACGACGTACAGACGTCGGCGGCCCAATCTGTCGCCTAACCGACCTGCAGTGAGCAGAAGCGCAGCAAAGATCACCGAATAGAGACTGTTGACCCATTGCGCGTCGTCGAAATTCAACTTCAGATCGTCGACCAGAACCGGGAGCGCTACTCCGACGATGGTGCCGTCGATGACGATCATCGCCAGACCGCCGACCAGTACGATCAGGGCGGCCCACTTGTTCTTGACTGCAGACTTGTCGGGCTCGGGTGTGGTCTCCGTATTCGGCTTGTCCATGTCACACTCCCATAAGGGCGGATTGGTGGATTTACCCTAGGCCGCATTCTTTGAACTCGCAGCAAAATCTCCGACGCCCTTGCCTCAGTTACCTTGCCGCACATTTGGGATGTAAACCCACATGGAAGGACCTCGGACACCCGTCCAGTTATTAGGGTAGGCAAACCATACTCGAGTGTGTAATGCTCCTCCGGTGAAAAACATATCCAGCACGGCGGCACCATGGGGCATCGCAGCATTCCGCATCGTTGTCGGTTTCCTGTTTCTCTGCCATGGCCTGTCGACACTGACCGGATGGCCGGTAGCTCCATGGGGCGGAAACACATCGTCGTGGACGGACTGGCCCGGCGGCTGGGCAGCAACGATCGAGCTGGTGGCCGGCACGTTGATAATCATCGGACTCGGCACTCGTGCAGCAGCTTTCATTGCCTCGGGTTCCATGGCCGTTGCCTACTTCTGGAAGCATCAGCCCGACGGCTTGCTACCCATCCAGAACGAGGGAGACTCGGTTGTCCTGTTCTGCTGGTCCTTGCTCCTGCTGGTCTTCATCGGGCCGGGCGCTGCTGCTTTGGACAACCTCAGACGAGCCAAGGCCACCTCCAGCGGCGTAGCGGATGAGCCAGTTGCAGTAGGAACTTCCAGCCCGTAGTCCGTCATTTATCCAGAGCGACAAATCTGACCCGAACCTACGATTGCCGAACAGCCGGCGTCACACCGCATATACCTGCGGGTGACGCCGGCTTTTCGTCTGTTGAGCAACATCCGACACGCAGCTATCCGAAATAGTTGCAGTACTGAACTTTTTGGACGAGGGTCGACGTAAACACTTCACGACTCGAACGACGCCTGTGTATCCGAACTGCGGGACGGGTACACGTTCGAGTCAGCAACAGTCCGAAAGAGGGTCGGTTCGGAAAATGGGCGCACTGTGGGAATTTGTCGTCGAACGACGACAACAGCTATTGACCGATTCGTATCTCCATGTTTCGGCCGTCATTCAGTCGGTGATTATTGCAACCATTGCCGCGGTTGCCATCGGAATTCTCGTGTATCGCAGTCCTATTGGTTCATCAGTGGCAACAGCGCTGGCCAGCACGATCTTGACTGTTCCATCGTTCGCTCTTCTCGGACTTCTCATTCCGATTCTCGGTCTGGGTGTCGCGCCGACCATCACCGCACTGATTCTCTATGCACTACTTCCGATCATCAGAAACACCATCATCGGTCTCGACTCGGTGAATCCGGCCATCACCGATGCTGCACGCGGTGTCGGTATGAATCGACTGCGTGTACTCGGCCGCATCGAACTGCCTCTCGCGTGGCCGTCGATCCTGACCGGTATGCGGGTCAGCACTCAGATGCTCATGGGCATTCTGGCTATCGCGGCGTACGCAAAAGGCCCAGGTCTGGGCAACTTGATCTTCTCCGGACTATCTCGCGTCGGCAGCCCAACAGCTGTTCCTCAAGCACTGACCGGCACGGTACTCATCGTCATTCTGGCTCTGATACTCGACGCCATCTACGTCGTCATCGGTCGGCTCACTACCTCGAAGGGTCTCCAGTGACTGAAACCATCCCCCATGACGTCACCAGCGATCCCACGGTTTCCGGAGTCGAGATCGTTCTGGAATCCGTGACCAAGCGATACCCAGGACAGAAAGACGCGGCAGTCGACAACGTGTCCCTCACTGTTCCTGCAGGTGAGATCGTTGTCTTCGTCGGCCCGTCCGGCTGCGGCAAGACCACCACGATGCGCATGATCAATCGTCTCATCGAACCCACGTCCGGAAAGATCACCATCGACGGCAAAGATGCCTTGTCGATCGACCCGGACAAGCTGCGACGCGGCATCGGCTACTCGATCCAACAGGCCGGCCTGTTTCCACACTTCACGATTGCCAAGAACGTGGCGACGGTGCCGGGATTGATCGGCTGGGACAAGAAGCGGATTGCTGCCCGCACCGACGAGATGCTGGACCTCGTGGGGCTGGATCCGGATACGTATCGAGACCGCTATCCCCGGCAGCTGTCCGGTGGTCAGCAGCAGCGTGTCGGGGTCGCGAGGGCACTTGCCGCTGATCCCCCAGTCCTGTTGATGGACGAGCCCTTCGGTGCTGTCGACCCCATCACGCGCGGACTACTGCAGGACGAGTTGATGCGTCTGCAAACGGAACTCGGGAAGACGATCGTATTCGTCACCCACGATTTCAACGAAGCAGTCAAACTCGGCGATCGAATTGCCGTGCTGGGCAATCAATCCACGATCATGCAGTACGACACTCCAGAAGCTATCCTCGCCAATCCGGCCAATGACATGGTCGCGGGCTTCGTCGGCGCCGACGCCTCCCTCAAGCAGCTGACATTGACGCGGGTGCGGCAGATCAAACTCAAGCAATGCCTCACCGCGCGGGAGACCGACTCGGTGGACGAGCTGAGAAGTTCACTCGCAGCACGTAAGTGGAAGTGGGCCCTCATTCTCGATCAGCGCGGACGCCCACTCCGCTGGGTCTCACCGTCACATCTGGCACACGCGTCGTCGCTGCGTGGCGTTGGCAACGAGATCGGTGAGGCCGTGTCCGTTCAGTCGACCTTGCAAGATGCACTCGAAGCGCTGCTTGCCGAAAGCAATGCATCGACGGTAGTCACCGGCCGGCGCGGCGAATACGTCGGTCTCATCACCATCGACACACTGGTCAGCCATCTTTCGGAAATGCGTGAGGAACACGCACACGATCATGACGAGGATGTTCCGGAGTGAGCGCGTCGACGGAGGACCTGGCAGCGCCGCCCGCTGCTGGAGCCGCAGATCTCGATGGCGGCGCGGATCTCGGTGCCGCCGAAAATGCCGCAACACGTAGAGCAGAAAGGATCCGGCTACTGGTTCAGCCGGTTGTCGTCCTGATACTTGTAGTCGGAGTACTGGTCTGGGCCTTCAGCCGCGATCTCAACGCAACCCAGAAAGCCAGTATCAACGTCGACAACATTACGACGCTCACCTGGCAGCACATCTTGCTCACGGCCGCGGTGGTCATCATCGTCGTCGCGGTGGCCGTGCCGCTCGGCACGCTGCTGACCAGACCGAGATTCACCCGTCTGGCGCCGTTCTTCGTGGGAATAGCCAACATCGGCGCGGCTGCACCGGCCATCGGCCTACTGGTCCTGTTCTATCTCGCCACTCGCACCACCGGATTCTGGATCGGTGTATTCCCCATCGCGTTCTATTCACTGCTTCCGGTGCTGCGCAACACGATTCTCGGCTATCAGCAGGTGGACGAGACACTGATCGACGCCGGACGCGGCCAAGGCATGTCAACGTTCACCATTTTGCGACAGCTCGAATTCCCCATGGCAGTTCCGTATATCCTTGCCGGTCTTCGTACTTCGTTGGTTCTTGCCGTAGGAACAGCAACACTGTGTTTCCTGGTCAGCGCAGGTGGACTGGGGATCATGATCGACACCGGGTACAAACTGCGCGACAACGTGACACTGGTAGTAGGCGCGGTGCTTGCGGTATCGCTCGCTTTGCTCATCGACTGGTTGGGCGCACTCGCCGAACAGTTTCTCGGGCCAAAGGGATTGCGATGAATCGACGACGCACACGCGGTTGGAAAATTACCGCAGCCGCACTCGGGTTTGCCCTTGTGGCGTCGTGTGGTTTGGAATCCGGCGGCGCACTACCCCTCGCGGTCGGTCCGGGAAGTATCCAGCCTGTTCCGGAACTCGAAGGCGTGAAGATCACCGTCGGGTCCAAAGACTTCACCGAGCAGATCATCCTGGGATACATCATCGAATTCGCGATGTCTGCGGCCGGCGCCGAAGTTCGCGACCTCACCAACATCCAGGGCTCCAACAGCACCCGCGACGCGCAACTCAACGGGCAGATCGATCTTGCCTACGAGTACACGGGCACCGGATGGATCAACTACCTCGGAAACGAGACACCGCTTCCCAATTCGCAGGCTCAGTTCGAGGCAGTCCGCGATGCGGACCTGGCTGCAAACGACATGGTGTGGACCGATCCGGCGCCGATGAACAATACGTATGCCTTGGCGATGAGCAAGGAGACGGCCGAGAAGACCGGAGTCAAGACTGTCTCCGACTACGCGAAGTTGGTCGAATCCGATCCCGGTGCTGCAGTGACATGCGTCGAGACCGAGTTCAACGTCCGTCAAGACGGATACCCCGGTCTCGCAGAAAAATACGGATTCGACGCTTCGCGTGCCCAGCGCCAGATATTGCAGACCGGCATCATCTACCAGGCAACAGCCGACGGCGATCAGTGCAAGTTCGGCGAGGTGTTCACCACCGACGGACGCATCATCGCCCTCGACCTCGAACTCCTCGAGGACGATCTGTCCTTCTTCCCCAAATACAATCCAGCCCTTGTCATGCGTGCGAGCTTTGCCGAGGATCATCCGCAGGTAGCTGAGGTCATGGCGCCGATTTCGGCTCGTCTCACCGACGAGGTGATGACCGAACTGAATCGCCAAGTGGACGTCGAAGGCAAGGAACCCGCAGAAGTTGCCCGAGATTGGATGGTGTCGGAAGGGTTTGTGACAGCGGACTAGTCACTCATTTTTCGCCCCACGCAGAAGACTCTTCGGAACGGGAACAGTGTGCCTGCGGCCGTGGAGGGATAGGCCTCGCGGAGCCTTGCGGAGTACTCCTGCTCGAATTCGAGCGAGTCGGCTTCACTGAGCACATCAAGCACCGGACGCAGGCCTGTCCCCCGAACCCAGCCCAGCACAGGGTCTTCGCCAGTCAGCACATGGATGTACGTGGTTTCCCAGGCATCGACGTCGAACCCGTGAGCCTGCAGCCTGGCTGCGTAGTGCGCCGGGTCGTCAACACCCTCGGGTCCACGCAAAACTCCACCCACGCGATCTCGCCATCTCGACGACTCGGCAAGTTCACGCATCAAAGCGTGCGACGGGGCGTCGAAGTTACCGGGAACCTGCCACGCAATCCACGCTCCGGGCGCCATGGTCTCGGCCCATCCGTCGATCAGCTCACGATGGTTCGGAACCCATTGCAATGCAGCATTACTCACAATGACGTCGTAGCCGGTGGCGTCGAACTCGTTGATGTCCTGCAGCGTGATGGTGACGTTGCCGGGCAGATCGGTGGGCGCCTGTGCCACCATCTCGGGCGACGAATCAGTCCCCACCACACGAGCATCCGGCCAACGCTCACCGAGTATCCCGGTCAGTGACCCTGATCCGCATCCGAGGTCCGCGACTCGCGCCGGCGCCTGCGCCGCTATCCGCGAAGTCAAGTCGATATAGGGGCGTGAGCGTTCGTCGGCGTATCGACCGTAGATTTCGGGGTTCCACGTAACACTGCGCATGTGCCCATTGTGCCTGTCGTGGCAAATTCGTGGAGGCTGTGACACCTCAGAATGGGGGTGGGTCGTTGCCGTAGTCGACGGTTTCTCGGGGCATGGGCTTGCGGGGTGTGGAAATCGGGAAGGTTTGGCGGCGTTTCCGTTCGGCATGTTGTGCCGCCCGGTTTTGAATCTTGACGCGACGGTGTTTTCGTTCGCTTCGGATTTGGGCCACTTTGTTTTCGAGTCGTGTTCGTCGCCGGGTTCCGCCTTCCGGTGGCGGTGGTTCCTGCATTCCGGCGAGTAGTCCGGCGGCTCTGGTGCGGTAGCAATGCCCGGTCTGCGAGGTCAGGGTGATGCTCCGATCCGGGTTCGGATTGAGCTGCCACTTCCCGGAGTGCTTGAGGCGGTGATGGTTGCGGCAGAACGCGCTCAGATTCGACGCAACCGTCTTGCCACCCTGGGCGGGGTCGGTGTGGTTGAACGGGTCGTTGTGGTCGAGGTCGCAATTCCAGGCGGGGACATCGCAGTGCGGCCATTGGCAGCTGCCCGAGATGATCCGCAGCCACGTGTCGAGTGCCGCGCCGGGGCGGTACACCGATGCCGATGCCGGCTCAGGTGTCGGTTCAGGTTCAGCATCTGCCGGGACTCGCACTTCCCGAACGTCTGCGTCTTTCGCGATGTTGCGGGCATGCTCTGCGCTGATGACGCCAAAGCCGTCGAGATGTGCAGGTTCGTTCGATCCTGGGCTCAGGGTGGAATCGTGTACTACGACATGTACCAACGGCCGGCGCATGATCACCAAACCACTGCGGTCCTGCGGGCAATCACCGCGCTCGCAGTCGCACACCAACACCGTCGAACCACTCACCAAAGCGCCCAAGGCATCGGCTCGGCGCTGCTCGTACGTGCGGGAATCATGGCGGCACACCGACATCGCCAACTCCCGCAACCGGCCGTCGAACGCGCGGGCTTGCTCCGCCGGGATACTGCCGAGGATGCGGGCCATGCCGTCTTCGGCGGCACTGACCCCGACAAACCTGTCGGCGAGCACGCGGCGGCGTCGTTCCCGCATGCCTTCCGGATCGACGCGGGCGACGATCCGGTCGATCGCCGCCGTCAACCGGCGACCCGTCAACCCGGTACCGCCGTCCACGGGTGGAGCCAACACCTGCTCGAGCAGCAAGCGTTCGACCTCGTCGATCAGCTCGTCACCGACATTCGCGGTCGCGGACTCGATCAGCCCGACCCGGTAGAAGTCGAGTTCACCGCGGGCCATCGCGGCCCGCGTGCGATGCAACCGCGTCTTCAACGCAAAACCCAACCCGATGAGCTTCCCGGCAGCAGCCCGTCCCATCGTCAAGACCGCGCTGACCTCGGATTCGGCCAACTCGTGCGCCGACGACGTCCACGTGCCACCCTCGACATGCTCGGCGCTACGGCGGGTGAAAAACTCCGCCACCACGGCCAGTTTCCGCTCGACCAACATCGCCTCGCACGAATGCAATTCGGCCATCAAATCAACCAGGGCGCAATCAGTTTCGGTACCACTCAGCTGTGCCGAGATACCGAAACTCCCCACCCCCGAATCGAACATCCCCCCACTCTAATCGAAATCTTGTTCGAATAGACCAGGATTTCGAAACCAGTCGGAATAGTCCGAAAAATCGCTCGGTGGAGGCCTGATGCGATGATTTCGGAGTCGTTGATTCACTGCCGCCGGAGGACAGTCATGTTTTTGACCCAGTTCATTCATCGGTCCCTGCGCGAATCGCCGGGACGCCCCATGACTGTGTTCGGCGATCGAACCTTCAGCACCACCGAATCTGCTGATCGCGTGGCGCGACTCGCGAACGGACTGGGCACCGGTACGGGCGATTGCGTCTCACTCCTGTCGCTCAATTCGGATCGATGTCACGAGACGATCTTGGCTGGTTGGTGGTCAGGCGCAACGGTCAGCCCGCTCAACTCACGGTGGACCGCGCCGGAAATCGCCTTTGCCCTCGAGGATTCCGGATCCACGATTCTGATCGTCGACGAGAATTCCGCCCCACTGGTTCCCGAACTCCGCGAACTCTGCCCCACCCTGGACCGCGTCGTGTACGCCGGCTCGGGGGCTGTCCCCACGGGCATGATCGACTACGACCGTCTCATCGCCGAATCGGAACCTGTCCCCGACCTACGGATCGGCGACGACGCCGTTGCGCTTCTGCTCTACACAGGTGGAACGACTGGCCGTTCCAAAGGGGTGATGGTCAGCCACAAAGGCCTGATGACGTCGACGTTCGGAACGCTGGCTGCCGGCAAACCCGCCATCGCCGACGGCGTGAATCTGCTTGCGAATCCACTGTTCCACATCGCCGGCATCGCGAGCTGGATGGCGCAGAACCTCATGGGCGGCACGCAGGTATTCCTGCCGGTGTTCTCGGCCAGGGCCATGCTCGAGGCGATCGACCGACATCGTCCCACCACGGTGGGCGTCGTACCGACAATGCTTCACATGTTGGTTGCCGCAGACGATCTCGATTCCTACGACCGTTCGAGTGTGCAAGTCGTCAGGTACGGCGCCTCCCCCATTTCGCCGGCTCTGCTCGAACGCGCCATGGAGGTGTTTCCGCATAGCGGTTTCACTCAGGGTTACGGGATGACCGAAACAGCGCACATCACCGTCCTGAGCGCTGCAGATCACCTGAAAGGCGGCGAATTGCTTCGCTCTGCCGGTCGCGCACTTCCGCATTGCGAAGTGCAGATCGTCGATCCCGCCGGAAACGAGGCACCAACCGGAACCGTCGGCGAAATAGTTACTCGCGGTGACCATCTGATGCTCGGATACCGGAATCTTCCCGCCGAGACGGCCGAGGCTCTCGCCGGCGGCTGGATGCACACCGGCGACGCTGGATACCTCGACGAACGCGGTTATCTGTTCATCGTCGACCGGATCAAGGACATGATCATCACCGGAGGTGAGAACGTCTATTCCACGGAGGTGGAGAACGCGCTGGCCAGGCATTCTGCTGTCGCTGCGTGTTCTGTTGTGGGAGTGCGCGATCCGAAGTGGGGCGAGCGAGTACATGCCGTGGTGGTTCTGCATCCCGGCGTTCACGTCGAGTTCGAGGAACTTCGCGATCACGTGAAATCGCTTGTCTCCGCGTACAAGGCACCCCGCTCGATGCAGTTCGTCGACGCTCTGCCCCTCTCTGCTGCCGGTAAGGTCCTCAAGCGCGATCTACGCATCGCTGCGGAGGCAGAAGGGGCAATCACCTCCCGATAAAAGATTCGACCATGCGTCGTTCTGATTCTTCATCAGCCAACGGCCAGGCAAGTAGCGTGAGAACTATCCTGACCACCCACTGTGAGGTTTCGTCGCCGGCGCCCAGCCCCGCAAGATGCTTCGCCGACTCACCCAGCAGCGGCGACGACATGAGGTACTCGTCCATTCGCTTGCCCCGGGCAGACGCGAATCCTGCACTGACTGCAGCGTTCGCCCGGATCGCACGCACCGAAGCAAGTACGGCTTCGACTACCCGCCGCTCCCCTTCCCATGGTTCGACGGCAGCTGACACCTCGAGTGCTACCGCTTCAACCGCACGGGAGATCACTGCGTCTTGGATCGCCTTCTTCCCGCCGACGTAGCGGTACAGCGTTGCCCGCGAGCACCCCGCGCGCTCGGCCACCTCGTCGACGCTGATTCGTTGGAATCCGCGCTCGAGAATGAGTTCGGCGGCGGCCGCATAGATGCGTTCCACCGCCAACTCATGACGATTACCGCCGGCCAGCCAGTCTGCGCCTTTCGGTTCAATATGTCTCACCATGAGACAAAGATAGCCAAAGATTCTCATATGCGGACCCATTACACTGCTGTGACCAGCATCGAATGCGAGAACGACGAATCGGGTGAGAATTTATGAAACTCCCTGGTCAACTCCTATTTTTCGGTGTTGACAATGCCTGTGCGAGCGGAGAATTCTTAGGCCGATGACCGCCTCGACCGACATCAACCCATTTGCCATCACAAACATCGAAAATCCGTACCCGCTGTATGCGTCACTACGACAAAAGTGCCCGGCGTACCGGGTTCCCGGTACCAACTTCTACCTCGTCTCGAGTTGGAGACTTGTCACCGAGGCACTCACCCGGACCGAAGATTTCTCGTCCCATCTCACCGGTGTTCTGGTCCACCCGGCAGAAGGTCCACCGGTCACGTTCGACATGGACGGCAATGGGCAAGCGATTCACGTCCTTGCCACCGCTGACGATCCCAGCCATCAAAGACATCGCAAACTGGTTCTACCCACACTGGTCGCCAAACGAATCCGCACCATGGAACCTGCCATCGCCGACTACGCAGAACGGTTGTGGAACAACCACTTCGATGGACGGCACATCGAGTGGGTTTCTGCGCTCGCCGATCGACTACCACTGCAGATGGTCGCCCATCTGATCGGACTACCCGAAGCGGATGTGCCGCAACTACTGACGTGGTCTTACGACAGCACTGAGTTGCTCAGCGGATTGGTGAGCGCTGAACGCCTGCCCGAAGTCGTGAACGCAGCCACCCAACTCGCCGGGTACCTGTACAACAAACTGGAAGCCGCCCAGGCCGCACCAGGCGAGAACCTACTCGGCGATCTGGTGCGCGCCAACCCCAACGGCGATATCGATACAACCGTCGCAGTATTGATTCTCGTCCAACTTGTCGGCGCTGGAGGCGAGTCCACCGCAGGTTTGATCGCTAATTCCGCTCGGATACTGGCCGACAATCCTCTACTACAGCAAGAACTTCGAGAGAATCACGAATTGATTCCACCGTTCCTCGAAGAATCCCTACGACTCGAGTCCCCGTTCCGCGGACACCATCGCCGTGTCACCCGCGATACGACGCTAGGCGGCGTCCCACTTTCGGCGGGAAGCCATCTCATCCTCTTGTGGGGCTCCGCCAATCGCGATCCGGCCGCCTTCCCGGATCCGGACATCCTGAACATCGGACGGCCAAATCTTCGCTCGCATTTGGCTTTCGGCAAGGGAGCCCACTTCTGCGTCGGAGCCGCTCTTGCTCGACTGGAAGCAAAGATTGCACTGACAATGCTGCTCGAGAAGAGCCACTACGTGAGCCTGACAGACGGTGCGCCTCCCGAATGGGTACCGAGCCTGTTCGTGAGGCGCCATCAGAGTCTGCTCCTGACCGTCACACCGTGAAGATCGTTTCTCCGCCCACAACAGTCCGCAGTACCCGAAGTGCCGCCAGATCGACAGTGTCATCTACAAGCGGATCTCCGTCAAGGACAACAAAATCCGCCAGCAGACCTACTGCGATTCTGCCCTTGTCCACCTCTTCGCCGGTGATGCGTGCGGCGGCATGTGTGTAGCCGGACAACGCATCGCGCGTACTCACACATTGCTGCGCACCGAGAACATGACCTTCGCGTGTCAGCCGATGGACAGCGGTATTCATGGTGAAGAGCGGATTCACCGGAGTGACCGGGCAATCACAATGCAAACCGTAGGGAAGTCCGGCAGCCACCACCGACGCTACCGGGCTGATTCGTTCGCCTCGGCCGGGACCGAGAAAACGATCGCGGTGACGATCACCCCAGTAGTAGACGTGATTGACGAAAATCGATGCAACAACACCTACTTCGACCATTCGCTGAATTTGATCCTCGCGAAGCGTCTGCACGTGCTCGAGCCGGTGCACAATGTCGATGTCAGGGTACGCGGCCTTGGCGAGGGCAATGGCGTCGAGCGCATGGTCGATAGCCTTATCGCCGTTGGTGTGAATCGCTACCTGCCGTCCCGCGCCGTGATGCTCGCTCACCAGAGCATCGAGCGCGCCCGACGGGATTGCCATTCCACCACAATGACATCCACCCAAATCGTGATACGGCTCGCTCAGCGCCGCAGTGTGCAGCTGAATGGAACCGTCCGAAATCAGTTTCACGCCGCCAACCGCTACATGGCTGGTCGAATCAGCTAGTTCGCCCAACTGATCATGCACACCATGACCCAGGTACAGCCGCGCACGTAGGCGCAGTTCACCCTCGTCGTCAAGCTCGCGGTAGGCGTCGTACATCTCCGAGGTGACGTACATGTCGTGGAAGCTGGTCACGCCTACGGATGCCATCACATCTTGCGCTCGCAGTAGCGCCAGCTTGGAGGCACCCGGGTCCATTGCCGGAGCCAGATTGTGCACCAACGACATTGCCGGAATCTCGCACAGCTCACCGGTAGGTGTGCCGTCGGCATCGCGGACGATGACGCCACCCTCTGGGTCGACGGTAGCCTGCGTGATCCCAGCCATTTCCAGTGCAAGCGAGTTGACGTAGATCCCGTGAGCAGACAGGTGACGCACCAAAATCGGATGCTGCGTCGACGCGCGGTCGAGATCTACTGTCGTCAATCCCCGATCCTCGGCCACAAGACTGTCGTCGAATCCCCACGCCTGGATAGCCTCGCCAGGCGGCGTCGTCTCCGCGCGCGCGGCCAATGCAGCAACAACCGCGTCGATTGTGGGGCACGCACCCGTCGTGGCCTCGACGTCACCGAGCATCAATCCCCACATCATCGGATGCAGATGGGTTTCGATGAATCCGGGAACTACCACCGCTCCATCCAGATCCACGATCTCCACGTCAGGTCCGGCCAGCACCGTGATCTCGGCATCGGATCCGACGGCCACAAATCTGCCGTCCTTGCTTGCCATAGCCGTCGGCGCAACTGAGCCCGATCCGTCCATGGTCTTGATGTCGCCGTTGATGTAGATGCGGTCGGCCGTCACGGTCATGCTCGTGTCTCCATTCGTTCACCGACAACGGCTGTCGGTGTTTTCGCTGCAGGCTGCCGCGTCGCGACAACCACTCCGGCAAGAATCAGCGCCGCACCGACAATCTGCACGACGCTGGGGATCTGAGAAAGCAGAAAGGCACCGAACAATAACGCCGACGCCGATTGCAGCACCAAGCTGGCGGCAACGGAACCAGCTGGCAACCGCTGGCTCGCACTTGCCACCAATAGCCACCCCACCACTTGAGATACCAAGGCCAGCAGGATGAGCCACCCTTGAGCAGGTAAAGCTGGTGCAAGATCAAGAGTTCCGGTGACAATTCCGATCAGGCCGGATGTAAGTCCGGTAGCGATCGTGGAAACCAGCACCGGCAATGCAGTCCGGCCCGCAGCTCGCGTCGCCAATCCCATCAGGAAGATATACACGGCATACGCGCCGGCAGCGATCACCGCGAACGTCACACCGACAGCAGGGTTGGCCCCGGTGAGCGTCGTACTCATTCCCGCAACCAACGCCACACCCACCAGGAGAAGTGGCAGGCTCGTCACCAGTTCCTTCGTAATGCGCTGGCGTAGCACTATGTAGCCCAGGACAGCCACAAAGAGCACCTGCAGATTCAAGAGCACCGTCGACAAACCGGCGCCAATCGAGTGAATCGCCTCATGCCACAGAACGAGGTCGACGCCCAGGAACACTCCAGCAAGAACAGCCTTGACTATCCACGGCCTCGTCGAGGTCTTTCCCGGTTGGCGGCGTCGTTGAACCCAGACGAGGATCCCGAGCGGAATCAAGGCGTAGACGCACCGGAAGAACGCGCCGGTCGCGGGCGACACCCCGGACAGGTCGTACAGGATCGACGTGAGGCCGAGAATGCATGCACCAGAGACAACCACTCGCAGATCTCGACGGCGTTGCTCGTCGCCGGTCCGCGCCGAGGCGAGTCCCGAAGATACATCATCACTCATGGTGATAATGTATCACCGACAGTGAGATCTGCCCCACAAGGGAAGATGGAGCCATGAGAACCCCGGTCACCCGCGAACGTGTCATCTCGGCCGCAGCCGAACTTGTGGACAGCAAAGGCCCGGACGCACTGGTTCTCAGCCAACTCGCCGACACCCTCGACGTGCGGCAATCAGCTCTCTACAAGCACGTTGACGGCGTCGACGACGTCCAACACCAGCTCAGCCTCCTCGCCCGGAAACTGCTCGCCCAGCACCTCCGCGACGCCGCAGTCGGCCTCTCCCGCGACGACGCCGTCGTGGCACTCGCCGACGCGTGGCGAGAATTTGTTCG
The DNA here is from genome assembly GCF_013277795.1 of Rhodococcus sp. MS16. Lineage (NCBI taxonomy): Bacteria > Bacillati > Actinomycetota > Actinomycetes > Mycobacteriales > Nocardiaceae > Rhodococcus > Rhodococcus sp. MS16. The sequence continues at coordinate 79,467 of NZ_VBTM01000017.1, forward strand.
CATCCACCCCGGGCTGTACGCAATCACCGACCGCTACCCCACCGCTCCACACGCTGACCTCGTCGCAGCGGTCGGAGAAGTTGTCGACGTCATCAACCGCGTCATTGCCGGATACGGCCTCGGTGAAGACGACTCGGAGCAGGCAGCATGGTCGTTGCGAAGCGCACTGCACGGCTTCTGCGTGTTGGAGTCCCAAGAAGGCCACCCCGCCTGCACGGATCCCGACCGCGTTTATCGGCGCCTGGTCGAACTTCTCTGCGCCGGAATCAGTCGAATGTAGGTATGACGAAGGGTCGTCGGATCTAGGCGCGGAAGCCCAACCCGAACGTGACCTGCCCGTCCTCGTCCACCTCGTAGATTTCCACGCCTTCATCCACGTGTGGGGCGTCCGAACCGAACGCGACAGCCACTTTCGAGCTTGCGTTTCTGGTCATATCCAGAACCAGTTCCACGGCCTCAGCCGGCGAGAAATGTTCGTGCACTTCACTGATCACGTGAGCCGGGATGTAGCCGGGTTGCCACACCATCGCGTCAGCCAGCGCCAAAGCCGCCTTGTGACGATCCGACAACCCGCTGTCCTGGTAGTTGTCGACCTCGTCGAAGAGGGCTTCGTCGGCACCGGCCTCGAGCGCAGAACTCATTCGCAGGGACTTGCACAATCTGCAATTGTGTTGGCGAGCTTGGCGCAGCCGCACAAGTTCGGTGGTGACCGGATCGAGAACCCGCAACCGCGCCACGCTGCGCGAGAATTCTGCACTGTCCACCGACAGTTCTGTTTCGCGCCAGTCCTGCGGTGTCGGCCATTGCATTGTCGACGGCCTGAACAGCAGATCCAATGCATGCAGTAGCCGCGGAAACCAGTCCGCCACATACACCGCAAACACGAATTCCTTGGCCTGCGATCCCAGTTCGTTCAACAACGCGCCGCGCAGACTGCTGTCGACATTCGAGACGTCGACGCTGAACTGCTCGGCAAAATCGTGCGCTACCGATTCCCGGGCGGAGCCAGTCGTCGGCGGCAACGGCAAGGCAGGCAGGGACAAAGCCTCGGCGCAGGTCGAGCGCACCTGCGCGTCGAGCACACCGGTACTACTGAAGATCATGCGGTACAGCGATTCTGATACTTCCGGCGCGTATCGGGACAGCGCTTCTCCAGCGTCGATGCCAGTTGACTTGCTATACACGTCCATAAATCGACCCCATCCAGACCGCGCACAGTGCCTGCGTTGCCGCAGCCACATCAGCAGCCTTTTGATCACCGATCCAGTAGCGATCGCCCATGCGGGCAATGCTTTCCAACAGAACAAGCGCAAGCATCCGACTGTCGGCACCGACAGGCGCGCGGCCGGATTCCCGCTCCGAATCGATTACTGCCGCAACAGGTTCGACAAACCCTTCCAACCCACGGTTCCACAGGTCGTCCACCCCGGGGTCCGATGATCTGGCGTCGCGCATTGCCCGGAACAAATGTGGGTGGCGCATCCAGGTATCACGAACCGCACCGATCATCTGCCCGACTTGCCGCGCGGGATCATCAGTCCCGCCCGAATAGATTGCCGACGCTGCTGCAACCTCTTCGTCCACCGCTTTGCTGAGTTCGCTGACTGCCGCAGCTTTGTTGTCGAAATAGAAGTAGAAGGCCGAACGGGTTACCCCGGCAGCCTTGGAAATATCGCGGACATTCAGTTCATGGAGAGTTGTTGTCTCCAAAAGGTTTTCCAAGGCACGCAGAATCGACTCACGCCGAAGTTCACCTTTATCCGACCTTCCGGCATCAACACCGTCTCGCACAGCCGATTCCACAATCCACCTTCACGTCGATCAGTTTGTGAGCCGAACCACATCGTATGGAAGTTTTTGACACGTGTCAATAGTGCCGAGCCCAGCGCATTCAAGCACCGGACAGGCTCAGTCCCACTCACCGGGACCGGCGTTATCGCACCCACGTCAAATCCTGTTGCCTCTCCATCATTCGCAATCACAGACCTGCAATCCTGCAGTGCACCTGGTGATTTCATCCCCCACTGCCTTTCAAGTGGCGCACAAATCTCACCCAGACAAAGGATTCACCATGACGAGTACCGTCCCGTCCGTCACCGAACACCCGAGCGCGCCCTTCCCCTGGCCTCGCCCTCCGATCGACCCGCCGGCCGAGTACCAGTGGTTGCGTGAGAACGCCCCCGTCACGCGAGTCGAGATCTTCGGCGGCGAATATGCCTGGCTCGTAACCCGTTACGACGACGTACGCTCGATCCTGTCCGATCCGCGAGTCAGCGCCGACAGCCGCAATCCCGGATATCCCCGATTCGGCGCACCACCCGAACCCGAAGACCAGCGACTTTTCTTGCGGATGGACGGCGCCGAGCACGAGATCTTCCGCAACCTGCTGGCCAAGAACTTCACGCTCACCGCGATGAAGAAGATCCGTCCGGCGCTGCAAGAACTCGTCGACACCACCATCGACGCGATGCTGGCCACTCCCGAAGGCCAGACCGACTTCGTGAAGGCCGTTGCGCTCCCCATCCCCAGCACGGTTCTGAGCTGGATTCTGGGCGTGCACGCCGAGGACCGCGCATTCTTCAACAAGGCCGCCGACGAGGCTCTGATGGCCAATGACCTCACGAACCCCGACGCGATGGGCCGAGCCATTGCAGCCATGAACGATCTACGCGGATATATCCGCAAGATCGCGAACGAACGAGCAGCACTTGATGATCCGGGTGACGACATCATCGGTCAGCTCGTGGCCGCCGAACGGGCAGGCACCATCACGATGATGGACGTCGAGAACTCCGGATTCCTCCTCATCATCGCCGGGCATGACACCACCACCAACATGACCGCCCTTGGCATGTACACCCTGCTGCAGCACCCTGAGCAGTGGGCGCAGATGCAGGAGAACCCGGCGCTGGTTCGCAATGCCGTCGAAGAACTGTTGCGCTACCTGACCGTCGTCCATCTTGTCATCCTCCGATCCTCGACCGAGGACATCGAAATCGGTGGCGTCACCATTCCCGCGGGCGAAGCCATCATCCCGCTCAACCTGTCGGCCAACCGCGACGACGCCCACTTCCCCGGTGCAGACGCACTCGACATCCATCGAAAAGCACGTGACCACTTCGCTTTCGGCTACGGCGTTCATCAGTGCATCGGTCAGGCCCTGGCTCGTCTCGAACTACAGATCATCTTCGAAACCCTGGCCCGCCGGGTGCCGACGCTGAAACTGGCCGCTCCGCCCGAAGAACTGCAGTTCAAAGTGTGGTCCGGGATCAACGGAGTCTTCTCACTTCCCGTCACCTGGTAGCCACCCCTTACGTCAGGAGCATCAATCATGATCAGTTTCACCGGCAAAATCGTTGTCCTCACCGGATGTTCGTCCGGAATCGGAGCCGAGGCCGCCACCAAACTTGCCGCTCTCGGCGCCCGCGTGATCGGTGTCGACCGAGTTGCCTCGACCGACAACTCGATCGCCCAGATGATTGTCGGCGACCTCTCCACCCAGTCGGGTGTCGCTGACATCGCCGCGCAGATCGACGGCCCCGTCGATGTGCTGATCAACAACGCCGGCGTCGCGGCAACACTGCCGTGGCGAACCGTCATGTCGATCAACGCGCTCGCTCCGCGCGATCTCACTCGCCTTCTCCTGCCGAAATTTGCCGTCGACCCGGCGGTAGTCACGACCGCGTCACAGGCAGGTTTTCTGTGGCAGCAGAACTTTGCCCGGCTCAATGCCTTTCTCGCCATCGATAATTGGGACGACGCCCTCGAATCTCTCGCAGACTTCCCCGGTATCGAGGATGTCTGCTACAACCTCTCCAAGGAAGCCGCCATCATCAATGCGGGCAACCTGGCCGTCGACGGCAAGCACATCGGACTACGTTCCAACTCTGTATCCCCCGGCACAGTCGGCACGCCGCTCCTGAAGGACTTCACGGCCACCATGGGTGACGCCGCTATCTCCGGTGCCGTCACCTGGGCGGGCCGTCATGCCCAGCCAGGCGAGATCGCCGACGCCATCATCTTCCTCGCCTCCACAGACGCGGCCTGGATCAGCGGAGCAGACATCCCGATCGACGGCGGATTCAGCGCCATGATCTTCCGTTCGTACATCGCGCCGGCCATGGCCGCGATGGCGACCAGCGCCTAGTCAGGAGAACCACTATGAGCACCGACAACGAACTGATCTCGATCAATCCGGCGACTCTCGAGGAAGTGGGGCGCACCGCCGTCACCACGCCGGCCGAGCTCGACGCGAAAGCTGTTGCCGCCCAGTCCGCATTCCAGTCCTGGCGAACCTCGAGGAGCACCCGGCAGGGTCTACTCGCTGCCTGTTCCTACGAATTGATGAGGCAGTCCACGGCGATCTCCGCCCTACTCACCGCGGAACAGGGTAAGTCGCTCACCGATTCGAGCGGCGAAGTCTGGATCTCGGCCCGCTGCCTCGCACACTTCGCCCGCCTCGACTGGGCGGACGAATCGCAAGCCCCGGCATCGCCGATACGCGACGCTCGAATTCAGCACCGCCCGTTGGGCGTCGTTGCGGCTATCGTGCCGTGGAACTTCCCGATCTTCCTCATGATGGCCAAGATTGCGCCCGCACTGGCCGCAGGAAACACAGTCCTGGTCAAACCTGCCGAGTCGGTGTCGCTGGTAGTCGGTGAGGTTGTCCGCATCCTGCAAAGCATTCTTCCCGAGGGCGTACTCGACATCGTCTACGGCGGACCGGATACCGGCAAGGCGTTGATCGAACACGCTGCCGTGCGCAAGGTCTCGTTCACCGGTTCAACGGGGGTTGGCAAGGCGATCATGAAGCAGGCCGCCGAAACGATCACGCCGGTCACCCTCGAGCTTGGTGGCAACGATCCCGCGATCCTCCTCGACAGCGCAGATATCAATTACGCCGCAGGATTTTTGGCGCACTCCGCCTTCTTCAACAGCGGGCAGATGTGCATCGCCCCCAAGCGCGCGTACGTGCCCGCCGACAAGGTCGACGCCTTCTGCGCCACGTTCGAAGCGGTCATGTCGACAATGGTGGTGGGCGACGGGGCCGCAGCGGGCACCACGGTCGGTCCCCTGCACAATTCTGCGCAACTCGAGTACGTGCAGGGCCTGCTCGACAAGGCCAGAGCTGACGGCGCAGACATCACCGGCGGAAATCGAATCACCACTCTGCCCGGGTATTTCATGGAACCCGCTTTGGTGCGCGGTGTGGACGACTCCAGCGACATCGTCAAGTTCGAGCAGTTCGGTTTGGCATTCCCCGTCGTTGCCTACACCAACGTCGACGACGTTGTCTCCCTCCTGAACAGTCAGGAGTTCGGACTCGGTGCATCTGTCTGGGGAGAACAAGCCGCCGCAGTCGAGGTGGCCGAACAGATCGATGCCGGTCAGGTGTGGGTCAATACCCACAACGCCCTCGAAGTCGAACTTCCCTTCGGCGGAGTGAAGAGCAGTGGCTTCGGCCGGGAAGGTGGCGAAGCCGGTGTCCACGATTTCCTGGAGACCCGCGTGGTGAGTGTAAAGCTGTAACGCACTGTGCGCCTTTGTCAACCGCCCGCGGTTAACAAAGGCGCACAGCAGGGCTCAGTCGATCTGCAGCGCGACGCCCTTGGTTTCCTTCACGAAGAACACCGTGACAAATGTGATCAGGGCGCAGAACACGAAGTAGCCGGCCGGCGCCAGATTGTTGTCGGTCACGCTGATCAGGTACGTCGCGATGAACGGTGCGGTACCACCGAGAAGCATGTTGGTGACGTTGTTACCCAAGGCGAGGCCGCTGTATCGCACTGACGCCTTGAGCATCTCGACGTACGTCACGTACGACGCACCGTTGACTACGGAGACGCAGATGAACAGAACCGACTGACCGGCCACTGCAGCCCACGTGCCCGAACTCGCCATCAGCATGAACATCGGGACGCCCAGGACCACCGACGCGGCACTACCGGCAAACAGCACCGGACGACGTCCGTACTTGTCGGCCATGTAACCCGCGATGGGGAGTGTGATCACGCCGAGCACCAGGGCGAGCGACGTGGACAGGAATGCCACCTGCTTGGAGTGTCCGCCGGCAGTCTGGAGGTACGTCGCGGCGTACACCGAAGCGATGTAGTAGCCGCCGGTGATGAGCGCTCCGAGAAGGATGATCTTGACGACGCTGCCACCTGAACTGCGCAGCAGTTCCTTGATCGGGAGGGACTCGGTCTCACCCTTTTCCTGGAGCTCCTCGAACTGCGGGGTGTCTTCCATCTGGCTACGGATCCAGATACCGATACCACCGATCAGCAGGCTGAGCAGGAACGGCAGACGCCATGCCCATTCGAGGACCTGTTCTTCGGAGAACACCGACGTGAGGCCGAGTGCGATCAGCGAAGCCGCGAGAGAGCCCAGGTAGGTTCCGGTGTTGACCATCGACGTCTGGGTCGCACGCCACCGCGCCGGAGCGGACTCGGAGACAAATGCGTTGGCACCGCCGAGCTCACCGCCGGCTGCGAAGCCTTGAAGGCAACGAGCCAACACCAGGATCGATGTCGCCCACATGCCCAACGTGGCATAGGTCGGTAGCAGACCCATACCGGCGGTGGCGATAACCATCAGCAAGATGGTCCACGACAGCGCGTTCTTACGGCCGTACCGGTCGCCGATATGACCGAAGAAGATTCCGCCGGGAACACGGAGGAAGAAGGCCACGGCAAACGCCGCGAAAGTACCGAGCAGCGCTGCATTCGGATCGGAGGACACGAAGAACAGCGCGGCGATGGTGGTCGCCATGTATCCGTAGATACCGAAGTCGTAGTACTCGACGACGGTACCGACGATGGCCGCGCGAATCACCTTGACGGTGGACTGGCGTTCGGCTGGAGTGCCACTGTCTTCGACGCCGCCCTCGGCGCGCGCCATGGTCTCATTCTCTGACATGTTGGTCCCTACTGACTGAAGTCGTGCAGCGCAAACGATAGACGTCAGGCGTGCGCAATGGAATTGACCGGTACGCCTGCGGCGTCGGTCTTCGTGAAACTCGCCGCATTGCGTCCCGCAATACGACCCATGGTCAGAGCGTTTGCAACCGCGTTGCCACCGCCCACGTAGCGCAGTCCCAGAATGCCGGCACCGGCCTCGCCGGCGGCGTAAAGTCCCTCGATCGGAACACCGGTTTTTCCGAGAACTGCTGCACTGCTGTTGATTTCCAGACCGGCGTGTGTGCACACCAGTTCGGCGGGAAGGATCTTTGCCGCGTAGAACGGTGCGGTGCCGATCCGGTCCGGATTGCCGACCGCACCTTTGTTTCGCAACGTGCGGTGACGCAGGAAGTCGTCGTCGTATCCGTTGGGCAATTGCACGTTCCAACGATCTACCGTTGCCGTCAATGTCTGCGCCGGAACGCCGATCAGTTCGGCGAGTTCCTCGACCGTATCGGCTCGAAGTGTGCGACCGGCAGCAGCTTCTTCGGCGACGCGCTCGGGGTTCCAGTCTGCATAACCGGGAGTCTGATTCACTCGGGCGTCCTCGTCGAAGATCATCCAGCCGTAGCCGCCCTGCTGGTCGATGATGCCCGTCGAGACCGCGTACGACGCGTCCTCGTCCATAAAACGCCGACCGTTCTGATTGACGTTGACGCGGGACTTCGGCGGAAACCCTGACTGCCAGTGATGGAACCGCTGGAAGTAGACGGTCGGCATGATGAGGCCCCAGCCGTCACCGGCAACCGACGCGCCGAGATCCTGAGCGAACCGCAGGTGGTCGCCGCGGCTGCCGTCGGCAGCAACGACGAACAACGATTCTTCAGCTTTGTTGGCGTCGGGGAAATAGCGATCGACCAGAGCCGGATCCTGAGCGAAACCACCGGAAGCAACGACGACGGCACCTGCAGGAACCTCGATGTCGTCGGCAACTACGCCGACAACCCGACCGTCTTCCTCGATCAGCTTCTGCACCCGCGTGCCGAAGATAACTTCGATGCCGTGCTTGCGCCGAGCCTTGTCCAGTACCTGAATCAGACCGTATCCCTGGTCTTTCGGAACGTGGCCACGCCAGACATCTTCGACTCCGGCCTGTGCCAGCCCCGGCTGATGGGCGTTACCCGAGATCGCGGCCGGGATCTCGACGCCGAGGCCGATGAGCCACTCGAGCGTCGGGGCGGCGTTCTCGCAGAACGCACGAATCAATCCGGGTGCAAGCACCCACTGGTTGAGATCCATGTAGTGCTGGAAGAACTTCTCCGCGGTGTCGTCGATACCCAGGCCTGACTGCACGCTGGTGCCAGCGGCCGTGAAGATGCCGGCGGAAAGTGCTGTGGAGCCGCCAAGTTCGGTCTCGGATTCGAACAGCAGCACGGAAGCGCCCTCTTCGGCTGCCGATACCGCAGCTGCGAGTCCCGCTCCGCCGCCGCCGATGACAACAACATCCCAGTGATCACTCACGAAAGTTCTCCAGTCTCCGCAATGATGCGGTGGTACAAGCCGTTCGAGACCAGTCCGCCGTCCACAGTGATTTCGGTTCCACTCGTGTAGGTCGATTTGTCGGACAGCAGGAACAGAACGGCCTCGGTGATCTCGTCCAGAGTTGCCATGCGCCCGAAGGGAACCGACTTCAGTGACGCGGCAACAAAATCGCTTGCTCCACCGAGCAGGTCCGTACCGACCAGACCCGGGTGCACCGAGTTGACACGAATTCCCCACTGCGCAAAGTTGCCTGCCGCTGATTTCGACAGCCCGGTCAGGCCCCATTTGCTCGAGGAGTAGGCCGGTGAGAAGTATCCGACCTGACCGGCGATGGACGAGATGTTGACGATGGATCCGCCTCCGCTCTCCTGCATCAACGGAGCCACCGCCTTCATGCCGTAAAACGGCCCGAAGAGGTTGATCTTCATGGTCAGTTCCCAGATGTCATCAGGGGTGTCCATGAATTCGAGCCGCCGAGAGATACCGGCATTATTGATCAGCCCGCCCAGTTCACCGTGCGCAGAGCGGATTTCGTCGACAACTCGCGCCCACGCGGAGGGGTCGGTGACATCGAGCGAATGCGCGGACGCCGAACCTCCGCCTGAGATGATCTCCTCGACCAGAGCGGAGGAATCCGCCACATCCGCGATGCACACGTGGGAACCACGAGCCGCCAGCGTGCGCGAGTGGTGTGCTCCCATACCCCCGGCACCACCCGTAACCAGAACGACACCAGGATAATTCGTGCGATCAGACATGTCGCGAACCGCCGTCGACGGCAATGCTGTGACCGGTGACGTAACGCGCGCTGTCCGAGAGCAGGAACAGCACCGGGCCGAAGACCTCTTCCGGGGAACCCAACCGGTGCAGCGGAACAGCGTCGAGAGCCTTGGCCAGTGCGGCCGGATCTTCCTGGACCCATTTGGTCATGGCGGTGTCGATGTACCCGGGCGCTATGGAGTTGACACGAAGTCCCTTGTCGCCGAATTCGACTGCGAGAGATTCGGTGAGGTGCGCGACGGCTGCCTTCGACGTGCAATACGCACCACGGCCCTTACGGACGCGCAGAGCGGACACCGAGGACATGTTCACGATGGCACCACCGGGCTTCATGTGGCGAGCGGCGGCCTGAGCGCCGTACAGGACGCCTTCGACGTTGACGCTCAACGTCGCACCGATCTGCTCGGGTGTGATCTCCTCGGCCAGCGCAAACGGGAAGATACCGGCGTTGTTGATCCAGAAGTCGACCTGTCCGAACTCCGCGAGTGCCAGCTTGGCCAGCGTCTCGTGATCGTCGGGCTTGGTGACGTCGACTCGGGCACCGATCACACGGCCGGGCTTGTCCGCCAAGGAGTTTGCGCTCAGTGCAGCATTGATTGTCTGGGCAGTTTCCAGCATCTGCTCTTCGTTGATGTCTGCACCGACTACGTTGACTCCGCGTGACGCCAGACCTTCCGCGAACGTCGCACCCATTCCCTGGGCAGCGCCGGTCACTACGGCAACCTTGCCTGCCAACTCCGGGTACACCGCCGACATTTGCGTGGCAACGGTGCGGCCCGGGTTCGTCTGATCGGCGTTAAAGGTCATGATATTTGGTCTCCTACTGAATTCTGTTGTGCACAAACGTGAAAGACGGTTAGGGATTGCGTGGCGCGTCGTCGCGGGACACGATACGGCGGGCGATCTTCCACTCGTCACCGACTCGAATCACTCGATCCGTGATCGTTGTCATCCGAACCAATCGCGTGTCCCCACCGCGCTTGGTCGCGACGATCTGCAGATAGCCGCGCACCGTCAACTCGGCTTCGACTGCCGTTTCCACCAACAAGTTGGTGATCACGTGCCGATGAACCTCGTCCGCCGCTTCGGCTCCGGAGTAGAACCGGCCGGCAAAAGCTTCGAGATCCGAAGAACCGACTACCGGTTCCGGATAGCTGGGCGAATGGAACTCACCGTCAGTCGTAAATGTTGCCGCCCAATCCCGTTGACGCCCGGAGTCGATGAGATGACTCTGCAATGCATACAACTGGTGGATTGCGGCAACGTCGCCGGCCGCCACTCCGCGGTAGTCAGTCATGAGGATGTTCTCTCCGGAAAACACTGCGCTGGACTCCCCTGAAGGGTTGCCCACCTGTCGAATGTGTGCGATAATCGCACAGGCCGTGCGATATGAACAAAGCGTAGGTGGCCCACCTCACAAACGTCAAGGAGCGAACTCGATGCGCGAACTCAGTGATGACCATCGACCCCAAATAAGTCCAGTTCAAGTGGACTCCGGCATGTCGAAAACTCTCCATCACGGACTCGAGATTCTGGAGCTCCTCACCTCCTATCCGCACGGGTTGTCGGTCACAGACATTGCCGACGGCATCGGAGTTCACCGGACGGTCGCGCACCGACTCATCCGGACTCTCGAGGCACATCACTTGTGCCGCAAGGACACTTTCAAACGCGTCACACTCGGCGCAGGACTGGTCACCCTCGCCGAACCGGTGGAGCAGGATTTACGAACCCTCGCCCGCCCGATCCTCGAAGAACTTGCCGACGCCACCGAAGCGACGGCCCACCTCGTGGTCCGCGAGAGCGAGACCGAAGTTCGCGCACTGATGGTCGTCGAGCCACGCAGCGCCCGAATGCACGTCGCCTTCCGTCCCGGCCAGGTCGATCCGATCGACCGCGGCTCCGCCGGCCTGTCCATGCTGGCCTCACTCCCACCCGTCGACGGTGAACGAGACGAAGTGCGTATTGCACGTGCGCGCGGTTACGCGTCGACGATCGGCGAGATCACCCCTTCCGTCCACGGCATATCGGCGGCAGTTCCCGGACGCCGCGGCGACGCCATCACCAGTATCGGAATCTCCGCTTTCCACGCCGATGACCAAGACGCACTCGGCGCGGAGGTTATCGCCGCCGCACAAAAACTGGGAAGCTTGTTGCGCTGATCGCCGCAATGTCGAGCCTCGGGAATATCGCAGGCTCGACATTGTTGAGTCAGCATGAGATAGTTGAACAATCAACTACCTGAGTGCAAGGAGTTACGACATGCCTGCTGTGACAGTCGAGAATATTTTGGCCCTGCCCCGGCTCGACGAGCCTGCAGCGTCCGCAGTCAGCCGTCCCGTCAAGAGCATCACCACCGCTCCCGTCGGCTACGAAGGCGAAGGCTTCCCCGTACACCGCGCATTCGCGGGCATCGATCTCTCAGCACTCGACCCGTTCATCCACATGGACCAGATGGGTGAGGTCAACTACGCCCCCGGAGAACCCAAGGGCACGCCCTGGCACCCGCACCGCGGCTTCGAAACCGTCACCTACATGATCGACGGCATCATGGAGCACCAGGACTCCAACGGCGGCGGCGGCATTATCGGCGGCGGTGACACCCAGTGGATGACCGCAGGTGGCGGCATCCTCCACATCGAGACTCCCCCGGAGCACCTCGTTGTCAGCGGCGGCCTCTTCCACGGCGTCCAACTGTGGGTGAACCTCCCCCGAGACAACAAGATGGCAGCGCCGCGGTACCAGGACATCACCGGAAACAAGGTCGCTCTGCTCTCGTCGCACGACGGCGGCGCATTGGTACGCGTCATCGCAGGCGAGATCGCCGGCCACGCCGGACCGGGATCGACGTACACGCCCATCGCGTTGTCCCACACGACCATCGCACCTGGCGCCAGCGTCACGTTGCCGTGGAACCCCGAGTTCAACGCCATCGCCTATGTTCTTGCCGGTGAGGGAACCGTCGGCGCAGAGCGTCGGCCGATCCGCGCAGGCCAGACCGCCGTGTACGGACGCGGCGACTCCATCACCATCGCCGCATCCGATCGTCAGGATTCCCGGACCGAATCGCTCGAGGTCTTCATCCTCGGCGGCAAGCCGATCCGCGAGCCCATCGCCATGGCCGGACCGTTTGTCATGAACACGAAGTCCGAGGTCATGCAGGCATTCGAGGACTTCCAGGCCGGACGCCTCGGTTCCATCCCGGCAGCCCACGAAACTCTGAGCTGACATGAAATCGGTGGTAGTTCAGCGTGCGCATGAACGTGCGCACCTGAACTACGGCTGGCTCACGTCGCGTCACAGCTTCCCCTTCGCCGGAAACTTCGACCACGCCGCTTACGCGCACGGATTACTTCTGGTCAACAACGACGACATCGTCGAAGCCGGCTCCGGTTTCGACACCCATCAACACCTCGACACCGAAATCGTGACGTGGGTGCTCAGCGGTTCCCTGGTCCACCAGGATTCAGCTGGGCACACCGGCGAAATTCATCGCGGCCTCGCGCAACGAATGAGCGCCGGAACCGGGATACTGCATTCCGAGCGCAACGACACCCGGCGCGCCGACGGTACCCGCCACACAGAACCGGTCCACGTCGTCCAAATGTGGATTCCGCCAGACGAATCCGGGATCACTCCGAGCTATCAGGAACTCGACGTCAATACCGAACTCGACGCCGGTGGCTTGATCACCTTGGCGTCGGGAATGCCCGCGCATCGCGATCACAGCGCGATCACGCTTCACAACAAGTTTGCGGCGCTGCACGTTGCACGCCTCGACATCGGTCAGACGATAACCCTGCCGGACGCCCCGTATGTTCACGCCTACATCCCGCAGGGCTCCGTCACAGTCGAGGGCGTCGACACTCTCTCGACCGGAGATTCGTTGCGACTCAAGGAAACCGGCGGACATCGAGTCACCGCCGCGGAACCCGCAGAAGTTCTGATCTGGGAGATGCACGCCGGACTGCGGCCCCATCTCGTACGCTGAAAGCATTCGGCCCCAAAGGAGGAACGCCATGTCGGCGCTCACAACCCCGCACATCGACGTCCACCGCAGCGGTGATCGCCTGAAATCCCGCATCTCCTGGCTTGATTCGAAGCATTCGTTCTCGTTCGGGCAGCACTACGACCCCGACAACACCCACCACGGCCTGCTCCTCGTCAACAACGACGACACCGTGCTCGCGGGTACCGGATTCGACACCCATCCGCACAAGGACATGGAAATCGTTACCTGGGTGCTGCGCGGTTCGCTCGTTCACCAAGACTCCATCGGGCACTCCGGTGTCATCTATCCCGGACTCGCGCAACGGATGAGCGCAGGCACCGGGATCATGCACAGCGAGAAGAACGACTCGTGGCGTCTGGGCGGCCAACAGCACTCCGATCCGGTGCACTTCATCCAGATGTGGGTTGCGCCCGACGAGGGTGGACTGACTCCCGGATACGAACAACTCGAAATCGACGACGAACTCCTACGCGGCGGACTCATACCCGTCGCCTCCGGAATGGATCGCTACAAAGATCATTCGGCCATCCGCATCAACAACAAGTACGCGGCACTGCATGTGGCGCGGATTCTCCCCGGCACAAGTGTGACCCTGCCGAACGCCCCGTTCCTCCACGTTTTCGTGGCCGAAGGAACCGCAGACATGGAGGGCACCGGCACCCTCTACGAAGGTGATGCCGTCCGCATGAGCGACTCCGGCGGACAACTCGTCACCTCCGAAACCGGTGCCGAAGTGCTGGTCTGGGAAATGCACGCACGTATCGGTGGCTGAGACCCGGCGACCGGTCCCATCTCCGGTACGGGCGATACTCGATACATGAGCATCGACAACTCCGCGCCCACCGTCAAACTTGATCCCCTCAACACCTTGATGGATGTACGCGCAGTAGCGATCACTCCTGGCGATCTCAGCTTCGCGCAGACAATCGGGGACCGCTTCCACGACCACCGCGGACGCACAGTGCTCGGATCGCTCGGCGTCATGATCGACGGCGCCATGGGTGGGGCTGTGTACTCGGGGCTCACTTCGGGTCACCAATCGGTGCTCGCACAGGTCACGGTCAGTGCGGCCGCCGATATCCCGTCGACGGGAACAGTTGGAGCCACCGGTGCACTCGTGCACCTCGACGACGGAGTCGGACTGGCGTCGGGACAACTACGCGGTGACGACAGCACACTTCTGGCAGTGATGGCCGGGCGCGCCATGATTGTCTCGCGGCCACCCGTCGTTGCACCCGACGACTACATCGCCGGCCCTGCCCTCGATGTGCCGGTTCCCGAAGAAGTCAGTGACCTGAGTGGACTGAGCGGATCCGACGTCGTCGAAGGAATCCTGGCCGGAACTATCAAGCGTGGACCGCTCGCCGGACTCCTCGACCTCACGCTGTCCGAGGTGACGCCAGGCGCTGTCGTCGGCGAACTTGCGCCGGTCGAATGGATGGCCAACCCGCTCGGCGCAGTACAGGGTGGTGTACTCATCTCCGCCACCGACGCCATCACCGGGCTCGCCGCGCAAACCCTGACCACCGCCGAACAGGACTACCGCGTCCTCGACCACAAGATCGACTTCCTGCGCTCACCCGCCATCGGTGGTCCCGTCATGCGCGCCGAAGCCAGCGTGATCCGCGCCGGACGTAGGCTCGCACTCATCGAATCGCGCATCGTGGACAACACCGGTCAGGTCTACATCCGCGCCACCTCGAGCGTCCAGATGATCTCCCAGCAAGTTCACAGCTGATAACCAGCCCCGCGCCAGACCGCTCGGCCACCATTGATTCAACAGCCCAGATCAATGGAGGTAGACGCGTGAACAAAGACATCGAAGCCAGTCGGCAACGAGTGAGTCGCAGACGAGCACTGGCGCTCGGCGGCACCATCAGCCTCGGCGGACTCATCGCCGCATGTTCCGGCAACAGCGGCAGCTCGACCACGACGTCCACCGCTGCGGCCTCCACGACCACCGCCGGCACCGGCGCCGCTGCTGCCTCGGCTACCTCCGGCGACGCTGTCACCGCGCTGCTCGCCAAGGCACCACAGTGCGTCATGAGCGAGGAAGAAACTCAGGGCCCGTACTGGTTCGACGTCGACTCCATCCGCAGTGATATCCGCGAAGATCGACCAGGCACCACCCTCCAGGTCGCACTGCGGGTGCAGGACAACAGCATCTGCAACGCCGACGGCACGGTCGGCGCCGTCAGCAACGCCGTTGTCGAAATCTGGCACTGCGACGCGGGCGGCGTGTACTCCGGCTTCGAGTCCGGTTCACTGAGCGCAAACGGTGGCGGCGGTGGAACTCCTCCGTCCGGTGGCATGGGCGAACCCCCGTCAGGCGGAATGGGTCAGCCGCCGTCGGGCGCACCCGGCGGCGGCATGGGCGGCGACATGGGTTCTATGGGCGGCTCCGGCGAAACTTCCGACGGCTCGTACAGCGTCGGTGACAGCGAAGCCACCACCACCGACGACGGCACCTACCTGCGTGGCGCCCAGACCACGGACGCAAACGGCATCGCGCAGTTCACCACCATTTTCCCGGGCTGGTACATGGGCCGCACCACGCACATCCATGTCAAGGTTCACATCGACAAGAAGACTGTCCTCACCACGCAGACCTTCTTCGAGGAGACCCTTCTCGACGAGGTGTATTCCGTCAGCCCGTACAGCGAGCACACGGGCCGTGAGAACAACACCAACAATTCCAACGACAACATCTTCTCCGACACCGGCATGATGACCGTCGAAAAGCAGTCGGACGGGTCATACCTCGCCGTCATCAATCTGGGTATCGACGCCTGACCCCGATCACCGGAAGCGGGCGGTTCAGTTGGCATCAACTGACGCTCACACCCGAACTTGTGGTGACGCAGATCGCTCGGGCACTGAACGGCTCACGATAACGACTGAGCGGATTGTGGTGATCGTGTAAGGATGGAGAAATGACCACGGCTCATCGCTCAGGCATCGACCTCACCCACCTAGACAGCGAGACCCGCGCGCAGGACGACCTGTTCGTCCATGTCAACGGGAAATGGCTCGCCGAATACGAGATTCCCGCAGACCGCGCAGTCGACGGCGCTTTCCGCACGCTGTACGACAAGGCCGAGGAAGATGTGCAGACCATCATCACCGAGGCTTCCGCGTCGTCACCGGAGTCCGGTACCGATGCCCAACGCATCGGCGATCTGTACTCGAGTTTCATGGATGCCGACGCTATCGAGGCTGCCGGTCTCACCCCGATCGACGACGAACTCGACGCAATTGCGGACGCGGCCGATCGTTCTTCGCTGGCTACCGTGATCGGACGCCATCAGCGCACGGGTGTCGGCGGCGCCATCGCGCACTACGTCGACACCGACGCCAAGAACTCCGAGCGCTACCTCATTCACTTCAGTCAGTCGGGTATCAGCCTTCCCGACGAGTCGTACTACCGCGAAGACAACTACGCCGAAATTCGCGACAAGTTCGTCGCCCACGTCGAGAAGATGTTCAACCTCGCCGGACTCGGCTACGAGGCGCAGCGGGTATTCGACCTGGAGAAGAAGATCGCGGCCGGGCACTGGGACGTCGTGAAGCGTCGTGACGCCGAGTTGAGCTACAACCTCGTCGAATTCGAGGAGCTCACCGAGCAGAACCCCGGATTGGATTGGGCTGCTTGGCTGTCCGGCTTGGGAACGACGTCCGAGAAGTTCTCGGAAATCGTGGTTCGCCAGCCCGGATTCCTGCACACCTTCACCGCACTGTGGGCGTCGGAAGAACTCGACGACTGGAAGGCATGGGCTGCCTGGAAAGTCATCCATGCGCGCGCTCCGTACCTGCATTCCTCGTTGGTGGACGAGAACTTCGCGTTCTACGGCACCGCGCTCTCGGGCACCGAGGAGAACCGTGAGCGCTGGAAGCGTGGCGTCGGCCTGGTCCAAGACCTGCTCGGCGAGGCCGTCGGCAAGCTGTACGTGGAGCGTCATTTCCCGGCCGAGGCCAAGGTTCGCATGCTGGAGTTGGTCGGCAATCTGCAGGAAGCCTACCGCCGCAACATCTCCGAACTCGAGTGGATGAGTCCGGATACCCGCAAGGCCGCACTGGCCAAGCTGGACAAGTTCACTCCCAAGATCGGCTACCCCGACAAGTGGCGTGACTACTCGGGTCTCGAGATCTCGGCTACGGACGTCGTCGGCAACTACCGCCGCGGATACGCCGCGGAATACGACCGCGATCTCGCAAAGCTGGGCGGCCCCGTCGACCGCGACGAGTGGTTCATGACCCCTCAGACGGTTAACGCGTACTACAACCCGGGTATGAACGAAATCGTGTTCCCCGCAGCAATTTTGCAGCCGCCGTTCTTCGACGCCGCCGCTGACGACGCCGCCAACTACGGCGGAATCGGTGCTGTTATCGGTCACGAGATCGGGCACGGTTTCGACGATCAGGGCGCCAAGTACGACGGCGACGGCAACATGGTCGACT
Source organism: Rhodococcus sp. MS16 (assembly GCF_013277795.1). Classification (NCBI taxonomy): domain Bacteria; kingdom Bacillati; phylum Actinomycetota; class Actinomycetes; order Mycobacteriales; family Nocardiaceae; genus Rhodococcus; species Rhodococcus sp. MS16. The sequence goes on from NZ_VBTM01000017.1 coordinate 97,158, forward strand.
GGTGGACCGACGACGATCGCACCGAATTCGGCAAGCGCACGAAAGCTTTGATCGAGCAGTACAACGAATTCGAACCCAAGGAACTGCCGGGTCATCATGTCAACGGCGAGTTCACGATCGGCGAGAACATCGGTGATCTGGGTGGGCTGTCCATCGCGATCGCGGCATACAAGATCGCGACCGAAGGCACCGAACCGCCCGTTATCGACGGTCTCACCGGTTTGCAGCGCGTGTTCTTCGGCTGGGCTCAGGTGTGGCGGACCAAGGCGCGCGAGGCCGAGGCATTGCGTCGACTCGCCGTCGACCCGCATTCACCGCCGGAGTTCCGCTGCAACGGCGTCGTCCGCAACCTCGATGTCTTTCACGAGGAGTTCGACGTCAAGCCCGGTGATGCACTGTATTTGGAGCCCGAAAAGCGCGTAAAGATCTGGTAGGGGCAAAGCCCCTGTGCGCCTTTTTGGTAGTTCGCACTACCAAAAAGGCGCACGGGGCCGAAGGCCCTAAGCTCCGTACACCGGCGTCGGGGTCTCGGCCTTCTCCAACAGCGATGCCACAACGGGTCCGATTTCCTTCGGATCCCAGCGATCACCCTTGTCTTCGCTCGGTCCGTGACGCCATCCTTCTGCGACGGTGATCTTGCCGCCCTCGATCTCGAAGACGCGTCCCGTGACATCCTTGGACTCTGCGCTACCGAGCCACACGACGAGCGGTGAGACGTTCTCCGGAGCCATGGCGTCGAAGCCCTCTTCCGGAGCTGCCATCATCTCGGCCATGGCGCCGCCGGCACCGACCGTCATGCGGGTACGCGCGGACGGCGCGATTGCGTTGACGCTGACGCCGTAATTCTTGAACTCTGCTGCTGCCTGGATGGTCATCTCGGCGATGCCGGCCTTGGCTGCGGCGTAGTTGCCCTGGCCGATGGAGCCCTGCAGTCCGGCGCCCGAGCTGGTGTTGATGATGCGTGCGTCGATCGGGTTGCCTGCCTTGGCCTCGGCGCGCCAGTAGGCAGCGGCGTGGCGCAGGGGCGCGAAGTGACCCTTGAGGTGGACGCGGGTGACGGCGTCCCATTCGGCTTCGCTCATGCCGACGAGCATGCGGTCACGCAGGAAGCCGGCGTTGTTGACGAGCACGTCGAGGCGACCGAAGTTGTCGATGGCGGTCTTGATGAGGTTTTCCGCACCCGCCCAGTCTGCGACGTCGTCACCGTTGACGACGGCCTCGCCGCCGGCTGCGATGATTTCGGCGACTACCTGCTCGGCTGGGCTCTCGCCGGTTGCGGAGCCGTCCGCGCCTGCGCCGATGTCGTTGACGACAACCTTGGCGCCCTCTGCCGCGAATGCCAGTGCGTGCGCGCGTCCGATACCGCGACCTGCCCCGGTGATGATGACTACTCGTCCATCGACCAATCCACTCATTTTTATCTCCTATTGCACTCTGCTCGGGCTTGTCGGCTCCGCTTGTGTGCTAACTTACCAAGCAATCGCTTGGTTTGGTACACAGACGTAAGGAAACCCGCTATGGGCATCAGCACCTCCTCCGACGGGACCGGCATCACCACGGTCACCATCGACTACGCACCGGTCAATGCAATCCCGTCGCAGGGATGGTTCGATCTCGCCGACGCGATCCTTGCCGCAGGTAAGGACCTCAATACCCACGTCGTGATCCTGCGAGCCGAAGGCCGTGGTTTCAACGCCGGCGTCGACATCAAGGAGATGCAGGCCACCGACGGCTACGACGCTCTGGTTGCTGCCAACCGCGGTTGCGCTGCTGCTTTTGCCGCGGTCTACGACTGCGCCGTTCCGGTTGTCGTGGCAGTCAACGGCTTCTGCGTCGGCGGCGGCATCGGCCTGGTCGGCAACGCTGACGTCATCGTCGCGTCCGACGACGCGATCTTCTCCCTCCCTGAGGTCGACCGCGGTGCACTCGGCGCAGCCACCCACCTCGCTCGCCTGGTACCGCAGCACATGATGCGCACGCTGTACTACACGGCGCAGAGCGTCGACGCCCACACACTCAAGCAGTTCGGCAGCGTCTACGACGTCGTCCCGCGCGAGAAGCTCGACGATTGCGCCCGCGAGATCGCCGCCAAGATCGCCGCCAAGGACACCCGCATCATCCGGTGCGCGAAGGAAGCCATCAACGGCATCGACCCCGTCGACGTCAAGAGCAGCTACCGCCTCGAGCAGGGATACACCTTCGAGCTCAACCTGCTCGGTGTGTCCGACGAGCATCGCGACGAGTTCGTCGCAACCGGCAAGCCGCGTGAGAACGCAACCCAGAAGGAAGGCTGAGACATCATGGCTAGCAAGCGTGACAAGACAATGTCGCTCGACGAGGTTGTCGGCGAGCTTCGCTCCGGAATGACCATCGGATTGGGCGGCTGGGGATCTCGCCGCAAGCCGATGGCTTTCGTGCGCGCGATCCTGCGTTCGGACATCAAGGACCTGACCGTCGTCACGTACGGTGGACCGGATCTCGGCCTGCTGTGCTCGGCCGGCAAGGTCAAGAAGGCGTACTACGGCTTCGTGTCCCTGGACTCGGCTCCGTTCTACGACCCGTGGTTTGCAAAGGCACGCACCAACGGTGAGATCGAGTCCCGCGAAATGGACGAGGGAATGGTCAAGTGCGGCCTCGAAGCTGCAGCTGCCCGCCTCCCCTTCCTGCCGATCCGCGCAGGTCTGGGATCCGATGTCCGTAACTTCTGGGGCGACGAACTCAAGACCGTCACCTCCCCGTACCCCGAGGCCGACGGCCGCTCCGAGACTCTGATCGCGATGCCCGCGCTCAACCTCGACGCGTCGTTCGTTCACCTCAACCTCGGTGACAAGCACGGCAATGCCGCGTACAACGGCGTCGACCCGTACTTCGACGACCTGTACTGCATGGCAGCGGAGAAGCGTTACGTCTCGGTGGAACGCATCGTCGAAACCGAGGAACTGGTCAAATCCGTTCCGCTGCAGAATCTTCTGATCAACCGCATGATGGTCGACGGCGTCGTCGAGGCCCCGAACGGCGCGCACTTCACCCTCGCCGGCGAGAGCTACGGCCGCGACGAGAAGTTCCAGCGTCACTACGCCGAAGCCGCAAAGACCCCCGAGTCGTGGCAGGCATTTGTCGACACCTTCCTCTCCGGCAGCGAAGAGGACTACCAGGCCGCAGTAAAGAAGTTTGCAGAGGAGCAGGCGTCATGAGCGAATCCACCGTCACCCGCGCAGAGTACGTAGTCCTGGCTTGCGCCGAAATCTTCTCCGGCGCAGGTGAAATCATGGCCAGCCCGATGTCGACGTCATCGACCATCGGCGCTCGCCTTGCCCGCCTGACCACCGAACCCGATCTCCTGATCACCGACGGCGAAGCCCTCATCCTCGAGGACACCCCGGCAGTGGGAACGAAGGGCCCCATCGAAGGATGGATGCCGTTCCGCAAGGTGTTCGACGTGGTCGCTTCCGGTCGTCGCCACGTGGTCATGGGCGCAAACCAGCTCGACCGCCACGGTAACCAGAACCTCTCCGCTTTCGGCCCGCTTCAGCAGCCGTCGCGTCAGATGTTCGGTGTGCGCGGCGCTCCGGGTAACACGATCAACCACGCCACGAGCTACTTCGTCCCCAAGCACTCCAAGCGAGTGTTCGTCGACAAGGTCGACGTGGTGTGCGGCGTCGGCTACGACCAGATCGATCCCGAGAACCCGGCATACAAGTACCTCAACATCCCCCGCGTTGTCACCAATCTCGGTGTCTTCGACTTCGGCGGACCGGGAAACACCTTCCGCGCGTTGAGCCTTCACCCCGGCGTCACGGCCGAAGAGGTTGCCGAGAACACCTCGTTCGAGGTTGCCGGACTCGCCGAGGCAGGCGTCACCCGCGAACCCACAGTAGAAGAGCTCCACCTCATTCGCGAGACGCTCGACCCGCGCAACCTGCGGGACCGTGAGGTCTCGGCATGACCCCCACCCTCAAGACTGCGCTGACCGAACTGGTCGGCGTGGACTACCCGATCGTGCAGACAGGCATGGGCTGGGTTTCCGGTCCCGCTCTCACGTCGGCGACGGCTAACGCCGGTGGTCTGGGCATCCTGGCTTCGGCCACGATGACGTACGACGAGCTCGAGCACGCGATCAAGAAGACGAAGCAGCTCACGAACAAGCCCTTCGGCGTCAACATGCGCGCCGACGCCACCGACGCGAAGCAGCGTATCGATCTGCTCATCCGCGAAGGTGTCAAGGTTGCCTCTTTTGCCTTGGCTCCCAAGAAGGATCTGATCTCCAAGCTCAAGGACAACGGCATCGTTGTCGTTCCGTCCATCGGTGCGGCGAAGCACGCCGTGAAGGTTGCATCCTGGGGCGCGGACGCCGTCGTCGTCCAGGGCGGCGAGGGTGGCGGTCACACCGGCGGTGTGGCAACAACCCTTCTGCTCCCCTCGGTCCTCGACGCCGTCGACATTCCGGTTATCGCCGGTGGCGGTTTCTTCGACGGCCGCGGCCTGACGGCTGCACTCGCGTACGGTGCTGCCGGCGTCGCAATGGGCACGCGTTTCCTGCTCACGAGCGATTCCTCGGTACCGGATTCCGTCAAGCAGGAATATCTCAAGCGCGGACTGACGGATACGACCGTTTCACGGAAGGTCGACGGCATGCCGCACCGCGTGCTCAACACCGACCTGGTCAACAGCCTCGAAGGTTCCAGCTACGCAACCGGTTTGATCGCTGCCGCCAAGAACGCCATGAAGTTCAAGGCAATGACCGGCATGAAGTGGTCAACGCTCGCCAAGGACGGAATCGCGATGAAGCGATCCGGCGACCGCACCATCATGCAGATCATCATGGCTGCCAACACCCCGATGTTGCTCAAAGCCGGTCTGGTGGAAGGTAACACCGAAGCCGGTGTGCTGGCGTCGGGTCAGGTTGTCGGCATGATCAACGATCTACCCAGCTGCAAGGAACTGATCGACAGCATCATGGAAGACGCCGTCAAGCGCATCGACGCGCTGGCCGCTCTTCGCTGAACACGTAGCAATCACCGAGTGCGTCTCCCCCGATATCAGGGGAGGCGCACTCAGTGCGTTAAGGCTGCGTCCGGCACAGCTCTCATCGCGTCCGCCAACTCCGCCGCCATCGTTCCCTTGTTCTCCACCACGACGGTCTCGCAGCCCTGCCAGAGTGCGGTTCGTCGGAGCAGCGCCGCCAGGCGCGGTGCAGTATCTGCGTCGGCGTCGGGTTCTGCCCAGGCGGAGCGCACGAGCAGTTGACGGTTCTGACGGTCATTCTTGAGATCGACTCGCGCACAGATCTTGTCGTCGATCAGCACCGGCAGGACATAGTAACCGTGGACCCGCTTGTGGGCGGGCGTGTAGATCTCGATCCGGTAGTGAAAGTCGAAGAGCCGCAACGCTCGATCACGCGCCCATACGACCGGATCGAAGGGAGACAACAGAGCGTCGGCCCGAATTGCCCTTGGCCGTTTAGCCTGAGGATCGATCCATACCTCTCGCGGCTTTCCTCGACGCTCCCAACCTTCGACGGAGGCAGGGCGCACGCTGCCGGCGTCTTCGAGCTCTCGCAGTGCAACTCTTGTCTCGGCGCTGGGGAGTCGAAAGTAGTCGGCGATATCGTCGAGAGTGCCCAGTCCGTGTGCCCGCACTCCGCGCAGCACAAGCTCACGGATCGCGTCCGGCCGCTCCACCCCGGCGTCGAGTATCGCCGGCGGCAGTATGTTCTCGGCGAGTGCGTAGCGACGTTCGAACCCCGTTCGACCTGCCGATACCACCTCGCCCCATCGGAACAGGGTCTCCAGGCCGACCTTCACGTCGGACCACCCCCACCAGGGTCCGCGCCGCGTGTTCGCGTCGTGCTCGACCTCGCTCGCCGCCATCGGCCCGTTGTCGCGCAATTCGCTGCGCAGCCACTCGAGGAAGTCGAGACGCTCGGACGCCCATCCGTCCTTGTCTGCGAGGGCCTTTTCCCGAAACTGATCCATTCGCCAACGGAACAGCGGCCACATGTCGACGGGCAGGAATGTCGCCTCGTGGCCCCAGTATTCGAGGTATCCCGATCCTGGTGCAAAGGCGAGCTGGTCGAGTCTCGACTTGTCGTACGCACCCATTCGCGCATAGATCGGCAGATAATGACTGCGCTCGAATACGTTGACCGAATCGATCTGGAGCACCTGCAATCGGTCCATTACCCCGATCAAATTGCGTCGTGTCACGGCTGCAGGATGCGCTTTTCCAAACCCCTGCGCTGCAAGCGCGATGCGACGCGCCGCGGCCGGAGACACTACTTCGCTCATACTCGTGAAGACTAGCCATCACCTCCGACAGCAAAAACGAAAACACGATTGAGCCCGCCAAGATCGGGTTACCCTCCAGTGTGGAATTTGACTGGCTCGAACTCGTGCTCACTGCCCACCGCGAATTCGGTTCACGACTCGCTCAGGTCGAGGACTGGAATGCGCCTACCCCGGATTCCGACTGGCAGGTGGAACACCTGGTTCGTCATGTGATCGAGGAACAACAGTGGGTGCCACCTCTACTGTCCGGGCTGACCGTGGGCGAAGCGACGCCGGACATCGTTCCGGTGGGCGACGATCTGTGGACCGAATGGCAGAAGTACTCCGAGGCCGCGATCAATGCCTGGAAATCGACCAATCTCGATACGCAGGTTCATCTGTCCTACGGGACGGTGGACATGGAGCCGTATCTGCGTCAGCAGACCTCTGACGTCACGATTCACGCGTGGGATCTGGCGCGAGCCGTCGGTGCGGACGATCGACTGGATCAGACGCTCGTCGAAGCCGTCTGGTCCGATCTCGACGGTCAACGCGACATGCTGGCCGAAAGCGGTTTGTTTGCCGCCCCGGTCGAGATTCCCGAGGACTCGCCTCTGCAGGACAAGTTGATGGCACTGACCGGCCGTGATCCGCGCTGAAGGAGACGCGCTAAAGGAGTTCTGCCTCCGAGAAACGCCCTCTCAAATCGATACCGATCTCGGCGTGACGGAGTAAGAACGACTTCTCGTCGTACCCTTTGCGACGCAACCAGAGTGTGACTTCGCTGTTGCATTTGCTGGCGTTGCACGACGCGCAGGCCGGCGCAATGTTGTCGAGGGTGTAACGGCCTCCCCGCGAGATCGCGAGAACACAATCACGTTGCAGCGGTACGTCTTGCGCGCCGCAGTAGGCGCACCCACCCCACGAGGATCTGAGCGCGGCCCACTGCTCGGTGCTGAGGTCGTGTGTCGTGCTGTCCATCCGGCGCTTGCGTTTGCGCGCGTATCGGGCTTTGCGACTGCGGTTGATCGTCACCTCGTCATGCTACTGACCGCCGCTAGACACCTACCGCGACACCCGCCGTGCGAGCGGCACCGTCCCACCCGCCAGTCGGTGCCGGAAGACCCAGGAGTGCCGCCACTGTCGGCGCCACGTCGATCGTGCGCACGGGGGTGTCGACGCGGCGGCCGCCGTCGAGGCCAGGATGCCCACCACTGAGGAAGAACGGAATCGGCAGTGTCACGGAGTGGCCGTGATTGCCAGGGATCGGGTTGGACAGCGGTGTCGGATCACTGAACCGCCACCCCTGTGCGCAGAACGCAACAACATCGCCGGCATTGTCACCGAGATTGAATTCCGCCGGCAGATGGCTCGATTCGACACCGTCGACGGCGGAGACAATTTCCTGAGTACGTCGAACAGCCTCGGCCCGTTCCTGATCCGGTCCTACGAAGTAGATCAGATCGGCGCCACCGTTCTGCGCGATGCGGATCTTCCCTGCCAACAACGGATCTGCGTTGAGCGGACGATCCAGCCCGATAAGGCGCGTTGGCTCCGACCAGTCCATCGAGTGATCGGCCAGCACAATGAGGACGCTCCGATTCCACCGTCCGGTGCTGTGAAGGAAATCGACAAAGCGTCGTACCTGATTGTCGGTGTTCTGCAGTGCGGCGGTCCGCGCGATCCGAATCGACGGTCCCGAAAGATCAAGGTGACCAACACGGTCCACGTCGCCGAGGTTGGTGAACGACAACCGCGGTGAGTTCTCGCCGACGATCCGGATCAACGCGTCGATCGTGAAGTTGTCCGGGGCGTGCTCGGTGCCGGGAAGCAGCGGTTGCGGATCCCAGACGACGGATGCGCGATCACCGAACAGCCCGTGCAGGTATTGCTTGGACAGCACACTCGCTGTGGTCAATCCGAGTTCGGTGCGCACGCGGTCGAGGACCGTCGACGTCCGCAGGTCCGATGCCTGATCGAGGTCGCGCTTCTTGCCGATCGCCGGGTCGTAGACGGAATTGGCCGGCACACCTGAACGCGCGGGGTACACACCCGTCATCATCGCCGTGTGGTTGGGAAGCGTCTCGGCGATGTTGATCGCGCTGGCATTCGGGTAGTGGACACCGCCCGCGGCCAGGCCGGTCAGCATCGGAGTGAGATCTGCTCGCAGTTCGTCCGGGCGCATACCGTCGACAACGACGACGTAGACGTCGACATCTGGCAGACCGCCACCGGTAGGCACACCCGCGTGCGCGGGCGCACCGAGCAAAGCTGTTCCGGCAAGCACACTTCCGCCGATCAAGACGTTGCGGCGGGAGAGTTCGAGGCTCACTGGTTGACTCCTGGTCGGTACGAGTTCGGGTCGAGCGGACTGAAGGACGGAGCTACCCTGGCACCGGCACCGGCAGGTAGGCGGTAGCTGGTTGCGTAGTGGGCGTGGCTCTGTGGATCGGTGACGTTGTCGACGAAGTACCAATCCATCTGGGTACCGTCGCGGGCGATGTCGAATACGCCGTATCCGTGCGAATCCAATTCGACGTACCGAACGTGGCGATTGACCGCCTTGAACGCTTCTTCTGCCGCAACGGATGCGGTGCGCGGCGGCACTTTCAACATGTCGTCGATGTTGGGAGAGGTCACCGACGGAACAACGAACTCGGCTCCGACGGTCGGTCCACCCGGATAGTTGGCGGCGTTAGTGGGCAGGTCACACGCCCACGACGTGTGAATGTCACCGGTGATAAAGACTGTGTTGTCAACGTTGTTCGACGTGATGGCGTCGAACAGTCGTGTGCGGTCGGCCGTGTAGCCGTCCCACTGATCGGTGTTGTACGGGAACCCGGCCTGCGGGATTCCCACCAGTTCGGTCAGCGCCGCGGTAGTAGCCGGTTCGAGCGGCGGAAACACACATGGGGTGATCATGACGGGATTGCCGACGATCTTCCATTGCGCCGGCGAGCTGACGATGCCGCTGGTGAGCCAATCCATTTGCGCGCGTCCGGTAATGGTGCGATTCGGGTCGTCGACCTGACGCAATGTGGGCTGCTCGTCGCGGTACGTGCGCAAATCCAGCATCGAGATTTCTGCCAGGTTCCCGAAGCGGAACCGCCGGTACAGTTGAACGCTCGAACCACTGCCAGAGGGCCGAACCGGCATCCACTCGAAATAGGCCTTGGCCGAGTTGGCCTTTCGATCCGCCCAATCGCCTTCGACACCGGGAGTGTGGTTTTCGGCGCCGTCCCGGAACGCATTGTCCGCCGATTCGTGATCGTCCCACGTGGTGATGAACGGCAGTTTCAGATGCAGAGCCGCAAGGTCCGGGTCGGTCTTGTACTGCGCGTGCCGGATTCGGTAGTCGGCCAGGGAAATGATCTCGTGTGCCGGTTCGTGCAGCCGTACCGATCCGTTTCTCGCGCCGTATTCCCCCTGACCGTATTCGTAGATGTAATCGCCCAAGTGGATGATCGCATCGAGATCCTCCCGGAACCCGAGATGGCGGTAGGCACCGAAATACCCGGCCTCCCAGTTGGAGCAGGAGACAACACCGAAGCGCATCCGTTCGAGATCTGCCGAATTCGACGGAGCGGTGCGTGTGCGGCCGACGGGCGAAACTACCGAACCGGTGGTGAATCGGTACCAGTACGTAGTGGAGGAATCGAGTCCCGTCACATCAACTTTGGCAGTGTGATCCGAACCTGCCGAAGCCACAACACTTCCCGACGCCACAACAGTCGCAAACCCCTCATCGGTCGCGACGTGCCAGTTCAGCGTCACTGCCGGCCCGATCCCCGAACCCGGGGTCGCGTCAGCCGTCGGCGTGATGCGCGTCCAGATGATGACGGCGTCCGGCAGTGGGTCGCCGGACGCAACTCCGTGGTTGAAGCCGACGGGCACCGCAGCACTCGCACGGTTCGCCGAGGCGACACCGAGGCCCACTGCACCGGCAAGTGCTGCCGAGCTCTGCAGGAGGCCACGTCTGGTTATTCGATCAAAGGCATTCGTGTGCACGCTAGGAGTGAATCTGCATCTGAACAGATGTTCAAGAGAGCTTCGGAATGTTCACCCAGGCTTCGCCTGTGCGCCTTTTCGGTAGTGCCGGCTACCAGAAAGGCGCACAGGTGGAGCCTATGCTTGGCAAATGACCGAACCCGACATCAAGCCCAGAAGTCGTGACGTCACCGACGGACTGGAAAAGACCGCAGCGCGAGGCATGTTGCGAGCAGTAGGAATGGGTGACGACGACTGGGTCAAGTCCCAGATCGGCGTCGCGTCCTCCTGGAACGAGATCACCCCGTGCAACCTGTCCCTCGACCGCCTTGCCAAAGCCGTCAAGGAAGGTGTCCGGGAGGGCGGTGGGTTCCCCCTCGAATTCGGCACAATCTCCGTGTCCGACGGCATTTCGATGGGTCACGAGGGTATGCACTTCTCCCTCGTCTCCCGTGAAGTCATCGCGGACAGCGTGGAAACGGTCATGCAGGCCGAGCGCCTCGACGGTTCCGTCCTCCTTGCCGGCTGCGACAAATCACTGCCCGGCATGTTGATGGCGGCTGCTCGCCTCGACCTCGCCAGCGTGTTCCTCTACGCCGGTTCCACGTTGCCTGGCGTCGCAAAGCTGTCCGACGGCACTGAACGCGAAGTCACCGTCATCGACGCCTTCGAAGCCGTAGGAGCGTGTGCCCGCGGGCTGATGAGCCGCGAAGACGTCGACACCATCGAGCGCGCCATCTGCCCCGGCGAGGGTGCGTGCGGCGGTATGTACACGGCAAACACCATGGCCAGTGCTGCGGAGGCCATGGGTATGTCCCTTCCTGGTAGCGCGTCGCCGCCTGCGCCCGACCGTCGACGCGACGGATTCGCGCGCGAGAGCGGCAAAGCCGTCGTCGAACTCCTTCGTCGGGGAATCACCACCCGCGACATCCTCACCAAGGAAGCATTCGAGAACGCGATAGCGGTTGTCATGGCATTTGGTGGTTCCACCAATGCGGTGCTCCATCTCCTCGCGATCGCTCACGAAGCGTATGTCCCTCTGACACTCGACGATTTTGCTCGCGTCGGAGCCAAGGTTCCGCACCTCGCCGACGTGAAGCCTTTCGGAAAACACGTCATGACCGACGTCGACCGCATCGGCGGAGTTCCTGTCATCATGAAGGCGTTGCTCGACGCCGGTCTCATGCACGGCGATTGCCTGACCGTTACCGGCAAGACCGTGGCGGAGAATCTGGCGCACATCACCCCGCCCGATCCGGACGGCAAGGTTCTACGGGCGATGAACAAGCCCATTCACCCGACCGGCGGCATCACGATCCTCAAGGGCTCGTTGGCTCCCGGCGGCGCAGTCGTGAAGTCAGCCGGTTTCGAATCCGACGTATTCACCGGTACTGCACGAGTTTTCGAACGCGAACGCGCCGCTATGGACGCTCTCGAGGACGGCACGATCACTGCCGGCGATGTTGTGGTGATCCGATACGAAGGACCCAAGGGCGGCCCCGGAATGCGCGAGATGCTGGCCATTACGGGCGCCATCAAGGGCGCAGGCCTGGGCAAAGACGTCCTGCTGCTGACCGACGGACGATTCTCCGGCGGAACGACCGGCCTGTGCGTCGGGCACGTCGCGCCCGAGGCGGTGGACGGCGGTCCCATCGCGTTTGTTCGTGACGGCGATCAGATCCGGCTCGATGTCAGTACCGGACTGTTGGAACTGCTTGTCGACGACTCGGAACTGCTTGCCCGCAAAGAAGGTTGGGAGCCACTTCCGCCGCGCTACACACGCGGTGTGCTGGCGAAGTACACCAAGCTGGTGGGATCAGCGTCAGGTGGAGCAGTGTGCGGCTGAACCCGAACAGGTAGCGCGCTGATGCCAGACAGCGCACCGATCTAGATCGGCTGGAACCCGGCACCGACGCCTCCATCGGAATTGATATCCGCGATGATCGAGGACATGTTGGTGCCGAGTTCCGGCCCCAGACACGGCACGTACAGGTAGGCGTTCACCATCGCCACCAATGTGGTTCCGACGGTGACAGGGGCTCCGGAATCGCCGTGGTCAACACACACCTGCGTCCAGGTTTGGGCGTCGGCGCTCAGATTTCCCCACACGACGCCGCACGTCTGCCCCGTTGTCCGACCTTCTTTGCAGGCGATGGCCGGGAAGCTCGCCGGCTGGCCGATTGACGTGATGGTGGCACTGTCAACGGTCCGCACGGGCGTCACTTTTGCCGGATTGAACTCGATGATGGCGTAGTCGAGCTCCGAATTGGACTCGACGAAGGTGCCGACGACCCCGGCTCCTTCGTCATCCTCCGGAACAACCGTCGAACCAGGTCCGCCACAGTGACCTGCAGTGATCCCCACCAGCCGACCGCCGTTGTCACGCCCGATCGTTGTCAACGTACATATCGTCTCGTCGCTGATGATGATGCCGCTGCCCCCGCCGAGGGGTGTTGCCGCGGCAACGGCCGTCCCTGTGACCACCAACCCGAGTCCCAGTGCAATTACGACCGCCGCCAAAACGGAAATGATTCTCTGCAACATCACACACTCCCCGCCGAGATAGTCCCCGCTGCACAAATCGCATACCCCGGATACTCGGCACCTACGCAGGAGAGTTACTCGTTGGTCCCCAGCGCTTCGAGCATCTTGCGTGCTTCTTCGAGTTGACGGCTGAGCTCGTCCACCCTCGCGGCCGCTGCGTCGCGCGCCTCCACGATGATCGATTCGACAGCTTCGATGGCCGTCGGCTCACCCAGTTCGCGGATTGCGCGCTCAACTGCATCGGGTGCCACCGGAACCGCTTTGCCCGGCCGCTTGGCTCCCAAAGTGACGGTGACGCTCCAGTCGTTGTCGGCGCCGGCATGGATGGTGACGCTGACTCCTGGCGGCAGTTTCTTGGCACGCTTGACCGCCGGACGAGGCGCGGGAGCCGCAACGGGCGCAGGGGCCGGAGCGGCTGCTGCCGGTACGGTTCGGGGCTTCGGCCGAGTTTCGACGAGTGGTTCCATGAGCGGTTCGGACTCCACAACTGGTTTAGGGCGGGGCGCCGGCTTGGGGGGCGTCGATGCCACGCGGTTGATGCGCAATTCCTCTGCCTCGAAGGGCAATTCGTCATTGACGCCCTTGGGGCGGATCAGCACGGTATTTCCGTCCACCGACACCACCTTCGCGGAAGTGCCTGCGTCGATGCCGAGGCTGGGAGTTGCCTCGCGCAGGTATACGGTGGCGCGTTTGCCTTCGGCGACTGCCGTGGCGAGAGCTGCCAAATTTTCCGCAGTGAGGTGATCCGGCGTTGATGCGGTAGCGCCGGAACGTCTACGGGGTGGCATGCGCAAATCCTTTCGAGAGTGTCGGTAGAGCTTTTCTCGGGGCAACTCTTGCACAGGGCACCGACGTGTTCCCGCGCAGCGCCGCTCAGGTTCGCCGAATTCAGTACTGTTCGGCAGGCAGCACGTGAAAGATAGTGTCGACAACACCGCAACATGGGACGCAAGGAGCACAGTGAGCAGTTCGGAGTCAGCACCGATCGACGAGGGCACCGAACCATCCGCGTCACTGTCGCGAAGTGGGTTCGACGCCCCTACCTTCAGTCGCATTCAGTCCGACGTCGAAGAGTTCCTCCTCGGCGGTCCTCGTTGTTACACGCAGTCTCAGATCGCCGAATTCGCGGGTGTTTCCCGCGAGCGCGCAGATCGCCTGTGGGTCGCGATGGGATTTGCCGTCGACGACGACCCGGACGCCGTCATGTTCACCCAACAGGACGCCGATGCGTTGCAGGGCATCATCACCATGGTCGATCGTGGAATCATCTCGCGCAGTAGCGAAGTCGCTGCGGCACGCGCGCTTGGCCAATCGATGTCGCGTCTCGCCGAATGGCAGGTGTCGATCATCGGTACTCACATCGTCGATCAATTGACGGAGTCCGCGGATGACGATCCCGAGGCGATCCGCAAGCAAATTCTGCGACTCGGCGCCGAGATCATCCCCGCTGTCGAGTCGCTCCAGACCTACGTATGGAAGAGGCACATCGCTTCGTCGACGGGACGGAACGTCGGAAACCCCGGAGAAGAATTCTCCAGCCGGATCTTGATCGTCGGTTTTGCCGACATCGTCGGATACACCTCACTGACTCGGGGACTGGATCCCACCGAGCTGAACGATTTGCTCGAACGCTTCGAATCCGCGTCAACCGAAATCATCGGCCGAAACTTCGGGTGGGTCGTCAAAACTGTCGGTGACGAGGTGATGTTCGCTGTGGAAAGCCCCCGTCACGCTGCCGAAATCGCCTTGCAGATTCAAAGCGCCGTGCTCGCCGACCACGACGATCCACAACTGCGCGTGGGTCTTGCCATGGGTCCGACGCTCGTGCGTTTCGGCGATCTGTACGGGTCGGTGGTCAACAAAGCTGCCCGTCTCACCAGTTCCGCGCGTCCCGGCACGGTCCTGATCGATTCGGAATTGGCTGCCGCAGTGAGCGACGATGCCAATTTCAAGCTCCGCCACCTCCGGCCGCGTCGCGTGCGTGGCATCGACCGCCTCGAACAGTACGTACTACGACGAAATCTCGAACCCTAAAGATCTCGAACCGCAGCTATCTCACGCTCGCCTTGCCGCGAGGAAGTCGTCGACTATCTGCGCACACGCCGATTCCCCCAACGGGGTGAGGGTTGCCAACTTCGTGAGCACCAACGGACCGACCAACTGCGCGAGCGCAACGTCGTAGTCGTACTCCCCCAATTCCTCGATGGCCTCGGGCGTACGCAAGACCCGGTCGAACGCGTCCCGGTACTGCTCGATGATCATCTGCCGCAGCGACCGCATCTCCGGTTGGCGCTCGGTCAACGCGGCCGCGCTCGAGTAGCCCGTCAGATCCGGCCCCAATCCGAGCCAGCACATTGCTGTGACCTGCACGGGGGCGCTCTCGATGGCCTTGGCTTGATTGGTGAGAAGCTCGAGCAGCTGTGCTCGCAGATCGCCCTCTCCCGATAGTGCCGGTACGGACGGCAGTAGCCGCGCAAAGGCAGCAGCCACCAGCTCGGTGCCGCTGTCGAAGTGCCGATACAACGTCGCGCGAGCAACATTCGCGAGCTTGGTGACGGCATCGATCGTCACCGCGTCGACTCCGCCTTCGGCAAGAAGTGTTGTTGCAGCATCGAGCAATCGAGTCCGGGATCGCAGTTTGCGCGGATCCTCGTCTGCTGCCTGCCGATCAGCGCGAACCGTTGTCACAACCACAGTTATACCCAACCTGGGGTTGTGGAACTAGCATTCTCCCAACGATACTGATGGTCTCGTTTCTATGGGAGGCTTCGTGACCAGTAAGACGGAGATCGAACAGAGCACCTGGACGCCGCGGCAGATCTGGATGCTGACCGTCTCGTGCTGCGCGGTGGCATTGGTGGTCGCAGCCATGGCCGCACTCAACACCGCACTCCCCGACATAGCCCGCGACACCGGCGCCACCCAAACTCAGCTCACCTGGATCGTCGACGGCTACACACTCGTGCTCGCCTGCCTGCTGCTGGCCGCCGGAGCACTCGGTGACCGCTACGGCCGACGCGAACTGCTGATGTTCGGGTTGGTCGTCTTTGCAGCAGGCAGCGCGATCCCCGTCTTCATCGACGAACCGTCGTGGATCATCGCCTCCCGCGTCGTCTCGGGAGTGGGTGCCGCATTTGTCATGCCTGCGACACTCTCACTGCTCACGGCCGGTTTTCCGGCTACCCAACGCAGTCGAGCCGTCGGCGTGTGGTCCGGCGTGGCCGGCTCGGGCGCCATCGCCGGACTTGTCATATCCGGTTTCCTGATCGAAAAGTGGTCGTGGCATTCGATATTCATCAGCCTCGCCGTCGTCTCGGGACTGATCCTGCTGGCCTCGTTCACCATCGCGTCCTCGAAGGACGAGGAGACAACTCCGCTGGATTTCCTGGGCACTGCACTGATTGCCACGGCGATCGGCCTTTTTGTCCTCGGCATGATCGAAGCACCCGTCCGCGGGTGGCTGAACCCTGTGGTTCTTGCGCTTCTGATCGGCGGAATCGCCACGGGAGTTGTATTCAGCTTCGTGGAATTGCGTTCGGCCCATCCACTTCTCGATGTCGGACTGTTTGCCAACCGCGCATTCGGCAGTAGCGCAACATCACTCGTACTTCAGTTCCTCGCCACATTCGGAATGTTCTTCATGCTTGTGCAGTACCTGCAACTCGTGCTCGATTACTCGCCACTTCAATCAGCACTCGCACTTCTTCCGATGGCCGTCCCCGTCATGGCGCTGTCGGTCGTGTCGCCGCTGCTGATCCCGCTCGTCGGACTCCGAATTCTCACCTCGGTGGGAATTGCGCTTCTCGGCACAGGAATCGCACTCGTGACCCGGTTGGAGTTGGGATCGAGCTACGTCGACGTGTGCATTCCCCTGATCGTCGCGGCCATCGGGTTGGGACTGTGCACCACACCCGCTACCGCTGCAATCGTGTCCAATACACCGGATGCCAAACAGGGCGTCGCGTCGGCGATCAACGACGTCACCCGTGAAATCGGTTCTGCGATAGGCGTTGCGCTTGCGGGCAGCATCCTGGCCACGACGTACGCTCGGCATGTTCAACCTGCTGTGGATATGCTGCCCGAGCCGGCCAAGGAACCGGTCTCGGGTTCCTTGGCCGCGGCCCTGCACATCGCGGAAAGCGCGGGCTCACAAGGCGATCAACTGGCGGACTTCGCCCGTGAAGCCTTCATCGAAGGCATGAACCAAGCTGCACTGACCTTGGCCGTGATCATCTGGGTCTCTGCGGTCATCCTCGGATTCTGGGCACCCGGACGGCAGAAAACCGCAAAGGCGCTGCCGTCGGAATCGACAGCAGCGCCTTTGGCTTGACAGCTAGTGAGTGTCAGGCGGATGCGCGGTCACGTTCTGCAGCGAGGGTGAGCGCGATGTCGACGATCATGTCTTCCTGACCGCCCACCAGACGACGCTGGCCGGCTTCGAGCAGCAACGTGCGGACATCGATGCCGTAGCGCTCCGACGCGGTCTCCGCGTGGCGCAGGAAGCTCGAGTAGACACCTGCGTAGCCGAGCGTGAGGGTTTCACGGTCGACACGAACGGGCCGGTCCTGCAGCGGACGGACGATGTCGTCGGCAGCATCCTGCAATGCGAACAGGTCGCAGCCGTGCTCCCACTCCTCGATGTTGGCGACGGCGATGAATGCCTCGAGGGGGCAGTTACCGGCACCGGCACCGTGACCGGCGAGCGATGCATCGACGCGGGTGACGCCGTTCTGAACTGCCACAACGGAATTGGCAACCGAGAGCGACAGGTTCTCATGCGCGTGGATACCGATTTCGGTGCCCTCGTCGAGGATGTCGCGGTAGGCGCGAACACGGTCGGCGACGTCGTTCATCACCAGACGTCCACCCGAGTCGGTGACGTAGACGCAGTGCGCGCCGTACGACTCCATCAACTTGGCCTGCTTCGCCAGTTCTTCGGCAGGCGCCATGTGGCTCATCATCAGGAAGCCCGAGACGTCCATGCCGATCTCGCGGGCGGTTTCGATGTGCTGCGCGGAGACGTCGGCCTCGGTGCAGTGGGTGGCAACGCGAACCGAGCGCACGCCCAGGTCGTAGGCATGCTTGAGTTCACTGATCGTGCCGACACCCGGAAGCAGCAGCGTGGTGAGGCGAGCGTGCTCGAGCACCTCGGCCGCTGCTTCGATCCATTCCCAGTCGGTGTTCGAGCCGGGACCGTAGTTGAGCGAGCCGCCGGCGAGACCGTCGCCGTGTGCAACTTCGATCGCGTCGACGCCGGCAGCGTCGAGAGCGGTGACGATCCGCTTGACGTCGGTGGGCGAAATGCGGTGGCGGACAGCGTGCATGCCGTCACGAAGGGTGACGTCCTGGACGAAGATCTTGCGGTTGCTCACTTGGTTGCTTCCTTCTGCTGGGCGATGCGCTCCGCGATCTGCATTCCGGCGGACGTCATGATGTCGAGGTTGCCGGCGTACGCGGGCAGGTAGTGTGCAGCACCCTCGACCTCGAGGAATACCGACACCTGGTGGGTGGGGCGATTGCCGTCGACGAGCAACGTCTCGACCGGCTGGTCGGCCGGGATCTCGGTGATCTGGACTTCCTGCTTGAGGCGGTAGCCCGGGACGTAGGCGGAGACGTCGCCGACCATCTTCTCGATCGACGCACGGATCTCCTCGTGAACAGCCGGGTCCGGGGCGTCGACGAGGCAGAAGACGGTGTCGCGCATGATCAGCGGCGGCTCAGCCGGATTGAGGATGATGATGGCCTTGCCGCGGCGGGCACCGCCGACTGCCACGATCGCCTCGGATGTGGTCTCGGTGAACTCGTCGATGTTGGCGCGCGTTCCGGGACCGGCAGACTTGGAGGCAATGGACGCGACGATCTCCGCGTACGCCACCGGGACAACCCGAGAAACAGCGGCAACCATCGGGATCGTGGCCTGGCCACCACACGTCACCATATTGACGTTAGGTGCGTCCAGGTGCTCGTCCGCGTTGACGGCCGGCACGACGTACGGGCCGATCGCGGCAGGTGTCAGGTCGATCATGCGCTTGCCGAGCGGTGCCAGGCGTGCGTTGTTGGCGACGTGCGCCTTTGCCGACGTTGCGTCGAAGACGATCTCGATCTCGTCGAAGTTCGGCAGACCGACGAGGCCCTCGACGCCTTCGGCGGTGATCGGCACGTTCAGGCGCGCCGCGCGAGCCAAACCGTCCGACGCGGGATCGATGCCGACCATGGCACCCATCTCGAGGTAGTCGGAATTACGCAGCACCTTGATCATCAGATCGGTGCCGATGTTGCCCGATCCGATGATCGCGACCTTGACCTTGCTCATGCGATGTCCCCTTTAGTGGAAAAACTTGTGGTGACCGAACCGAGTCCGGATACGTTCACGGTGACGACATTTCCCGCTACAACCGGCGCCATGGGGCCGAGAGCGCCGGAGAGAATGACCTGACCTGCAGTCAACGGCTGACCGAGTTCGCGGGCCGTGCGGGCGAGCCAGACAACTGCCTCGATGGGATCGCCCAAGCAGGCGGTTCCGACGCCGGTGGACACCTCGGTGCCGTCGACGCTCATCGACATGACAACGTCAGCAGGTTCAACCTCGGCGAGGGTGTGACGCTCGGTGCCGAGGACGTACACGCCGGACGACGCGTTATCGGCCACGGTGTCACCGAACTTGATGTCCCAGGACTCGATGCGGCTGTCGCAGATCTCGATCGCCGCGACGGAGTATTCGATCGCGTCGCGAACCTGGGCGTTGTCCAGCGGTCCGTCGACGAGGTCAGCACCGAGTACGAAAGCAACCTCGGCCTCGACCTTGGGCTGGATCAGGCGGTCCATCGGGATCGACTCGCTGCCGGTGAAGTCCATATCGGCGTACAGAACACCGAGGTCGGGCTGATCGACGCCGAGTTGCTGCTGGACTGCCACCGAGGTCAGGCCGATCTTGCGGCCCACAACGACGGCACCGGCATTGCGACGGATTTCGTCGACGCGGCGCTGCACGGCGTATGCGGCAACGAGGTCTTCACTTCCGATCAGATCCCGCACGGGTGCGCAGGGCACGCCGGTTGCGGCGGCGGTCGCGAGGCGATCCGCGGCAGCGGCGATGTCGGTCTCGCTCGCTGTACTGGAATTCGAGGGCTGGCTCATGACCCCTACTTTCCAGGCTTGTACCCCACTACGCCAGGCTGATGTCTCACTCACCGATACGATTGACGAATGACTGGTGCCGCAAACCTCGACACCGTGCTCGGTAAAGCCGTGACGATCTTGCGCGCCTTCCGCCCCGACGACCACGCCGTGCCCCTCGCGACGCTTGTCGCGCGGACCGGATTGCACAAGGCGACAGTGCACCGCCTCGCCGGTGAACTGGTCGCGAACCGGCTACTCGACCGCGTCGAGGGTGGCTACCGCCTGAGCGGCGGCCTGTTCGAACTCGGCATGCTCGCCTCGCTCGAGCGCAGCCTCCTGGAAATGGCGATGCCGTTCCTGCAAGACCTGTACGAGCGAACCCATGAAACTGTGCATCTCGGTGTGCGCGACGGTCATGACGTCGTGTACATCGCCAAGATCGGTGGACATCGCCAAGCCAACTCCCCCTCGCGCACCGGTGGACGAATTCCGCTGTACTGCACGGCAATCGGCAAGGCTTTGCTGGCGTACTCGGATCCGGAGTTTCGCCGCGAAGTGCTCGCGGCACCGATGACCCGACGCACCCCGCACACGATCGTCGCACCCGGCATCCTGAGCAATCAGCTGGACCGGGTCTTCGAAACCGGAGTGGCCTTCGAACGCGAAGAATCAGCGCCGGGCCTCACGTGTGTGGCCGCGCCGGTATTCGGAAGCAACGACAAACTGGTGGCAGCCATCAGCGTCACCGGCCCCACCACTCGGTTCAAGCCCGAAAGCCAGGTAACCGTCCTGCGTGCAGCCGCCGAAGGGTTGCGCAGCACGATGGCCCGCCGCGAGCACCTGCGCTGACCAGGGAAATAGTCACGCCCGATACGCGGGCGCCTTGGCAGAGCTGCGAGTCTCCAGGGTCTCGAGCAACGGCAACGCCCGGAACGGCACAACCACCGACAGAACCATCACGCTGGTGGAGCGCGTGGCTACTCCCGAACGATTGAGGTCGAGCAGCGTCTGCTGCAAACCTTGATGCGACGCGGCCGCAACTCGGCACAGAACGTCACCGGCTCCCGTGGTCGCAAACGCTTCGATCACACCGGGTATGGCTTCGAGTTTGACCGTGACGGTGTCGAGCGCACCTTGGGCGATCTCCAGGGTCACAAATGCCTGCACACCGAAACCTGCTGCAGCCAAGTCGATATGGGGCTCGTAGCCGGCGATGATTCCGCCGTCCTCGAGCCGGCGCAGTCTGGCCTGCACAGTGGCCCGAGCTACCCTGGTCACCCTCGACAGTTCGAGTGCCCCCGCCCGCGGATGCGTGTGCATCGCTTCGAGCAGCGCCAGGTCCAGACCGTCGATCGACACTGCACTGCGTACCGATTCCGCCATGGCTTCCAACCTATACACAGCGACTGGAAAACCACACCCATCTAGCGGTATTCCGTCGAAACGGCTAGCAGGAAGCACGCCCGTTGACTAGCTGCATAGCGCCGGACTTAGCTACATGCATCGACACCGCTGGGAGGACACGAGATGACCATCGAACACAGCATCACCGACGAGGAACGACTGGCCGGACTCGATCTCGAACAACTACGCCAACTGGTGGGACTGGTCGAATACGACGACGCTTCGGATCCCTTTCCGGTCCACGGATGGGACGGACTCGAGTGGATCGTCGGCAACGCCACCCAGACTTCCCACTTCTATCAGTCCGCCTTCGGCATGACATTGGTGGCCTACTCGGGTCCATCCACCGGTAACCGCGACCACCACGCGTTTGTACTCGAAAGCGGCGCAGTGCGTTTCATCGTCAAGGGAGCAGTAGACCCGGCAAGCGAGTTGATCGAGCACCATCGCGTACACGGCGACGGTATCCGCGACATCACCTTGAACGTCCCCGATGTCGACAAAGCCATAGCGCACGCAATTACGCAGGGCGCGCAGGTCATTGCCGAACCGCACGACATTGCCGATGATCACGGCAGCGTCCGCCTCGCCACCATCGCGACGTACGGCGACACGCGCCACACACTTGTCGACAGGTCCGGATACCACGGACCGTATCTGCCCGGATATGTCAGTCGCACATCGTCATTCGTGGCCCGCCACAGCGCTCCCGAGCACATCTTCCAAGCTCTCGATCACGTGGTCGGGAATGTGGAACTCGGGAAGATGGACGAGTGGGTCGACTTCTACCGCCGCGTCATGGGCTTCACCAACATGGCGGAGTTCGTCGGTGGGGACATCGCAACCGACTACTCCGCGCTGATGAGCAAAGTGGTCTCCAGCGGCGACCACCGCGTCAAGTTTCCGCTCAACGAACCCGCCATCGCGAAAAAGCGATCACAGATCGACGAGTACCTGGAGTTCTACCAAGGCCCGGGCGCCCAACATCTGGCACTCGCCACTGCCGACATCCTGGCCGCCGTCGACGCACTTGTTGCCGAAGGAATCGAGTTCCTGTCGACACCGGCGTCGTACTACGAAGATCCCGAGCTGCGGGCCCGCATCGGCAAGGTACGGGTCCCCATCGACGAACTACAGAAACGAGGCATCCTCGTCGATCGAGACGAGGACGGCTACCTCCTGCAGATTTTCACCAAACCGATCGGCGACCGACCCACCGTGTTCTTCGAACTCATCGAACGCCACGGCTCACTCGGTTTCGGCTTGGGCAACTTCAAGGCACTGTTCGAGGCGATCGAGCGTGAACAGGCGATGCGCGGAAACTTCTAGGTGTCCGCGCTCCACTGCCACACAACAGACGGGCGACCCGTTGTACTGACCCGCACCCGCTCGTCGGTACGTTCCAGTCCGGGTAAGGATTTGAGTGTGCGGTTGAGATTGCCGGGGTCCGGACGGGCGCCGGAAAGTTCCTCGGCGACGGCCAACGCATAGGACGCCGGAAACGACGCACCGGTCAGTGCCCGAGTGAAGACCTCATCGCGCCACAACAGAGAGTCCGCAAGGATCGGCCGGGTATCCGCCACTATCCGATTGTGATCGAAGGCAAGATCACCCGGGTTATCCCAGCTCACCCATTCCGGGGTGATGTCACCCGTAGGCACGTCACCCGAAGTGATCACGGCCCACATCGTCACCGACAGTGTCGGACCACGCGGGTCTCGATGAGGTTCGTCGAACACCGCCAACTGTCCGCTCGCCAGAATCGCGTCATCGGGTAGCCCGAGCTTGGTGGTCACTGCTCGCCGAGCCGCATCCTGGAGCCGTTCACCCGCACCGAGCAGTACACCGGGCAACGCACGCTGCCCGGTGTACGGTTCTGCCTGCCGCTGCGCGACGGCAAAACGCAACTGGCCCGGTTCCGGATTGCCGAAACGCAGAGCGATAACGTCGATCGAGACAAGTGACTGTTCCACGCCATCCATCATGCAGGCACGCCGGCGCGAAGCCGACGGTCGGCCCGGTCCGGTCCGTCCGAAGTAAGCACTACCGGAACGCCGGCCTCGCTACCCAGGTAATCGATAAACGGCTCGGCTTCTGCCGGAACGTCCCGTCTCACAGCCGACATGGCCCGCAGCGCTTCCGTCAACGCTGCCTGGTGTTCGAGATCCTTCCACTCTCCGACGGGGATCAGTCCGACAGGTGTACCCGCGCACCCGTCATACCTGTCCACACCCTGGATCGGGGTTCCCGCCGTTGTCGCACGCTCCAGCGCGTCGAGGTGCGTGAGGGCCAACCCGTCGACGCCGCCGCAGACCTCGATCGCGTACCGCAGCAGCAGTGTGTCGAGGTGCCCTACCCGAAATGACCCCTGGTACTCGCCGACGCCGTTGTGCGGTTCCGGCAGGACCGCCCCGAGCGCGCTGTCCTCCGTCGGAAGGGGCCCGGCACCGTGACGCGTGGTGTACGTGCGGGTCACGCCGAGCACATAACTCTCCCTGCCTATTTCGGAGACCATTGCGCGGGCATTAGACGGTTCCACCGTCGACCACGTGGTGTGCGGGTGAAATCCACGCCACTCGTCCAGGAGGACACCCTGTGCGCCTTCGAAGACCAATCGGCCACGTGCACCGATGGACTCCAGCGCCCCAGGGCCTACAATATCCACTACTGCAGCACATTCCGCGTACATGTCGACCATGTCCACTATCTCTGGAAACCCATGACGACTGTCGGTGATCAACGGTCCGTAGTACGCCGCCATGTTCTCGAGCTTGCGAGCAAGCACATCCGGCCGTTGGCAGTCCCCGACAGTCGGCGCATCAGGGCGCTCGAGCGCGTACGCCGCCGTCTCACCGATTCCCTTGCCACACGAGCCATGTCGATTGTCACCTCGCGCATCCTCACGCGCTCGATTGGCCGCAACGTGAATCGGCGTGGTCAACAGTGCCCGCCCGTCGATGGTCAACAGATCGAATGGATCTTGCACGCCAACAGCTTCCAACGCTCGCGCTTCCCTCGCCAAAGAGATCGGCTCGACCAGCATGAACTGGGAGAGAAACGTGGGGACACCGTTGAGCGTCCCCGATCCGAATTGCGAGAAGGTGTGGTGGCGTTCTCCGTTCACGACATTGTGAGCGGCCTGCGCACCTCCGTTGAATCGAACCACTGCTGCCACATCGATATCTGCCTGCGGTGAGCAGAGCCAGTCGACCGTGGCACCCTTTCCGGCGTCGCCGAAGCCGAGGTCGACTACAATAATGTCACTCCGAGCGTCCATTGTGTCCTCCCTCAGTCTCTGTCCTAACTCAGTCGAAATCGACATCATCCGAGCCTGTTCCGAGATCCTTCGGCAATGCAGCCACCCGTGCGGGCGTCCTTCTCGTGATTCTCGCCAGTGCCTTGTGCACCGTCTTGGCCTCGGCTGTCGATCCCACATCGCGAAGGTCGGCCAATCCGTCACTCAAGTCGATGCGGTCTTCACCGATCCCCACGGTCAGGGCGATGAGTTCGCACACGGCAGCAGGATCGTCGAGCTTGAGGAAGCGTTCACCCAGGAGATCCGTCCAGTGGTCCGCGATCTCCGGATCGTTGTAGTACGACGACTGATTGGGCAACACGAAGTAGACGTTCCACTTTTGCTCCAGTTCCCGATACACCGAGGGAACGGAAATATCGCGCCGAACCTTGTCACCGATCACGTCGCGAATGTGACGACCCGACAGTCGCGGCTTGTTCAATTCGTCGCCGATGATGAACAGGTAACCTTTGCGGCCCCTCTTCTCCCAAGCGTCGGTGCTCGTGTGACGCGCCATGAAATATGCTGCCAGTTCGTAGCTTTCCGATTTCTGACCACCACCGTTTCCTTCGAGGAAGATGGTGCGCAACTGCTCGTCCATCGCGTTACCCGATTCGAATTGCCCTACCTGCAGGGGAACCCGATCGGAATCTGCGTCGCCGATTCCACCGAACAGAATCTGCGGGTCGTCTGCATATCCTTTGCGTTGCAGCAATCCGTGCAGCTTCCCGAGCTTGTCCTGCATGATGCGCGGAACGGCACCCATCGAACCGGTGACGTCGAAAAGCACTGCAATAGGCAAAGAATCAGGGTGTCCATCCGAATCCCGGCATTCTCGTTTGTCTACACCGAACGGATCGAGACTCGGATCTGCTTTCCAACTGTTTCGCGGACGCGACCGTAGCGTGTCGGTGTACCCGAAATCGTCGACACCGCGTGCGGCACGGAATGTCTTGCCCGCCAGGTATGTGTTGTCGTCCCAATATCCGTATCCCATGATGAATCACTGCCTTTCAGATTGGGCGGACGGTAAACGCCCGAAAGGTGCGTTCGCCGTATAGAAGCTCGAGGAGTTCGTCGAACTCGCCGAGGAGATCAGTGGCGTCGGGGCGTCGTCGTGGATTGTCTTGCATACACCCCAGTGCAAAAGTCTTCATACGACTGGGGATTCGGTCGCCGAGCATGGTCGTCATCAACTGATGCGCCATGTATATGTCCCACCCCGGGGAAGCTGCTTCGCCAAGTTCCGGTGGATAGGCACTTCGGCAGGAACTGATCTTTGCTGCCGGCCGCATTCCTGAACGAGTCGCAAACGACCAGCCCACCAGCACCAGGCCATGTAATTCGGGCTGTATCAGCACATTTTCCTCGACGATCGCTGTATGGACCCAATCCGCCTGGTGGGCTGCCGCAAGTGCGCGCAACAGGCGTCGGTGCATCCAGGCCCAGTCTCGTGGATCGAGGCCGTTCGGGTAAGCGCGGCGAACATCGGCGAGGGTGACAAAGCCGGTGGACAGATCATCGAGCACATTGATCCGGCGAACTTCCCCTGAAGTTGGGTCGGCCGCCGAAATGCGGTCGACCAGCGTCGGGACGTACGGCGCGCCGCGGATGTCGGTGAGCGCCGACCTCTCAGTCTCCATCAGCGGGTTCGCTCGCCGACTCCGAGGGATCTTCACCACAACAGATGCCCCGGATCGGTCCTGCGCACGGTAGAGAGTTGCCACCGAACCTCGGGCGAGGACATCACCCAACACGTACTCGTTGTTGTCCCCGACATATGTCGCGGATGACTGCACTGCTTCGGCTTCCGCCACCCAACTGCGGTACAGCTCATTCAACCGAGTTGTTGCGGCAGCGTATCGCGCAACATCACTCGCCTGCGCCCGATCCGGATGGATCGCAGCAACCAAGCAATGGAATTGACGCTTCGCCTGCCGGCGCGATTCCGAATCCGTGGTGGCGCTTCCGAACAGCTCGGTCGAGGTTGTTGCCGCCTCGACAGTTTCGAGATCGTTCTTCACCGTGTTCATGAGTTTTAGTCTAAGTGACTAAAACTGATCGCGCAAGACGGCTCCTTCCGAGCAGCACAGTCTTGCTAGGCCGGTTCCGCCACTAGCGCACCGGGGCGACTTCTTCCGAGGAATACCGCAGAAGCGAACAGGAAGAACAGTGCGCCGACAAAGGTGCCGATGTTCGCCACGTTGGGATCAAGCGTGTTCCCGTCTTTCAGAATGAACGAACCGACTGCGGACACGCCAAATGCGATAGATCCGAGAGCATTGAGCCACACACTTTGCCATTCCGCCGATCGAGACGCCCAGCGCGTATTCGAGCGCCACAGCATGAGTATCGCCAGAAAACTTGACGCCAAGAACGCAATCGACCCCTCGGCGTCGGGATTCCACACGAGGTTGATCTCTCCACGAACATTGAGCGTGCGCATAGCTGATCCGGTGCTGATATTGAACATGATGGTGCCGAGCAATTGCACCGCTGCAGACAACCACACAACGCGTACCGCAGGCCTACCCGAATCAGTGATGATGACGGGACCGGCGAGCGCCAATTGAACAATCGCCGCTGCGGTGAAGAACCACGACCCGACAAAGAAGAGAAGATTCACGAGCGTTGCTCCGAAAAGCGACGACAAGTAGGGGGCTGAACCAAGTGCAAAGAGCGTCGATCCGATCACGAAGCCCCAGGACTGTACGCGAAGTGTCGGATGAATCAGCATGCGCTGCATTGTAGTTCAATGGAAGTGCGATACCCGGCATTTCTGCTGTGCGCCACACTCCGTTCACCCGGCTCGTGTTCAGTTACAGAGGCGATACTCTCGCCCACTCACTCGGATCGTCGGGCACGTTCCTGCCCGTGAAGGGAATCACCATGGCCAGCGTTACTTTCGACCGCGCAACTCGTTCATATGGGGGAACCGATCGACCCGCACTCGACCAACTCGAGTTGGATATCACAGACGGAGAGTTCCTTGTACTCGTCGGGCCGTCGGGCTGCGGGAAATCGACGTCTCTGCGGATGCTCGCCGGACTCGAACCTGTTGATTCGGGCCGCATCCTGATCGGTGATCGTGATGTCACCGACGTCGAACCTCAGCATCGCGATATCGCGATGGTTTTCCAGAATTACGCGCTCTATCCACACATGAGCGTGGGAGCAAACATGGGCTTTGCTCTCAAGATCGCCGGGGTGCCGAAGCAGGAACGGGAAGCACGGGTCCTCGAAGCCGCACGAGTACTCGATCTCGAGCAGTACCTCGATCGCAAACCGAAGGCACTTTCCGGTGGGCAGCGGCAACGAGTTGCCATGGGTAGGGCCATTGTTCGCAATCCCCAGGTATTCCTTATGGACGAGCCGCTGTCCAATCTCGACGCCAAACTGCGAGTGCAGACTCGAACGCAGATTGCCTCCCTGACCCGCCGACTCGGTGTCACCACCGTGTACGTCACCCACGACCAGGTCGAAGCGATGACCATGGGTGATCGTGTTGCGGTGCTCAAAGACGGTGTGTTGCAGCAGGTAGATACGCCTCGCCGCCTGTACACGAGTCCCGCCAACATCTTTGTCGCCGGATTCATCGGCTCACCCGCCATGAGCTTCATCGATCTCGACCTCGACGACGGCGAGATGTCACTCGGCGGGACGGCGTACCGCGTTCCACGTTCCGTCGCCGATGCCTCACTGACTCCCCACGTCACAGTGGGTATCCGGCCGGAGTCGTTTGTGCGGGTGGACAAAGGAATTACCGTCGTTGTCGACGTTGTCGAAGAACTGGGCGCCGACGCATTTGTCTATGGCCACACCATGATCAACGGCAAGCGCCACGAGTTGGTGATTCGCGAGGAAGGAAATAGTGCGCCGCCGATCGGCTCACGATTCGACGTTCTTCCCGTAGCCGAAAGCATGCACCTCTTCGACCCGACCACCGGCACCCGCCTGTCCACCGATGACACCGCTGTGCACGTGTAAGCACTGAATCACGAAGGTCCCGCCGCAGTTTCGTTCGCGGTGGGACCTTCACGTCTTCAGATCGACTGCAATTCGAGCGACGCTGCTCGCCCAGCCACCAACTCCTCGAGGTCCGTGACCGACTTTCCGGCCAACGTCGCCCACAGGACAACGCCTGGATCTTCCTTCAGACTCACCATGTTCGGCACGCCCACTGCGACGGCGCCCGCGGCAATCGCCGACGCCAATCCCGGAATCGAGTCCTCGATCGCCACAACCTGATCCATGGAGATCGGGCCGGTCAGCGCCGAGAGATCCGTTCTGGCCCGCAAGTACGGCTCCGGGTGCGGCTTACCGTGCTCGACCATGTCTCCGGTAACCATCAACTGAAATGTTCCCGGTGGGAGCGCGCTCGCAACAGCCTCCGCCAACGGCGCCTCGCTCATCGTCACCAACACACTGGGTATTCCGGCGTCGCGAACCTGCGCCAACAACTCACGGGCACCCGGACGCCACTCGATGGACTGCCGAACACCCGCCACGACGGCGGCCACCAGTTCATCGACTATCTCGCGGATCGTGAGATCCGCCCCCGCCGCGCGAAGGATCGCAGCAGAGTCCGGCAAGGCCTTCCCCACCAGTGCTGTTGCCTGTTCGTCAGACCACTCCACCCCGTACCGCGACATCAAGGCACGCTCCGCCGCAAACCAACTCGGCTCGGTGTCCACCAGTGTGCCGTCCATGTCCCAGAAGACCGCTTGCAGCATCAGGACTTTCCTTCCTCTTGTAGCTCAACACGATCGGATCCAACGACGCGCACCACAACACCCTGTGCACGGATATCCTCGATAATCCCCAGTGGTGCACCGTCATCGGTGATCAACTCGTCGATCACGTCCCAACCACACACTCGATGTAGCGAGGTGTGCGCCAATTTGGAACTGTCCATCAGGAGAACCCGCCGACCGGCACACCGAATCATCTCCGATTTGAGCCGAACGACTTTCTCTTCCTGGTGATACATGCCGTCGCGATCAGCACTCGACGTCGAGAAGTACAGAGCGTCGACCCGCAGTTCGCGCACGGCCTTGGCTGCACCCTCGCCGACAAACGATTCATGACCGGAGTCGAAGTCGCCGCCGATAGCGGTCACCGAAATGCCGGTCACTTCGGACAGTTCACGAAGTGAGGGCAGATAGTTCGTCACAACCCGAAGTTCTTCGATCTCGATCAAGTGGCGGATCATGTGGGAGGCGGTGGTGGAATCGTCGAGCATTATCACCTGCCCCGGAGCAACCTCGGTGGCAGCAGCAGCGCCGATCGCCAACTTTTGTTCGGTGGCGATGCGACGCCTCAGCGGTGCTGCAATCTCATAACTGCTGGTTCGTTCGATGCTGACTCCGCCCCTGAACTTTCGGACTATTCCGCGGCGTTGAAGTTCGTCGAGATCACGGTGGACCGTCATCAACGACATGTCGAAGTGAGCGGCCAGCGATTGTGCGGACGCCGATTCATCTGCCATCAAGCATTCGAGAATGCCGTCCAGCCGTTCTTGCCTGGTGTGGGTGATCAATCGTCGACTCATCCAAGACCTTGCTGTTGCTGGTGTGATTACGAGTCATTTATATCACTCTTCCTGATATGAATGCTCGATGAACGAGTCGAGAAGCTTAGGCATGACAAACTGAAACTTCAGCTCGGTCACCGCCAGAACCGCAGACGCATAATTGACTAAATCTGCTGTGTAACAGCATATTTAACACGACTCGTAGACATTTCACACTCGCGAGATCTGCCCGTTTTGACCATTTGACGACCATCCGCACGGGTGAAACGATCACTGCGATCAACGAAGACGTAACACCGTCGATGTGATCTTCACCGTCTCGCATCAAGAAAGCGACACCCCCGGAAGAAATGGTCTCGACATGTCGTTGACAACTCAACGCCCGGCACCGCCGACGGTCTCCGCCCCTGTGAGTCGCGGATCAACCCGGGGTCGCCCTACCCGAAGGCGTGAGCGCAAGGGCTACAAGCTCTTTGTGCTCTTCACCTTCCCAAACCTGCTGCTGATAGCGGTCTTCGCATATTGGCCCGTTATCGGCAACATCTACCTCAGCCTCACTGAATGGGACATGATCGCGCCGACGCCGCTGTTCGTCGGCGTCGACAACTACACGAAGTTGCTGCACGATCCTGCGTTTCTCCGGGTGTTACGCCTGACCTTGGTATGGGTTGTTGCGATTGTCGGCATCAGCCTGAGCGTGGGACTGGCCCTGGCGTGCCTGTTCAATCGCCAATCACGAGGACGCGCAGCCGTTTCCGCTTTGGCATTTTCGCCGCACATCCTCTCGGGCGCGGCGGTGGCCGCGATTTGGTTGTTCATCTTCGATCCGAACTACGGACTGTCCCGAGCGCTGTTCGGGTTGTTCGGAGCAGATTCACCACACTGGACAACCTCGAGTTCATGGGCGATGCCCGCGCTGATCATCGTCTCGATCTGGAAAGGTGTCGGCTTTGTAGCCATCGTCTATCTAGCTGCGCTTCAGTCGATGCCGGCCGACGTCCTCGAGGCGGCACGTCTCGACGGGGCAGGGGCATGGCAGACATTCCGCCACATCACCATGCCGCTACTCTCACCGACAACGTTCTTCCTCCTGATCACCCAGGTCATCAGCGCCTTTCAGTCCTTCGACGTCATCGCGATGATGACCAGCGGCGGACCCGCAGGCGCCACAACCACTCTCAGCTGGTTCATCTACCAAGAAGGATTCAAGGCCTTCAGTGCCGGCACTGCCGCCGCCGGATCCATGGTGATGTTTGTCGTCCTGATGGGCGTCACAGTGTTCCAAATGCGATTCGTCGAGAAGAAAGTGCACTACTGATGTCCGCACCCAGCAGAACGACAACCCCGAACAAGACGCGCATTCGATTTCGCTTGTCCTGGATCGGACTGGTTGTTGTCGGCCTCGTCTTTGCCATCCCGTTCTACTGGATGATCTCGTCGGCGTTCAAGCCGGAGAGCGAGATCTACCAGTGGCCACTGCAATTCGTCCCCAGCCGTCTGGCGTGGGAGAACTTCAGCCACGCGTGGAATGCCGTTCCGTTCGGCGACTTCTTCGTCAACTCACTGATCGTCACGATCGTCGGTGCCACTGCGAAGGTCACCTTGGCAGTGTTCAGCGCCTATGCCTTTGCCTTCCTTCCCTTTCCCGGCAAGAAGTGGATCTTCCTCGCGGTCCTGGGAGCGTTGATGGTGCCGGGGCACGTGACACTGTTGCTCAACTACATCACCATCGGCAATCTCGGAATGATCAACACCTACGCGGGAATCATTCTCCCCGGACTCGCGAGCGCATTCGGAACATTCCTTCTACGCCAGCACTTTCTGAGTCTCCCGAAGGAAGTCATGGAGGCTGCAGAGCTCGACGGCGCCGGACACATCCGCAAGCTGTTCTACTTTGCATTACCGATGTCAGTTCCGGCGGTTGTCACCGTTGCGCTGATCGCTGTCATCGACGAGTGGAACGACTTCATCTGGCCTCTTCTCGTCACCAATTCCGTTCAGATGCGCACTCTTCCCATCGGTTTGATGGCACTCAAAGAGAGTGAGGGTGTTGACAACTGGGGCGCGATCATGGCCGGAACCACCATGGTTGTCCTCCCCATGCTGTTGCTCTTTCTCTTTGCCCAGCGGTTCATCGTTGCCGGGCTTGCCGGAGCGTCCGTTCGACGCTGATCAGTTTTCCGACCTTCCCCTGCCAGTTCAGCATCCTCCAGGAGATACCCATCATGTCGTTATTTGCCCGATCAGGCTCCGCGCAGAAGCCTGTGAACATCTCTCGCCGCAGCTTTCTCACTGCTGCCGGTATGACCGCGATCGCACTCCCCGTACTCGCGGCGTGCGGAAACGCCGGCGGCACGGCTTCGTTCTCAGCACCGGACGTCAAGGCCCCCAGCGAATTTGCCGGGAGGACAAACGTCGTCATCTGGAGCCCGTGGTCGGGCAACAACCACGAAGTCTTCACCGGAGTGGTCGACGGATTCAACCGCTCGCAATCCGATATCTACGCAGAAGTTCAGCAGTTCAACGGGTACGACGGCGTCACCGAGAAGATCGCCGCCGGACTCCAGGCCAGGCAGATCCCCGACATCGGCGTCTTCTCCGACGTGTCGTGGAACAAGTTCTTCCTCAACGACACACTCGAACCGCTCGGCGGATACTTCGACAACAACTTCGGTCCGAGCACGTTCAACGAGCGCCTGTTCACCGAGGGCGTTGTCCGCGGCGAGTCCTATTGGATCCCGTTCGGCCGATCGACACCACTGTTCTACTACAACAAAGAGATCTTCTCGTCCGCAGGTTTGCCGGATCGCGCCCCCACCACCTGGGATGAATTCCGTTCGTGGGGAAGACAAATCACCGGCCAGAACTACAATGGCAATTCTCTGAAGATGCGCGCATACACCGGTGCCGACGACTGGTACATGCAGGGACTGCTCTGGAACTTCGGCGGATCGATCTCCGACGGACTCGACGTCACCGTGGACTCCGCAGCTGCAATTGCCGCCGCAGAGTTCGACCGAGCCGTGATCAACGACGACAAGATCGCGTACCTCGCACAGGAAATCAACAACGATTTCATCAACGGCCAGGTCGCAACCATCACCAACTCCACCGGATCGCTGACCGGACTGATCAAGGGCGCCCAGTTCGAAGTCGGTGCCGGCTTCCTGCCCCAACAGACCACACACGGCGTGCCGACCGGTGGTGCCGGACTCGGAATCATGAAGAATGCCAGCCCGGAACGCAAGGAAGCTGCCGCGCAGGTACTCGCGTATCTATCCGGTGAGGAAGCGTCGTCGACCTGGACCGTCGGAACGGGATACCTGCCGTCGACAATCTCCGCGGCAAACTCCACCAAGGTGCGTCAGGTCATGTCCGACAATCCGAACTACAAACTGGCCGTCGACCAACTCGAGCTCGCCCGCCAGCCTGACGCGGTTCGACGGTACGTCCAGAGCACCATCACGGAAATGCGCACCGCAATTCAGAAGCTGTACACCGAAAATGCCGACGCCGGCGCAACTTTGAAGGCAACGGCAACCAAGCTGCGCGCAGACACGGAATCCGTGCGCAAACTCTACGAAAGCAAAGTGGCCTGACCATGCGATCCGAATCATTCACCTTGGTAGGCCATCGCGGCGCCATGGCTCACGCACCCGAGAACAGCATTGCGTCATTTCGTCTCGCCGAGGAGATGGGCGTCGACGAGATCGAACTCGACGTGCGCTTGACCGCCGACGGCGTTGCGATCGTGCTCCACGACGCGACGCTCGATCGCACCGCCGCCGACGATTCCGGGCGTGGGCTCGGTCCCGTCGCGGAACTCTCGTTCGACCAGCTCAAAGACATCGAATTGGACTCCGGACGCGGCGTCCTGACCTTCGACGAAGCGCTCGACAACACCACGGTGACCTTGCAGGTGGAGATCAAGGCCATCGAGGTGGTGCCGGAACTCGGACGGATCGTGGCGGCGCGGCCGGAAGACGCTCAGCGCATTCAGTTCACGAGCTTCTCAGCCGAGGCTCTGCTCGCAGTTGCCGAGGCAGCACCGTTCATCCCGCGAGGATTGATCGTGTCGGCGTATCCAAGCGCCGACGCTCACCCGGCGGGTATCGAATCCGTTCTTGCGGCCACCGGTTCCGGCGCGTTCTACTGCGGCTGGGACGGCCTGACAGCCGACCTGGTCCGCGACCTCCATGAAGCCGGACTGCAGGTTCACGCGTGGCCCCTGCGCACTCCGGCAGATGCAGTACGAGCCCTCCAACTCGGAGTGGACGGCACGACCACGGATTTCCCGGCGGACGCCAGGGAGTGGCTCGACCGCACCTGACGGAATTACCCCCAGCGCGACTGTCCACCGTCGAGGGGGATGGTTGCGCCGGTCAGGTAACCGGCATCTTCGCCGACCAGGAAGACGACGGCACGCCCGATATCAGTTTCGGGATCACCCACGCGACCCAGCGGGATTCCCGCGACAAAGGCTGCCGCTTCTTCCGGGTTCTTGTCCATCCACCACTGCAGCGCCGGGGTCTGCGCGTGTGGCGCAACGTTGAGGACACGGATATTGTCCTTGCCCCACTCGCAGGCCGCAGCGCGGGTGAGTGCGCGCATGCCCTCCTTGATGGAGCCGTAGGCACCGTAGTTGCTGGCATCCCAGCGCACGGCCGCGGAGGTGACCATGTTGATGATGACGCCGCCGCCGCGGCTGTTCATGTGGGGATACGACGCCTGCATCATGCGCAGGGTGGCGAGCGGTCCCGTCGCGAAAGAGCGTTCGAAGTCTTCGTCGAGCACGCTGAGCAGCGGGCCGGGCTTGCAGTCGTTGGCATTGTTGATCAGGATGTCGATTCCGCCGAACAGTTCGACGGTACGGTCCACGGCGGCGGTGATGTCGTCCTTCTTGCTGACGTCACACACGACTACCTCGCCGCGGGCACCGATGTCGGCGAGCAGCCCGCACGTGGTGTGGAGCTTGGACTCGGTGCGACCGGCTACCGCGATCTCGGCGCCTTCTTTCGCCAATGCCAAGGCAATGCCTTGCCCGATTCCCTGACCTGCACCGGTGATGAGTGCAACTTTGCCGTCAAGCGTGCCCATGTGATTGCTCCAATGTCCTGTTGCCTGCGGGGACTGGTCGATTCTGGTGACTGCCGGTGTTGGTCGTCTACACTCAACGAACTAAGCAACCAAGCATTTGCTTGACCCTATGACGACCGGCACTGTCGCGTCAATCACACTGGGCGGCAAATCGGCTCGGCCCCAACATCAGGAAGGCTCCACCGTGACACTCCCCAACCCCGTCGATTTCAGCGGACGCTCGGTGATCGTCACCGGCGGCACCAAGGGCATCGGCTTTGTCATCGCCGAAACCTTCCTGGCTGCCGGGGCAAACGTACTGGTCTGTGGCCGAAACGAGCCCGAAAAGCTCCCGTCGGCTGACGGACGCACTGCAGCATTCAAAGCCACGGACGTCCGCGATCCTGCAGACGCCGCAGCGCTCGTCCAGGATGCCGTCGATCGCTTCGGCCGACTGGACGTTCTGATCAACAATGCCGGCGGCTCCCCCGACGCCGACGCAGCCACCGTCTCCCCGCGCTTCGTGGAGAAGATCGTGGCGCTGAATCTGCTGGCCCCCTTCAACGTTGCTCAGGCTGCAAACGCCGTCATGCAGACACAGGACAACGGCGGCGCCATCATCAACATCGGCAGTGTCTCGGGCATCGACCCGCAGCCCGGCACCGCGGCATACAGCGCCGCCAAGGCCGGACTGCTGGTCCTGACAAAGGCTTTGGCGCTCGAATGGGCCCCCAAGGTCCGCATCAACCACATCACGACCGGCTTGATCCGCACGGAAGCAGCCGCAGAGGTCTACGGCGCCGACGGCGGCGCGGCCGTCACCGAGATCATCCCGATGGAGCGCATGGCCGTACCGTCGGACATCGCGAATTCCTGCCTGTTCCTGGCAAGTT
Organism: Rhodococcus sp. MS16; assembly: GCF_013277795.1. NCBI lineage: Bacteria > Bacillati > Actinomycetota > Actinomycetes > Mycobacteriales > Nocardiaceae > Rhodococcus > Rhodococcus sp. MS16. The sequence continues at coordinate 133,275 of NZ_VBTM01000017.1, forward strand.
CGCTCTCGTCGTACGTGACGGGAACCGACATCGCCGTCCACGGCGGCGGCGAATACCCGGCCCGTTACCTTGCTACCCACCCCGAGCTGTTTTCGCGAACCAGCTCGTAAGACCGAGCAACCAAGGAAGCCCTCGAGCAATTGCTCGAGGGCTTCCTCGTTTTGTGTGAACAACTGCGGGGCGCGACGGGGGGGTCAAGCGCCCCGCAGTTGAGTCTGCGGATGCTAGCGAGCGGAGAAGCTCACTCGCGCACCGGAAATCGCTACCTGACCATCCTTGTGCACCTGGAAGGCCAGGTCGTCAGGAGTACCCCACGCAACGATGGACGGCGCCTCACCCGGATGAATAGCCGCCGCAAATCGACCCTCGAGGCTCACGAGGTCTGCCGGATGCACTCCGGCGACCCGGGCAAGCTCGAGCGTGCTGGCAGCCAACGTGCACAGGCCGTGCATGATCGGGCGCGGCTGATTGATCCGTGCCGCGGCCTCTGGATCGATGTGGATGTGGTGCATGTCGCCCAGCAGGCGATACATCGCCGTCTGATTCTCCGCCGTGGTCAGCACACCGGTGAGTGAAGGCTCGCCCGTCGGCTCTGCGGGACGGGACGGCCCACGTTCTCCGCCGAATCCACCGGCGCCGGGAGCGAACAGCGACCAGGTCGCGACGAAGTACTCGCACTCGACCTTCACTTCGAAGACGGCTGCAGCACCCTTGTCCCACACCTCGCCGACCGAAGCCTTCAGCGTCACCTCACCGCTACGCGGCAGCGGAGCAAGCACTTTCAACTCTTGCGAGCCGTGCAGTGCCGTCGAGGTGTCGAAAGCGCCCGCCGAGCCCAGAGCGTCGGGAGCCCACTGCGCCAGTGTCAGAGCAAATGTCGGCAGCACCCGAAGCTGATCCTCGAAAACGAGGTCCAACTCGGTTGCCTTGGCGCCCACGGCAAGTGCGTACAGGATCGCGTCGCGCTCGGTGTACGACACGGTGCGGGTACCGAGATCGGCTCCGCGCCAATCGCCGGCAGTCTTCGCAGTTTCCGAAGTAGTCACGTTCAATTCCTCTCTCACACCACGCCGAGAATGAGACCACTGGTAGGTACTGCTGTTCCGGCAGTGACCAATACGTTCTCGACACCATCTGGCTGATTGGTCGACGTGCCACGAATGAGCCGCACACCTTCGGCAACACCGTTGACGCCGTGCAGGTACGCCTCGCCGACCTGACCACCGTGAGTGTTCGCCGGCAGGCGTCCACCGAGTTCCAGGTTGCCTTCGCGGATGAAGTCCTTGGCCTCGCCGGGCTTGCAGAATCCCAGTTCTTCGAGCTGTGGGAGGACCAGCGGAGTGAAGTGGTCGTACAGGATCGCCGCGTTGATGTCGTCCGGTGTCAGGCCGCTCTGGCTGTACAGCTGACGGCCGACCAGACCCATCTCCGGGATACCCGTGATGTCGGGTCGGTAGTAACTGGTCATCATGTGCTGATCCTTGCCACTGCCCTGAGCAGCGGCCTTGATGAAGGCCGGCTTGTTGGCCAGATCCTTGGCGCGCTCAGCGGAGACGACGACGAGCGCCTGGCCACCGTCGGTTTCCTGGCAGCAGTCGAGCAAGTGCAGCGGTTCGGCGATCCAGCGGGAATTCTGGTGATCCTCGAGTGTGATCGGACGCTCGTAGAACCAGGCAGCCGGGTTGTTGGCAGCGTGCTTGCGCGCCACCACTGCAACTCGTCCGAAGTCCTCACTCGTCGCACCGTACTGGTGCATGTACCGCCGTGCGAACATAGCGACCCACTGAGCGGGAGTCGACAGGCCCTGCGGGGTCATCCACGCATAAGCCGCGCGGTCCGCTGTGGTTGCCATCGGGCGATCATGCTGACCCAGGCCGTAACGCTCACCGGAGCGCTCGTTGAAAGCGCGGTAGCAGACCACGACATCGGCGACACCCGTCGCAACGGCCATGGCTGCCTGCTGCACGGGGCCGCATGCGGCGCCACCGCCGTAACCGATGCGGGAGAAGAACTTCAGCTCGCCGAGACCACAGTTGCGAGCCACAATGGCTTCGCCGTTGGTTTCCGCGGTGAAGGTCGAAAGTCCGTCAACCTCGGACGGGGCGATACCCGCGTCCGCGAGTGCCGCGACGATGGCCTCACAGGCCAACTGCAGTTCGGTGCGACCGGAGTTCTTGGAGAACTCGGTGGATCCGATGCCGACGATGGCAGCGGCTCCTGAGAGCGGGCTGATCGCCATCAGGGCTTCCCCTCTTCTTTGAAAGCAACTGTGACGGTGCCGGATGCATGGTTGCCGAGGCTGTTTGCGCCCTGCACCTTGACCACGACAACACCGTCTTCCTTGGACACGACCTCACCGGTCATCGTCATGGTGTCACCCGGGTAGTTGGGCGCGCCGAGACGAATGGCGATGCGACGCAGGGTCGATGCCGATCCAGCCCAATCCGTGACGTACCGGCCGACGAGACCGTTGCTCGTGAGGATGTTCATGAAGACATCCTTCGAGCCACGCTCCTGGGCCAGGCTCGGATCGTGGTGCACGTCCTGAAAATCGCGAGTGGCGATTGCCGTGGCGACGATCAACGTGCGGGTCAGCGGGATCGCCAACTCGGGCAATGCCTCTCCGACAACGACGTCTGCGTAGCTACGACCGGCAAGAACGGTCATGCGAGCACCTCCACACCGGATGCGAGCTGCGCACCCAGACGCGCGAGATCGGAGCTGGAACCGCCGAGGGTGGCAGCAATCTGCTTGCCCCACAAGAGGTGACGGTGAACCGGGTAGTCGGTGTCGACGCCCATACCACCGTGGACATGCGTGGTGCGATGCACGACGCGCTGTCCGCCGTCGGTGGCCCACCACTTGGCGACGAGTACCGAGGTGCCGAGATCCAATCCCACGGAGATGCGCCATGCAGCCTGCCACAGTGTCACTCGCATCGCTTCGAGATCGATGTAGCAATCAGCGAGCTGGTGGTTGACCGCCTGGAAGGTCGCGAGCGGACGGCCGAACTGCATGCGGCCGTTCAGGTACGTGACGGCCTGTGCAACAGCACCGGAGCCGACGCCCCATTGAATTGCGGCCAATGCCAGCTCAACTCGGTCGATCAGCCACGGAACCGTGGTGCCGTCAGCCGCGCCGATCAGCTGCGCGGGGGCAGCGGCAAACGTGAGGTTGGCACAGATCTCGTGGTTGGTGGACTGCGTCTGCTCCACCGTGACACCGTCTGCATTCAGATCCACCAGCAACAGAGCCGTTCCCGTGGACGTGGTTGCCGAGACGAGCGCGAGGTTCGCGATGTTCGTGATCGGCACAACGGCCTTCTCACCGGTCAGCGTCCAGTTACCGTCGGCATCCTCGGCAGCCGTCGTCAGCGGGTCGCCGCCCGTGTACGGCCCGAATTCCTCGAGCCCGATCGTCAGGAATCGACTGCCGTCGGCAACACTCGGAAGGAGCTCTGCGCGAAGGGAATCGGAACCGAACTCGTTGATCGCCAACGCGGCGAGCGCCGTTTCCCAGATCGGTACGGCCGCAACGTGGCGGCCCTGTTCCTCGAGCAGGGTGTACAGCTCGGACAAGCCGAGTCCGCCGCCGCCGAACTCTTCGGGCAGGGCGATACCGAGCAAGCCGGTGGTCGCGAGTTCGCGCCACAGTTCACGGTCGACGCGCTCGGCGGAGAGTTCGATCTCCTTGGTGCGCTCGATCGTGGCCTTGCTGGTGAAGACCTCGTCGGCCAGTGAGCGAATCGCGTCCTGCTCTTCGCTGAAATTGAAGTCCATCAGTGCTCCTCGCGTGCGGCCGGCCGGAACGCGGGAAGCGTCAAATCCGGGTCGGCGTCGATCCAGTCAAGTTCCACGGGCATGTCGACCACGACATCTTCGGGCGCGATACCCACCATGTTGGCGATCAATCGGGTTCCCTCTTCGAGTTCGATGACCGCAACGATGAGCGGGTAGTCGAACGCGTCGATCTTGGGATGGTGATTGACCACGAAGCTGTACACCGTGCCACGGCCCGACGCATCGATCGTGTCCCACTCGAGTGACTGGCACTCGCCGCACATCGGTCCGGTGGGATGACGCAACGTCTTGCAGGACGTGCAGCGCTGGATCACCAGACGGTGTTCCTTGGCCGCTTCGAACCAGAAAGCGTTGTCCGCATTGAGAGCCGGACGCGGACGCAGTGCGCGCGGAGCCTCCGGAGCCTTGGCTTCCTGCGGTTTGAACCGCAGCGTCCGCCACCGCTGCGTGCCGACAACTTCGTCGTCGCCGTTGCGGTAGGTCTTGAGCGTCGTCACGAAGTGTCCGACGCCGAGTCCGGTCTTCTTTTCCGGGGAAATCGACTCGATGACCTCGGTGTAGTTCACACGATCGCCTGGGCGCAGTTCGCCGAAGAACTCCTGATCGGAATCGGTGGCGACGACGGAACTGTAGCCCGCAGCGTCGAGGGTGGCGATCAGATCGGTCCACACCTGTGACGGGTCGTTGCCCGCCATCTTGTCGGTGAACGTCCGCATGATCCAGACCTGAAGCATCTGAGCGGGAGCGACGACGCCGTCACGGCCGGTGGCGCGGGCAGCTTCGTCGTCGAGGTAGACGGGGTTGGTATCGCCCATGGTCTCGGCCCAATGCCGGATCATGGGGATGTTGACCTCGTCGGGTCCCCAGGTGGTGGGAACAAGCGTCTGGCCGACAAAAGCGTCGAGTTGCGCCGAAATGTCGCTCACTTGACCCTCTTTTCGCGAACGAGTCCCAAGCCGATGGTGCCGACCATGTCACGCAGAACCTCGTTGACGCCGCCACCGAAGGTGTTCACGACACCCTGACGCGAGATCTGCTCGATCTGACCGGCAAGCAAAGCGCCCGGAGACTCGGGACGGATGCGTCCGGCGGAGCCGAGAATTCCGAGCAGGGTGCGGTAGACGTCGACGTGAGTCTCGGTCCCGTATGTCTTGGTAGCGCCGGCGTCGGCTCCGGAGAGCGTGTCCTGTGCGACGGCTGCCGTCATCTTCCAGTTCAGCAGTCGCATGGCCTCGAGCTTGGCGTGTGTGCGAGCGAAGTCCTGCTGCACCCACGGGATGTCGATGGCGCCGTTTTCCTTGGCCCAGTCCAGGACCAGGTTCCACAGGCCGTAGGTGCGGCCACCGATGGCCGCCAAACCGATTCGCTCGTGGTTGAGCTGCGCCGTGATGAGCTGCCAGCCGCCGTTGACCTCGCCGACAACGTCCTTCGACGGGACGCGAATGCCGGAGTAGTACGTCGACGTCACCATCAAGCCGCCGACGGTGTTGATCGGTGACCACTCGAAGCCTGCGTCCTCCGTGGGGACGATCAGGATCGAGATGCCCTTGTGCTTGGGGGCGTCCGCGTCGGTGCGGCAGGCCAGCCACACGTAGTCGGCAGTGTTGGCGCCACTGGTGAAGATCTTGTTGCCGTCGACGATCCACTCGTCACCGTCGAGGACTGCACGGGTCTTGAGCGAAGCCAAGTCCGTTCCGGCCTCCGGCTCGGTGTAGCCGATGGCAAAAACGATGTCGCCGGCAAGAATGCCCGGCAGGAATCGTTCCTTCTGCTCTTCGGTGCCGTACTTCATCAATGTCGGCCCGACGGTATTGACCGTCACGAAGGGGAACGGCAATCCCGCGCGCTGAACCTCGTCGAAGAACACGAACTGCTCTTCGATGGAGCGTCCCTGGCCACCGAATTCCTTGGGCCAGCCGATACCGAGCCAGCCGTCCTTGCCCAGCAACTTCACGATTTCACGGAAGTATTCGCCGCCAACACCCTGTTCACCGGCAGCGCGGCGCTTCTCCTCCGGCAGCAGCGTCGCGAAGTACGCGCGCAGCTCCTTGCGGAGCTCCTGCTGCTCGGGCGATTCCCTCAGATCCATCGCGGTTCTCCTATGGCATTCATGGCTAGCAACTTTGATCTGGACGCTAACTAGATGCATCTTTGGGCGCTGAATGTGTCTCGTTGAGCGGGAAGGCGAAACATGAGCGCCGTCACATAAGGTGAAATGCTGCCATGGAACCTTCGGATCGGATCGCCCTCACCGACTTGGCTGCCAGGTACGCACAGGCAGTCGACCGACGAAATCCGGCTGCTCTCGCGGCTCTGTTCACCGAAAACGCCACCTTTGTCCTGCCGCCCGCATTGAACGGCACCGACGGGCCGACCGAAATTCAGGGCCGGTCGACTCTGTCCGATTCGATAGTCGGCGCCGTCGCACACCTGCACTCGACGCGGCACATCGTCGAGCAGCAAGTCCTCGATCAGGACAGCGCCACCACGGCCCACGGCGAGGCTTACTGCTCCGCGCATCACATCTATCCCCGCGGCGAGGGGTTCCGGAACAACCGAATCGAGATTCGCTACCAGGACAGTTTCGACAAGGTCGACGGCACCTGGCTGTTTTCTCGTCGCGAATTGGTTGTGGACTTCGCTGAGGACGTGCCGGTCATTCTGCTCGGCAGTTAAAGGCGAGCGTCAACTCGCCATCATGGCGATGGCCGTTCGCAACCCACGACGCTTACCCGTGTGCGGATCGACTCCGAATACTTCCTTGATGCCGCCACGAACGCGAAACTTCAACTCGGAGTGCGTTTCCGGTGCGTCGTCCTGGGAGGCGGAGAGAAACCTGTTGGGGAGCGACAACTTCCAGATGGTGCGCAATGTCAGTCCGTACTGCTTCCACAGCGGACCTGTTGTGTACGGGAGATCGTACTTGTCACATAATTCACGAAGTGGCACAGCGATTTCCGAGTATCGGTTGCTCGGCAAGTCGGGGAAGCAATGATGCTCGATCTGGTAGCAGAGGTTGCCGCTCATAAATGCCATGATCGGTCCGGCGTGAAAGTTGGCCGAGCCGAGCATCTGTCGTAGGTACCATTGCGCGCGCGATTCGTTCTCGAATTCCTCGAGAGTGAACTTCTCGGCTCCGTCGGGAAAATGCCCGCAGAAGATGACTGCGTAACTCCAGTAATTGCGAATGAGATTTGCGACGATATTTGCCGTCAGCGTGGTCTTCCACGCTGGGCCGGTCAGAGCTGGGAACAGAATGTAGTCCTTGGTCACCTGCCGTGCGATCTTCTTGCCGATTTCCTTTGCCATCTCGGATTTGTCGGACCACTTCACCTGCCCCTTGCGAAGTTTGTCTGTCTCTAGATGGTGAAGTGCGACGCCCCATTCGAACAGTGTTGCCAACGCGAAATTGGTGATCGGCTGGAATAGATAGTCCGCGTGCCACTTCTGATCTCGCGTGACGCGCATGATGCCGTAGCCCACGTCATTGTCGAGACCGACGATATTGGTGAACTTGTGATGGGTGAAGTTGTGCGAGTGCTTCCAACCCGACGATGGGCAGGTGTTGTCCCACTCCCAGTTGCTCGAATGAATCTCGGGATCGTTCATCCAGTCCCACTGACCGTGAATGATGTTGTGGCCGAGTTCCATGTTCTCGATAATCTTGCCGACCCCCAGAAGCGCTGTTCCCAGGATCCATGCGGGCTTCTTCTTGCTGGCAAACAGGACGACACGACCGGCCACCATGAGAGAGCGTTGAAACGCGATAGTTCGCTGAACGTATCGAGCGTCACGCGCACCGCGCTTCTCCTCGATGTCGAGCCGAATAGCGTCCAATTCACGCCCGAGCGCCTCGACGTCTTCCTCGGTGAGGTGCGCATATTCCTTGATATCGGTGATCGCCACTGTATTCACTCCTGTCGCGGGGCCGGTTCGTCGGACGGTACCCCCAAGAATCGCCGGTGAAACGTCGACTCGCGCGCTACGTGCGTCACCGCGCAATCTGTGCCAGCATCAATGAGCGTGAGCACCGACAACCAGATCACCATCCGAACTGCCACTGAAGCCGACTGGCCGGCGATCCAGTTGCTCGACTCGACTGGGTTCGGGTTTCATCCGTCGAGCGCCGACAAAACACTCACTCGGACGCTCTACCGCCCCGAGGACATCGTCGTCGCGACAGAAGGTGATCAAGTTGTCGGACTGGCCATCGAGTTCGACATGGAAATCACGGTTCCGGGCGGGAACCAGCTACCCACTCGCGGAATCACATGGGTGTCCGTCGCCCCGACGCACCGTCGCCGCGGAATCCTGCGCTCGATGTTCGTCCGGTTGCACCACCACATCGCGTCGACGGGTGCTCCCCTGGTAGCTCTGACGGCCAGCGACGCGCGTATCTACAACCGGTTCGGCTACGGCCCCGCAACCGTCAGCGAGAGCATCACGATCGATCGACGTTTTGCCGATTTCCGCCCGCAGGCCCCAACCGGAAGCGGCGTGCGGATCACCGACGCGCAGACCGCAGCCACGCTACTGCCCGCAATCTACGACCGCTGGCGCCTCGTCACTCCAGGCGCGCAAAGGCGTCCGCAGGCGCATTGGGATTTCACATTTGCCGACCCGTCCGACCATCGTGCCGGCGCCTCGGGACTGTTCTTTCTGACACATCCCGACGGCTACGTTTCCTACCGCCACCGAAGTGACGGCTCCGACAGCGTCGTCGACATCGCCGAGTTCGTTGCCATCAACGACGACGCCTACGCCGCGCTGTGGCGGACAATGTGCGGGCTCGATCTCGTGACCCGCATCGAAGCCGAGCAGCATCCTGAAGATCCGCTGCGACTGATGCTGACGGACTACCGTTCGGTGCGGACAACCCGTCGATCCGACCGTCTGTGGCTGCGAATCATGGATGTTCCAGCAGCGCTCGAAGCTCGTGAATATGTCGCTGACCTCGACACTGTCATCAAGATCGAGGATCCGTTCCTCGACTCCGGTGGTACGTTCGCGCTCAGCATTCGGGGTGGAAAGGCCACCTGCCGACCCACGGACGCCGACGCACAGATCACGATGCCGTCCGATATCTTGTCCAGCATCTACCTGGGTTCGCATCAGGCTCGAATCTTCGCGGCAGCAGGGCGCGTCCAGGCCTCCACCCCTCAGGAGATACGCGACTTCGACTTCGCTTTCGGCACCACGCGCCCCGCAGTCATGGGGTATGGTTTCTGACTTTCCGAACGCTCCGGCGCTTGCGATTTTTATGCCTAACGGCACCGACACGGTTAGCCTCGACCAATGGCGTTTGTAGGAAAACTGGTCAATTGGCTTCCTGAGAAGATTCTCGTACGGGTTTTGCCGCACGCGGAGATGCTCAAGTTTCTGGTGGTCGGCGGCATCGCCTTCATCGTCACCACGGTGTTGTTCTTCGGCATCAAGTGGACCGTACTGCCGCAACATCCGGTTACCGCCAACATCATCGCGGTCCTGGTCGCGACGGTCCTGTCGTACGTACTGAACCGGGAATGGTCGTTCGCTGAGCGGGGTGGACGCCAACGTCATCACGAGGCGGCACTGTTCTTCATCGTCGCCGGTATCGGCCTGGCCATCAACCAGGTGCCACTCTGGATCTCGAGCTACGTATTCGACCTCCGCCAGCCAAACGTCTCCGTATTGATGGAGAACTTCGCCGACTTCATCAGTGGCTCCATCATCGGCACGCTGCTCGCAACGGCCTTCCGTTGGTGGGCGATGCGCAAATTCGTCTTCCCTGAAGAGTCCACGAACGGCGAAATGATCCTCGATACGGAAGCCACAGACGCTCCTTCACTCGACTGACGCCGGCAGCAACCGAAGAGCATCACGCATCGGCGAATTTCGTCAATATCTGCACTATTTCAACCTTCCCGAAAGGTGCAAATAACCCCGATCCTTTTGTGTAGCATTTCGCCAACAAAGCCTGTGGAATTGTTTCCACCGGGCTAGGTTCTCGCCGCACAAAAGAATGGAATCACAATGAGAGTGACTGTGTTTTCGTATATTTCGGGGGAATCGTCAACAAAGGATCGACATTCGAAACAAACCGTTTGTTTTCTCATCGCGTCCATCGTCATGGCGATGGGCGCACTGGTAGTTTCTCCTGCCGTGTCCGAGGCTGCCGTGATCGGCGCGGTCAAGACACCCAGTGGGCGATGCCTGGAAAACAAGTGGGGCGTGACATCGGACGGCAACCCGGTTCAGATCTACGACTGCAACGGCTCGGCCGCACAGATCTGGAGCGTTGAAAGCGATGGCACCGTCCGGGTACAGACGAAATGCCTGGGTCCCCAGGGTGGTTCTCTGGCGGCAGGGACTGCCCTGGTCATATCGAATTGCACAGGCGCAGCATTCCAAAAATGGACCTCCGGTCCCGGAGGTACCGTTCGAAGCCAGGTCAACGGACTCTGCGTCGAGAATCGCGGTGGTGTCAATGCAAACGGAAATCCAGCTGTCGTACAGGTATGCGATGGCACACAGGCGCAGAGTTGGTCGTACACCGGAGCCATCGTGACGCTTCCGTCTCCGTCAGGGGTTGCGGTACCGGTCGGCAATCTCAATGGATGGCGCCAGATCTTCTACGACGACTTCACCAAAGACGCTGCGCTGGGGACGTGGGCAAATACGTGTGATCCCAACAAGATCGTCTACACCGGCGCACAAGGGCAAAGGTGGCGAACATACCCGTCTTGTTATCTCGATACATATCAACAGCGGCCGTATCGCGCCGACCAAGTTCTCAGCGTCAAGAATGGCGTCCTCAATTTCAATCTGCACAATGTCAACGGGCAACCGGCGGGGGCAAGCCCGTCACCCGTCATCAACGGCCAGAATCAAAATCAAACCTACGGCCGCTATTCTGCGAGATTCAAGGTCGACAACCCGAATCTCAACGAATATTACGTTGCCTGGTTGTTATGGCCGCAGTCCGAAGTATGGCCGCGCGATGGTGAATTCGACTTCCCCGAAGGTGGACTGTCCGGCACTGCAGGCGGTTTCCACCACTACTCCGGTGCGGGTTCTTGCGTAGGCGGGTGTCAGGACCTCGCAACGGACATCGGAGCGCGGTTCACCGACTGGCACACATACACGATCGAGTGGTCGCCCGGGCGGATCAAATATCTACTCGACAACCAGGTAGTCCTGGAAAGCACGTCCTGGGTTCCGTCCACCCCGATGCGCTGGCAGTTGCAGACCGAGACAAAAGGCACGGGAACCAGCAACGGGAACCTGATGCTCGATTGGGTCTCGGTATATGCCTACGACACGAGCGCACGGCCGTAGCCTCAAACCAGAGAAGGTCCGCATGCCAGAGGCGCGCGGACCTTCTCGGTCGATTCGATGCGGAACTAGCTCAACCCACCGAAAACCACGACGAGACTGTTCACGGTGTTCGTCAGAGATTCGAACACGCCCTTGAGGACGAGGTCTGCGCTACCGACCGGGATCATGAGAATTGTCGAAAGGGAACCCATTGTGTGCCTCCATGATTGGACCAGGCCGAAGAAACCGGCCTTTTCGAGAAAATTGATCGCGCTCGGATAGAGCGCACGTTGAAGTGCGGTGGCGACTACTGGTAGTCACCGCAGTCCGGGCGCGCTATCAGCTACCGAACGCTCCACCGAGCACACCGAGGAGGTACTTGAACGCAGCCAAAGCCTGGCTCTGGGCAAGAAGATCGGCGATCGATCCCATGTGAAACTCCTTATGTGAAGGGTTGCTGTACTTGCGCTTTCGCTGGCCAAAGACAGCAAACATCGCTCGTGCCCGAGCTGTTCACCCGGGCACCATCGGATGCTAACACCGTGATCGAGAGCTGTGGGGTGCTACGAATTTGCCGTCAACTGCTCGAGTATTCGGCCTTCTCGTCGATGAACCCCAAGCTTCATTTCTTCTCGTGAAGCGTCGCCATCAGTTTCGGACCGTCCACCACTCGGCCGAGGAAGCGGTCGGCATCGGGGTCGGTTGCAAGCCAGACTGCGGCGGCTGCCGGAACCGACGCCGGTGTGGCGGCAAATCCTGCGTCCACGATCGCGTCCGCACCGCCGCGAGCCTTACCCGATTCCGTGATCACAAACCCCGGACTCAGATTGAATGCCTTGATACCGGCGCCGCGGTACTCCGAATTGATCGCACCCGCGATACGCCCGAAGCCGGCCTTCGACGCTGCATACGACAGGCCCCAGCCGCCTTCACCGGGAGGCGCCGGTGGGTCCGTGGTGGCCGAACCGGATGCGAGACCGATGACAACACCGTTGCCGCTCTTGATCATCGACGGAAGGATCACCTGGACCAAGGCGAGCTGATGCAGATAGTTGCCGACAACCATTGCCTGGGCATCGTCGATCTCGATGTCGAGAATCCGGTCCATGTTGCCGACGGTCTGTGCATAGGCGTTGTTGACCAGCACATCCACCCGGCCCCACTCGCGCAGTACCTGCTCACCGGCCGCAACAACCGATGCCCGATCGAGGAGGTCCATCGGAACGGCCATGGCCCGCACGCCGCAGGCCTCGATTTCGGAAACTGTCGTCTCGAGGCTTCCGGTAACAGGGATAACCTGCTCGCCGTCGCGCGTTCGCGGTGCGGCTCTGCCTTCACCTTCACGGACGGTGCGGGCAGTGATCGCGACATCGAACCCGGCGCGAGCAAATGCCAGTGCACATTCGCGGCCGATACCGCGAGAAGCCCCGGTTACCAGCGCAACTCGGTTCACAGGAACCTCGAACGACCGTGAGTCTCGAACTCTTTCTCGAGGCTCTCGATATCAGCTTCTGTCATCAGCGTGTACTCGGGAGCGCCGCGGCCCACCCAGTGGTACACCGGCTCGTCGGTCCGCCAGCGATCGACCTGAAGGTCACGCTTGAGCACCTTGTTGGAACCGGTGACGGGCAGGTTGGTCGATACGCGAATGAAGCGCGGCGCCGACTTTGTTCCCAAATCTGCCTGTGCGGCAAGGTAAGCCGCAAATTCGACGGGGTCGAAATCCGCCAGATCCGCAACCTCGATGCCCGCCATGACCTGATCACCCGAGCGCGGGTCAGGTACGGCAAACACACCGGTTGCGATCACCTTGGGGTGGCGACGCAGGATGTGCTCGATCATCAGAGCCGACGTGTTCTCACCGTCCACGCGGATCCAGTCACCCTTACGGCCGGCGAAGTAGATGAATCCCGCTTCGTCGACGTAACCGAGATCGCCTGTCCAGTACCAACCGTCACGGATCTTCTCCGCCATGGCGTCTTCGTTCTTGTAGTAGCCCTCGAACTTCTGCGAACCTGCCTTGTCGACCATTTCGCCGATGGACTCGTCCGAGTTGAGCACATGGCCGTGCTCGTCCAGGATCGCGCGCGGACGCTCTTCCTTGGTGTCGGGATTGACGATGACGATGTTCTCGTTAGCCGGACGTCCCAACGCTCCCGCGGGCTGGTTCGGATCGAGAACCACCGAACCGGCGCCTTCGCTCGAGCCGTAGCCCTCGAAAAGCTGTGCGCCGAAGCGACGAATGAACTCGGCCTTGTCACCCGGCGACGCTTCGGTACCAAAACCGTGTGTAAGGGTGTTCTCGATGTCGTCGGACTGCTCCGGCGTCGCCATCAGGTAGCCGAGTGCCTTGCCGACATACGTGAAATATGTTGCGCCGTAGAACCGGACGTCGGGCATGAAGCCCGAAGCGGTGAACTTGCGAACGAGGCAGACCGTAGCGCCCTGCGACAGCGCGGGAGCCCACAGTGCCATCAGCGCGTTGCCGTGGAAGAGCGGCATGCAGCAGTAGCAGACGTCATCGCGATCGATGTCGTACTTGGCACAGTTCGCGTATGCCAGACGCGTCAGACGACCCTGGCTGCATCGGACAGCCTTCGACATACCGGTAGTGCCGGAGGTGAAGAGGAGAAGGAAAAGCGTCGACGCATCGACGCCCAGGTCGATCTGCGGCGTCTCGACGCGATGCGCAGCAACGGTTTCGGCATACGACGCGTCGTCGACGAGGATGAAGCGGTCGTCGGTCAGACCGAGATCGAGACCAGCGAGCTTCTCGTGGCCGGCCTTGTCGGTGACGATCATCTGGCAATCGACATACCGGACCTCGGCTTCGAGTTCGGCACCGCGACGAGTCGGGTTGATTCCGACGATCGTGGCGCCCGTCAGTGCGGCGCCGCCAAGCCAGAACAGGAACTCGGGCTCGTTCTCGAGGAGAACACCGATGTGGAAGGGGCCCGGCGCGCGAAGCGACTTGGCGTACGAACCGCGGGCGGCACTTTCATGGACAACCTCGTCCCACGTCCAGTCCTGAGTACGCGTCCGCAGTCCCAGATGCTGATCACCGACACGATCGATCAACATCTGTGCGACGTCCGCGCGCTGCGGAGTGGCAACGGAACTGCTCGGAGGTGCTTCGGTGGCGGTGTTCGTCATCGTGATCCTGTGTCCTACTCGAGTGGGAGGGAATTCGTGTGCGCTCACGCTCATTCCTTCGGCTGCGATTCTTTCGGAACGCTAACTGCGCGTTATGTCAGTAACCCGCTCAGTCTCGCTCAGTGGTAACCGCCCCACAGATAGGATTGTCCCGTGACATTTTGTGACGTGAAAAGCGCCACAATACGAAAGGCCATTCCATGACTGCCCCCGCAGATCCGCAGTTGCTCCTGGACCAGGCGGTCTCGCGCCTCACCGGTCCCGGTGGGCCGTTCGAGATCGTCGAAGAAGAGGTTCTCGGCACCGTCATGCCCGTGATGAAGAATCGCGGACATGCCATCGGTGAGCTCATCTCCGCGTCCCGGGCCTGGGGCGACGGCGACTATCTCGTCACGAGCGACCGTCGGATTTCCTTCACGGAGCATGCCGACGCTGTAGCCGCGCTGGCGACTGCGCTTCGCGACAAGTACGGCGTCCGCAAGGGCGATCGAGTGGGAATTCTTGCCGCCAACAACCCTGAATGGGTCATGACCTTCTTCGCGACGCAGGCACTCGGCGCCATCGCGGTCGGTCTCAACGGCTGGTGGGTTCCGCGCGAGGTGACACACGGCATCGAGCTGTCGAGCCCGAAGGTGCTGGTAGTCGACGCCAAGCGGGGCGCTGCGCTTCCCGAACTGCCGGCAAGCATCAGCGTTCTGACCATGGAAGAGGATCTGCCCGCACTCATCGCCGAATACGCCGGCGCAGATGTACCCGCCACGGACATCGACGAGGACGATCCGGCTGTCATCCTTTTCACCAGTGGCACCAGCGGCCGCCCCAAGGGCGCCCTGCACTCACACCGCAACGTGATGGCTGTTGTCGACTACCACAAGTACAGCGACGCCATCGGCGCTGCGTTCACGGGCCGCGAGTACGACGGCTCCAAGCCCAGCCCGCTCCGCTACCTCCTGACCTCTCCCCTGTTCCACATCGCGAGCCTCCATAACCTGGTCATCCCGCGTCTGGCTACCGGCAGCGCTGTCGTGATGATCGACGGCGGCTTCGACGTGGACAAGGTGCTCGGATTGGTCGAACGCGAACGCATCACCAACTGGGGCGCGGTTCCCACCATGGCGTCGCGGTTGCTCGAACACGGCAACATCGGCAAGTACGACGTGTCCTCGCTGACGGCATTCTCCCTGGCATCGGCGCCGTCGTCGCCCGCGTTCAAGGAACGCCTCAAGGAGCAGGTACCG
Source organism: Rhodococcus sp. MS16 (assembly GCF_013277795.1). Lineage (NCBI taxonomy): Bacteria > Bacillati > Actinomycetota > Actinomycetes > Mycobacteriales > Nocardiaceae > Rhodococcus > Rhodococcus sp. MS16. The sequence goes on from NZ_VBTM01000017.1 coordinate 148,762, forward strand.
TTCGCCCGCAACGCCCTGGTCGACAGCTACGGCCTCACCGAGTGCAGCACGGCTATCGCCGTTGCCGTCGGAGCTGAGCTCGAAGAGTTCCCCGGGACGCTCGGACGTCCCATCATCACCGTGTCCATGGAAATTCGTGACCCCTTCGGTGAATGGCTGCCCGACGGCATCGAGGGTGAGGTCTGCGTGCGCAGCCCGTTCGTGATGCTCGGTTACTGGGAGAACGAAGAAGCCACCGCTTCGGCAATTTCTCCCGGACGCTGGCTCCGCACCGGCGATTTCGGCGTGATCGAGAACGGTCGCCTCCGTCTGACGGGACGCCGGTCGGATCTCATTCTGCGTGGCGGCGAGAACGTCTACCCCACAGAGATCGAACAGACCCTCGACGAGCATCCCGACGTCATCGAATGCGCCGTTATCGGTTCGCCTCACCCGGACCTCGGCCAGGAAGTGTCAGCAGTTGTCGTTCTGCGCGCCGGTGCAGTCACGACCGAGGAAGACCTCCGCGAATTCGCGGCTGAGCGTCTGTCGTACTTCAAGGTGCCCTCGAAGTGGCGTATAACCGGCGATCTGTTGCCCCGCAACGCAACCGGAAAGATGGTTCGCCGCGAGATCACGGTATGACCGAAGAGCTGTCACGGATCGTCGCCGAGTCGGCGATCCGTGACCTGCTCTGCGAGTACACGCACCTGATCGATCAGGGTAGGTTGCGTGATGTCGCATCATTGTTTGCGCACTCCGATTACGGCCAGTGCGGCGCGGACGGTGTTGCAACAACTCTGATTTCGTCCGATGCCGACGCTGTGTTCGCCGCGTGCAGCAGCTTCATCCGGATGTACGGCACTCCCGCGGTCCCGCGAACCAAACACCTGCTGACCAATACCCGTATCTCGGTTGACGGAAACGAGGCGTCGGCGCTGTCCTACATCACGGTCATCCAGGGCACCGAAGATTTTGCCCTGCAACCCATTTTGTCGGGACGGTACTTCGATCGATTCACGTGCGTCGAGGGATCGTGGCAGTTTGCATCACGACTCTTCTGCATGGACAACATGGGCGATATGTCTGCTCATGCCAACCGGTCACTCTGAGCACATCTCGCAGCACCTTCAACGGGGAGACGAACGATGTTCAAGGCAATCGCGCTACTCACTCGTAAGCCGGGACTCACGAAAGAAGAGTTCATCGACTACTACGAGAACAACCATGCCCCACTGATTGCCGCAACCTTCCCGTCGATCATCGAGTACCGGCGGAATTACCCCGATCTCGCTCAGGCTCTGCGCGCAGACGGCGTCCCCGACCCGGCTTTCGATGTCATCACCGAATTGTGGTTCCACGACAAGGCCGGGTACGAAGACATGCTGGCCACTCATGCCCGCCCGGAGGTCGGCGATCGAATCAGGGCCGACGAATCCAACTTTCTCGATCAGAGCAAGATCATTCAGTTTGTTACCGACGAGCGCGAATTGCCGCACTGCTGAGACTCGCCCGTCGTTCCCGCAGATTTTCGGAAAGGACTGTTTGCATGGAAATCGGTGTCAACGTATTGGGCCTCGAGGCACTGTTCGAGGGAAAGATCAGACCGGTTCTCGATTTTGCCGCTGCCGCTGATCACGCCGGCGTCGACTTGATCTGCACCGGCGATCACCTCGGGTTCAATGCTGACGCTCATGCGCAGCGCGTCAGCGAGCACAACTTCCTCTTTCCGTTGGATCATCCTTGGTACGAGCCGATTTCACTGCTCTCCTCAATTGCTGCAGTCACCGAACGCGCTCGCCTCGGAGTGTCGGTTCTCATTGCAACGGTTCGCCCACCGGCACTGCTCGCCAAACAAGTCGCCACCCTCGACGCACTGTCGGACGGACGCGTGACCATGGGCTTCGGAGTCGGCTGGCAAGAGGCCGAATACACCGCCACGAACATGCCTTTCGATGCCAGGTTCGGGCGCATGGAGGAAACCGTCGCAGCGTGCCGCGAACTCTGGACACAGGCTCCCGCCAACTTCAAGGGGCGCGACTTCTCCTTCGAGAACTACCACAGCATTCCGCTCTCGACCCAAGACCGCGTTCCTGTCCTCTTCGGGTTCGGGCCCAGCCAGCGGAACTTCGACCGCATCGCACGTGTCGCCGACGGTTGGACCGTCAACCCTGCCGATTTGGCGACCTTCACCGACAGTGTTGCGCTGCTGCGCAACACATTCGAAGCTCACGATCGTGATCCCGATACCGCGCGCGTGCAGGTGTCTGCTTCGCCGGTTCGTCGTGACAACGGAACCGTCGACCTCGAAGCCACTGCTGAGAAGGCTCACGACTGGTCCCACCGCGGCGCATCCGTCGTCGTCTTCCGTCCGGTCGTATTCGACTGTGCCAGCGAAGAACTACCGGAACTGCTCGACTGGATGATCAGCGTCAAGGAGTCCTGAAATGGAACGGCAATTGCAGGATCTGCTGGACAAGCAGGCTATTCGCGAAGTGGTCTTGACCTATGCCCGCGGCATCGACCGGCTCGATTTCGATCTCGTTCGCAGCGCCTATCACCCCGACGCCATCGATCATCACACCGGATTCGACGGCAACATCGACGAATACATTGCCTGGGTGAAGCCCAAACTCTCCGTCATCGGCGGCACGATGCATCACATCGGCAACCACCTCGTCGAACTGCACGGCGACCACGCGATCAGCGAGGCGTACTCGATGTCCACCCACTGGGGCGGACCCGAAGGCGTCGGGATGATCAACTTCACCAGCGGCGCACGTTTCATCGACCATATGGAGCGTCGAAATGGGCGTTGGGCAATCAAGGAACGATGGGCCGTACGCGAATGGACCCGCTCCGACGAAGGCCGTTTCGTGAATCCCGAGAGCGCCGGTCCCCGAGGACGACGCGACGATTCAGATCCGTTGGCCGCCTTACGAAAAACTCTCCCCATCCAATCTGCGTGAACCCCGCGAGTCTTTGAACCGGCAGGTTCAATCCTCTTAGCTGGTCACGCCCTCAGCGTGCGCTGCGGCCGCGACGGCTTCCGCAACTGCGGTCGCCACGCGAGGGTCGAGTGGGCTCGGAACAATCTTGTCCACGGCCAACTCGTCGCCGACCACCGACAGGATCGCCTCGGCGGCAGCGAGCTTCATACCTTCGGTGATACGACGGGCACCGGCGTCGAGCGCGCCCTTGAACACACCGGGGAAGGCAAGCACATTGTTGATCTGGTTCGGGAAGTCACTGCGACCGGTAGCCACGATCGCCGCGTACTTCGACGCGGTCTCCGGGTGAATCTCCGGATCCGGGTTCGAGAGCGCAAACACGATCGACTCCGGAGCCATCGACGCGATGAGCTCCTCGGGGATCTTGCCCGCCGAGACACCGAGGAAGACGTCCGCTCCGGCCAAAGCCTCGACGGCACCGCCGTGGACACTGCGCGGGTTGGTGCGCGACGCCAGCTCTACCTTGATCTCGTTGAGGTCGCTGCGCTCGCTCGAGATGATGCCCTTCGAGTCGAGCACGACGACATCGCTGATACCGGCGGCGAGCAGAATGTTCGCACACGCGACACCCGCTGCACCCGCACCGGAGATGACAACCTTGAGCGTGGTGATGTCACGGCTCTGCACCTTCACGGCGCCCTTGAGCGCAGCAAGAACCACAATCGCGGTGCCATGCTGATCGTCGTGCATGACGGGGCAGTCAAGTGCCTCGATGACCCGCTTTTCGATCTCGAAGCAGCGCGGCGCCGAGATGTCCTCGAGGTTGACCGCGCCGAAGCTCGGACGCAGACGGATCAGGGTCTCGACAATCGCGTCGGGATCGGTGGTGTCGAGCACCAGCGGGATGGAGTTCAGTCCGGCAAAGCTCTTGAACAGAGCGGACTTGCCCTCCATGACGGGCAACGATGCGCGGGGTCCGATATCGCCCAGACCGAGAACCGCCGTGCCGTCACTGACGACGACAACCAGTCGATTGGTCCACGTGTAGCGATCGGCAAGGGTCTCGTCAGCGGCGATGGCGCGGCTCACCTGAGCCACACCCGGCGTGTACGCGATCGACAGAGCGCGCTGCGTATCGAGCGGCGCGGTGGTCTCGACCGACAGTTTGCCACCGACGTGAGCGGCAAAGATTTCTTCGTCGGTCAGCTCGACCTTGGGTACGTTGATGGATTCAGTCACAAGGGACACAATGACACTCCTGAAAAGTTCGAGATACTGGCGATAACTGACGAGCTGCGTGGGGGGTCGAAGAAAGCCGACGCCGAACTGCATCCCCTACTGCCGAAGGTGCTCGCGTAAGGGCAACAAGTATGGGGCGTGCTCTTCGGCACTGTTCACGAAGGACACGCCCCATCTGGACAAACAAATAGGTCAGATCGCAGAGTCGAGTGTGTACTTGGCCAGTCCTGGCGCCCCTGCGAGAAGCGGTCCCAAATCCTTGATCATGCCTGGGCCGGCGCGCCATTCGCGGTATGCGGCATCCGCCTCGGCAGTAGACCATTTCTCGAAACACAGCCAGTGCGTTTCGTCGTCGGCATCAATCAATACGTCGACACCTTCGCAACCTTCGAAAGCACGGGTCTCAGTCAAGATTCGTCCCACCACCTCGCGTGCGGTAGCAAGACTCTCTTTCTTGAGTCGCAGGTCCAGAATCGCGGAAATCGTCACAGAAAACTCCTTGTTCTCAGGGGGTGAATTCGAATCATTCAGGAGCACCCACGTTTTCCAGGTGCACAACTCCAAGGTGCACAACGCACGTCCGACAGACTTCAGACTGCCGAAAGCACACTCTCGGACAAACTGTTGATGTCCGAGAGTGTGCCGAACCGATAGCGACAACCTTGTCGAGAGGTCAGTAAAGGAACAACGGATTGATCAGGACACCCGTCGAACGGTGGATGGCAGTCGGAGCCGCTACGACAAGACCTGTCGACGTATTTGTCTGCTTCAACGCCGCCACGGCCGGGCCGAGTAAGCAGTTGTCCACCAGACACAAACCGATCGCATAGATCAGGTTGTGCACTTCCAACGAGCCGGCAGGGTTGTTCCGGGCATCGTGGAAGTCCCACAGCACCAAGCCCGGATCCTTCGATGCGATCCAGACTGCACCGTCCTCACCGATACCTGGGCGCGCCACTGCTGCGGCGCCGCTCGGGTAGATGTTGCCGGCCGCCTCGTAGCGATCGCGCCCCTGGTAGATGATCAGCGCATCGCCAGGCTCGAGGGTGACTCCGGTTGCCGCGAGCGCTGCGTCCAGGTCCTCGCCGGTAACGGGGTGTTCGGCGTCGATCCACTCGACCCCTCGCGCTCCGGCGACATCGAGGACTACACCACGCGTGGCGATTCCATGGTTCGCCCACGCCACCATGGTGTCCTCGTCAGTCAGGGACGCCTCGGCGGGAATCGGCCCGTGCCAAGACCCTTCGGCACCGATGTGCGCCAAACCGTCCATGTGTGTGTTGTGGACTCCATGGGCGTCGTACTTGATCACGTCACCGCCGTGGGCCGAGCGCATACCGCGAACGCCGACCTGTACATCGAGTTCTACTGATCCGTGGCCAGAAGGCATCTCGGCAAGCCCCAGCTTTTCCCACTGCGCTGCCTCGAGTTCCGCCACAGCTCGACCATCGGCAAGGCGGCCGGGGCGGGTTTCCACCTCACGTTCGAGAGAGATGGCTTTCCCGTATCTGACAGCGGAAACGCCGCGCAGGCGGGCCGATTCATCGATGAGGTCCACGGAACCGCGGCACTGCACACCGTCCACGTGTCGTGATGAATCGTGCTCGTCCTTGATCTTACGGAGCCACGGGGCGAGGGGATCTGTTTCCAGGTCGTCGACTGTCATTCGTTTCTCCATATTCGTTTCCGAGGGGCAGAATCAGCTGATATTCGTTCCGAAGGGAAACGTCAGGCTGACAACGCCCCGATGCAGCGGTTGAGTTGCAGGGACTACTGAATCGAATCATCTTCACACACTGGGTATGTCGATCGGCACATCCGGTCCTGTTGTTCGATTCTGTCATAGATACTCGCCCAAACGAAGAAGTCGAGCGAGGCAATCTCTCCAGACCGAAACTCCGTCGATCACATGGCCAGTCGTAGACACAAAAGGTGTATCAGCTTGAACTGTGCCAGGTTTCGTCCGGAAACCGACTGCCTCGTTACCCAGACGCCATACACCCGTGGGCGACCCAGACATGCCCATTCCGCTAGCCGGAACATCCCGTTGACCAGGCATCCACGATGCAGTTATCTGAACCCCGGCGAACCATGTGCAGGCATCGTGACCTTTCGAAGCCGTCACTGGCCACGACATGGAGAATGCTATACGCTGCATTTATGGTAAATAGCTTGGGCGCCAGCGGTTTACGATTCGAACGTGAAGGCTCGATCGGATGGTGCATCATCGACCGTCCGGCTGCCAGAAATGCGTTGACCTCCGCGATGTACTACGGATTGAAGCGAGCAGTACGCCTCGTGAATTCCGACCCGGAACTGTCGGCATTGATAATCACCGGGGTTGACGACGTATTCGCCCCCGGAGGAGATCTGGGAAGGCGATCGGATCCGGGAGATGCTTTGCCGGAGGGCCTTTCGAGCATCGATATCGTTCCCTTCCTAACCATTCGAGACAGTCGCGCACCCGTCATTTCCGCGGTCAACGGAATCTGCCAGGCCGGTGGACTACTGATTGCAATGATGTCCGATATCGCTGTCGTCAGCGACCGGGCGACATTCCGTGTTCCCGAACTTCTACGAGGCATCCCGGATGCGACTTTCGCTGCAGTGCTGCCGGCACACATCGGAATCGCCGCAGCACGCGACTTGATGTTTTCCGCGCGCAAGTTCGATGCGGCAGAAGCGCTTCGGCTCGGAGTGATCTCCCGAGTTGTGCCACATGAGAACCTTCGGACTGCGGCACTCGAGGCTGCGCGTGAGGTACTGCAGACCGCACCTGTAGCCCGAGCCCAGGTCAAGCGAATGCTCAACGAGCGCTACGGGCAATTCGACTACGAAACCATGTTCGGCGCACTCGACACTTCTCCGGAACCACGTGAGGGAATGCGGGCGTTCATGGAAAAGCGTGACGCGTGCTGGATACCGGCGAATCTGCCGCGATAACGCGGCAGATTCGCCGCTCGTCATTCGTCGTTTGAAATCGAACCCGAACCTTCGAGCGCATCCCGCAAACCGTCACCGAACGTCGAGAATGCCAGGACGGTCAGCACAATCATGATCGCCGGTGCAGCAATCAGCTCCGGAGCTGTGTAGATATTGTCGAAAGCCTCACGCACCATTGAACCCCAGGAAGTCTGTGGCGGCTGAACACCGAGACCGAGAAAACTCAGACTTGCCTCGGCGACAATCGCGACACCCGCCGAGAACGAAAGCTGCACCAGTAAAGGCGAAGCCGCGTTTGGTAACACATGACTCCACAGCAGCCTGCCCTTGCCGCAGCCCAGCGCTCGGGCAGCTTCGATATACGTTTCCGTCGACACCGACTCCGCAGCACCTCGTGCCAACCTGTACAGCGATGGGGCCATAACCAGTCCGATCGCCATCATCGCGTTGGTCAATCCTGGACCGAAAATTCCGATGATCGCAATGGCGAGGATAAGAGGCGGCAAGGACTGCAGGGCATCAGAGATTCTACTGATCAGTCCCCCAGCCCATCCCCGGACAAGTCCCGCGAACAGCCCTGTGGGAATACCGATCACAGCCGCAACTCCCACCGCCTGGACAACCGCGAGCATGGTGACACTTGCCGAGGCGAGCAACCTGCTCATGACGTCACGACCATAGACGTCCGTACCGAGCCAGTGCTCCCCGGAAATTCCGGCCAAACTGTTTCCCAAGTTCTGCGCGTTCGGATCATCGGGCGCAATCATGGTGCCGAAACCCGCGACCAGAAACACCAGCACTAAGAAAACCAGCGAGATCATGGCCGGGATGTTCCTGCGCAGCAGTCGAAGTGGACGTGAAGTCCGCAGTGTGTGCATGAAGCGGCTTCGGCTCGAAAATGGTGTCGCGCGCCGCGGGTTATCGGGATCCGCAACAATACCGGTTTCACTCATGAAAATGCCTTTCGACAGCTGACCGGGTCAGGCCCGGGTCCTCGGGTTGAAGTAGCCGTAGGCCATATCGACGATCAGGTTGATGATCACGATGGCAACCGCCATGACCATGACGATGCCGAGGATCACCGGAATATCCCGGCTGAAAACAGAATTCACGGCAAGAGTCCCGAGGCCAGGTAGCGCGAAAACGAACTCGACTGTCACCGCGCCTGCAAATACTCGACTGACCTGTAGACCGAGGACCGTCACGATCGGAACTCCGGCGACCTTGAGGGCGTGCTTCAGCACGATCTGCTTGGTCCGCAGCCCCTTCGCCCGAGCAGTGCGGATGAAATCCTTGGCGAACGTGTCAACCATGGCCGCACGGGTTTGGCGCGCCACTTCCGCAGTGGAAATGGCCGCAATCGCGAGAGCCGGAAGAATCAGGTGTTGAAGCCAAACCCCAAACCCTTCGCTGAGCGGTGCGTACCCAGTCGCCGGAAAAACCGGCGCGGAGATTGCGAGGGCAATGACCAGAACCAAACCGATAATGAACGGTGGGACCGCCATCGCAACCGACGACACAGCCGTCAACGCGCGGTCGAGCATCGAATTGGCACGCATAGCGGCAATGATTCCGATCGGCAGACCGAGCAAGATCACAATTACCATGGTCACGACGGTCAAGGACAGAGTGGTCGGTATCCGATCCGCGAGGATCTGAGTGACGGACTGAGAACTGTAGAGCGAGGTGCCGAAATCACCGGTAATGATGTGACCGAGCCACTCGACGTACCGGATCAGCAGTGGCCGATCCAGACCCAGTTGTTCGCGAACCGAAGCGATTTCGTCCTGCGTTGCGTTGTCACCGGCAAGCCCAGCTGCAGCGTCTCCTGGCATGAAGTCAACCAGCACGTAAACGAAGAAGCTGAGGAACAGCAACAGTGGGATTGCCGAAAGCACCCGTTTTCCCAACAGATTCGCCATTATGACCCTCCCGTCGGTACTGAAACTCTGCGACGACGGTTCCTCGGGTCCGGAACTGCCGAGACCAGCATCTTGGTGTACGAGTGCTGCGGATTCTCGAACAACTCCTCCGCGGTCCCGGCTTCGACTACCTCGCCCCGGTACATAACGATGACGTGGTGGGCGAGATATCGCACGAGGGAGAGATCATGCGAGATGAAAATATAGGCCAAGCCGCGCTCGGCCTGCAGGTCGAGCAGCAGGTTGAGAACTTGAGCTTGGATTGAAACATCCAATGCAGCAACAGGTTCGTCACACACAATGAAGTCGGGATCGAGTGTGAGCGCCCGGGCAATCGCGATCCTCTGAAGCTGACCGCCGGAGAACTCTCGTGGATACTTGTCGAGTTGGTCCTCGCGCATACCGACCCTCTGCAGAATTTCCACGACACGCCGATCACGCTCTGCCCCAGCGATTCCGAAGTGGATCGACAACGGTTCGCCCACCGCATTGCGAATCGTCATATGCGGATCGAGCGAGCTGAACGGATCCTGAAAGATCATCTGCGCGCGCCGCCGAAAGGACAGCAAATCCTTGCCCTTGAACTTACGGACATCGTGTCCGTCGAACCGGATCGTGCCGGAGTCGGGTTCGATCAAACGCAGAACCTGACGTCCGATCGTCGACTTCCCCGCTCCGGATTCGCCCACAATGCCGAGCGTTTCACCACGTTCCAGGGTAAAACTCACATCGTTGGTCACCACGGACCGCTCTCTCACGCGACCGAGAAAGTCTCTCTTGACCGGATACGACTTGCGTAGTCCGGAGACCTCCAATAACGGACTCATCCGGTAAGTCCCTTCAGATTCAGTTCGCCCTCACGCACGCAACGTACTGACCGATTGCGAGCGATGTCGTGCAGTATTATCGGTTCCGAATCGCATCGACCAGCATCTGCGTAGTTGCAACGATCCTGGAACCGGCACGTTTGCGGCCAGTCCCATGGAGCTGGAACTGCACCCGGAATCGACGACAGACGTATACCTTTGGCCCTCGGGTCGGGAATTGCTGCCAGCAGACCCTCCGAGTACGGATGGCGTGGGTCGTCGAACAGGTCATCGATCAAGGTCGATTCAACAACCTGCCCCGCATACATCACCGCCACTCGGTCGCACATCTCGGCAACGACCCCCAAATCGTGAGTGATGAACAGAATCGATACGTCGAACTCGTGTTGCAGATCCTTCATCAATCGCAACATCTCTTTCTGCACCGTCACGTCCAGCGCGGTCGTGGGTTCGTCCGCAATGAGCAGTTTCGGTCGACATACCATTGCGATTGCCAACATGACGCGCTGACACATGCCACCGGAGAACTCGTGCGGGTATGCCTTTGCCCGATTGCGTGCATCGGGAATACCGACCGCGTCGAGCATCTCGACAGCGCGGGCAAACGAGTCCTTCTTCGACAAACCTTGGTGACGACGGACAACCTCGGCGATCTGATCCCCGACAGTGAATGCCGGAGACAGACTTCGCCTTGGTTCTTGAAAGACCATCGATACGTCGACCCCACGAATGCCGGACAACTCCGACTCCGACAACCCCACCACCTCACGGCCGGCGATACGGATCGATCCAGTTACCCGACAACCCTGGGAAGGCAGTAATCCCATTGCAGCCAAGGAAGTTACGGTTTTCCCGGATCCGGATTCACCCACCAGCCCGACCGTCGTGCCGGGTGCTACTCGCAAGGACACGTCGTCGACGACTCGAGTCCAGCCGCGATCGGTATCGAAGTCGACCGAGAGATTCTCGATCCGCAGGATATCGCTGTCCGTCGCGTCGAGCGACGACAACGGTAGATCAGTTGCCATGGACAGGATCTCCTAGCGTCAGGTAGTGGACGGCGACAACGGGCGCACCGCCCAAACTGGATATGAGTGAGACTTCGACTATTCGCGCAGAATCATTTCGCGACACCGACGTAGCGCAGGTCCATCACCCCGGTGTAATGCGAAACGCCCATATTCGAAGCACCGATTACATTGTCTGCGAAGGCAAACTGTGTACTTACAGCACAGAGGAAGACGTCGAAAGCGTTCTCGACCGCAACGGCTGATGTCGCTTCGAGAGCAGCAGTACGGTCTACCTCGGACACGTTGGGATCAAACGCCGGCGCCAATGAGTTCTTGAACTCCGCGGGAAGTGTTCCCGGAAAAAGGCGTGGGACTGTGTAGTTGCGGTTGAGGAACTGTGCAGAACTCGGATCGCCAACTCGCACACTGACGATGGACGGTTGTGCCTTCGCTGCAAACTGAGCAGTCATGTCGACCAGATCCACCGGCTTGGCATTCATCGTGACACCGACTTCGGCGAACTGCGCTTGCAGGGCCGACGCGATCTCGTCCTGCGGCGAAAGTCCCGCACCGAGAAGCGTATTGAATGTGAGACCGTTGACCCCTGCCTCCGCGAGCAAAGCCCGCGCCCGATCCGGATCGTAGGTGTAATCGATCGGCGGATCCGAAAGGTGCCCGTCCGCGCCGACCGAAAGCGGTTGGCCGGAGACCTGGCACTGATTGTTGAGCAACGACGAGTTGATACCTTCCCGGTCAACGGCAAAGTTCAGCGCTTGACGCACCCGCACATCCGAGAACTCCGGGCTGTCGATATTCATGGCCATCGTGTACAGCTGTGCAGGCGGATAAGAGAAGAACCCGTATCCAGATCCGAGCGCCGATGCCTGCGGGTACTGACCGATCTTGGATATCATCAGATCGATCTGACCTGATCGCAGCGCGTTCAGTCGAGCATTGTCGTCGACGATGCCGGTGATCGTGATCGTCTTGGACAACTGTGCTGCAGGATCCCAGTACCCCTCCCGACGCTCGTATGTCACCGAATCACCTATCCGGACCGAGGTCGCGACGTACGGACCCGAACCCACCGGATTGATGTCCAGATCCGGATTGTCGAGAGCCTTCGGACTGATCAATGCCGCTTCCACACCGGAGAGCACAAACGGCAAATCTGCGGCGGGTCGGGTAGCGATGACCTTTACCCGGTTCGGATCGACCACCTCTACCGAATCGATCATCGAAAAGGTCGACGCCACAGTCGATCCCGCCGCCGTCTTCGCATGATCAAGCGTTGCCTTGACTGCGGCGGCATCGAGAACTTCACCATCGGTGAAAGTGATCCCGTCACGCAATGTGAAGACGACCTCACGGCCGTCCTCGGAAAACTCCCACTCGGTCGCAACCATCGGAGCTATCGCGAGAGACCCATCCTCGTCGACCATTTGGGTGAGCCTGTCGTACACCGGAGTCAGATACGGGTACGCGGCCGGCGCAGACGGCATCTTGTGCGGGTTCAGCGCCGGTGTCGCCACAGTGTGGCCGACCCGGAGATGTCCGTTCGGATCGGCGTCAGCGGCCGCTGCGCCGACGGCACCACCTAACGCCGGGGACGAATTGCCGGCACTTCCACTGCCACAGGCGGAAAGCACCAGGCTAAGAGCGGCAATGGCAACGCCGATACGTACGGAACGTGTGATCACTATCTTGGTGTTCCTCTCGATTGGGTTAGGTACGCGGCAGTGGTTTAGGTGCGG
>NZ_VBTM01000017.1:161539-162204 GCF_013277795.1 Rhodococcus sp. MS16
CTCGGAGAGCAGGAACTTCAGTGTCGGATGGCGATGGAAAACCGGGGAGAACAACAGATCGGCGGTCGCGTACATCGAGTTGCACCCGAAGAGTGCCGTCATCACGGCCATCGGGGCTTCGGGGGCGGTGATCGGGGCCTTACCCGAGGTGCCGAAGTGCACGGTCAACGGGATGTCGACATCCTCACACGCCGAGAACAGCGGATCCCAGTGATCGGTATGGAACGACGGAAGTCCTAGCGGTACAGGATTTTCGGGGAAGGAAATCGCTTTTGCGCCCTTGGCTGCGGTGCGGTAGACCTCTTTGACGCATTCCTCCACCGACCACAGCGGCAGGATTACCAGCGGGATCAACCGGTCCGGGGCGCTCGCGCACCATTCGTCGATGTGGTAATCGTTCCAGGCCTTGACCGAGAGCAACGCCAACTCCCGGTCCTTGCCTTCGAGGAAGACCGTTCCGGCGAATCGGGGGAACGAAGGAAATGACAGTCCGGCTTGGACGCCGTCGATATCCATGTCCAGCACACGGGCTTTCGGGTCGAAGCAGCCGGCGATCATGTCCTCGTACCGGGTGGGCTCGGCGCCGTATTCCTCGGGTTTCTTCCCAGCCACCGCGTTGAGTCCGATGTACGGGTAGACACGGTCTTCGTAGATCCACACTTCGG
>NZ_VBTM01000018.1:0-104578 GCF_013277795.1 Rhodococcus sp. MS16
CGAAGGTGGATTCGTGCATCACCACATGCACCAACGGCCTACGAACAATAACGAGACCACTACGGTCCTGCGGGCAATCACCGCGGTCGCAGTCACACACCAACACCGTCGAACCACTCACCAAAGCGCCCAACGCATCCGCTCGACGCTGCTCATAGGTTCGCGAATCGTGGCGGCACACCGACATCGCCAACTCCCGCAACCGGCCATCGAACGCGCGGGCCTGCTCCGCCGGGATACTGCCCAGGATGCGGGCCATCCCGTCCTCGGCGGCACTGACGCCGACAAACCTGTCCGCCAGGGCTCGGCGTCGTCGTTCCCGCATCCCTTCCGGATCGACGCGGGCCACGATCCGGTCGATCGCCGCCGTCAACCGCCGACCCGTCAAACCGGTACCGCCGTCCACCGGTGGGGCAAGAACCTGCTCGAGCAGCAAGCGTTCGACCTCGTCGATCAGCTCGTCACCGACATTCGCGGTCGCGGACTCGATCAACGTGACCCGGTAGAAGTCGAGTTCACCGCGGGCCATCGCGGCCCTTGTGCGATGCAACCGCGTCTTCAAAGCAAAACCCAACCCGATGAGTTTTCCGGCAGCAGCGCGCCCCATCGTCAGGACCGCGCCGACCTCGGATTCCGCCAACTCGTGCGCCGACGACGTCCACGTGCCACCCTCGACATGCTCGGCGCTGCGGCGGGTGAAGAACTCCGCCACCACGGCCAGTTTCCGCTCGACCAGCATAGCTTCACATGAATGCAACTCGGCCATCAAATCGACGAGGGCGCAATCGGTTTCGGTACCACTCAGCTGTGCTGAGATACCGAAACTTCCCACCCCCGAATCGAACATTCCCCCACCCTAATCGAAATCCTGTTCGATTGCGAGGGCTCCTTGAAACCAGTCGGAAAAGTCTGAATATTGACTGGAAACTTCAGGGCGGCTTAGCTTTTGACCTAGCTACCGGCCTCAATCATCACTGCGGCGTCTTCGGCACCGAACTTCTCCTCGAGCGTCTCGGGTGAGTAGTCGAGGTCGATCTCGGCCACGTCACGCCCACGCGCAGACTCGATTGCCGAGAGCCGTCGCTGAGCACGATCAGCCGCGTACTCGAGAAACTCCTGGTTGTCGAGACCGAAGGGCTGGACTTCGAACTGATCGTTGACCCAGTTGATGAGACCGAGAGCCATCGGCATCAACTCGCCCATGCGCGCCTGTACTACATCCCACAGGGCGTCGTCCGCAGCCACGTGTCGGCGGCACGTGAAGGTTCCCCACGCCATGTGGCGCCGCTCGTCGTCGCCGATCTTTTTGATCAACTGCTGCATCCCGGGCAGGATTCCCCTTGTGGCACATACCTTCTGCCAGGCGTAGTAACCCGTCAGCGCAAGGCTACCTTCGATGACATGGTTGTAGGTGACGCTCGCCCGCACTTGGTTGACCGGGCTGGGGTCGGTCTGGAGAATCCGCAGCGACGCCGGCAACTCCTCGTAGAACAGTTGTCGGTAGTCCGGATTATCGGCGACGTAGGAATGCAGGTCGTCGGTGAGTCCGACCTCATCCATCCAGAGCCGGAAAACCTGTGTGTGCTTGGCTTCCTCGAAACAGAATTGGGTCAGGTACATCTCGTCGCTGAACCTGCCTTCAGCGGACATCGCCTGCATGAACGGTTGGATGTCCTCGGTCACTGCTTCTTCACCGGCGATGAACTGCGCGCACAGATACGTCGCGCTGCGCTGCTGCTCGCTGGTCAACTCTTGCCAGTCTCGAGCATCTTTCGAAAAATCGAGGTCTGCCGGGTTCCAAAATTTGGCATTTCCCTTGGCGAACAATCGGAGTGGAAAACAATCCCAGTTCAACCCTCCTGATCGGAGGGAACTGAATCCTTCTCGCCCCGGCGAGGTGACGGTCATGACATTCCTTCTTCCCGAAACGAAGACATATGTCCGAGGGGAATGCCCGCAGAACTCCGTCGTGAATCAGTTTTGCGGAATATTGCTCGACTCTGCCAGCGAAACACCCTTTGCCTGCATCGCGGCAAAGAGTTGTGCGTTCATCTCGGCGGCTTTGGCGGGCTGGTAGGACGCAAAATTGAACGGGTTGGCCAGGTTGTTCGTCTCCAGGGGATCGGCAATCAGGTCGTACAGTTCGTATTGGGGCGCAGCAGTTCCCGCCGGGTCGAAGTACATCGTGTACTTCCACCTGCTGTCCCGAATGCAGCGAATATGGTTCGGCTGCGTGACGATGTTCTGACCGTCTGGCGTCGCACAGTTCTGATCGTCGTACGTGAAAAGAATCGTGTCCTGAACGTGCACGCTTGGTGCGTCCGGATACGCCGCCGCATCGACGAGCACGGGGGTGAGATCGGTGCCGAGAAAGTTCCACGACGCACGATCCGGCACTTGCGCGAGGTTGGCCAGAGTGGGCATCACGTCGATCAACGACGCCAACGCGTCCGTCTGAACGGGCTTCGGGAACAACAACGGATTGCTGATCACGAGTGGGACGCGCAGAGTTTCCTCGTACGCGTTGAACACCTTCTGCCGCAAGCCTCCGTGCGACATTCCCATCTCACCGTGATCGGACATACGCACGATGACGGTGTCGTCGAGCAGCCCCGGAGTGGCTTCCAAGGCGTCGAGAACACTGCCGATGCGCTCATCCACGACCTTGTGCATGTAGGCGTAGAAGTTGATGTATCGCCTGGCCTGATCGGGTCCGAGCAATGGACCGAGTCCGGCGGCGAGCAACAATTCCGACTGCACCTGAGCGCTCGGTTTGTAGTTGAAGGCAAGGATTTCGTCGTAGGTCGGTGGGAGTTCGATGCCCTGCTCGAAAGCTCCCGGCGCATCCGACCCGTAGTTGTCGCACGTACCACTCATCGCATCCCACGACTGGGGATATGCAAGGACGTCGTGCGGATTGACGAACGATACGATCAGCGCAAAAGGCTTGTCCCCTTTGGCATCCGGTCCGGTGAGAAATTCGACGGCTTCCTCGGCAGCGCGGCGGTCGTGATCGGCGCATCCGCCGCCGAAATGGTCTGGGTTTGTGTCCTGTCCGGCATCAGGTGGTGTCCACCCGCCGAAACCGAATGCGGCAACGTCGTCACTGGACGGATCACCACCGGATGCTCCCTTGCTCAGATGCCATTTCCCCCGGTACTGGACGTTGTACCCGGCGGATGCCAGCATCTTCGCCATGTTCTGCTCCGACGTCTGCAACTGCGGTTCGGTGGGAGATACGGTGCCGCCCTCGGTCAGGGTTCTGGTCACACCGTGTTGCGCGGGATACAGCCCGGTAAAGAACGTGCTCCGACTGGGCGAACACATCGCCGTGTTGCAGACCGCTTGATCGAAAGTCAGTCCGTGACGCGCAATGCGTTGGCGATGAGGAAGATTCCGCTCCGCCCACCCTTGCGGCCAGTACATCGGCCGTCGTTCCTGATCGGTGATGATGACCACGATGTTGGGCTGAGCGGGAAACGAATCGCTGGGCGCTGCCCGCGACGGTGCGGCTGCGGCGCCCGCCGACCCGATATCCGTCATACCGGCAAGAGCCAAAGCGCCCATCCCGCCCAAGAACATCCGACGCGGCAATCCGTGACTGCACTGGGGGACGTTCGCGGGTTCTGGGCTCACGTGATGACGTCCTCTCACAGTGTGTCTGCTAGAGCATGTGTCTGCTAGAGCAGTGTGTCTGCACAGAGTTGACCGTCGGCGGGTTCTCTACACATCTGGACGCCCGGTTTACGAAATAAAAGGCACCACCGCGGCCTCGAAGTCACGGTAGCCGTCCCGATGAACACTGTGACCGGTGCGAAATGACCTGACCTCACAACGCTTGACCGTGGCGCTGACCTCGCGAAGCCGGTCGGAATCCACCATGCCGCCGAGGCCACCGCGCAGGAACAAGGTGTCCGCCTCGATCAGCGGCAACGATTCCCACCACAGTTGATCGGGTTGACGGAACTGCGTCAGCGCCGACCCCGTCATCGACTTGTCGAAGGCCAGAGCCGCCCGCGGATGGCGCACCAAACTTGTTGTTGCGTGCCACAGTTCGGACATGCTCGGCAGCTTGCGGGAAAATACCTGCTCCGGATCGCCGGGACGCAGTGGGAGCGGCGCTTCCTCGATGACCAGCTTGCGAACGCCGGTCGTTCGCCGCTGCGCGATCAACGACGCGGCGTGCCCGCCGAGCGAGTGCCCCACCAGGTCGACGTGATCGAGTTCCAAGTGATCACAGACGTCCATGATGTCCGCGGCAAATTCCTCGAACAGGTACGACGACGCCCGGGCACTGCGCCCATGCCCACGAAGGTCCACCGAGACAACCCGTCGATCGCGGGACCGCAATGCTCTGGCGAACCGATCCCATGTGCCGCTGTCGCCGCCCATGCCGTGCACGAGGACGACAGGAGGCAGTTCGGCAGTCCCGGAACCGGCCCCCGAATCGCGGTAGCTGATCTCGATTCCACCGGCACTGCGCACGTTAGCGATACTCACGATGTTCCAGATTAGCCGTATTCACTCGTACACACCTTCCACCGACCACTCGCCACCCTCACAGATCATCAACAACGCGCGTGATTGTTCCAACAGCACCTGCGCCCGCGCCGCCGTTCGCACCGCGGCCGAATCCCACCATCGCTCGTCGACCGGCCACGGACCTGCCCATCCTTGCACCGCCCATTCCTTACTCCCCCACTTCAGCCTCGCCGGATGCGCGCTGAACACTCCGCGTTCCGTGACGTACACAGCTTTGCCCGACGCGTCTGTCAGCCACACCCGCGGATTGTCGACGTACACCGATCCCGGTGACGGTTGAGGTAGCAGCCCCGGCCACGGAGCCCCCGGATCATGCGCTGCTACCCGCTCATCACCCAAGGGCACCAATGTAATTCGCTCCGACGGCCCCCTCCCGCCACTGAGGACACCCACCTGGACCGACTCGCCGCCCAAGAGCCCCTGCACTCGCACCAACGCTCGCTTGGCCCGTTCATCCTCATCACCCACTCCGCCCCAGAGGCCCAATTGCAAGGCGCCGGCATTGACCACCTCCACCGGTTCGAGGCGCAGCACGGTAATTCCTGCGGTTGGCTTGTCCTCACTGCGGCCGGTAAGCCACCCGTCGAGTTGCCACCGCACTCGATCAGCCGTTCCTTCCGGCGTCAGCGGCTCGGCGCAGCGCCACGTGCGAGAGAGGTTCTCGCCGTTTTCGGTGCTCGCCGATATCAGCAATCGCGTGCAAGCGACGCCGGCGCCGGACAACGTGCCATGCAGCAAAATCGCCAGGGCACGCCCGGCGAAGGCCGCGGCGTCCACACGTTCGATAGGCGGATCGTAATGCTGCTCCACGTCGAGATCCGGTGGCAACGCCCTGGCCGACGGTGGTCGTTCCGGTTCACCGCGCGCCGCCCGGTGCGCCAACACCGCATCGGTACCGAACCGCGACGCCACGTCGACGGCCGGCAAGTCCGCAAAGGCGCCGATGGTTCTGATCCCGAGCCTGCGCAGCAGATCCACCAGCTCACCGCGATGAGGTGCGGACAAACTCGGCTCGGCCGCCAACTCCGACATCGGCAGCGGAGCAAGAAACCGAGCGCCCTCGCCGAGCGGTACCAGCGCGGCTCGTCGTGCAGCTATCACCGCGGTCGACAACTGATCGGCCACCCCGATCTGGCATTCGACTCCCACGGCAGCAACCTGATCCACCAACCGTTCTGCCGCGGCCTCCTCGCTGCCGAAATAGCGACTGGCACCGCGTGAACTCAACACCAGCAGGCCAGGACGAAGCACCTCCACACCGGGCGCAGCCGCATCGACAGCCGCTGCAACCGGCTCGAACAATCGGGCATCCCGCTCCGGATCTGCCGCCGCCACATACAGTTCCGGGCACCGCGCCTGCGACTCGCGTCGGCGCAGCCCACGGCGCACTCCTTCCGATCTGGCCGTCGCACTGCACGCGATCACCCTGTTGCCTGACGTCACCGCAACCGGGTGAGTAGCCGGAAGGTCGGCTACAGCAGCAGCCGCCACTGCCGGCCAGTCCGGACACCAGAGCGCCAGAACCCTGCTCACAGTGCCACCACCTGAGCTGCGGCCACCACCTGAGCTGCGGCCACCACTTGAGCTGCGCCCACCTCGAGTGCAGGCTTCCATTCCACCCGTCCCGCTGCGCTGCAGATATCCAGACGGGTGGTGCGCGGCTGGAACGAGCGCCCTCGGGCACGCACGGCAAGGCTGAGCGATTCGAGCCGTCCCCGCCCCAGCGCGCGTCCGCACCCGAAACCGCCGTAACCGTTGACCTGCGCCTCCAGCCGCACCTCCACACCATCCCAATGACCATCCGTCACAACAAGAGTGGAACCTTTACTGCGGGCGCGGGCCACCACTGCCCGAGCCCGCGACGGGGGCACGGACGCACCCGCCAATCCCAGAATCACCAGATCCATACCGTCGAGCAGCACTGCGGCAACTTCGACCGGATCGGGCCCCGGATCCGGGACAAACGCAAGACGCTCCAACTGCGCACCCATCTCGTACGCGGCCAACACTCCCAACTGCGGCTTGCCGACAACGGCAACATGTCCACCGGACGCGGTCACCGAGGCCACCAACCCCACCAGCAACGACGCGGCCCCGGATACGGACACCACGGTTCCCCGCACCAACCCGCCCTGCGGCAGCAACTCTGCGATGCCGGCCGGCACGGGCAGGATTCCCGCCTTGTCCGCCCGATCCCCGGTCACTCCTACTGCAGCCTCGACGGGAATCGACGACACAACCTGCCCGTCACCGCGAGCCGGGATGGAGGCCATCCGGCTGCGGAGTTCCGCCAACCGCTCCTGGCGGGACACGCCCGCCGCCTCGGCAACGCTCTCTACCACCGTCACTTCGTCATCCCCGTCCTGCGATACTTCCGGCAATCTTTTTCAAGCCGGCAAACCACGGGGAAGTCGGGGTCTGACACGCATCGAACAGACAACACAATCGAACATAGTTTCGATTCGTTTCCAGTAAAGCCTGCCCCTGAGGACCCGTCAAGCAGCGACAAAAGTCCGAAGTTCACACAAACCTCGAGGGTCACACCCGTATCAATCCTCTAACCTGGAGTGGTGACATCTCGAGAGCAGACAGGGAGGGGCATCGGCCCTGAATACCTGCTGGCAGGGCGGTACCGACTCCGATCCAAAATCGGCGGCGGCGGCATGGGCGCCGTCTGGCTGGCCCGCGATACCCTTCTCAGCCGTGATGTCGCGGTGAAACAGGTCACAACCACCGCCGGACTCGACAACGAGAGCGCCGAGGAGATCCGCGCTCGGACACTTCGTGAAGGCCGCAACGCCGCCAAACTCTCGCACCCGCATTCCATCGGCATGTACGACGTCGCTCTCGAAGCCGGCGAACCGTGGCTGGTCATGGAGTACTTCCCATCCCGCAGCCTCGCGCAGGCCATGAACCTCGCCGACACTCTGCCACCCCTCGAAGTTGCTCAGATCGGCGCTCAGATCGCCGCAGCACTCGCAGAGTCGCACGCTGCCGGAATTGTGCATCGAGACATCAAACCGGGCAACATTCTTATTGCCGATCGCGGCGACTCCCTGGGCATCGTCAAGATCAGCGACTTCGGAATCGCGCGCGCCAAGGGCGACGGATCGGACCGTCAAGACGAAGTCATCACCGGCACCCCCGCATACTTCGCCCCCGAAGTGGCCCGCGGCGACGATCCCACCGAAGCGAGCGACGTCTTCTCCCTCGGCTCGACCCTCTTCACCGTGATCGAAGGCCAACCACCCTTCGGAATCGACTCCGACGCAATTGCATTGCTGCACCGAGTCGCCAAAGCCGAGATCTACCGTCCCACCAAATCCGGACCGCTCACGGACGTGCTGCTCCAACTTCTCGAACCGGACCCGACGCGTCGGCCCACCATGGCCCAGGCCCGCGACGCACTCGCCGCGGTAGCAACCGGGGGCGGTTCCGTCGATCAGTTGATCGACATCCCCGTGTTCTCGTCCGACGGAGCGGTTCCGGCGTGGGCGCACCGCACCACCCAACTCCCCGACCCGCACCGACGCAATCGCCTGGTGGGCCCCACGGTCACCGGATTGCCTGCAGTGCAACAGAATACGCCACTCGGCTCTGTCCCCAGCCCGCTCGACCTGTTCTCGTGGCCCCCTCGGATACCCACCGGCCCCGCCGACGCGAGCACCCGGGACAAAGTGGTCGCCTGGGCGCCACTGGCCATGACCGCGATGGTGGCGATCATCATCGCGGCCATACTGATCGTGCTTGTACTGGTGTTCACGGTTTAAATATTTGCTACTTCAGCGCCGACGCAGCCGGCCTGATGTTGGCGTTGAGATGAAACAGGTTGTGCGGATCGTACTGTGCCTTGATCCTGGACAGGCGTGCATACTTGCCGGATCCGTACGAACTGCGAACCCGCTCTTCGTCGACGTCGGTCATGAAATTGACGTAGCCACCGGGATTGGTCGACAAGGGACGCAACGCTTCCCAGATATTGCGCACCCACGTTCGATCCAGATCCAGAGTCCCGGCATCCGTTGCCGTGGCCGTCATGTTGCACACGTAGTGCGGGGCGCGGGAACCACCGAACGCCGTATCGTCGTCGCCGACGGCGGTAAACGCACCCTGCAGCGGAAAGATCGGGATGAACGACATCGGTGACGACTTCTTCACCGCGTGTTCGGTCAGAACACCGATCACGTCATCGGAGAGATCCCCTAGGTCCAGAGCTTTCTCGTACGCGTACGCACCCCACGGTTCGGCATCGTCGAGCATCGACTGCAGCCCCGTGTACGGGAGCGGCGTGACGAACTCGAACAGCGGCGGCAACCCTTCCCTGATGGGCGCAATCACCTGCGCATGCTCCTCGGCGGAACCGAAACCTGCCACCAGCAAGGCATATCCGGGATGAAAGTGGAACTGCTCCGGCACAAACGCCGCGGGCGGCGCGGACAGGCTCGAGGCAATCAACGCACCGGTGTTGCGGGGCAGAGCCGGCACCACGTCGCGGCACAGACGCAGCGCATCCGGTCCGTCGTCCATCCCCCAGAAGAAGAACCCGAGATGCACTTCCGGCCCGATCGCGCTCAGCCGGTACTCGAACTCGGTCACCACACCGAAATTGCCTCCCCCGCCTCGCAACGCCCAGAACAAATCGGGATGGTTCTCTTCCGACGCGCGCACGACCTCACCGTCTGCAAGCACAACCTCCGCCGACGCCAGATTGTCGATCGACAATCCGAGCGTTCGCGTCAGCCACCCCATGCCGCCGCCGAGTGTCAGACCGCCCACACCTGTATCGCTGATCACCCCACCTGTCACAGCCAGGCCGTGTTCCTGCGTCGCGGCGTCCAGGTTCGCCAACGTCGCCCCGCCGCCTACGCGCGCCCTACGCGCCGACGGATCAACAGTGACGTTGTTCAGTGCACTGAGATCGATCATCAGACCGCCCTCACACACCGAGGCCCCACGATACGAATGTCCACCACCTCTGACGGACACCTCCAAGTCATGTTCTCTGGCATAACCCAGTGCCGCAGCCACATCCGACGGCGAAAGGCACCTGGCGATCCCAGCCGGGCGGTGATCGATCGAGCCGTTCCAGATGGCCCGCGCGTCGTCGTAACCCGAATCTTCCGGGCCGAAAACCGGGCCGGTGACGGACGATCTCAACGGCGCAATATCAATGCTTGTCATGACGTACTCCTGACACCGGTGACGAGTAGATACTCCCAGTCCATGCCCGGAGAATCCCCTCCGGCGCTGGAATCTCCTCCTGCGCTGTACTTGCGAGCCAAGTCGACGAGATCCCGGTCGAGGGCCTCCACCTTGGCGTCGTCGCCGGCAATATTGCGGTAGACGGCGATGGTCGGTCCGTAATTCTCCTTGAAGAAGTCGCGGAAGTCTTCCGGATCGCGGAACCTGCTCACCTGCAGCACTTCTCGACGCGCAGTCAGGTCGCAAACTCGGTCACCGAACAGCTCACGAACATGACTCTCCTCACCCCACAACGGCGGTGGCTGCGAACCAGGAGGTGGTGCAGGTGCGTACGGTTTCATGGCTTTGAACATCTCGCCGATGAAACCTGTTGGTGTCCAGCTCAGTACAGCGATCCTGCCACCTTCCTTACACACTCGAACAAGCTCGTCCGCTGCCCGCTGATGATGCGGCGCAAACATGACGCCGACGCACGAGAGCACCACGTCGAACTCACCGTCTTCAAACGGTAGATCCTCGGCATCAGCCTCCCGCCACTCGAGTTCGACATCCGCGTCGGCTGCCATCTTCCTTCCCGCATCGAATAATTCGGGAGTCAAGTCCGTTGCCACCACCTGCGCGCCGAGTGCCGCCGCAGGAATAGCCACATTGCCGGAACCTGCCGCGATGTCGAGAACCCGATCACCGGCGCGCACGCCGCCTGCCGCCGCCACAACCGGCCCGAGTTCCGGGATGACCTCCGTTGCCACCGCAGGATAATTGCCCAACCCCCACATCACCCGGTGCTTGGATTTGAGGGCTCGATCCAACTCCGCTGCTTCAGTCATTATCGTTCTCCTCCATCAATTTTCGCAGTACCGATTTCCACTCTGACCTCGACGTTACGACCATCGAGTGTCACCGATCCAGTACTGGATCTGTACCAGCCCCACCCATCGGCCTACGATTGACAAGTGGGGTCGTCGTACCGCCAGTTCTGCCCCGTCGCCAAGGCGATGGAGCTACTCGACGAGCGCTGGACGCTCCTGGTCCTGCGCGAACTCATGATGGGAAGTACCCATTTCAACGACCTGCGACGCGGCCTTCCCCGCATGTCTCCGACGTTGCTGTCCAAACGTCTGCACCAACTCACTGCCGCCGGAATCACCTACCGAGACAACACCGACGGTGTTGTCACGTACCGCCTCACCGACGCCGGACGCGAACTCCGCCCCGTCGTCGAGGCCCTGGGGATCTGGGGCACCCGCTGGATCGGCGAACTCGGCGACCAGGATCTCGATCCCAAACTCCTGCTGTGGGACATGCATCGACGGGTGGATCACTCCGCTGTGCCCGACGGAAAAACAGTGGTGCACTTCGTCTTTTCCGAAATCGATCGGCAGTCACGAAACTGGTGGCTGGTCATCAACTCCGACGAGGTCGACGTCTGTGACCTCGACCCGGGTTTCGAGGTCACCGTGTCCGTATCTGCCGGGCTCAGGCCGTTGACCGAGATCTGGCGCGGCGACCTCACGTGGTCCGACGCCATTCGATCAGGTGAGGTCACCATTTCCGGCCCGGAAGCCCTGCGTCGCAGTTTGCCTTCGTGGTTCGAACTGTCCACATTTGCATCCGTTCCCCGACCCGCTTAGCGCACGCCCCACCAGGCTCGTTCCGTCCTGTTACAGAGCTGTTGCAGACCGTGACACCGTCGACGAACAGTGACGACCTCCTGGTGACACTGACCGAGCAGTCTCTGCACTATGCCCAGCCACCGCGGAATCATCTGCCCCGTCGCACACCGAGCAGTCGCACTCGGGGCAGTCGCACTCGGGGCGCTCATGCTCAGCGCGTGTTCGTACACCGAGGCGGCCACACCCAAGAGCGATCACTACCTTGCCACTCAACCTGATTCAGGACCCTCAGGCGGCGAGATCGAGGACGGCCTCAATGTGGCGGACACCCATATGCCCGCGCTGGCCCGCCTCGATTCCGCACTTCTCGCGGCGCTGCAGATGGCCGCAGCGGATGCGCGGTTATCCGGGGTGGACATGCATGTCACGTCGGGTTGGCGATCAGCCGCATACCAACAGCGACTGTTCGACGAAGCCGTAGCCAAGTACGGCAGCGTGGACGAAGCGTCCAAGTGGGTGCACCCCCCGAGTCTGTCCAAGCATGTCAGCGGACAGGCAGTAGACATCGGACCGACGGATGCCGACGACTGGCTTATCCAGCACGGCAGCGATTACGGCCTCTGCCAGACCTATGCAAACGAGATGTGGCATTTCGAACTGGCGACCACTCCTGGTGGGGAATGCCCGCCCCAACGCAACAACCCTTCGGACGAAAGAGCGGAAGGCTGACCATGACACGAGTCAAACCAGCGAGACTGTTTGCCGCACTGGCACTCTTGATCCTCGGAGTAATCGAATTCGAATTGGCGGTCAACACTGCCGGTGGCCAGATCGTCGATCAACAACTCATGGTGGGCGCGGCCACGTCTGAAGTCCTCGGCGTGTTCTCCACTGAGTTCATCGGCCTGCTCACCCCGATCCTGATAGTGGGAGGAGTGCTCGTGGTACTCATGATCACGTTGCGCAACAACCCGATTGCGCTGGCACTGCGCGTCGCGGTCGTGACCCTCGGCCCCATCACGACGGCCTGGGTTCTCAAACAGTCGCTGGATCGACCAGACCTGAACGGTCTTGTCATGCATAATTCCTTCCCCAGCGGGACTCTCACCGCCATCACTGCTCTGGTCTGCGCGATAGTGCTCGTCACACCGGCCAGGTGGCGGGGCGTCGTCGCCGTCAACGGCGCGCTGATCACCATCGGGACCGCGATCTCGGTAGTCGTGTTGCAATGGCACCGGCCGAGTGACGTGCTGGGTGCACTACTCCTCGTCGGTTGCTACACCCTCGCCGTGTCGGCATTTCCGTTGAACACCACCGCCGCACGGCACGCGGTACTGGCAAACTCCGGCAACGAACGGCTCTCGAAAGTGTGACACCTGTACCGTGGGCTGACCGAGATTGCTCCGACCCCGGAAGGCCCCTAATCATGGTGAATATCCTTTTCATCGAAGACGATCCAGCCGTGGCCGAGGCAATCACGTTGGGACTGAACCGACTCGGGCACAACGTCAGCCATCGCCCCGACGGCAACAGTGATTTCGACGACGTACTCACCACCACCGACCTCGTCCTGCTCGACCTCGGACTCCCGGGTGCCGACGGTTACGAGATCTGTCGACGCATCCGCACGCGTAGTTCGATCCCGATCATCATTCTCACCGCTCGATCCGACGACATCGACACCGTTGCCGGCCTCGAGGCCGGCGCCGACGACTACGTCGTCAAACCGGCCAGTCCGCGTGTCCTCGACGCTCGCATCAAAGCCGTCGTGCGTCGGTCAGCGCCCGCAACGACGCGAACAGATGCAGTACCGGCGGCAGAGACATTCGGCGACTTGGAACTGGATCGATCGTCATTGCAGGTCCGCAAGGGCGGAACGCTGCTGACCCTGACCCCGACCGAGCTCCGGCTGATCCTGGCACTGACCGAGAATCCCGGACAGGTTCTCAGTCGTCGACAGTTGTTGTCCGCAGCCTGGGACCAGGAGTACCTGGGCGATTCCCGAATCGTCGACGCAGCGGTGCAGCGACTGCGTGGAAAGATCGAGGACGACCCGGCCGTACCGACAGTCATCGAAACCGTGCGCGGCTTCGGATATCGCTTCAACACCGGCTCAGGTCGATGAGACCGGCCTGGCTGCGCGTCGACGGCCTGCGGACCCGGCTCGTGCTGGTGTTCATCGCAATCGTCCTCATCATCGCCGGAGGAACAGCCGGCGCGGTATCGCTCATGGCGCGGTCGTGGATCTATTCCAATGCTCAGGACGTGGCAACGGCACAATTTCGCGACGAGCTACAGTCCCTCGACGGCATGCCGGTGGACGGGTTGACACCCGCCAACCTCTCACAGGTCTTCCCATCCGACCTGACGCTGATCACAGACGGTGAAGTAGTTCGCCAAGGATCCGTCGATCCCGCGAAGATCCCGCCGAGCTTCGACAGCGGTTTGGACAGTGCAAAACTGATCCGCTTCGAGAGACTCGACTCCGAGCGCATCCTGCTGGGGATGTCCGTCAACGTCACGGACACGACCGCGGAGGACGGCTACGACAACCAGACACTTGTGAAAGCTGTCACCGTCCGGCCACTGGTGGGGGTACAGGACAAGTTCGACGACCTGCTCCGAGTCGTCGGTCTCACCCTCGCTGCCGGCGTGCTGGTCAGCGGTCTGCTCGGCTTCTGGATCGCGTCGACGCTGGTACGTCCGCTCAAGCGTCTCGACGCGGCCGCCGCCCGTGCCGCCGACGGCGATCTCAGCGTCCGCCTTCCGGAAAACGGAGTAGCCGAACTTGCCCAGGTGACAACAACATTCAACAACATGGTCGCGCGCAACGAAGCGGTGATCAAAGGTCTCGAAGAATCCGAAGAGCAGGCAAGACGGTTTGTCGCCGACGTCTCTCACGAGCTGCGAACGCCACTGGCCGCACTGGTGCCGGTCAGTGAAATACTTCGCGAAGAGATCCCCAACCTTCCGCCCGACGCCGGTGCCGCCGCACGCATCGTGAGCAGTGAGATCGGCAAACTCACTCGACTCGTCGAGGATCTGATCGAAATGTCTCGCCACGACTCACAGCAGGCACGCCTCGTCCTCGACGACGTCGATCTCGTCGAACTGACCGAGCGCACGCTGGAGAGCCGCGGCTGGACCGAAACCGTCGAGCTCGACGCGCCCGAAAGCATCAGCAGCAGAGTGGATTCGCGTCGGATCGACATAGTCGTCGCCAACCTCGTCGGCAACGCACTGCGGCACGGTTCACCCCCGGTACGCGTCGAACTCAGCGCCGAACCCGATTACGCCGTCATCGCCGTCGTCGATCACGGACCGGGCATCTTGCCCCAGGACCGGCAGGCAATCTTTCGCCGGTTCTACAAGGTAGACACCGCACGAGGACGCAGCGAGGGCAGCGGGTTGGGACTCTCCCTCGCAGTCGAGAACATCCACTTGCACGGCGGCACCATCGGCGTCGACCAAGTGGACGGACACACGGTCTTCACTGTTCGCCTCCCCACTGCCGACCACGAGCAATGACCACATTTTGGGATTACAGTTTCAGCATGTGAAACAGCCGGAGTAGCGTCGGAGCCCTCAACCAAAGAAGAATTGGGAGGCTCACCATGACTGAGGCGTCACGGTTGGAAAAATCGGTAGTCACACCGCGGGCATGGACGATGCTTGCCCTCGGTGTTGCCGCCCAAGCCGCCGGAACCGTCTTCGTCAGCACTCCCGCCTTCCTGATCCCACTCCTGCATTCCGAGCACGGTCTCTCACTGGCGCAGGCCGGAACTCTGGCTGCAGCGCCCACTTTCGGTATGGTCCTCACGCTCGTGGCCTGGGGAGCACTGGCCGACAGATTCGGTGAAAAGTGGGTCATCTCGATCGGACTTGCCTTGACCGCCGTTGCGGCCCTGGCTGCCACCACCACCGACAATTACGCGTTGCTCGGTATGGCGTTCCTGTTCGGCGGCATGTCGGCCGCCAGCACCAATGCCGCCAGCGGACGCGTGGTTGTCGGCTGGTTTCCGAAGGACCGCCGCGGATTGGCGATGGGCATCCGGCAGATGTCCCAACCCTTGGGCGTCACCATCGCGTCGGTCACCGTTCCGACACTGGCTGCGCACTCGGGAATCGGTTCGGCGGTTGCGCTGTCCGTGATTCTCAACGGCGCACTCGCAGTGGTCTGTGCACTTGTCCTGGTCAATCCCCCGCGGCCCGTCACCACCGCACAGGCACCCGCCGCGGCCGCCAACCCCTACCGTTCGAACTCCTTCCTGTGGCGTATCCACCTTGCGTCAGCTCTCCTGGTGTTTCCGCAGTTCACACTGTCGACATTCGGACTGGTCTGGCTGATCAACGAACAACACTGGGAGGCCGCCCCGGCAGGCCTGCTCATCGGAGCGTCGCAGTTCGTCGGGGCGCTGGGACGCATCGTCGTCGGGATGTGGAGTGACCGCGCGGGCAGTCGCGTCGGCCCGCTTCGCCTGGTGTCGATGTCTGCCGCCGTTGTCATGCTGGCCATGGCTGCCGCCGACGCCGCCCCGTGGGGAATCCCAGCGCTGGTGCTGCTGATCGCCACCACTGTCAGTGTCGCGGACAACGGCTTGGCGTTCACGTCCGTCGCCGAAGCGGCCGGGCCTACCTGGCAGGGAAAAGCGTTGGGCGCTCAGAACACCGGACAATTCATTGCCGCATCCGCCGTGGGGCCGGTGGTCGGCGCACTCATCGGTGTGGTCGGGTATCCCATCGCGTTTGCGATAGTCGCCGCCTTCCCCGCCGCGGCAATCCCGTTGGTACCGAGCCACGATCGAGATATCAGCGTCTAGTCCAGCGCCTAATCCTGGGCCCGACTCGGTTGTACCGCAGGCCCCGTCAGATCACAATGTGGTTTGCAGGCAACCGAATCCGTTTCCGGCATCGGCGGCGCCGCCGGAGCGCGGATCAGTACCGCCGCGATAGCCACACCGAGCAACAGCAGTCCCACACAGATGTACATCGCGATCGTGAATCCGTCGGAGAACAGCGCCGGATCCGCCAGAGCTTCGGTGTTGATCCCCGCGATTCCCGGCAACGCGGCAACAGCCAGGAGCTGACTGGTTCGGGCAACGGCATTGTTCACACCCGATGCAATTCCCGACTGCTCCACCGGAACCGACCCCAACACGGCCGCGGTCAGCGGCGCAACCATCACCGACAAACCCAATCCGAACACGAGAACTCCGGGTAGCACGTCGGTGAGGTACGACGCGTCGACCCCGATCCTCGTCATCAACACCAATCCCACTGCAGCCACTGCCGGCCCGGCGGTCATCGGCAACCGGGGTCCGTGAATCTGCGCGTACCTACCGGCGCGCGAGGAAAAGAGCAATAGCGCCACCGTGATCGGCACCGTGGCGACCCCCGCTGCCACCGGCGAATAGCCCGCGACCAGCTGCAACTGCAGCACCAGCAGGAAGAACACACCGCCCAGCGCCGCGTATACCGCCAGAGTCACCAGATTGGCGGCGACAAACATTCTCGACCGGAACAGCGACGGCGGCACCACCGCACTCGGCGACCGTCGCTCCACAACGACAAACAGGCACAACACGAGAGCGCCGACCACTCCCGCGACCAGGTTCATCTCGATCAACCCGTAGGTCAACGCACCGAGACCGACTACCGCACAGGCAGATCCGAGTACATCCAGACGTTCCGGAGGATGCGGGTCGCGACTCTCCGGAACGTGCCGCACACTCGCCCACACGACAAGAGCAGCCAACGGCAAGTTCAGGAAGAACACCGACCGCCACCCGGCGACCTCCACGAGCCAGCCACCGAACAGCGGACCTATCGCTCCCGCAACTCCCCCGAGTCCAGACCACAAACCGATGGCAGCGCCCCGATCCTCCTCACGCAACGACGCCGAGATGATGGCCAGACTGCCCGGCGTCAGCAGTGCCGCACCCACGCCTTGCAGGATTCGCGCCACCACCAAAAATGTGATGTCGGGAGCAATGCCGCACAGCAGCGACGCCACCGCGAACCACACCGTGCCCCACACGAACACCCGGCGCCTACCCCACCGGTCCCCCAGAGCGCCGCCGAGCAGAATCAACGACGCCAGAGCCAACGTGTACCCGCTGAGCGTCCACTGCAGGCCCGCTACCCCGGAACCCAACTCCTCGCCGATGTGCGGTAGCGCAATGTTGACCACCGTGCCGTCGAGAAGAGCCATGCTCGAACCGAGAACCGTGGCGGCAACAACCCAACGCCCACGACTCGACGCCAGCGCCAGTGGTTCTGTCATGTGGTCCATGGTGCGCGTTCGTGGACGCTCGCGGAAGAGTTCAGTCGATCTGGCGGCGATGAGCCCAGCGTGTCAGCGCATTGCGGTTGGACTGCTGAGTCTTTCGCAGGACATTGGACGCATGCGTCTCGACGGTTTTCACGGAGATCACCAGCTCCTCCGCAATCTCGCGGTAGGTGTACCCCCGCGCGAGCAACCGCAGGACTTCGAGTTCACGGGGAGTCAGTGAATCGAGTTCCGGATCGAGTTGTGGTTCCGGTGCCGCGGATCGACCGGTGAAGGAGTCGAGCACAAAACCCGCCAGCCTGGGCCCGAAGACGGCGTCGCCGCCTGCGACCCGGCGGACACCGTCGGCCAGTTCGGCACCCGAAATCGTCTTGGTGACGTAGCCCCGAGCACCCGCCCGGATTACCGCGATGACGTCCTCAGCCGCATCGGAAACGCTGAGTGCCAAGCACACCGGACCGGAATCTATCCCGCGCAGCACAGCCACTCCGCCGCCGTCCGGCATGTGTACGTCGAGCAGGACCACGTGGGGTTTCGTGGAGTTGATCCCGGCGATCGCTTCGGCCACCCCGCCGGCCTCACCAACAATCTCCATGTCGTCTTCACGGGACAATTCGGCCCGTACCCCGGAGCGGAACACCCCGTGATCGTCGACAAGGAATACGCGATACGGGGGTGTGGGCAAAACTGTCACTGGGGCGCTTCCTCCGGGTTGTCGACAAGGTCGGCGGGCTCGTCCCACTGTAAGTCAGAGTCGGTGCTCGTCTTGCCCCCGAGCGGCATGTGTACCCGGATTTCCGTCCCCTTGCCGATGGTGGAGCGAACCACGACGCGGCCACCACGACGCTCGATCCGGCCGCGAATCGACTTGGCCAGACCTTGACGGTCCTCTGGTACCGCGTCGACGTCGAATCCGACGCCGCGATCTCGAACGAAGATGCTCACCTGATCACCTTCCACCTCGGCAAACAGGTTGATCTCCTTCTCGCCGGAGTGCTTCGCGGCGTTGACCAGAGCCTCACGCGTAGCGCCGAGAAGTGCGGTGAACGCTTCCTTCGGCAGACCGTCCTCGCCGTCCAACTGCACGTCACCCACCGTCACCGGACGCACCGTCACACCGTGCTGATCCTCCACCTCACCCGCGATGATCTTGAGCCCTTCGGTCAGGCTCGTGTGGTCGATCTCGCCGCCACTGAACAACCACTTCCGAAGCTCGCGCTCCTGCCCACGGGCAAGCCGCGCCACTTCCACCGGATTGTCGGACTGCTTCTGGATCAACGCCAACGTCTGCAACACCGAATCATGCAGGTGTGACGCGATCTCTTCACGCTCGTCGTTGCGAATTCGAGCGGCCCGCTCAGCCCCGAGCGCCCGCCACATCCGCAACCACAACGGAACCGTCAGCAAACCGGCGCCGATCAACGTCACGACGACGGCCAACAACGACGACCGCAACGCGTCGATGTCGACTTGCGCCAACACCACGACCGCCAGCCCCAGCACGATCATCGATGCGCCGCCGACCACGCGCGTCCACGTCAGGACGGTCGGCCGTGCCGGCAACCCGATGACGGTACGAGGGCCTTCGGAATCGAACTCCCGCCACACCAGTGCCGCACCGACCGCAACAACAAAAAACGGCGCCAGTACAGAACCCGCCGTGCCGCTGAACAACCACGACAACGCCGCCGCACCGCCCAGACCGAGAACGGCCAGACCGTAAGCACGCTGACGCTCTGCCGCGCTCGGCTTCTCGGTGTCGGTACCCGCCGACACGAAAACCCAGAGAATTCCGTACGCGACGATGCCCGCACCGGCCATCGCAGCCAGAATCGCAAACGCAACACGGACCTTCAGCGCGTCGATACCAAGGTGATCCGCGATACCGCCGGCAACACCACCCACAATTCGACCGCCGGAGCGCCGCTCCAACTTTCGTATCGGCAGCGGCGCACTCACGAGCGCGGGATCAGACACAGATTGCACATAGTCGATACTGGCACGAACCCTGCTCGAGCACATCAGGGTCCAACCCTGAAGTCAGGCCAGGAGCGCGCCAAAGATCAGGGTTCACCCCTGATGCGGCAACACCCCCGAACACACCACGATGGAGCCATGAGTAATCCGACCTTCCAGGAACAGATCAACGATCTGTGGCGGACCCGCCCCGTGCGTCTACCGGACCAGGGTCACGTTGCCGGCGTATGCGCAGGAATCGGATACCGATACGGTGTCGACCCGATCCTCGTGCGCGTTGCCTTTGTCATCTCGACCATCTTCGGCGGCTCGGGAATCTTGCTGTACGTCGTGGCCTGGCTGACTTTCCCGCGCGCCGACATCGGCCAAACCGCAGCGGCGCCGGGTCGTCGCCACCGCTCGGACAAGCACACCAAAACCATCGTCCTGGTGGTAGCCCTTGCGATCGCCGCAACCACGATCGGTCCGCTCGGCGCCGGCCAGGGCGGTTCCGGACTGATCGGCGTCATGCTGATGCTCGGCGGCCTGTGGCTGCTCTACCAACGCCAACCTGTCCCACCGGTGCTGCCACCTTCGTCCACGCAGCACATCGGCGCCGGAACGGTCTATCCCGGAACAGGATTCACCCCGGGACCATTCACCCCGGGATACTTCGCCCCGAACCAGCCGCCGACGTACACGCCGTACACCAAGCTTCCCGACAGCTACGTTCCCACGGATCCAGCCGCAGCAACTTCGTCATCGGAATCGGCACCAGCAGTTGATCTTTCGAAGAGCGAGCCCGCCATCACGCCGCCCGCGTGGGACCCGCTCGGCGTTGCTCCCTTCGCTTGGGATCTCCCCGACCCCGTAACCAAGAACCCTCCCCTGCTACCGCTTCCGCCTCGCCGCCGTCGCTCCCGCTGGACCCTGACCGTCCTGGGCCTGGCGATCATCGCCGCCACCGCAGTCGGTGCCGCAGGCGCAGCAACCGGCAACGACTGGTTCACCCCCGGCCGTGTCGGGGCAGTCGGACTTGCCGTGATCGCACTCGGATTGATCTTCGGGGCGTTCTTCCGCAAGGGATACGGGCTGCTGATCGTCACCGGACCCCTCGTCGGCTTCGTGATCCTCGCGTCGCTGGTTTACCCGCTCGAGTTCGACGCGTCAGGTGAGCAGAAGTGGACACCGGCCAGCGTGTCCGAGATTCAGTCCTCGTACTCCGGCGGCTTCGGCAGCTTCACACTGGATCTGAGCGAGCTCACGTTCACCGAGGACAAGACCATCGACGTCTCGGCGGCATTCGGCGAGTTCAAGGTATTGCTGCCGCCGACGGTCAAGGCACAGAACGACTGCACAGTCGTGATGGGTGACGGATCCCGTTGCCTCGACGGTGGAGTCCACGCCGGCGCGGCGGCCGGACCTGATGCCCCCACCGTGACGATCAACGCCAAAGCCACATTCGGAGCCTTGGAGGTACACCAGTAATGAGCGACTACGACGACATCGGCAACAGCACCGAAGAACACGAGGAAACCTCGAAATCCAAGCGTCCGTCCGCACTTCTGCTCATCGCGGGAATCGCGGCATTCCTGGTCAGCGGATGGGCACTACTCGGACCCTTCTCCCTTGCCCCGGCAGCAGACATTCAATTCCGGTGGCTGTTCGTGGGAGCAGCAGTCATCGCCGGCCTACTGCTGGTGATTCTGCCGAACCGCAAATAGCTCGAACCACAAATAACACTGTGCGCCTTCATCAACCGCGGTCGGTTGACGAAGGCGCACAGCAATCAGCTCACTCCCACTCGATCGTTCCCGGGGGCTTGCTCGTCACGTCGAGAACAACGCGGTTGACGTCCGGAACCTCATTGGTGATGCGCGTGGAAATGCGCTCGAGGGTCTCGTACGGCAAGCGCGTCCAGTCTGCGGTCATCGCGTCTTCACTCGAGACCGGACGCAAGACGATCGGGTGGCCGTAGGTCCGGCCGTCGCCCTGCACGCCCACGCTGCGCACGTCGGCGAGGAGGACAACCGGGCACTGCCAGATCGTTCCGTCGAGGCCTGCGGACGTGAGTTCTTCACGCGCAATGGAATCCGCCTGGCGGAGGATTTCGAGGCGGTCACGGGTGACCTCGCCGATGATGCGGATACCAAGGCCCGGTCCGGGGAACGGCTGGCGTCCGACGATCTCTTCCGGCAAGCCGAGTTCGCGGCCGACTGCGCGGACCTCGTCCTTGAACAACAGGCGCAGCGGTTCGACCAGCTTGAACTGCAGATCTTCCGGCAGGCCGCCGACGTTGTGGTGGCTCTTGATGTTTGCGGTGCCGGTGCCGCCACCGGACTCCACGACGTCCGGGTACAGGGTGCCCTGAACGAGGAAATCGACGGTTGCGCCCTGAGAAGCGTTCTCGCCCAGGACATCGCTGACAGCGCCTTCGAAGCTGCGGATGAATTCGCGGCCGATGATCTTGCGCTTGGTTTCGGGATCGGTGACGCCGGCCAGTTCACCGATGAAGGTGTCGGCGGCGTCGACCGTGATCAGGCGAGCGCCCGTCGCGGCAACAAAGTCCTTCTCCACCTGGGTGCGCTCGCCGGCACGCATCAGACCGTGGTCGACGAACACACAGGTCAACCGGTCGCCGATAGCGCGCTGAACCAATGCAGCCGCAACAGCGGAGTCGACTCCACCGGACAGACCACAGATGGCATGGCCGTCGCCGACCTGCTCACGCACCTGCTCGATGAGCGCGTCGGCGATGTTGGACGCCGTCCACGCTGCCGGAATACCGGCGATCTCGTGCAGGAAGCGGCTCAAAACCTGCTGTCCGTGCGGGGAATGCAGAACCTCGGGGTGGTACTGAACGCCGGCGAGCTTGCGGGCGCGATCCTCGAACGCTGCGACGGGAGCGCCGTCACTGGTCGCGGTGACCTCGAATCCCGAAGGCGCTTCGGTGACGGCGTCGCCGTGGCTCATCCACACCGGCTGTGTCGCGGGAAGTCCGTCGTGGAGCAGGCCACCGGACACCGAGATGTCGGTGCGACCGTATTCACGGGTGCCGGTCTCGGCCACGGTGCCGCCGAGAGCTCCGGCCATCGCCTGGAATCCGTAGCAGATGCCGAACACCGGAATGTCGTGGTCGAACAGTGCCGGATCGAGCTTCGGAGCGCCGTCGGCATACACGCTGGACGGCCCGCCGGAGAGCACAACAGCCAAGGGCTTCTTGGCCACGATCTCCTCGACGGTCATGGTGTGCGGAATCACCTCCGAGTAGACCTTGGCCTCACGGACTCGCCGCGCGATCAGCTGCGCGTACTGCGCACCGAAGTCGACGACAAGAACTGGTCTCTGCTGCTCGATATCTGCCACACGTGCAGTCTAATCGCCCCAGCTAGCGAACCTGCGCACCCCCGGACTCTGCGCAGCATACGAGAGTCCGGGGGCGACGAAGATCACCTCGCTACGCCACAGTGTTATGCCACTCCGGGCGCTGCAGCCTTCTTGCCGCCCGTGATCTTCACAATCGGAAGAACCAGTGCCGCCGGTGCCGACGCCGGTACCACCGGCGACTTGGGGGCGATCGGAGTCAACCGCTCGTAGCCACTGCCCTGAGCTGGACGAAGGTCTGCCTCCCCCTTGTTCGGCCACAGCGACGCCGCACGCTCGGCCTGCGCCGCGATGGTCAGCGACGGGTTCACACCGAGGTTCGCGGACACCGCGGCACCGTCGACGACGCTGAGCGTCGGGTAGCCGAAGACGCGGTGATACGGATCGATCACGCCGCGATCGGCGTCCTCGGCGATAGCGCAACCGCCGAGGAAGTGCGCTGTCAGCGGGACGTTGAAGATCTCGCCCCACGTGCCACCGGCAACGCCGTCGATCTTCTCGGCAACCCGACGCGTCGCGTCGTTGCCTTCGGGGATCCACGTCGGATTCGGCTGACCGTGGCCCTGCTTACTGGTGACCTTGCGACGGCCGAACAGGCCCTTCTTCGTGTACGTGGTGATGGAGTTGTCGAGGTTCTGCATGACCAGGGCGATGATGGTTCGCTCGCTCCAGTCCTTGACCGTGAGCATGCGCAGCATCTGATACGGATTCTTCGCGACCACACCGAGGAACTTGACCCACCGTGGCTTGTCTCCACCGCCGTCGGTCATCAGCGTCTGCAGCAGGCCCATCGCATTGGAACCCTTGCCGTAGCGAACCGGCTCGATATGCGTGTCCTCGCTGGGGTGGAACGACGACGTGATCGCAACTCCGTGTGTGAGATCGAGATTGGGATCGACCTTGTATTTGCCTGCGCCGACAATGGATTCGGAGTTGGTGCGCGTGAGTTCGCCCAGTGTGCCGGACAGCTTTGGTAGCGCTCCGGTGTCCTTCATGTCGAACAACAGGTGCTGCGTTCCCCAGGTTCCGGCCGCGAGAATCACATGAGCGGCGGTGTACGTCCGACGGTTCTTGCGCGCGTATGCACCGGTGCGCTCGGTGAACACATCCCACGTGCCGTCATGGTGCTCGCGAAGTCCCGAGACGGTGGTCATGGGAATGATGTCGGCGCCCGCGGTCTCGGCCAAGCCGAGGTAGTTCTTGAGGAGCGTGTTCTTGGCGCCGTGGCGGCAGCCGGTCATGCACTCGCCACACTCGATGCACCCGGTGCGCTCGGGACCGACACCACCGAAGTACGGGTCGGCGGCTTTCTTGCCCGGCTCACCGAAGTACACCCCGACCGGCGTCTGAATGAAGGTGTCGCCGACGCCCATGTCGTCCGCAACGGATTTCATGATCTCGTCGGCCGGCGTCATGTGTGGGTTCCGCACAACACCGAGCATCTTCTGCGCCTGCTCGTAGTAGGGAGTGAGCTCGCTGCGCCAATCGGTGATGTGCGCCCACTGCTTGTCCTGGAAGAACGGCTCCGGCGGCTGGTAGAGCGTGTTCGCGTAGTTCAGCGAACCACCGCCCACTCCCGCGCCGGCCAGAATCAAGCAGTCGCGCAGCAGGTGAACCCGCTGAATACCGAAGCAACCCAGCTTGGGCGCCCACAAGAACTTCTTCAGATCCCAGCTCGTCTTCGCGAACTCTGCATCGGCGTACCGACGGCCCGCTTCGATGACACCTACCTTGTAGCCCTTCTCCACAAGACGAAGCGCACTCACGCTTCCGCCGAATCCGGATCCGACAATCAGGACGTCGTAATCCGTCGCGCGTTGCTTGCCCATCAGGACACCTCCACCGTGAAAACGTAGTTACCCGTCAGTATGCACCCGAATGCTGTGACTGCCACCACAAGGGTGCCCTAAGCGTAACCATAAGTATCACCAACGCGCGAAAGTCCTGAACATAGACCTGTGGCCCTGACTTCCCACAGGAAGCCAGGGCCACAGATGCAGACAAATCTAGGCGCGGACTGTCAGTCCGACCTTCTGGAACTCCTTGAGAGTGGAGTATCCGGCCTTTGCCATGGAACGACGCAAACCGCCGACGAAGTTCAGCGAACCGTACGGATCGTCGGACGGCCCGGCCAGAACCTTGTCCAGCGAAGGCCGCTCGCCGTAGGAAACCGGAAGGAGCGCGCCACGCGGAACCGAAGGGTGCGCAGCAGCGGACGGCCAGTACCAACCGCCGCCTGCAGCTTCAGACGACACAGCCAACGGCGTGCCGAGAACAGCAGCATCCGCGCCGCACGCGATCGCCTTTGCCAGGTCACCAGACGTAGCGATGTCACCGTCGGCGATGACGTGGACGTAACGCCCACCCGTCTCGTCGAGGTAGTCGCGGCGAGCCGCAGCGGCATCGGCGATAGCGGTAGCCATCGGCACCCCGATACCCAGAACCTCACCCGTCGTGGTTGCACCCTCGGAAGAGCCGTAGCCGACGATGACGCCCGCCGCACCGGTCCGCATCAAGTGCAGCGCCGTGCGGTGGTCACTCACACCACCGGCGATAACCGGAACGTCGAGCTCGGAGATGAACGTCTTGAGGTTGAGCGGCTCTTCCTCCGTGCGCACGACATGCTCGGCGGAGATGATCGTGCCGTGAACGACCAGCAGGTCGATTCCGGCCTTGACCAGTGCCGGCGTCAGGGCCCGCGCATTCTGCGGGCTGACGCGAACCGCCGTCGTGACCCCCGCGTCACGAACCTGTGCGACCGCTGCTGCCAGCAATTCCGCCTGCAACGGCGCCGCATGCAGTTCCTGCAGGTAGCGGATCGCGGCGTCGACGCCACCGTCGGTTTCGGCGATCTCGACAAGACGAGCCAGCTTGGCCTCGACATCGGCATGACGGCCCCACAGGCCCTCGCCGTTGATGACGCCGAGCCCGCCGCGCTTGCCCAATTCGATTGCGAACGTCGGCGAGACCAACGCGTCCGTCGGGTGCGCGAGGATGGGAATGTCGAACCTGTACGCGTCGATCTGCCACGTCGTCGACACCTCCTTCGACGAACGAGTCCGCCGGGAGGGAACGATGTTCACATCGTCCAGTTCGTAGGTACGACGGGCCGTACGACCCATTCCGATTTCAACGAGGTCGCGCACGCGCGCCCCTTTCTCGTGACTGGTGAACTAGCGAACTGAACTTAGCGGGCAGCGTAATTGGGCGCTTCGACCGTCATGGTGATGTCGTGCGGGTGGCTTTCCTTGAGTCCCGCAGCCGTGATCTGGACGAACTGAGCGTTCTGGAGATGCTCGATCGTGGCAGAGCCCGTGTAACCCATTGCCGCACGCAAACCACCGGTGAGCTGATGCGTCACCTGCGAGAGTGGTCCGCGGAACGGAACGCGACCCTCGATGCCTTCCGGAACCAACTTGTCCTCGGAGAGAACGTCGTCCTGGAAGTAGCGATCCTTGGAGTACGACTTGGCCTCACCGCGCGACTGCATCGCGCCCAGTGAGCCCATACCGCGATAGCTCTTGAACTGCTTGCCGCCCACCAGGATCAGTTCACCCGGCGATTCGGCCGTACCGGCAAGGAGCGAGCCGAGCATGGCCGTCGACGCACCGGCGGCAAGCGCCTTGGCGATGTCGCCGGAGAACTGCAGACCACCGTCGGCGATCACGGGAATGCCGAGAGGCTTGCATGCCGCGACTGCTTCGAGGATGGCCGTGACCTGGGGAGCACCGACGCCGGCAATGACACGGGTCGTGCAGATGGAACCGGGACCAACGCCGACCTTGACGGCATCGACGCCTGCGTTGACGAGTGCCAATGCACCCGAGCGCGTAGCGACGTTGCCACCGATGATCTGAACCCGCTCGCCCAATTCGTGCTTGAGCTTGACGATCATGTCGAGAACATTGGACGAATGCCCGTGTGCACTGTCCACCACCAGTACGTCCACACCGGCGTCGGTAAGCGCCATCGCACGCTGGAAGGCATCGTCGCCCGCACCGACCGCAGCACCGACGAGCAGACGACCGTCACGGTCCTTGGTGGCAAACGGATGCTGCTCGGTCTTGACGAAGTCCTTGACCGTGATCAGGCCCGTAAGCTTGCCGTTCCCGTCCACGATCGGAAGCTTCTCGATCTTGTGACGGCGAAGCAGACCAAGCGCGACGTCAGCGGTGACGCCCTCTTGCGCTGTGATCAACGGCATCTTGGTCATGATCTCGGCGACCGGACGATTCTGGTCGACCTCGAAACGCATGTCACGGTTCGTGACGATGCCGACCAACTGTCCGGCGTCGTCGGTGACCGGCAGACCCGAGATACGGAAGCGAGCGCACTTCGCGTCGACCTCACCCATCGTGTCCGACGGCTTACACGTGACCGGATCGGTGACCATGCCGGCCTCCGAACGCTTGACGGTCTCGACCTGGCCGGCCTGGACCTCCACGGACGAATTGCGGTGCAGAACGCCCATTCCGCCCGCGCGGGCCATGGCAATGGCCATCCGCGACTCGGTGACCGTGTCCATCGCCGAACTGACCAACGGGATTCGCAGACGGATATCGCGGGTCAGCTGACTCGACGTATCGACCTGGCTCGGAATGACATCGGACGCTGCAGGCAACAGCAGTACGTCGTCGTATGTCAGCCCGAGCATCGCGACCTTGTTGGGGTCGTCTCCTCCGGTGTGTACATGCCCTGCAGAACTAGTCATGCGGTCAGGACCCTCCATGGACCTAGATTCGCCTTTTCGGTAGCCGCTGTAACAGCTGCCTCGAAGCGGATTACGAAAGCTGGATATCGGATAGAAGGCACCTGCACAGAAAGATATTCCTGGCACCTTTTCCCGGCGTTGAACACCATGGTATCGGGCCGCACATTGGTCCGAACCATCCCACCCACGCTGCAAGTACGCGTAACGAGTGGCGCTGACCCCCCTGACCTGCGTACCGTGGTGCTGTGCGTGATCAA
This sequence comes from Rhodococcus sp. MS16, assembly GCF_013277795.1. Lineage (NCBI taxonomy): Bacteria > Bacillati > Actinomycetota > Actinomycetes > Mycobacteriales > Nocardiaceae > Rhodococcus > Rhodococcus sp. MS16. The sequence goes on from NZ_VBTM01000018.1 coordinate 27,955, forward strand.
CTGCCTCCCGGTCTGCCGCCAGATCCCTTTGCCGGCGACCCCGCTGACCCTTCCGCGGCACTCGATGCCATCGAGCCGGGTCAACCACTCGACCCCCAAGAACGGCAGGCAGTCGAGGAAGATCTCGCTGACCTCGCCGTATACGAGGCTCTCCTCGCTCATCGTGGCATCCGCGGCCTCGTGGTGTGCTGCGAGGACTGCCAACAGGACCACTACCACGACTGGGACATGTTGCGGGCAAACCTGCTTCAACTCCTCGTCGACGGCACGGTTCGGCCTCACGAACCCGCCTACGATCCCATGCCTGAGGCATATGTCACGTGGGACTACTGCCGTGGATACGCCGACGCATCCATGAACGAAGCGATGCACGGCGACGGATTCGACGCCTGACACACTGACAACAGTGGGCCGGCAAGCATTACGCTTGCCGGCCCACTGTTTTTGATTCCGTTGCTACTGAACTACGTTGCTACTGATTTACGTTGCTGCCTAACAGGTCTCGCGACGCTCAGGACGGCGTGTTCACATTCGGCGACGTTGTTGTCGTCCTCGACGAGGACGGGGTAGTTGTCGTCGGCAACGTTGTCGTTGTTGTTGTCGTCGGGTTCGCCGACGGACTCGGGACTGTTGACGACGGCGCAACTATCGCTGGGTTGGGCGTCGATGTCGTCGGATTGGTACCCGGCAACTCCAGATCCGAGGTCGGGCCAGGCAAAACGGGAATCGACGTCACCGGCGGGGGCTCGAGCGTTGTCAGCCCGTCAGTTGTGGTCAACGGCGGCGGCGCAGCCTGAGTAGTTGTTTCCTGAACCTGGGTCATCAACTTGCCCCAGCGTTCTACGAGATCCGTCTTCGCCTGCGAATCCTTCACAGCACCGGCACGCTGGGCAGCGTTGTCCAGAACCTTCTTCGCTTCGGGAATATCCCCGGCGGCCAACAACCGCTCAGCCTTCTCGAGCTCGGACGTGGTGTCGATCTTCGCGACTGTCGAATTAGCTTCTTCCGTGAAGACAACCTGCTTCACACCCCACAGTGCGTCGCCCGGTTCAGCCCCGTACGTGAGCATCGAGCCGCCACCGATCACCACCGCTGCGACAGCTGCCGCAGCGGCAACGGGGCGCAGTAGACGAAGACGTGAACGAGAACGTTCGCGATCGGCAATGCTGGGGGGCGCCGATTCGATCGCTGCGATCACATCGTCGAGAAGTGGGCCCTCCGGCATCGGGGTCGACACGACGTCATCGCGCCACTTCGACAGAATCAACGCCAGTTCGTACTGCTCAGTGCTATCGGTTGCTACCGGCCCACCATGGGAAATTGCCTCGATCAGCGCGTCGTCGCGCCGAACCGCAGCCAGATCCACCGGTGCACCGTCGTCGGCGAGACCGGCTGTGAGGTCATCGAGATCGGAAGAATCACGATTCTCGTCTCTAGCCATAGCTCTCACCCGCTTTCGTTACTACTTTTTTCAGTTTCGCGATCGCCCTGTGCTGGGCGACTCGTACAGCTCCGGCGGTACTCCCGACGGCGGCGGCCGTTTCTTCAGCCGACAGTCCGACAACCAACCGGAGAATCAAGATCTCTCGATGCTTCTCCGGCAAGGTGCCGAGCAGTTCCTGCATGTGCCGGCTGGATTCCGAATCGAGTGCTCGCTGCTCGGGTCCATCGTCAAGTGCAATTACATCCGGTACTTCGGCTACGGGCTCCGACTTGTTACGGGCGGAGCTTCGATGGGCGTCAGCAACCTTGTGTGCAGCAATGCCGTACACAAAAGCCATGAAGGGGCGTCCCTGATCTTGATAACGCGGCAACGCGGTCATCACGGCGAGACACACCTCCTGCGCGACGTCGTCGGCCGACAAGTGGCCTCTCTCCGCCGCACCCACCCGACCACGGCAATAGCGCACCACCATGGGTCGAATGTTTTCCAAAACCAAAGCTAGAGCTGTACGGTCGCCCTGCGCTGCAGCGGCGACCGCGGAGTCCAACTCATCGCTCGTATTTGTCATCGTCAGCGAAAATCCTGGCGTTACAGTGGCACTTCCCGAGCGGGTGTGCTTCCACTAACAGCGGAACCCTCTAAGAGTAACCATCCAGACCGACTGGTCCGCGCAGGCCTGGCCCGCCGCGGCAATGTTTCGACGTGTACAACTCGTCGGCTACCACGTGGCACACCTCACAGAGGCATATCGGTGGCGCACCTCACAGGGACAGTTCACGGAACACTCCCCCGCGTGCCGCAACCGCAGCGCCGAGTGCGGCCGAATTCGGTGTCGTGGGGCTCCCGCTCACACCCTCGATCAGCATCGACGACGCCCACGCCAACGGTAGTAATCCAGACGAACGACACTCATCGAACACTTCACCTGCAAGCATTGCCGCCTGGCCCGGATCGAAACCTGTGAGCGCAGCGCATCGCAAAAGGTCCGACTTGACCTTGTGCCTGAGCGAATCACCACCGGCGGCGAGTTCGACAGCGCGTTCAGCGTGTCGAAGCGCCCGCGTGAAATCACCGGAAGCGAGCGCAAGTTCAGCCGAGACCCACTCGAGCCTGATCACCTGACGCCACAACCGCGCCGACTCGCCTTCCAGACGGTCGATCTGCTCCGCGCAGCGCTCGAGCAGGCGCCATCCCAGCGCCAGGCGGCCCTGACCGAGAGCGTCGGCTGCAAGGCCGGTCAACGCATCACAGGCGGCAGCGACCAACTCGGGAGAGTCACCTCGTCCGGCGACAATGGCAAGCGCACGTCCGTCGTCGTACGACGCCTTCGCGTGCCAGCCCGTTTGCCGCAGGAATGACGCCCGCGTGCTTGCGGACAACGAGGCATACACACAGTCGCCATCTGCGGCCAGGCCGGCGGTGCGCCGATCCACCACGTTCAAGGCGGCACGCGCCTGCGCATACCGCCCCTGACCACTGAGTGCGACGGCGCTCAACCACCACTCCTCGATGGTTGCCGGAGCGGAAAGCGGCGCAAGTCCGGGCTCTGTCCCGAATGCCACGGACTGAAGAGTTATCGACACGGTCAAATCATTGCAGTGCCCTCGACCACAGATCGCCGCGAGGGGACCGCAAGATGCAACACCCGTGATTCCGCAGCCATTCACCAAATGTTCAACTGAAATTGAAACTTTCATTTTCTTGAATTATTAACGAATGCATATCCATTAGGTTAACTGCGGGTTACCTAATGGACAAACGTCCAAAGTGTGATTTGGGAACTTAGTCCCAATTCAGTCATTCGAAGGTCGCGCTAGAACGCCGACAATCACAGACGGCTGCGAGCGATTCCGCTTTGTCCATAATACGAATACTCCCCCTGATCTGCCACTTCAGACGAGGAATATCTGCAGAACTTTACACATCGCTCCACACTGTCAACTATTCGGCAACGGATCACTTACACACGAGGTGGTCGAAATGTAAATATTTCTCTCGTTAAATCTTGCTTTGCGAGATATGCCGCTCACCACTCATCGAGGCTATTGACGCGATTTACTCAGCACCCTTACGGTTAGCAAGCGTGAACGATAGAAAGCCCGGATAATCTTCGGGCTACTTGGTCCGCTCGTTGATCACGACGAGCTTGCAGTAAGGAGTCAACATGCCTGCACCTAATCATCTTCCCGGGCCGAACGCAGACATCTGGGACTGGCAGATGCACGGACTGTGCCGCGGAGTCGACTCCTCGATGTTCTTTCACCCGGACGGCGAACGCGGACGAGCCCGAGCGCAACGCGAAACACGAGCCAAGGAAATGTGCCACCAGTGCCCGGTTCTCATTCAGTGCCGCTCTCACGCACTGACCGTCTCCGAGCCGTACGGCATCTGGGGCGGGATGTCGGAAACCGAACGCGAACTGTATGCACGCCACCGACGGAACGGCCGCCTGGCGTCGTAAATCCTCGTAGGTCAAACCAAGCCTCCTTCTCCCCTTCGCTTGCACTGCACTGCACTGCACTGCACAACCTGCTTACCCCGCAGACCGAGACCAGAGAGCCCCCGACGAACTCGGGGGCTTTCTCGTGTCACGAGGTCTTTTCGTGTCTCGAGGTCTTTTCGTGTCTCGACCCATCCACCTCACTGCTGACTCCGAATGCCTTGTACGGAACGTGCACACCGGCACTTCATCTACGGAAGGCAGACCCATGAACACCTCCACTCGAGTTCTGGCAGTCACGGCAGCAGCGTCATTCGCACTTGTCGGCATTGTCGGTTGTTCATCCGACAGCGATGATTCGTCAGATGCCACGTCCAGCGCTGCGACGACAACGTCGAGCATGTCGATGTCGACGACCAGTGCAATGGCAGACCCCGCATCGGATCTCGTCGGGGCAGGTTGCGCGGACTACGCAGCGGCAGTGCCGACCGGCGCCGGCTCGGTCAGCGGAATGGCGCAGGACCCGGTCGTGACAGCCGCGTCGAACAATCCGCTCCTCACCACACTGACCGCGGCCGTATCCGGTCAGCTCAATCCGGACGTCAATCTGGTCGACACCCTCAACGGTGGTGAGTTCACCGTCTTCGCTCCCGTCGACGCCGCCTTCGCGAAAATCGACCCGGCCACAATCGACAGCCTCAAGACCGACAGCGCAACACTGACGAAGATCCTCACCTATCACGTGGTTCCCGGTCAGATCGCTCCCGCCGATATCGACGGCACCCACACCACCGCCGAAGGTGGAACGGTCACCGTCACCGGATCGGGCGACGACATCAAGGTCAATGACGCAACCGTCCTCTGTGGTGGCGTCAAGACCGCAAATGCCACCGTCTACCTCATCGATTCGGTGTTGATGCCGCAGTAATCCCCCTTGCTGTGCGCCTTTGCCAACCGCGTCGGTTACCAAAGGCGCACAGCAGTAGCGGCGGGCCAACAGAAAAGAACCGGACATGCACGCTACGGTTGTAGTCGATGAAACAACACGAACCTTCGGGGCGGGATTACTCAGCTCGGGTGAGCCACGCGACGTGAGTGAACCGAACGAGGCCCCAGAGCACACCGACGCTTGTCCGACCGACAATTCTGCAGCGCGCACCGCCCGGATCACGGAATCCCGCGAACTCGCGCTGATCCTCGAGAATGTCGCTCGCGGCGATCAATCGGCATTCGCCGAGTTCTACGACCGGACCAGTTCACGCGTGCACGGGATGGTTCTCCGGGTCCTTCGCGATCCGGGTTTCTCCGAAGAAACTGTCCAAGAGGTGTATCTCCAGGCTTGGAAAACGGTGGACACCTTCGATCCGGTTCGCGGGTCGGCCTTATCGTGGCTACTCACTCTTGCTCACCGACGAGCCGTCGACCGGGTGCGTTCGGAACAGTCGAGTACGGATCGACAGGCCCTGTACGACACCACGAATTCGACTCCCGAATTCGACGTCGTCAGCGAAGAAGTCACTCGCAAAGACGAACATCGCGCCGTCACCGACTGTTTGGAATCGGTGACGGCGACGCAGCGAGAAGCTTTGACATTGGCGTACTACGGCGGGCGAACGTACCGAGAAGTAGCCGAAGACCTCGGCGTGGCGATACCCACGATAAAGTCACGAATCCGCGACGGACTACTCCGGCTACGCAGATGTCTGGGGGTGAACTGAGATGGACGAAGAGCTGATCGGCTGGGCACACCCCTACGCGATCGATGCCCTCGACCCCGATGAGCGTCGGGCTGTCGACGTTCTCCTGGAAGGCACTGACGCGGCCACCCGAGCGGAATTCGAATCTCAGGTCCGGCTCGCCGCCGAGACGATGGCTGCTCTGAGCATCGTCGACGCAGTCGAACCTCCGCCAGGGCTCCGCGCTCGCCTACTCGACGCTATTGCCGAGACACCACAATCGCCGGAATTGGCTCCGCCGGTCTCCCTTGCCAGTCATCGCAAGCGTCGACGCCCATGGACCGTCGCACTAGCCGCTGCAGCGGCCGTGGTCATCGTGGCCGGGGGTATCGGAATCGGCGTCCAGATCACCGACAACACTCCGTCGCCGACCACCGTTTCCGAGATCATGGCCGCGCCCGACATGCACTCGACCACGCTGGACGTACCCGGCGGCGGCACCGCGACAACGGCGTTTTCGCCGTCCGAGGATGCCGCGGTGTTGACGATGAACGGTGTGACTCCCCCGAGCCCGGACCAGGTTTATCAGATGTGGCTGGTCTCGCCGGACGGTAGCACCATGACTCCGAAGGGCACCATGGCACCTGCCGACGTCAAGCCGACCACTCAGGTTGTACTGGACAATATCGGTCCCAACACCAAGCTGGCATTTACGATCGAGCCTCCCGGTGGATCGACTCAGCCGACGGGCGATCCGTTCGCCATCATTCCGCTGGTCTGAGCAGAAAACGAAAAAAGCGATCCCCCACCAACTTTCGGTGGGGGATCGCTTTTCGTGCGTGAAACCTAGTGGCTGTGACCGTGTCCGGTGTCAGCTACTTCTTCGGTCGGCTTCTCGACAACGGCGCTCTCGGTGGTCAGGATCATCCGAGCAACGGAAGCGGCGTTGACCACTGCCGAGCGGGTGACCTTGACGGGGTCGATGACGCCGTCGGCGAGCAGGTCGCCGTACGTCAGGGTCGCGGCGTTGAAGCCATGGCCCTTGGGGAGATCCGCAACCTTGCTGACAACGACGGAACCGTCGATGCCGGCGTTGGATGCGATCCAGAACAGCGGAGCGTTGAGTGCTGCGCGAACCACTGCGACGCCGGTAGCTTCGTCACCGGTGAAGCCGAGGTTGTCGGCGAGTTCGACGCCGGCCTGAACGAGTGCCGATCCACCGCCGGGGACGATGCCCTCGGCAACAGCAGCCTTGGCTGCGTTGACGGCATCTTCGACGCGGAACTTACGTTCCTTGAGATCGGTCTCGGTGGCTGCGCCGACCTTGATGACCGCAACTCCACCGGACAGCTTCGCCAGACGCTCTTCGAGCTTCTCGCGATCCCAGTCGGAATCGGTGTTCTCGATCTCGCGACGCAGCTGCGCGACGCGGGTCGCGATGTCGTCAGCGGTGCCTGCACCGTCGACGATGACGGTCTCGTCCTTGGTGACGACAACGCGGCGTGCGCTGCCGAGCAGGTCGAGTCCGGCTTCCTTGAGGGAGAGTCCGACGTCGGTGTTGATGACGGTGCCTGCGGTGACAACGGCAAGATCGTCGAGGAACGCCTTGCGACGGTCACCGAAGAACGGTGCCTTCACGGCGACAGCCTTGATCGTCTTGCGGATCGAGTTGACCACCAGAGTGGAGAGAACTTCACCCTCGACGTCCTCGGCGATGATCAACAGCGGCTTGCCGGATTCGGCAACCTTCTCGAGCAGCGGCAGGAAGTCGGGCAGTGAGCTGATCTTCTCGCGGAAGAGCAGGATCAGCGCGTCTTCGTACACGGCCTTCTGCGAATCGATGTCGGTGACGAAGTAGGGCGAGAGGTAGCCCTTGTCGAACTGAACACCTTCGGTGACAACGAGTTCGGTTGCAACGGTGGAGGATTCCTCGACCGTGACAACGCCGTCGGTGCCGACACGGGTGAGTGCTTCGCCGACCATTTCGCCGATTTCCTCGTCACGCGAGGAGACGGTGGCAACCTGAGCGATGGACTTCTTGCCCTCGACCGGAGTTGCTGCGGCGATGAGCGCCTCGACGACCTTGTCTGCGGCAGCGTTGATTCCGACGCCGAGTGCCATCGGGTTTGCGCCCGCGGCAATGTTCTTGAGTCCGCCGCGCACGATCGCCTGAGCGAGAACCGTAGCGGTGGTGGTGCCGTCGCCGGCAACATCGTTGGTCTTGGTGGCGACACTCTTGACGAGCTGTGCGCCGAGGTTCTCGAAGGGATCTTCGAGATCGATCTCACGGGCGATGCTCACACCGTCGTTAGTGACGGTGGGGCCGCCGAATGCCTTGGCGAGCACGACGTGGCGTCCACGCGGGCCCAAGGTCACCTTGACGGCGTCGGCGAGCTTGTCGACGCCTGCTTCGAGAGCACGCCGCGCGGTCTCGTTGAACGCAATTTGCTTGGACATCTGTTCTGTCAGCTCCTGAATCTTCGGGGCGTGAACGCATTCCGCCCCGGGATCCTGTGTGGACTCCGGGGCGGATCACGTGTGTCTTACTTGGAGACGACAGCCAGCACGTCGCGTGCCGACAGAATCAGGTACTCCTGGCCGGCGTACTTGATCTCGGTTCCGCCGTACTTGGAGTAGATGACCGTGTCACCCTCCTTGACGTCGACCGGGATGCGGTTGCCCTGCTCGTTGACGCGGCCTTCGCCGACTGCAACGACGGTGCCCTCCTGGGGCTTTTCCTTGGCTGTGTCAGGAATGACCAGGCCGGAAGCCGTCGTCGTTTCAGCCTCGTTGGCCTGGACGAGGATCTTGTCCTCGAGCGGCTTGATGTTGACGCTCGCCACGATGAGCCCTCCATGGGTATGTGCGCCCGAGGGTTGCTCGAGACGCGATTGGGTTTGACGTTTACGGCGCGTCACTGCAGTCCCGTCGTCGCGGGTGCCGGAACTCGATCAGCGCCAATTGGCACTCTATACGTGAGAGTGCCAACCCTCAAGGACTGGGCGGGTTTTTTCTCTTCGTCCTCAGCGAAATCAGACCCACGTCCAATTTGTTCACCTATTGTTCATTCGTGACGAACATCAACCGCCGTAGTTTCCTGACCTTTGCCGGACTCGGCGCCGTGGGCGCCGTAGGTCTGAGCGCCAAGCCGTGGGGACTGCAATATGCCGGCGCCGCTCCCCTGCCCACGTCGGGCGCGGGCACCACACTCGACGCAGTCGCGACGCCGATCGGCAGCAGCGGCTACCGCAAACTCGGAGCCGGTCCTGGCTGGGCAAACATCGTGCGCGGCGAACTCGCGGAACCCAAGTCCGGCCGCGAAGACCGTCGCACCGCATTGGCATCGATCGTGCAGTTGACCGACGTCCACATCCTCGACGCGCAGTCGCCGATGCGCTTCGAATACGTCCACCAGATCACCGGTTCCGCTTTCCGTCCGCAGGAAACGCTGACTGCGCATGGCCTGATTTCGCTTGTCCGAAGCGTCAATTCCATCGGATGCGGTCCGCACACGGCACGACCGTTCGACGCAGTTGTCACCACCGGCGACAACACGGACAACAAGGAACATGCCGAACTCGACTGGTTCCTGACCGCACTCAACGGCGGCACGATCGTTGCGAACACCGGTGCGAAGGACCGCTACGAAGGTGTCCAGAACTCCGGAGCAGATCTGTACTGGAACCCGGAATCGCCGATGCTCGACATGTACAAGAAGGCGGGCTTCCCCGAGATTCCCAATTTCTTCGGAGCCGCATTCACCCCTGTCTCGAGCCCTGGCCTGAACACTCCCTGGTACTGCGTGTTCGGCAACCACGACGATTCGGTGTCCGGCACCGTTCCCAGTGGCATCCCGCCGCTAGAGGCCATGTACACCGGATCGCTCAAGTTCGAGGTTCCCGGCTCACCGGAACAGGCCAAGCAGATCGACATCGCCACCAAGTTCGATCCGAGCGCCATTCCGGGAATTCTGTCCGCCTTCACGACGCCCCCGCGCCAGGTCACCCCCGACCCGGCCCGTGCTCCCTTCACGCCGAAGCAGTTCATCGCCGCGCACCTCGATCCGGCGCATACCGGTCCGGGTCCGGTTGGTCACGGATTTGTACCGGACGCCGATCACACCGGCATCGGTTACTACTCTTTCGAGATCGCTCCCGGCGTCGTCGGAATCAGCATGGACTCCACCAACCGTGCCGGCTTTGTCGACGGCTCCCTTGGCGCAGCGCAGTTCCGCTGGATCGAAGACACCCTTCGGGCCGGCAGCAGCACGTTCTTCGACGCTGCCGGGTCCAAGATCACACAGTCCCGCGACGACACCTACTTCGTGCTGTTCAGCCACCACACGAGCGACACGATGGACAATCTCATCCCCGACCCCGAGAACATCCTCGAGCCGCGCTTCCGTGGTTCGCAGCTTCTCGAACTGTTGCACCGCTTCCCCAACGTTCTTGCCTGGGTCAACGGCCACACACACGAGAACAAGATCACCCCGTGGCCCGGTGTCACGCCGGAACAGGGGTTCTGGGAGATCAACACCGCTTCGCACATCGACTTCCCGCAGCTCGGCCGGATCATCGAAATCGCGGACAACGGCGACGGCACCGTCTCGCTGCTCGCGACGCTCTTCGAAGCCGAGAGTCCGTACTCGGTCGATCACAGTGACAAATCGCCCGAGGGCCTGGCATCGCTGTACCGCGAACTGTCCTTCAACGACATTCACCGCGATCCCAAGCTGACCGGCGCCGGTGTCGATCAGAACGTCGAGCTGCTGGTTCCCGTCATTCGCTAGCGTCACCTGGCTTCGTCTGCCGTGTCCTGTGTTCCTTGGACCAGGACACGGCAGCAATAACAAAGCGGACGCCAAAGCCGATCAGCACCAGGTTGCAGACGATCTGAAGCGACACCAATGCCCTGGCCAGATCAGTTTTTGCGGCGATGTCCCCGAACCCGACGGTCGAGAACACGGACAGCGAGAAATAGAGCGCACCCATCCTCGACAACGGTTCGGTGAAACTTGTCGGGTCGGCCCCTGCGACAGCAAAATAGGTCATCGAGACGATCAGAAGATACGTCGGCACCACGACAGATGCCGCCTCGACGGCCTGCAACGCCGGCACATCCGAATTCAGGATTCGCTTGATCTGCCAGGCAGCGACACCCAGTACCGCGACACCGCCTGCGACCAACAGAGCAAAGGCGCTGACGGTGTGTGCGTCGGTCCACGGCAACAGGAAATACGCACAACCCAACGCGACGACGGTCAGCACCGGCCGCAGTATCGCCCCCGCGATCAATCGACGGCGTTGACGCGTATCCATCTGCCGGGATTCGACTTTTTTCCGCATAATTCAATATTCGGCAATCCCGCTGGTAAAACCACCGTTTCGGTACGAAAAGTTCTCCTCCTCACAGAAAACTGCCGAGCAATCGTGCCGATCGTTCTGTAACGTTCATGTAACGGCGATCGATATGCGGTCACAGAAACACCTGCGAGGGGGTGCAAGATGGGTTCATCACTGGGAATGTCGACGGGTTCGTCGGGCGTCTACTCCGCGCTCGTCGATACCGATTCCGCAGAAGCCACACCCGGTAGTTTGCCTGCCGAAACACGATTCGTCTCCGCCGATCAGGTAAACACCAACGTCGGAGACTTGGTGCGCGCGTCGATCAAGCTGATGACCACGCAGGTGTCCGATCGCGCCGCTGCCCCTCGGTCCATCGGGGTCACATACTCGACCGACCAACAGCTCGCGAGCATCCGATCCTCGCTCGCGAAGTCGCCGAACCGCGTTCGGCTCATTCCCGAACCGGCCGCAGTGCACGCCTATCTCGCAGAAACAGGCAAGACTGCACGCTACGGCGCCACCGCGCAGATAGACCTCGGCGACAGCGGCCTGAGCGTGTCCGTGGTCGATCACAGCGGCGAGATCCTCATCTCCGAACGCACCGACGCTCTTGCCGGCGCCGGCATCGACGCAGCCCTCGTCGCGTTTGTCACCGACAAGTACCCTCATCCACTCGGTCGACACACCGACACCGAACTACTGATGTCGCGCTGCCACGTCGCGAAGGAACAACTCTCCACCACTCGCAGCGTCACGATCGACCTGCCACGTGGGCCCATCACGATCACCCGGGTCGAGTTCGAGGACATTATCGCCGCGGATGTCGAGCGCGCGCTCACGCTGATCCGCAGCGTCCTGAGCGCGGCACCACACACCGTCGAGGCCATTGTCCTCATCGGCGGCGGCGCGCATATCCCCACTGTGCGTACGGCAATCGCAGACGCCGCACGAGTCCCGACGGTCGAATTCGACGAGCCCGAAGCAGCCGCAGCCAAAGGTGCTGCACTACTTGCAGATTCCGCGACGTCGTTGCGTTACCCGTTGGCAGGCTCGGAAACTTCCGAGCGCATCCGTCCGGCCGCCAAAGCGTCGGGCGCGCTGATCGGCGCGCTAGTCGTCGGTGGACTCGTATTGGGTTATGCCGCCAAGGAAGTCGTCCCGACCGACAACACGCCGATTTCGCCGGCCGGCACCGGATCGACCACAACGCACACCACAACCGACGTCGTTCCGAGCACCGGTTCCACAGTCATCCCGTCACATGACCCGGTGCCCACGGTTGTCCACACAACAGTCCCGTACCGGGCACAGCCGTACGGAACGCAGCCGTACGGAACGCAGCCGTACGGAACACAGCCGTACGAGACACATCAGTTCACGTTGTCGCCCGCGCCGCCGTCGGCCACACCGACGACAACCGTTCCGCCGACAACTCTTCCGCCGACAACCACGACCACCATCCCGGCCCGGCCGACACTTCCCGGCATCACGCTGCCGGATACACCGTCGTGGTGGCCGGAGAACCTGCCACAGATTCCGAGTGGGCCTTCGGAACTGGCTCCGGGCGAAGGCGGAAACGGTGGTTCCGGTTCCACCGAAACCACCGCCGAGACTCCCACAGAGTCCGCATCACCCGAGCCGACGACGGAGAATGCGGCGCCGACCCCCACCGCTCACCTGCCTGTACCGGTCGGCTGACCTAGCGCAGAACTTGGCTGATCGAGACGGACAATCCCGGATCGGTTGCAACACTCAATTCCGACGGCCCGGCTCCGGCACCGATCAGGTGTGCGGCCAGCGAAGCGATCATCACTCCGTTGTCGGTACACAACCTCGGCTTCGGGATACGCAGCGTGAGACCGGATTCGGCGCACCGCTGCTCGGCGAGGCTACGAATGCGAGAGTTCGCGGTTGCTCCTCCGCCGAGCACCACGGTGTCGACGCCGACATCCTTGGCGGCACGAACCGCCTTCATCGTCAGGACGTCGGCCACCGCCTCTTGGAACGACGCTGCGATATCCGGAATCGAAAAAGCTTCTTCCGCACGCTGTTTCGACTCCACATAGCGAGCAACGGACGTCTTGAGCCCGGAGAAGGAGAAGTCGTGACGCGAGTCGCGCGGGCCCGTCATGCCACGCGGGAACGGGATCGCGTTCGGATCACCTTCCTGCGCAGCCGCATCCAAGGCCGGTCCACCGGGGAACCCGAGACCGAGAAGTCGCGCAACCTTGTCGAAGGCCTCACCGGCAGCGTCGTCGACGGTTGTTCCGAGTTCGACGATCGGCTTTCCGAGATCCTCGACGTGCAGCAAATGCGTGTGCCCACCGGAGACCAGAAGGGCCACGCACGACGGCAACGGTCCGTGCTCGAGGGTGTCGACCGATACGTGGCCACCGAGGTGATTGACCGCATAGAACGGGATGTTCCACGCTGCCGCATAGGCTTTGGCTGCCGCCACACCCACCAACAGGGCGCCCGCCAGGCCGGGTCCGATCGTCACGGCCAGAGCGTCGGGCTTCTCGATACCGGCCGCCGCGAGAGCACGCCGCATGGTCGGGACGATTGCCTCGAGATGAGCGCGCGATGCAACCTCAGGCACCACTCCGCCGTACCGGGCGTGCTGATCCACACTCGACGCCACTTCGTCCGCCAACAAATCGCAGGTTCCGTCACCGTTCCAACGAACGATGCCGACTCCTGTTTCGTCGCACGAGCTTTCGACACCCATGACGATCATGCTTGCTGCTCCTCATTCTTGCGAACACCTACGGCGGGCCGCCGCATCGTGAACGCATCTGCCCCGCTGGGCTGGTAGTACTTCTTTCGGGTTCCGACGATCTCGAATCCCTCACGCCGATACAGAGCGATTGCCGGTTCGTTGTCGGTGCGCACTTCCAGGAACACGTCTGCTCCCCGGTCGTCCGCGAGAGCCAAGAGCGCATCGAGCAAAGCCCCGCCGATACCGCGGCGCTGCGCACCCGGATCCGTTCCGATGGTGTGCACTTCGGCTTCGATGTTGGGCGGCGCGCCCAACAATGCAACTCCGGCGTACCCCAGAACACGACCGTCGGGCTCACGAGCCACGAAGTAGTGATTGTGCGAGCCGGCCAACTCGGAGACAAAAGCCTGAGCGGTCCACGGCCCGTCCCCCGCAAAGAGGGCACGTTCCAACTCGGCACACCGCTCGGCGTCGTCGACCGTCATCGACGTGATGGTGTAACTCATTTGCCGCGTTCCGCCAGAGTCTTGGCGTCCGGGCGGCGTAGATACAGCGGCTCGAGCGGTTCCGGAATCGAACCGGCCAGAATGTCTTGCGCTGCAACAGTGACCAAACCGGCCGGAGACGGCGTCTCCGCAGGCTCGACCCGGAGATCGAAAAGGTCTACGTGCGAAGCAGATCCGGCAACAATCGTCGACGGCGACGCGTCGACGTCGCCCGGCGAATTCACTGCGGGGCCTTCCACTCGAACGCCCTCATCGTAACGAGCCCAATAGATTTCACGTCGACGTGCATCGGTCACGACAAGCAGGTTGCCTGGCGTCTGCACTGCCGCGGCAATGGCGTCGAGGCTGCACACACCGTAGACCGGGACACTGAGCGCGTCACCGAACGCGGCGCCGGTCGCCATCCCCACCCGCAGGCCGGTGTACGGACCAGGTCCCACGCCCACCACCACGGCGCCCAGGTCTGCCGGCGTGATCGACGCCTCGGCGAGGCATTCGAGAACATGCGGGGTAAGCACCTCGGCGTGTGCGCGGGGGTTCACTGTCACCCGAACGGCGAGCGTCGAAACCTCACCGAGAGGCGAGAGTGAGACAACTCCGGCGGTGACGGCCGGCGTGGAGGTATCAATCGCGAGAACAAGCACGATAACTCAGGGTACTCGCACGTGAAGAACTACTTTCAACGGTGGGAGCAGTGTCACGACGTCCATGCCCAACTGGCTGTCCGGACATCCGACTCGGGTTCACGGTGAAGCTGCACCCGCAAGTGACGCTCGACAAGGCGTTCCACGACGTCGCCGCCCCACTCCACCACGACCACCGCATCGGTGAGGTCGGTATCGAGGTCCAGGGCGTCGAGCTCGTCAAGAGCGTGCGGCCCGCTGTCGCCGAGGCGATACGCGTCGACGTGAATCATCCCGACGGGTGTTCCGCCGTCGGCGCGAATGCCGGGGCGATGCTCGCGCGCGATGACAAATGTCGGTGACGTCACGCGTCCCTGCACGCCGAGGCCCGCACCGATACCGCGGGTCAGTGCCGTTTTTCCGGCGCCGAGGGGACCGTCGAGAACCACGAGGTCACCGGCGACAAGTCCGGCCGCCAGCCTGCGACCGAATGCCTCCGTGTCTTCCGTCGTCTCCAGAGTGACGGTTCCTGATTCAGGGAGGGTTTCAGCCGACATCGGACCTCACTTGACTATGTGTACGTGAGACAAGACTCTCGATCGCATCCGTGACGATAGCCGGGAACTCCAGCTGGATCAGGTGACCGCCGCCGCGAATTCGCACCAATTCGGACTCCGGCAACGCATCCGCCAACAGTTGCGAGCTGGCAAACGGAATCATCATGTCCTGATCGCCGCAGATCACGACAGCCGGAGTGTGCGCGAGGACAGGCAGAGACCCACTCTCGTCATGCAATTCGAGGGTCCGCAGAAAATTGACGATGGTGACAACCGACGTGCGATCGAGCATCCCGTCCGACAGCTCGTGCAGTCGAGGGCTCACGTCCGTGCCGTACGACGCGGCCCGCAGGATCGGTGTGATGAGCACGCGCGCAGCGCCACGGGCATGCTGTACGACGCCCGGGGACGTCCGCACAGCCAGACGGAAACCGTCGATGATCGGATTCTGCAGATTGCGAGTGAGTCCGGTTTCGGCGAGACCCGCTGCGGTGGTCGATACCAACCCGACACCGACAACTCGGCCACCGGCGAACCATTCCGGTCGCTGACCGGCAAGCGCGAGCACTGTCATGCCGCCCATCGAATGACCGACAAGCACAACCGGACCGATCGGCACCTTGGCTTCGATGACCGACGCCAGGTCACGGCCGAGTTGCGAGACCGTACAACTCTTTGCGCGAGGCATGCCCGAATCACCGTGCCCGCGCTGGTCGTAGAACACCATCCGAACGTCGTCACCCCACCGCTCGGCAAGCTGACGACGCTGAAAATGCCAGGAAAACGCGCTCAGACAATATCCGTGCACAAAGACAACCGTCAGTGGAGCGTCGTCCGGCCCGACTTCGCGGACTGCCAGATCAACCCCGTCGTCGGTGCGTACAACGCTCGCGCGGTCCCGCGTCATCAGGTCGAAGTCTTCGTCTGCGTAGATCTCTCGACCTGGCCGAGTGGCCGTCTTCAACGCGTTGACGCCGGCCATGGAACCGAGTGCAATCGCACTGAGGAGCCCACCGAGGATGCTCATTCGTCCTGCAGTCTTCACGAGATACCCTCCCCGCCGATGTACGTACGTTCGGTTCGCCCGCGCAGGCCGGTCACGATCTCGTAGTGAATGGTGTCCAGCACTTCCGCCCAGGCTTGCGCGTTGGGTTCGCCCTGATCGCCGTTGCCGAAGAAGATGGCGGTGTCGCCCTCGCGCACACCGTCACCATCTGGTCCGAGATCGACCATCACCTGGTCCATGCAGATCCGTCCGACGGCTTGACGACGCTTACCGCCGAGTTGGACCTCGAAACGCCCGCTCAACGAGCGCGGAAGCCCGTCGGCATAGCCGACGGGGAGCAGTGCCAGGGTGGTGTCGCGCGGCGCGGTCCAGAGGTGTCCGTAGGAAACCCCCTCACCGGCGGCCACCTTCTTCACCAGAATCACCTTCGCTCGCAACGTCATTGCCGGTCGGAGACCGAAATCGCCCATCTCTGGTACGGGCGACAACCCGTATATCGCAATTCCCGGCCGAACCATGTCAAATCGCAGGTCAGGACGGGTTACCGTCGCCGCCGAGTTGGAAAGGTGCACAACCTCGGGTTCGAATCCGTGAGCCCGGACGTCGGCAACTGCATCGATCAGACGTTGCTTCTGGTGGTCGATGACGTCGTGGTGCGGTTCGTCCGAATGCGCCAGGTGCGAAAACACTCCGCGCAACCGGATCGTGCCCTCGTTTCGCGCCGCGACGAGGTCTGCCAGCATCTGCGGCCAGTCGGTCTGCGAGACGCCGTTGCGATTGAGTCCGGTGTCGACCTTCAGCGTCACCGTGGCAGTTCGTCCGAGATCCCGCGCGGCGGTCACCACCGCGGCCAGGTGCCGCGGAGACGAAACCCCGATTTCCACGTCGGCGGAAATGGCGGCGGCAAAATCGGCGTCGACGCCATGCAGCCACGCCAGTACCGGAGCGGTGATCCCCGCTGCCCGCAGGACCAAGGCCTCGCCGATCGTGGTGACACCGAGTTCGCGGGCACCGGCGGAGAGTGCAGTGCGCGCAACAGCAACGGCACCGTGGTTGTACCCGTCAGCTTTGATGACTGCCATCAGTGCCGCGTCACCGGCGAACTCACGAAGAACCCGTACGTTGTGGGCGATGGCATCGAGGTCCACGACCGCCTCGGTCTGCGGACCTCCTGTTGCCGCGACGCTTGCCGACTCCCCTTCTTCTGGGTCTTTCGGGGCTCTTCCTTCGGCAAGCTTCATGGCGTCAATCCTGCCACTCTCGCGAGTTCCGACATCAATTCGGGTTTGACATCACTCAATTCCGCGCGACGCTGCGCAACACTCTTACTGCGTCACGCACACTCCCGAGCAGCGGCGATGCCGAGATCGGTGCACCGGCAACGTCGGCGTGGCCGCCTGCGGCCGCCAAGTTCGCGGCAAGAGAGTGTGTTCTGGCTCCCACGGCCGCAGCGTCGAGCGGTGCAAGCCCGGCAGCGAGCAGCGCCCCCATCACACCGGACAAAACGTCACCCGATCCGGCCGTCGACGCCCACGAGCCACCCGCATCATTGACCAACACCTGTCCGCCTCCATCAGCGATCACTGTCGTATGACCCTTGAGGAGCACCGTCGCACCGAGATCCGATGCCAAAGCGCGCGCGGCACCGACCCGATCAAGCCCCACCTCGGTGCCCGCCAATCGTGCGAACTCACCCGCGTGTGGAGTCAGAAGCGTCGGTGCGGTGCGCCGACGTGCCAGATCAAGATTCTCGGCCAGCAAGCTCAACCCGTCCGCATCGACCAGGACCGGGACATCCGTCGCAAGAACAGATGCAAGCAGCGCCGCCGCGTCGGCATCGGTTCCCATACCCGGACCGACCACCCATGCCTGCACGCGCCCCGCGTCTTCGAAGGCCGCGCTTGCGATCACCTCGGGGAAACGTGAGAGCACCTCGGCCGCGCCGTGACCCGCGTAACGCACCAGACCCGACGTCGCCGTGACCGCTGCCCCCGTGCACAACACACCAGCCCCCGGATACTGCGCACTCCCCGCAATCACCCCAACAACGCCCTGCGAATACTTGTCGTCACTCGGGCCCGGAACCGGCCAGCGCGCCCCCACTTCCGCCGGATCGAGGGCGCGGAAATCCGGCTCCCCGAGATCCAGACCGATGTCGATCAGCTCCACCCGACCGCACCGCTGCGGCGCCAGGACATGCACGGGTTTGAGCGCGCCGAACGTCACCGTCACTGCGGCTGTCACCGCAGGCCCGTCGACGCCCCCGGTGTTCGGGTCCACACCACTGGGAAGATCCACCGCCACGATCGGGCAGCGGACTTGCTCCACCAGCGCGGCCGCCGCAGGGCGTAACGAACCACGACCCGAAATCCCGACAATCCCGTCGACCACCAGATCCGGTGTACCGAGGTCGGACTCGATACGCCCACCCGCTCGGCGGAAGGCCTCGAGGCCCCGCCGGTGCGCGCGCTCCGGGTCGAGCAGGACCGCACGCACAGCAACTCCGCGCTTACGTAAGAACGCTCCGGCCCAGAGCGCGTCACCGCCGTTGTCGCCACTGCCGACCAGCAGAGTCACCGACTTCGAAGCGAGTAATCCTGTGTACAAACGCAATTCGTCGGCAACAATCCGAGCGAGTCCGTACGCGGCCCGGCGCATCAACACTCCGTCGGGCAACGACGCCAGCAACGGCGCCTCCGCTTCGCGAACCTGATCTGCCGTGTAGTACCCGCGCATGCCGGAACCCTTCGTTTGCCAGTCGCTACCCTCGGAACCATGAAATCACGTCTCGTCCCGATGTTCGCGGGCCTCGTGCTCACCGCCGGCCTCGTCGGGTGCAGTTCCAGCACGGATTCCACCCCTAGTGCGCCCGAAACCACGCTGAGTGGCCCCGTCGTCACCGTCACCGGGATGGCCTACTCCCCCGCATCCATCACCGTGAACGTGGGTGACACGGTCACCTGGGTGTTCGACGACGGAGGCATGGCCCACGACGTCAAAGGCATCGGCAGTGCCCGAAGCCTGCTCCGAAGCCCGCTCAAGAAGTCGGGCACCTACACGGCCACCTTCGACGAACCCGGAACCTACGACTACACCTGCACACCGCACCCCGACATGCGAGGCACTGTGATCGTTCAATAGCTGTCGGCAGCAATGAGGCCCGCAACCGGAAGGTTGCGGGCCTCACTGATTTCACCGAAAACTATTCGACGGTAACCGATTTCGCCAGGTTACGCGGCTTGTCGACGTCGTAGCCACGTGCCGCGGCGACCTCCGCGGCAAAGATCTGCAGCGGTACCGTGGACAGCAACGGCTGCAAGAGGGTCGGCGACGCCGGGATCTCGATCAGGTGATCCGCGTGCGCACGTACTGCGTCGTCACCTTCCTCGGCGATCACGATCGTCGTTGCACCACGCGCCTTGATCTCCTGAATGTTGGACACCAACTTCGAGTGCAACACCGCACGGCCCTTCGGCGACGGCATGACGATGATGACCGGCAGGCCCTCCTCGATCAACGCGATCGGCCCGTGCTTGAGCTCGCCCGCCGCAAAGCCCTCTGCATGCATGTACGCAAGCTCCTTGAGCTTGAGCGCACCCTCGAGCGCAACCGGGTACCCAACGTGACGCCCCAGGAACAGAACCGTCGACGCATGCGCAAACGTGCGAGCCAGCTCACGGATCGGTTCCGCGTTCTCGATGACCTTGCTCACCAGAGCCGGCATCGCCTCGAGGTCCGCGTACTCACGGGCAACTTCGTCCGGGTACTTGGTGCCGCGCGCCTGCGCCAAGGCCAACCCGACAAGGTAATTTGCCGTCACCTGCGCCAGGAATGCCTTGGTGGACGCGACGGCGATTTCCGGTCCCGCCCGCGTGTAGAGAACAGCGTCCGCCTCACGGGGGATCTGCGCGCCGTTGGTGTTGCAGATCGCGAGAACCCGAGCCTTCTGATCCTTGGCATGCTTGACGGCTTCGAGCGTATCGGCGGTCTCGCCGGACTGCGAGATGGCAACAACCAGCGTCGAACGGTCCAGAACCGGGTCCCGGTAACGGAATTCGCTCGCCAGCTCCACCTCGACCGGAAGCCGAGTCCAATGTTCGATCGCATACTTCGCCAACAAACCGGAGTGATACGCGCTGCCACAGGCCACGACAAAAACCTTGTCGACGTCGCGCAGTTCCTGGTCGGACAACCGCTGCTCGTCGAGAACGATCTTGCCGTTCTCGAAGTGCCCGAGAAGCGTATCCGCAACTGCGGTCGGCTGCTCCTCGATCTCCTTGAGCATGAAGTAGTCGTGACCGCCCTTTTCGGCAGCCGCAAGATCCCAGTCGATTTGGAACGGGCGCCCCTGCGCTTCGTTGCCGGAGAAATCGGAGATCCGGTAGCTGTTCGCGGTGATCACCACCGCCTGATCCTGACCGAGTTCCACCGCGTCGCGTGTGTGCTCGATGAACGCCGCCACATCGGAACCGAGGAACATCTCGCCCTCACCGACACCCACCACCAACGGCGTCGAACGACGCGCAGCGACAATCGTGTCCGCATGATCGGCGTGCGTGAACAGCAACGTGAACGCGCCTTCGAGACGACGGACAACCGACAACGCGCTCTCGACGAAATCACCCGCAGTCGGGCCCTCCGCGTACGCACGCGCCACCAGATGGACCGTTACCTCGGTATCGGTGTCACTGAGCAGTTCGATGCCGGCAGCCTCGAGCTCAGCACGCAGCGGAGCGAAGTTCTCGATGATGCCGTTGTGGACCACCGCAAGCTTCCCACTCGCGTCGCGATGCGGGTGGGCATTCCGATCGGTCGGTCGACCATGTGTAGCCCACCGGGTATGACCCATGCCCGTTGAGCCGACAAAGCTGTCCGCACCGATCTCTTCCAACTCAGCTTCGAGGTTGGCCAGCTTCCCTGCCTTACGCTCGATCTCAACGCCACCCACTCCGTCGAGAATCGCGATTCCCGAGGAGTCGTAGCCGCGATACTCCATTCGCCGCAAAGCCTCCACCACGACACCCAGAGCTGGGCGGTGGCCGACGTATCCCACGATTCCGCACATGGTGAATCAGGGTACTTGGACACCCGTGGCACGCGCATTCTGCGGTTGCCAGGGCACGCCGACGGCCACATCGGATAACGTCTTGATCCGTGGCACCGAAACTGAAGGCACTGACCCGTGAGCTGTCCAAGCGCGGACCGCACCGCGTTCTGCGCGGCAACCTCGCTCTGGCCGGTCAACCAGGAGTCGTCTACACCCCGGAAACGGGCTTCAATCTCCCCGCCGTCGCCTTCGGGCACGGCTGGATGGTCGGTGCGCACAAATACGAACAAACACTTCAGCATCTCGCTTCCTGGGGAATTGTCGCCGCAGCACCCGAAAGTGAGCGTGGCCCCGTCCCCTCGCACCTCGGATTGGCCGCAGACCTGCGCTCGACCCTCGACATCTGCGTCGGCGTCCGACTCGGTCCCGGGCAGATCAGCGTTCATCCTGACCACGTCGCATTTGCCGGACACGGGATGGGTGCCGGTGCCGCGGTCCTCGCAGCCGCACAACGTGGAAACGTCGCCGCCGTCGCCGCGCTCTTCCCCGCACCCACCGCCCCCAAAGCCGAGAACTACGCGTCCAAGATCACAGCCCCCGGGCTGATCCTCGCCGGCGAGGACGACGTCGACTCACTCACCAGCAACGCCCGCCCGCTCACCCGCGAATGGGGCGGACCCGTAATCGGACGAACCGTCGACGACGCCCAGGATGCTGGTCTCATCGAAGGGCGTCGCCTTCTGGGAGCATTGGGCCTCGGCGGCTCCGAACGCAAAACACAGGCCACGACGCGTTGCCTACTGACGGGATTCCTTCTATTCCACCTGACCGGCGACAAGCGCTACGAAGCATTTGCCGATCAGGACACCGAATTCCCGCACACCTCGCCCATGTTCGACGCGGATACTCAGTCCGACACCCACTCTCAGTCCGACGCTCGCCGGAGCCAGGCAGTTTCCCGGTAATCAACACTCGAATCTCGTACCGGCT
Organism: Rhodococcus sp. MS16; assembly: GCF_013277795.1. Lineage (NCBI taxonomy): Bacteria > Bacillati > Actinomycetota > Actinomycetes > Mycobacteriales > Nocardiaceae > Rhodococcus > Rhodococcus sp. MS16. Next base: position 50,308 of record NZ_VBTM01000018.1, read on the forward strand.
GGCCGGACTTCGCAGTGTCGCCAGGCATCGCCATGTCGCCAGGCATCGCAGTATCGCCAGGCATCGACGCCGACGCTGATCGCAGAAACGCGCCCTGTTCGAAGGGCAAACGCCCGAACTCCTTCACACCGGTAGACAATTCGCCGAATTGTGCACACCGCTGTTGGTAGTCACGTTCGGCAGCAGATCGTCGCATGCGAAATTCGGCGAGTTGCGAATCCATGGCCGCATTGATGGCGTCGAACTGCGACAAACTCATATCGGCCCCGCCCCGGCTAATTCGGCTCCGGTCACAATCGGTTCGTTCAGCGACTCACGGTGTTCTGGCGGTGCAGGGTCTTCTGACGGCGCAGTGTCTACTGGAGTTGGATTAGGGGGTTGGTACGGCTGCGGCGCGGGCTCCGGCGCCTCGGACATTACGGGAGCGGCATCCGTCTCCACCGCGATTCTCGGCCAGCCGTGCTCGTCCAATTCCACAGTGACAGTGACGGACTCCCCTGACAGGTCACGAACTTCAAGACTGACCCCACGCCCGTCCGGCGCGAGCGAGAACCCCCAGGTATTTGCACCGACCGCCAACTCGAGTGCAGGTGCAACCCTGGCTCCCGACGGTTCGACTGCTTGCGGCACGGATGTCTGCGCTGCGTCGGCCGGAACTGAAGAATGCCGCGTTTCGGTAGATTCACTCTCGACCGGAAACAGTTCGGAGACGATACCGGCGGCAACCCCGAAAGCGTCGGTCAGAGCCACCCGGGCCTGCTCGCAGGCGCGGTCGAACTCGTCGCGGGTATCCACGTACACAGGCCTGAAGATCTGATCGATCCAAGGTCTGACGAGATCTGCTGCTGCTCTACAAGTTTCGATCTGATCGACCGGCGCGGCATATCGCACCGCTCTGAATTGCTCATCCGACAACGGCGCAAACCACGTGGCAGCCTTGGCAACTGCGTCCACGCCCCCTTGCTGCGTGCTCACGTCCACCAGCTGATCGATGCGCTGCGCATCGATACCGCCGATCGTTTCTCGATTCAGCGACGCAACCTTGAAAGCCTTGTCCACCACGGCAGTTCGAACTATTCCTGCCAGCTCGTCGGCGACGGAAATCAGCAACGGCATGGCTTCGACATCGACTTCCGCTCTTCGCTGCTCGTCGCGCGCTCGTCCGGCAACGTCGTCCACAGCCTCGACATTCCAGATCTCCGCGAGCGACTCGGACAGGACCGCGAAGTCCTGCGAATCGCGCGACGACGCTTCCGCCGCAAGGGACATCGTCGACACGTCAGCGTGCAGAGCCTGCAGATCGATTCCCGATTCGGCACGATACATCTCGTCGTAGCTACCCAGCGGTCGCATTTCGATACCGAGACGAGTGGCCGCGTCGTGAAAACGCTCGAAGAAATCCAATCCGACGCTACCGGAGTCGAGAATTTCGTCCGGAACCGACAACGAATTACGTTGCGCAATAATAGATTCCGCAGCATCTGCCGAAGCTGTCGACGTGGCCGCATTGCGAATCGGCATCAGAAACCTGATTTCGGATACTCGCGGCTGTGCATTCGCAATTGGTCTGCCAATCCCAGATCGACATCCGCAATTGCTCGGGTCGAACTGCCGATACGCGCGCCGAGAGCCTCGACGAACTGGGCACGTTCCACCATCCGTATCCGGAGCCCACCCAGCGCAGCAGCTAGTGTGTTGCCACACTCGACGTAATCCCGGCCTGCACACTCGCCCGAGAACTCGGCAAATTCCAACGTTCGTGCAGTGACACCCATCTGTTGCGCAAGCGCCGTTGTCCGACGCTCGAGCTCATCGGTAGCAGTGTGGTCGATATCCATGCGGAACTCCGTTTCGCCCGGCCGCACGAAAGATCCGGCGGTCCATGACTACTTGGACGCACGAACCCCGTGGGTCGTTCCCACGAGAATTCAGTTCCCCACAGGACGATCACGCTACATGCGGTTACACCGCTGCGACGGTTTCTGCCAGCTCGTCGGCAAGCTTGCGTGCCACACCAAGATCCGCAGCTTCGACCATGACTCGCACCAATTGTTCGGTACCGGAAGGTCGAAGCAGAACACGGCCGGCGTCACCGAGCACACGCTCGGCATCGGCGACCGCTGCCATTACCGAGGTCGCTGCGGCAACTGCTGCTTTGTCTTCCACCCTCACATTCACCAAGACCTGCGGAAGCGACGTCATCGTTGCGGCGAGCTGCGAGGACGACTTACCCGTCTGCGCCATCCTGGCCAGCAATCGAAGTCCGGTGAGCACGCCGTCTCCGGTTGTTCCGAATCCGGGGAACACCACGTGTCCGGACTGTTCGCCGCCCAAGCTGTATCCGCCGGTACGAAGTTCTTCCAACACATAGCGGTCACCGACCGCCGCTGTGACCACGTCGATACCCGCTGCCCGCATCGCAAGGTGCAAACCCAGGTTGCTCATGACGGTCGCCACGAGTGTGTTGTCGACCAATTCTCCGGATTCGTGCATCGCCACCGCCAGCACCGCCATGATCACGTCGCCGTCGATCACTGCCCCGGTCTCGTCGACGGCGAGGCAACGGTCGGCGTCACCGTCGTGGGCAAGACCAAGATCGGCGCCGTGCTCGACCACTGCTTTCTGCAGATTCTCCAGGTGAGTGGATCCACAACCGTCGTTGATGTTGAGGCCGTCCGGTTCGGCGCTGATCGCGATCACCGTCGCACCCGCAGCCCGATAGGCCGCCGGGCCGACCTCGGAGGCTGCCCCGTTTGCGCAGTCCACAACAACGGTCAGGCCGTCGAGCGGCTGCGTCAGAGCGGTGCCGAGATGCTGCAAGTAGAGCGCAGCGGCATCACCGACCGGGCGTACTCGCCCGATACCCGCGCCGGTCGGCAACTTCGGCGCCACACCACCGTCGATGGCGGCCTCGATTGCGGCCTCGACATCGTCGTCGAGTTTGTGTCCACCCGCGGCAAAGATCTTGATGCCGTTGTCCGGCATCGGATTGTGAGAGGCGGAGATCATCACGCCGAGACTCGCATCGAACAAACCAGTCAGATAGGCAACCGCTGGTGTCGGCAGAACGCCGACATCCAAGACGTCGATGCCGGCCGAAGTCAGCCCCGCCGTGACAGCTGCCTGGAGCATTTCACCGCTCGCACGAGGATCGCGTCCGACGACCGCGGTCGGGCGGCGGGTGCCACCACCGGTTGATTCAGCTGCCAGAACATGCGCAGCCGCTATCGACAATCGCAGCGCAAGATCCGCCGTCAGATCACCATTGGCCAAGCCGCGCACACCGTCAGTTCCGAACAACCGCCCCATCGAACAACTCCCTGAATATCTTGTGCGAGTTCTGTGAAATATCTTTCCCGAAAAACACAAGAGCAGGCGTCCGGTAACGATGGACGCCTGCTCTCGAGTCGAACAGGTGCCGAAGCAGACCAGCCGGTCAACCTCGGCGAAGCATCAACGCTTCGAGTACTGCGATGCCTTACGAGCCTTCTTCAGTCCGTACTTCTTACGCTCGACTGCGCGAGCGTCACGGGTCAGGAAGCCGGCCTTCTTGAGTGCCGGACGATCATCGGGGGTGACCTCGATGAGCGCACGAGCGATAGCCAGACGCAACGCGCCTGCCTGACCGGACGGTCCGCCACCGTGCAGCAGTGCAACGATGTCGAAAGACTCGGGACGCTCAACCGTAACCAGCGGAGCCTTGATCAGCTGCTGGTGCACCTTGTTCGGGAAGTAATCCTCGATGGTGCGGCCGTTGAGCTTGAACTGGCCGGTGCCGGGGATCATGCGGACGCGGACGACCGCTTCCTTACGACGACCAACGGTCTGGATCGGGCGATCGATGACGATCGGTGCCAGCGTAGCCGCTGCAACCTCTTCGACGACCTCGACTGCTTCGGCGGCGAATTCTTCCACTGCCTCGATGTTTTCTTCGGTCACGTTCTGCTCTTCCGGCGATGTCACTGTGCGACCTGCTTGATCTCGAACGGCACCGGCTGCTGCGCGGTGTGGGGGTGATTCGGGCCCGCGTAGACCTTGAGCTTGCTGCTCATCGCGCGACCAAGCTTGGTCTTCGGGAGCATGCCGACGATGGCCTTCTCCACGAGGCGATCGGGGGTCCGGTCGAGGACCTCTCCGACGGTGCGGGACTTCAGGCCACCCGGGAATCCGGAGTGGTGGTAGACCTTCTTGCCAACGAGCTTGTTGCCGCTGATGGCAACCTTCTCGGCGTTGATGACGACGACGAAGTCGCCACCATCGATGTGCGGAGCGTAGGTGGGCTTGTGCTTACCGCGCAGCAGGGTCGCTGCCTGAACGGCAAGACGGCCCAGCACCACGTCGGTGGCGTCGATGACGTGCCACGTGTGGGTCACATCTCCGGCCTTCGGGGTGTACGTAGACACAGAACTTCCTCGTCTTAATTCATTCCACTGCTGACCATGTGCGTATCGCATAGACAATTCTCGGCGGCCAGTTGAGACCCGAGAACCGCTGGACCCTGCGCATCGAGTTCCGGGAATCGAACGTGCAGTCGAACACACGATCAAACATCCGGAAATCAACATGCGGAGGCCTACGGCACGCCACCGATAGACGATACCGGTATCAACCGTCTCCGGTCAAAGAGAGTCCGGACTACCGTTGGCAGCATTCATACAAGAGCTTTCTACCCCGACGACCGATGCTCGTCGGGGTAGAAAACGGAAAGCCACATGCGACGTGAAGTCAGCGCCCGAAGCCGTTCGCGGCGGCGCGATCGGCGTCGCGCATCGAATCGGAACCACTCGCGGTTGCGTTGGCGATCTGAGCCAGCACGATGTTCAGCTCTTCCGACGCCTGCCCCCACCGACGCTGAGCGTCGTTCCAGGCTTCAGAACCCGCACCTTCCCATCCCGCCTGCAGGTTGTCGACAACAACCTTGATCTCGCCCTGCTTGTCGTTGATCGCCTGCGCCTGACGCTTCATTTCGTCAGACAACATGGCAAGTCCGCCGAAGTCGTACCTGATCATGTTCTCGCTCATAACCACTCCCGTTCCACTTTATGTCCGTATCGAATCTGATCTCTGTATGTCTGTCGCATCCGGGACGATCTCAGACGACTCACCGAATGTTCTTGCGCGGAGCCTGATTCAGAGCACTCAGGACATGTTGACGGTCGCGCCGCGCAACGAACTCACGTTGTCGGATTCTGCGCTGTCGAACGTTCCGGCCGACTGCTTGATCTGCTCACAGATATCGCCCAGCGCCGTATCGAGCTTCATGGCAGCGTTGTTGTAGCGCACCATGATGTCTGCGTATTCGGTGTGCGCACTGCCCTTCCACGAACCGCTCGACGCCTCCGCCTCGGATCGAACAGCATTCACCAGACCTCTGATGTCGCCCAAATGACCGTTGATGACATTCGCCGAACTGATCAATTCAGCGGTAGTTGCGGTAAAGCCCATGTTTCCCCCTGGTTGTGATGTGCATGCGCGGTGTCGGCGGTGGCTCACATCCGGCGGACCTTCGCCGGCAACAAGTACCTGATGTGCGCTACACATACTTGGACGCCGCGCACTCGCCGACGGTTCCGGCGGTTCGAAAAGAAATTTCGCGCGGTCAATTCACGGACGACAGTGATTCGACGATCTGAACGCACTCCGGCTCGAACGCGTCCCATTCACCGACGAGGTACTGGCACCCGATACTCACCTGCCTGCCACGTTCGACAAATACCTGCCACCGAACTTCGGAATATCCATCCGGAAATTCCCTGTACAACAGAACCTTTCGTCCGTCCACGGCAACAGTGGACTCGAGGTTTCCGAAGCGGAGTGGATCCTCTATCGCCGAAAGCTGCTCACGCAGATCGATCTCGACCGCGTCGAACTCGACGCCTGCACGGAGTTCCTTCTCGACGATGACGATTTTGCGATCATTCCCAGACGCCGGAATCAAGTCCATCCGTCCTGCGGCCGATCCGCCGCGATCGGGCGCCCACCCCGCCGGCACGACAACGCTCACGTTGCCACCGGCGAGCGGGATTGTTGTCGTTGCCACGGCCGACGTAGTGGAAGGCACCAGCGTGCTCGGCTGGGCACTCCCCAGTGTGGTCGGTTGTGCGGTCGGCGATGTGGTCGGTTGCGCGGTCGGCGATGTGGTCACCGGCACCACATCGGCAGACTCACCGTCAGTAGTTCGGGCTTCGACCGCAGTACCTTCGACCGCAGTGCCTTCTACGCTGCCTCGCCCGGTCGCGACCGCCACGCCCACCCCGAGCAGTCCGACAACAACGACTGACACCGCCAGCGCCGGCAACCAGCGGCGCTGCCGGACACCCGAATCGGCTGGCGTGACCAGCCTTGACGGCGGCACCCACCGATCTCCGAATGCCGAGTTGTCCACAGCCCGACCCGCCGAATTTTCTGCTGTGACCGACTCCAGACGCACCCGCGGATCAACGATCGCTCGCACGATCCGACTCTCGTCGAGAACACGCACGCTCGCGTAGCCGTGAATGCTTCGCGACCCACGCTCCAAGGACGACGCAATCGAATGCGAATGTCGCCCGACAACTACTACAGAGTCCCGAACTGTCAGTTCCTCGAATTCACCGAATAGTTGCGGCAATTCCGACAGTGCTCTGCGCTGGGTGTTCATGAGCGTGACGTCTCCGTCGAAATCGCGCACACACGAAACGACAACGTCACCACCGCGGATCTCCACCACGATGCACCTCGCTCGCCAGCTCCCCCGGGTGGCGCGCGCAATCGCAATCGCGGTCGGGACCAGGACAACGTCGTACCCGACCTGACGCGCAGCGTCGAGCAACCGTCCCTTTCGGGTATTTCCCCACTCGGTCGGATAGCTCAGGTACAGCACATCCGCATCTGCCAGACCGCAACCTTGCACGGTGTGCAAAATCAAGTGCACCAGTTCGAGATCGGTAGGCGCGATTCGTCCACCGATCTCCATGTAGTTGTCGTCGATGAAATCGAGCGGATTGACTGCAGGCAACGCGGCGGCCGGCGACGAATGCTGCTCGGTGTCGACTCTGCAACAGAATTCGCGTTGCCCGGTTGCCGACCACGCGTTGGACGAACCTATATGAACAGACACCGACAACGTGTGACCCGATGTCACAGCGGTGGCATCCACGGTAGCTGCACCAGCTGGGTCTGCGACCGAGACACGTACGTACCCCGCCCCTGCGGCATCTCGGAACCACGCACGGCGCCAACCAGATTCCCCTCGTCGCGGCTGCCACTCATCACGACGCCGGCAGGTGCCATGTCGCGGATCCGGGCAATCACCGGTTCGAACAGTGCGCGCCCTGCCCCGCCGGATCGTCGGGCGATCACCAGATGCAGCCCCACGTCCTTCGAGTGGGGAATGAACTCGAGCAATGCCGCCACCGGGTTGCCGGTGGATGTTGCCACCAGGTCGTAGTCGTCGATGATCACGTAGATTTCCGGTCCCGACCACCACGAGCGTTCTCGCAGTTGTTGTTGCGTCGTATCCGAATTCGGCATTCTTCCGCCGACGATCCGAGCAAGGTCCGCCATCAGTTCACCCAATGTCGCCGCTGAGGCCGAGTATCCACCGAGGTGATTGCCGTCGACCACACCCAACATCGAATGGCGATAGTCACCGATGATCAATTTCGCCTGCGCCGGTGTGTTCGACGCCATGATCCCTTCGGCTATGCCGCGGAGCAGCGACGTTTTCCCGCAGGCGGTATCGCCGAATATCAGGAGGTGCGGATGCTCCGCGAAGTCCATGTAGACAGGTTCGAGGTCGGTTTCACCCAGCCCGACAGGTACCCGCAGACACCGACCGTCACCCGCGCTCGCCTGCGGCCACCTGTCTCCAACGGACGCGAGAAGCTCTGCACGCGTATATGATTCAGGGAGCATCCGAACTGGTGGAGCGGGTCGGGACGTCGACATAGCCGCGATGCGCATCACCGAATCAGATACCGCGGCGCTCAGTTCTACGCTGCTGGAGATACCATCCATACGCGGAAGCCCGGTCAACAAGTGCAGGCCTTCACGAGTGATACCGCGCCCCGCATGACGTTCCGGAACCAGATTCGCTTTCTGGCGCCCCGCGTCGGAGTCTCCTGGGTCACCCAGGCGAAGTTCAATCCGCGTGCCGAGCTGATCCTTCAATGCCGGCCGAATATCTGCCCACCTCGGCGCGGTGACCATGACGTGAACCCCGAATGACAATCCCTGCGCCGCAAGGATACTGATCGGCCCTTCCAGAGATTCGAAGTCGGAACGAACGCTTGGCCACCCGTCGATCACCAGGAAGACATCGCCGAACCTGTCGCGTTCGAGGCCGGCGGCGACACCAACTCCGCGGGGATCTGCAGTGCGCAGTCGCCGGAATTCGACCATCGAGTCGATACCGAGTTCACGGAAGAGTCGCTCCCGTTGCTGCACTACCGTCGAAACCTCCGCCACTGTTCGCCGGACCCTGTCCTGGTCGAGACGATTTGCCACCGAACCGACGTGCGGAAGGTCCCGCAGTCCCAGCAAGGTTCCGCCGCCGAAATCGAGGCAATAGAACTGCACCTGCTCCGCGGTATGCGTCAGAGCAAACGCCATGATCAGGGTCCGCAGTGCCGTCGATTTCCCCGACTGCGGGCCGCCGACGATCGCTACATTTCCGGTCGACCCGTTGAGGTCGACGACAAGTGGGTCGCGCCGCTGGTCGAACGGCCTGTCGACAATTCCGAACGCTGCACTCAAATTCCCACGGGGCAGATTCGGATCACGCGACACGGCGCGCGGAAGAAGCTGATCGAGCGTCGGAGACTCGGAGAGCGGAGGAAGCCACACTTCGTGCGCGCGCGGACCGTACTCCTTGATCCTGTCGACGAGAACTCCCATGAGCGTTCGTGATTCGTCACCTGCCTCCCCCATATCTACGAAGTCCGGCTCCACCACATCCTCCGGGAGGTGATCACTGATCACCGTCGCAGCGGTGAACAACACCGGAGCGAGACCGACGGATTGTTCCGTCGCAAGTCGCGTCGGCGCAATCCTCGCACCCTCATAGTGTCCGGAGACGTACGCGCCTTGAAAGCGCACGATCTCGGCAGAATCCGCTTTCACATATCCGGCGCCTGGATTTCCGGGTAGATAGTATGCGTCGGGGACCCCCAACACGGTCCGAGACTCGTTGGCGGAGAATGTCTTCAAGCCGATTCGGTACGACAGATGACTGTCGAGTCCACGCAGTTTCCCTTCGTCCAGACGTTGGCTGGCAAGCAGCAGGTGGATGTGCAGCGATCTGCCTAGCCGGCCAATCGCCACGAAGAGGTCAGCGAATTCCGGTTGTTGACTGAGCAATTCGGAGAACTCGTCCACTACGACGAACAGGGCAGGCAGCGGGTCGAGTGCGGCACCCGCCATCCGCGCTTTTTCGTAGTCCGACACATTTGCGAAGTTTCCCGCCGCTCGGAGGAGTTCTTGACGACGGTTCATTTCACCGGCAAGTGCGTCGCGCATTCGGTCCACCATGGCCAGTTCTTCGGCAAGGTTGGTGATGACGGCCGCAACGTGCGGTGCCTCTTCGAGACCGAGGAAGGTTGCCCCACCCTTGAAATCCACGAGGACAAGATTGAGGGCGTTCGGCGAGTGTGTCGCGATCAAACCGAGCACAAGCGTCCGAAGAAACTCCGATTTTCCCGAACCTGTTGCCCCGATACATAAACCGTGCGGCCCCATTCCGTTCTCAGCGGATTCCTTGAGGTCGAGTTCGACAGGTTGACCGTCGGCACCGACACCGATCGGCACCCGCAGTCGATCACGTCCCTGGCGAGGCAACCACGCATGCTCCGGGTTGAACCGCGCAGCGTTTCCGATGCCCAGCATCTGACTCCACGAGCGCGACGCCGTGTCGTCGTCCCCCGAATCGACAGCGTTCTGTGAAGCAGCACGGTACGGCGCCATCCGTCGGCCGAAGGTCTGGGCGGTAGTCGTGGAGACGGAATCAGGGCGCGCAAACTTCTCGACGCCGGCACTACTGACCGCGCCCACTTGATCGGGAGCGACCACCAGACGCAAACCACGACTGGCCGACAACGACGACGAGAAACCACACAGGTCCAGGATCGTCACCGAATCCAGACCCGCTCCCGTCAACAGACCGGAATCGCCTTCCAGCAATCCGCCGTCGACGACAACGACGACATGCGGCACACCTGACGATGCGGGCGCGTTACGCGAGAAGCGGCCTCGCATCGAAAGTTGCTCACCCAGAGCACCTTCCAACTCGAGATAGGAGCCGTACACCATCCGCGCCGCGCCCGCCCCGTCATATGCCTCCGGGTGCTGCGTGTGCGGCAACCACTTGACCCATTCCCATTCGACCTGAGTATCGGGGCCACGCACCACAGCGATCTGCAATATGTCAGGACCGTGAAAAGTACACAACTGCATCAACATCGCCCTGACCAACGACCGCGCCGCGTCCCGCTGACCTTCGAGGGCTATCGAGGCGAACCCCCGCAGCGATACCGCAGTCGGAAGATCCTCGACCACCGAATGGGAACGGACAAATCGTCGAAGCGACACGGATGCAACCGGTTCGAGGTCTTCAACCGGTCCGGTCTCCGGCGAGATCAGACGAGTCGCCAGCCTCTGACTGCCGAGACCGACACGCACGTGACAATAATCGGGGTCCGTTATCTGACGCTCCCACATGCGTGACGTGCCTGCCAGGGTCCACAGCAACGACGGCTGCGGACTACTCCATTCGAGTGCCCGACGTTGCGCCTGCCCGGTCTCGTCGACATCACGACGCAACTGATCGAGATAACGAAGATAGTCCTTACGGTCCTCGTTGACCTCGGCGGTCCGCGCGCCACCACTACGGCCCCCACCGGCCAGCATCCCGAGCATCGAGACCGTCATCATGATCGGAAACAACAGGGACATGGGATTTCGCGCCATTCCCGACGTGAACATCAACGCGACCATGCCGATCATTGCCACCACCATCACCACCGGCAGCAATTTGGTCAGCAGATTGCCAGGAGTCGCACGAGGGATCTCGGGCGGCGCCTGCAACGTCACCTCGCCGCCTGGCGCCCGCGGCGCCTCACGCCGAGCCCGACGCAAAAATCTGACTGTACTCACTTCGCCCCCTACAGCGCTGCGATGTGTCCGACATCAACCGGACCGCCCCCACGGCACAAAGTCCACGCAACGAGAAGACACTAACCCATCGGGCCGACAAGACCTTCGAGCGCAACCGTTCCACTGGAGCAGTGGCGGCAGCAATTCCCAGTCCGGTGTCGTATGGTTCCGATAAAGAAGGGGGACGCGAACGGGGAATCGCGTCGAAGGGTGGGGTTCGACAGTGAACAGTGGGGTTGATTCATGAGCATGTCGACAACCGACACGGCGCCGGCGGTGCCAGGTGATCGTCGTAGCGCACCGTCGGCAGAGCTGTGTCGACTGACAGTTCTGTCGGCACATTCGCAGGTCGATCTCGCAGTGCCGCTGCGCATTCCGCTCGTACTGGTCATTCCCGGCATAGTCGACACTATTCGAAGCCACAGCGGCTCCAACGATTTCGACACCGTATCCGAACAATTCGAACCGACGGACTGGACACTGGCCAAGGTTGGCCGCGCACCGCTGTCGGGCACGCTCTCCCTTCACGAGCATGGAATCCGTGACGGAGAACTACTCGTTCTCGAAGCCGCGGACGCTGCCGCTCCACCGCCGTTGTTCGACGACATCATGTACACCGTCGCCGCCACCGACGCGCAGACCTACCGGCGGTGGACACCACTGGCCGCACGGATCACCGGCTCTGTGATCGCTGTCCTCGCATCGATGCTCGGCTCCGCCGCGCTGATTGTCGGCGCAACCGGAATATCGGGTGCCACTTGCGCTTTCATCACGTCCCTTCTACTGACCATTGCGTCGATCGTGACAGCCCGCGTCTACCACGACAGTGGAAGCGCACTGGTCCTCGGTTGCGCCGGCGTTCCACTTGCATTCACGGCTGGTCTCCTTGCCGTGCCCGACGACCTAGAGGCGCCACACCTTCTCATGGGTTCCGTGCTCGTCGCATCGGTCGCCTTACTATGCCTGCGCCTCTGCGGCGTCGGGTTAGCCACATTCACAGCCCTTTTCGGCATCTCGTTGGCCGCAACCGTAGCTACTGCGGCAGCAACGCTGCTGCCGCGCGTTTCGCTGGAAACGATCAGCGCAGTCGCCATCGCACTCGCGCTGATCACCCTCGCCTACTCGGCCCGGCTATCGATGATTCTTGCCAAGCTTCCGTTGCCACCAGTGCCGGTACCGGCAAATCCCTTGGACGAAGCTCGTGATCTTGCCGCCGAACCCGACATGCCGAATTTCGACGAACTGACCGAGCGAACCGGACGCGCCCGCAGTTACCTGACCGGTTTGGTGGTCGCGACATCCGTGACGGCGATGACCGGTGCGCTGAGCGTGGCCGCGGTCCATACCGACGACGGAATCGTCTGGTCCGGCCTTGCCCTTGCCGGAGTCACCGCAGGCGTTCTGATGCTCCGCGGACGCACATTTGCCGGTACCGCCCAGGCGGTTCCCCTCATCGCGTGTGGGGCTGCCATCGTGCTAGTTGTTCTGGGCGCCCAGATCTGGTCACACAAGGACGACGCCGTCGTCATATTTGCCCTCGCCATGGCCGTTCTCATCCTGGCACTCGTGCTCGGCATCCTCGCACCGAACCGGGTGTTCAGCCCGGTGATGCGACGGGTTGCAGAGTTGGTCGACTTGGCTGCAATCGCGCTGATCGTGCCTCTGATCTGTTGGGTGACCGATCTATTTTCGGTCATGCGCGGACTCTGAGCGTCGGACATACACGCATGAACCGTGGAATATCCTGGACTTCGACACTCCTCGCCATCGCCGCACTCGCACTATGTGCGGGGCAAGGCGTAGCTGTCGGCGCGATGCCGCCACCCGTCGATCCGTTGATGCTTCCCGAAGACGGCCCCGCGGCGCCACCGCAAGCCACGCAACAGCGCACTCTGTGCGTCCCGGCAGTGTCGGGCGGCGACGGTGCCAATGTCCCTCCTGCCCAGCTGGACTTGGCATTCGATGCGGTCTGGCCGATCACGACCGGCGCAGGGCAGCGTGTCGCGGTGATCGATACCGGAGTCAGCCGTCATCCCCGACTTCCCAATCTGGAACCCGGTGGCGACTACGTGGGAGCTGCCGACGGAACGGAGGATTGCGACGCCCACGGTACCGTCGTCGCTGGGTTGATCGGCGCTCAACCTGTGACTGGGTCAGGCTTCTCCGGCGCCGCACCCGGCGCGACAATCATTACGATCCGACAGTCCAGTTCGGCGTACTCCCTTGCCGGCAGCCAAGGCGACCCGAACATCGCCGAGAACTCGTCGGGGTACGGAAATGTCGACACGATGGCCATGGCTGTCCGTCACGCCGCCGACATGGGAGCCACCGTCATCAACATCTCCGAAGTTGCGTGCAAGTCGGCAGCCGAGGGTATCAACGATCAACGCCTCGGTGCCGCAATCCAATACGCCGCGCTCGTCAAGGACATCGTTGTCGTGGCCGCGGCAGGAAATGTCGGATCCGGCGGCTGCAAGACCCAGAATCCCACTCCTAGCCCGCTGACACCCCATGCTGACCTGTGGAATTCGGTCAACACGCTCGCCAGCCCCGCCTGGTACGACGACTTCGTACTGACCGTCGGATCCGTCGATCCCAACGGGGCGGCAAGCTCGTTCAGCCTCGGTGGTCCCTGGGTCGATGTGGCCGCTCCCGGTACCGCAGTAGTGTCACTCCATCCCACCGAACCTGGGTTGACCAACGGAACGTACGGCCCGGACGGCTCCGTTCAAGCAATCAACGGGACAAGTTTTGCGGCGCCGTACGTCGCGGCAACCGCGGCGCTGGTTCGATCCCGATACCCGGATCTCACTGCTGCACAGGTAGTTCAGCGCATCGAGTCGACGGCGCACGCCCCGGCCGAGGGCTGGAACCCCTACGTCGGGCATGGGGTGGTCGATCCGTTGGCAGCCGTCACCGCGCTGCCGAGCGATGTCGAAACCTATCCGCTCGGTCACCACACCTCGACTCTGGCTGCGCTGCCCGTACCGCCGCCGCCCGACAACCGCGCGCGCGACGCGGCTCTCCTGGGCGTCGCGGCCGTAGGTTCGCTCGGTGTCCTCGCCCTGCTGTCATCGTTTCCGATACGTCGTGTGTTTGCAGAGCGAGGACACCGTTCACGTCGTCCCTAAACAGCAGACAGCTGAGCATGGGGCAGATCCGCGTGCTCCGGGGGCAGATCTTCGGCCCGAGCGGAACGAACCTTGTCGATGACCATGACGCACAGCAAGGAGACAACGCCCCAGATCACAAACGTGATCAGATGCGACCCGACTGTGTCCGCGCCGAAGTACAGAATCGACCGTACCGATTCCACGGCAGCAGGCATCGGCAGGATGCCGTGGAGCACTCGGAATATCTCTGGTTCCATGTAGACCGACATCGCACCACCAGACGCCGGAACCCCGAGGAACATCAAGATTGCGACCGCCGGGATGACTGCGAGGAGCCCGAGTAGCCGTGCGAACACCGTCGTGAACAGCGCGGTACAGAAGATCGCGACGATTCCGGTTCCGAAGAGCTGCCAGAAGTGGCCGTCGATCGCTCCGACTACAGGTCCGGCAATTGCCCAGATCACGGCGGACATGAAGACCGACCACCCGGCTAGCACCGGGAGCAGAGTCCGCAACTTCATCACCGTGGGCGCAGCACTGCTCGCGACGACGATGATCATGAAGCCGGACATGATCCAGCCCATCGCAATGTACATACTGACCGTGCCGCTGGAATCGGAATCGGCAAGCGGCGCAAGATCCTGCGTGGTCAGCGGCACCTGCTGGCCCTGGGCAACCTGCGTGAAAACAGCTGCCACGGCTTGCTGCTGGCTCATGCCGGCAGCTTGGCTGGTGATCAGAGTCGCGGTCGGCGAATCGGCGGAGGGCAGTACGTATGCTGCGACAACCGTGCGGTCCTGAACGAGCTGGCGGGCTTCGTCCACCGAATCGACTGCACGCAGATCGAACAATCCGCCCAAGTTCTGTTCCAGTCCCACAACGGCCTGCTCAGCTTGCTCGCTCGAAGCGGCAACCACAGCGACCGGCATGTCACGGGGCGCCGGCTGATACATCGCTCCGAGCATGACCGAAAGCATCAGCACAACCATGGCAAACGGGAAGAACGCGAGAGTCGCGTACCGAACCTTGTTGCTGGTCGGACGTGGCCCAGCAGTCAGCGACGCCATGGAAACCTCAGGCGCTCCACCGTCAGGACTGCGACGACGCTTGAGCGCGTCGACGCCCAAGGTCGCGAGAAGCGCAAGCGCTGCTCCGAGCGCCAAAACGATCAGGTGCGAGCCGAGACCGTCGCCGCCGAAGTACAGCACTGATCGAAGCGCCTCACCCGTTGCCGCAGTGGGCAGGAACCCGTGCAGCGTCGCATAGATCGACGGCAGGGTGTAGACCGACATTCCCATGTTCGAGGCCGGGACGCCGAGCACCATGATGAACAGCATGCCGACCAGAACCGCCATCGGCCCGAATATCCGGGTAAGGAACAACTGCACGGAACCGACGGAAAAGACAGCGAGCCAGGAGATTCCGAGAACTGCCGCCGTATGGCCCTCGACTGCACCGAGAATCGGGCCGGTGACCAACCACACGAGCGCTGCGATCAGCGCAGACCATCCGGCAAGAAGTGGTACGACTCGGCGGAATCGCAGCAGCTCCGGCGAGTTGGACAGCGTGATACTCAGCGGCATGTAGCCCGCAAGCATGAGCGCCGTGGCCATGAACATCGCCGCCAGACCAGCGGTGTCGTGGGCAGGCAATGGAGCCAGATCCTCGACCGTCACGTTGAGCCCCTGCTCCAGCACCTGTGGGGCGACAAGTCCGGTGACCGTCGAGACTTGAGCAGCACCGGCCGCACTCGCGGTGTAGACCGTTGCTGTGTCGCCTCCCGTAGCGGGCAACGACACGACGCCGGATACCTCACGGCCCAGGAGGAGTTGACGTGCCTCGTCCTCGCTACTGACTACTCGCACATCGACGGCCGACGGATCGGACGCCTCGAGCGCAGCAGCAAACTGATCAGCCTGCTGGATCGGCCCGGCCACCGCAATCGGCATGTTGTTCGGGGAAGGCGCGTGCATCGCGGCCAGATACCCCGTGATCATCATGCCGACCATCAGGAAGGGCAGCAGGATCATCGCGACATATCGGCCGATCTGCTCTTTTCGGGCTCGAGCAGCAGCAGCCTCGACTTCCGTGGGCTCGCCTGGCGGATGCTCGGTTTCCGGCGATGCGGTGGTGGTCATAGTCGAACTCCTAAATATCAAAAATTACGCTGCGCGTCTTAAAAAAATTACGCCGCATGACTTAAAATGGCAATCGGTAGAGTCGTGACGTTGATCCCACTTCCGCGGCGTCGCGCCGGAAGACCAGTCAGGGAACCAGCAAACGGAGGAAGCATGGGACAACACGGAGATCGGGTGCGGCAGTCATTGCTGGACTCGGCAGAGGAACTCTTTGCCACCCACGGCATCGACGCGGTGTCGAACCGTCACATCGCCGAACACTCAGGCAACGCCAATCACTCCGCCGTGGCCTATCACTTCGGCGGACGCGACGAACTTATCCGCGCTTTGTTGGAGCGTCACGCGACCGAGACCAAGCTGCGCCGCACACAACTCGTCGCCGTCTTGGGCGAGAACCCCGATCTCCGAGACTTGTTGAGCTGCCTCATCCTTCCGTGGACCGATCAGCTCGCATCGATGCCGCGGCCCAGCTGGCGGGCACGCCTGCTCCAACAATTGAGGTCAGTGCCATCCGGAATGGAACTCATCTCCATGATGTCGGACCCGCTGGAAGACGACCTCATCCAGCAAACGAGGGCCTTCCTCGCGGACGTGCCACCACCCGTACTGGCCGGCAGGGCCTGGATCATGGGTCGCATGGTCACGGACGTCTGCGCCCGGTACGAGTCACTGGTTCAGCAAGACTCGATCGACCCCGACTGGACGGGCTTGGCCTACTTCATCATCGACGCGGCCGTTGGCATACTTTCGGCCCCCGTCACCAGCGTCGGGGACTTTCTCAGCGCACGCACGAGCGCTAATTGACCGGCGCCGCCGGAAACGGGTCTGGCGTCATTCCGTCATGTGCAACAAGGGCATTCGATTTGTCGAGTGACGGTCCCGAAGCCAACAACTCCAACATTTGCCAAGGCGCGCGATCCGGAGGTCTCGAGAGTCCGAGCGCCTTCGCCGAATCTTCGTTCGGCACTCCGTATTTCACGCCGGTATCGGCAACATAGAACACGCTGTCGCGCCGAGTACTCTCCGTCTCGATCCCGGTCGCCTGAACAAATCCCCCCTTACCCGGCGCGACGTAGGCAAAATCCAACCGATCCCCCGACCCGTCCGCCTGCGCCAGCGCAACCACCCTGGCGTCGGCGGCAATCGGCAGGTCGCTACCCACGACCACACTCACGCTCGCAGAGCTACGCTGCGCTGCAACCGAAACCGGATCCGGTTTCCAGACAAGACAACTGACCGGAGCTACGTCTTCGTTCACCACGGTCGGAGCCACAGCCGGGAGTGCGGCCGTGGCAAGTTCGTTCACCGAGGGAATGCGATTGATCGCATCCGGCGTCACAGTGGCCATTCCCGAGTCACCTTGAGAGTCGGAGAAGTAGATCAGTTGCGCCACAGCTGAACTGACCTTCTGTATACCGTCCTCGAGAACGACGTAGTACATCATCTCGGAGCCCGTGGAGACTTGAACAACGGATCCGACTGTTTTGTCCGCCAACGGATACTGCGGCACTGTGCCAAGACCACGAATGGCCGGAGCCTGTAGCCGCGGAACCTCCGGGATCGCATTGAGCATGCCGACGCTGATCGGCCGCGGCTCGATTCCTTCAAGTCCCAATGCCCGCGTGATCGCCGGATCACCGATGTCGACAGCAGCCCGTTTCCCGTCGTAGACGAGAAAATGATCAGCACCCGAACGCACGAGAAGCGCGTGATCAGAAGGCAAGTACGACGCGACTTCCCGCAACTTCGGCTCGCCGACCAGCACCGTCGAGGCCACGGACCGATTGCCGTCGGCACCTACGGTGTCACACACCGCCCAAGGCGCATTTGTCGGATCTGCCGCCTCCGGTAGTGCCGACGGCCCACCTGGTATCCCCACCAGCGCTCCCCTAGGCTTGCCATCGATTTCGGATTCCTTCACGATCGAAGGCTTGTCAGGCGAACCGATGATCAACCTCGCAGATGCAAGGTTCAGAACCGGGTGAAATGTGCCCTCCATTGCGACAAACATTGCACCCGAGTCTTTTCCGACCACGATGGCTGCATCGGCAATCTTGTCCTGAGGCCGAAAAAGCGCAAGCACACCACACCCCGCAAGACCCAACGACGCCAGCACGATACCGACGATCAAGGCCCGCGATTGCGATCGCATCGGGTCGTGCAGCATCCGCACATCCCGCCTGACCAGTGCATGTTCCATGCGCCGAACCAGGAAGCGGTATCCGTTGACCTGCCACCGAGTTGTAGGTGTAGCAGCCATATTTCCCCCCGTACCTGTCATCCCCTGAGATGACACAGTACAGTTCCCCCGGGGGTGGAACCGTGGACAGATCACGTTTGAAGTACTGGCCGTCGTCGCACAGGATCTCGGCGCGCGAGGTCGTCAGTGCACAGGCCGTGGGTATCAGCGCAGCGTGTCTCGCCCTGTTTGCCGGACTCGAATTGCGGTGGGCAATCGCGATCGCAGCCGCCGTCGCGGTGATCCTGCTGCTGCATATCGGCGGTCGATCGATCACGACGTGGATTCGGACCGCCGTTCGATACATGCGACGGTGCCAGACCTCCAGCGGTACCATCGTGAGCTTCCAGACGCCCAGCGAGCAATCCATCGGCCTACGCGTCGACGGTTCGACGCTGGTGAGCGTCGTCGAGATCATGGCGCCGCACGACTACCTGACCCGAATCGGCCGAACGTCATTCGACGCGTCGCATACCCTTCCCACTGCGGAACTCGCAGATTGCCTTCACCAACACGACATTTCGCTCACCGGGATCGACATCGTCAGCCACGGTTTTCGGGTGGCATCCGGAACACCGGCAACCGAGGTGTACGACCGTCTTATCGGCCCACTACCCGCTACGGCCACCAGAATCGTCTGGCTTGCACTACGATTCGACCGAATCGAAGGCTCCGATGCCGTCGACCGCCGCGGCGGTGGCGGCGGCGACGGAGCGGCGCGGAGCATCTCCGTCGCAACAAGCCGAGTGGTGCGGGTTCTCGAAGCTGCCGGCGCACGGGCCCGCATCTTGACAGCACCCGAGATCTCCTCGTCGATCGCACAGGTCAGTCGTGGTGTGGAAGTCGCAGACGTGGCCGAAACATGGCGTTCCACACCACTTCCCGGTGTATCGAATCTCGGTTACGGAATCGAGCCGAAGGCAATTACCAAAGGTAGTCTCGCGCAGGTGTGGGCGGCCGCGACACTGGGCACCTCGGTCACCGTTCGGCTCCGGCCACGTCCAGAAACCGGACTGACGGCAGTGAGCGCTACCTGTCGATTCACGACTCGGCATCTCCCGAAAGCTGCCCCGGTCGCCGGGCTGGTATCCATGCGTGGCCGTCAACGCGATGCCCTGCTGACCAACGTGCCGACCGCGCTCACCTCGCTCGACGCCATCTCGCCTACCCGAACGATGGACGCTGCCGACCTGACTGCGCTCGAGCTCCCACTGGCGGGATGCGGACAACTCCTCGGATCCGACGATCGAGGCCAAGGCGTTGCTGCCCTCGTTGCGGGGACCGGCGTGAATACCGTCTTCGTGGCCGGGGAACTCTATCTCGCCCAACAATTGATCTTCCGTGCCGTCGCCACCGGAACCCGGGTTCTGATCCACACGGATCGGCCCGAGACCTGGACACCCTTGATCGACTCGATGGGTGTCCCCGATCGCCTCCGAGTTTCCGGCCACGGGCAAGGACCGGAAGGAACCTTCAACGCCGTTGTCTTCGACGGTGTTCGAGCTCTTCCCCCGCGCGCCGGTGTCACCGCGGTCTACGTGTACGGCGACCCGGCGCAGTGGCCTGAGATCGAACCCGATCTCACGATCGTCCAGCCGAATGCCCTCGGCGATCGGATTGTCGTCGCGACCGAAAAGACAAGCGTCGAACTCACGCTGGTGACCATCGCCGCCGAAACATCCTTCATCGGACGACCGCGCGCAGGGGCCGAGTTCCCGATGTCACCGTAGCGGAGTCACCCGGGATACGACTTCCGGCCGCGATGCTCGCGCAGTCCTCTTCCCCACCAGTCCAATTGACCGATCATCCGGTCGGCGGCATCGGTTGCGATAGCGTCCACCGTAGGATTCGGCGACCGGAATTGCTTGCGGGCCTGGTGAATACTCACGCTTTGACGCACGGAGACCATGTGCAGTTCGGCAACAACCTGCCGCAATTGTTCCGTCGCACGCAACCCTCCCGACACTCCTCCGTACGACACGAAACCGATCGGTTTCGCGCGCCATTCGTGTTTCACCGAATCGAGTGCCGTCTTCAGAGCAGCAGAATATCCATGGTTGTATTCGGGTGTGACCGCAACAACGGCGTCGGCGCGCTTGATGCGTCGACGCAATTCCTCGGCGGCCTCCGACGGCGAGAAATCGGTTGGAAGCATCAATTCGGCGAGGTCGATGACCGAGACAGACCAATTCGGTTGATTCACGGCGCGCGCAACAAACCAATCGGCGACAGCCAAGCCGATTCGTCCCTCGCGCACGGAACCGACAATTACCTCGACGAACAGATCGGTCATGTCGTTGATGGTAACGGCGCGCCCGTCGCAGCAATCCCGGTGGTGATGAGGGCGGCAAGTTCCCGGTACGCCTGCGCGTCGTCCAGTCCGGTCGCCTTGTAGACGTCACGTTGCTGTATGCGCACCATCGTGCTCGAGGCTGCGTCAGCGACAAACGACGCGTGTACTTCGCGAAACACGCCGGCCTCCACGCCTCGAACAATCATCTCGCGTACCCGACTCGCAGCGATCGACGTGTTCTTCTCGTACACCTGACGCGCCGACGTGGACGCCGCGAGGTCCTCCATGAACTGGTGCGATGCGGCGGAAAGCTGATCGCCGACGGCCTCGAGGTACGCGCTCACTTGCTGCAACGGATCCGCGTGAGCTGCAACCGCGTCTTCGACGGCATCGGTCGCGGTACGAAAGAAATGGACCGTGACGGCGCGCACGAGATCGTCCTTGCCGGCTGCGACGGTGTACAGGGTGCTCTTGGAGCAATGCAGGCGCGCGGCGATCTCGTCGAGAGTGAGATGCGCGAATCCTTCGTCGAGAAAAAGCGCAACCAACTGATCGAATAGCTGCACTCTGCGTGCCGTCACTCTTGCCATACTGAAAACAGTACTGCAGTATCGTTGTCAGTACTACTACAGAAACAGGAGTCGACAGTGCCGGTCGAACGTCTGATGCCCAGCCAAGAAGCTCGCGATCTCATCGAACTGACCCGAGACGTGGCAGACAAGGTCCTCGCCCCCAAGGTCAACGAGTACGAGAAGGCCGAGAAGTACCCGGATGGAGTCTTCCCCGCTCTCGGACAAGCCGGGCTCCTGAGCTTGCCGTACCCCGAGGAGTTCGGCGGCGGCGATCAGCCGTACGAGGTCTACTTGCAAGTTCTCGAAGAGATCGCCTCACGGTGGGCTGCAGTTGCCGTCGCAGTGAGCGTTCACAGCCTCTCCTGCTTCCCACTCTTCACCTTCGGCACCGACGAACAGAAGAACAAGTGGCTGCCGGACATGCTGGGCGGCAACACCATCGGCGCCTACAGCCTCTCCGAATCCCAGGCGGGATCCGACGCAGCAGCGTTGTCCTGCAAGGCTGCACCCGTCGACGGTGGATACCGCATCAACGGCAGCAAAGCCTGGATCACGAACGGCGGCAAGGCAGACTTCTACAACCTCTTCGCCCGCACCAGCGACGACGGCTCACGCGGCATCTCCTGCCTCCTGGTGGACAAGGACACCGAGGGCCTCAGCTTCGGTAAGCCCGAGGAAAAGATGGGACTGCGCGCTGTTCCCACCGCCTCTGCGAACTACGACGACGCCTTCATCCCGGACGAGCGCCTCATCGGCCAGCGCGGTCAGGGACTTCCCATCGCATTCAGCGCCCTCGACTCCGGTCGGTTGGGAATTGCGGCCGTTGCCGTCGGCATCGCCCAGGGCGCACTCGACGACGCGGTTGCCTACGCCAAGGAACGCAAGGCTTTCGGCAAGCGGATCATCGACCATCAGGGCCTCGGCTTTGTGCTCGCCGACATGGCCGCAGCCGTCGACTCCGCTCGTGCCACGTACCTCGATGCGGCCCGTCGCCGCGACGCCGGAGTGCCGTACTCCCGCAACGCCAGCGTCGCCAAGCTCATTGCCACAGACGCCGCGATGAAGGTCACGACCGACGCCGTGCAGGTATTCGGCGGCTACGGGTACACCCAGGACTTCCCGGTCGAGCGGTACATGCGTGAAGCCAAAATCACTCAGATCTTCGAGGGCACCAACCAGATTCAGCGTCTGGTCATCGCGCGCCAATTGGCGGGATAGCCGGATACGACATTGCCCTCCCACAGTGGTGGGAGGGCAATGGTGGGAGGGCAATGTCGCATGAGCGCCTTCAGTCGCCGCAGCAACCGCCGGCCGACGGCAATTCGCGGGTCTCACGGGTAATCGCGTTGCGGGCCGCCAACTCCGAATAATCCGGGTAATCGACTCGCACCAACGACAAACCATGGGCCGGTGCCACCAGGATGGAACTCGACCGTGAGGATTCGTCGAGCAACCCGGCAAGCCAATCCGACGTACGACGCCCCTCACCGACGGACAGCACGGCGCCGACAAGACTCCGCACCATCGACCAACAAAACGCGTCGGCATTCACGTAGGCCGTGAACACTGTGCCCTCTTGTGTCCAGTCGAACCGCTGAAGTTCGCGTACGGTCGTCGCTCCTTCGCGGCGCTTGCAAAACGCGGCAAAGTCATGAAGTCCCAAGAGTCGCTGCGACGCTTCCTGCATCGCGGCCAGATCAAGAGCCTTCGGGTAGGAAACCATGTCACGCACACGAAGCGGTTCGACACCGAACATCGCGTTGGACACCCGGTACTCGTAATAGCGTCGCATCGCAGAGAAACGCGCGTCGAAATCAGCCGGGACGACGGAAATACTCTTGACTCGAACATCTTTCGGCAGGAACCGAGCGAGCCGCCGAACCAATCGCGACGGATCGTCCGGCAGGAGATCAGCCGGCACGTCGACGTGCGCAACCTGACCACTCGCATGGACGCCGGCATCCGTCCGACCGGCGACGGTCAACTGAACGGGTTGCCGTAGAACAGTTCCCAGTTTGTCTTCGATCTCACCGCACACCGTGCGTAGATCGGTCTGCCTGGCCCAACCAGAGAAGTCGGTGCCGTCATAAGAGATATCGAGCCGCAATCGAACGAGCCCGCCGTCCCCGAGGGGGGCGGCGGGCTCGTTCGATTCAGCGTGTGCTGAAACCAAGGGAACTAGTCCTTCTTGGCCTCGGGGGCGTCGGCCGCAGTTGCGGTCTCGTCCTCGATAGCTTCGACAACTGCATCAGCGTTCTCGACCTCAGCCTCGGTCGCGTCGGCCTCTACGGCCTCGACGACGTTCTCTGCGGCGGGAGCATCCTGCGAAGCCTTGACGCGACGTGCGCGGTCAGCCTCGGAGGTGACGGTCTTTTCCTTGACGAGCTCGATGATTGCCATCGGCGCGTTGTCGCCCTTGCGGGGGATCGTCTTGATGATGCGGGTGTATCCACCGTTACGGTCCGCGTAGAACGGGCCGATCTCGGCGAACAGGGTGTGAACGACATCCTTGTTACGGATGACCTTCAGCACCTCACGACGGTGAGCCAGCGTGCCGGCCTTCGCGTGCGTGACGAGCTTCTCGGCGTACGGGCGCAGTGCCTTGGCCTTGGACTCGGTGGTGGTGATACGACCGTGCTCGAAGAGCGCGGTAGCCAGATTGGCGAAAATCGCCTTCTGGTGGGAAGCCGACCCGCCGAAGCGGGCACCCTTCTTGGGCTTGGGCATGATGATCTCCTAGTAAAGGACCTGAGCTGCTACAGCTGTTCGGTCTCGGCGTAGTCCTCGGTACCGTCGGCATCGCCGAAGGAACCGGCATCGGTGTCACTCCACGTTCCGGTGGCGGCGTCGTAGCCTGCAACGGTCGTGGGATCGAAGGATGCGGGGCTGTCCTTGAGGGACAGGCCGAGCGAATGCAGCTTGACCTTGACCTCGTCGATGGACTTCTGTCCGAAGTTGCGGATGTCGAGCAGATCGGACTCGGTACGGCCGACAAGCTCACCGACGGTGTGAACACCTTCGCGCTTGAGGCAGTTGTAGGAACGGACCGTGAGGTCCAGATCCTCGATGGGGAGTCCGAAGGAAGCGATGTGATCGGCCTCGGCGGGCGAGGGTCCGATCTCGATGCCTTCTGCTTCGACGTTCAGCTCACGGGCCAGGCCGAAGAGCTCAACCAGGGTCTTGCCCGCAGAAGCGAGCGCGTCCCGTGCGGTGATGGAGTTCTTCGTTTCCACGTCGAGAACGAGCCGATCGAAGTCGGTGCGCTGTTCGACGCGAGTGGCCTCCACCTTGTAGGTGACCTTGAGCACCGGCGAGTAGATCGAGTCGACCGGAATGCGGCCGATCTCTGCGCCGGACGCCTTGTTCTGGACGGCGGGGACATAGCCACGACCGCGCTCGACTACGAGCTCGATCTCCAGCTTGCCCTTGTCGTTCAGGGTGGCGATGTGCAGATCAGGGTTGTTCACGATGACGCCGGCCGGGGGCACGATGTCGCCTGCGGTAACAGCGCCGGGGCCCTGCTTGCGGACGTACATGGTGACCGGCTCGTCCTCTTCGGAGCTCACGACGAGGCCCTTGAGGTTCAGGATGATGTCAGTGACGTCTTCCTTCACTCCGGGGACCGTGGTGAACTCGTGGAGAACGCCGTCGATGCGGATGCTGGTGACAGCAGCGCCGGGGATCGACGAGAGCAGCGTGCGGCGCAGCGAATTGCCGAGCGTGTACCCGAAACCTGGCTCCAGGGGCTCGATGACGAACTTCGAGCGGTTATCAGCGATGACCTCTTCGGTCAACGTGGGTCGCTGAGAAATGAGCATGGTATTTCCTCCTGTACGGACGTCCACTATTTGACGCCCACGATGGGAAAGGGCCTGCGGCCCCGTGCGCCTTTCCGGTAGTCGGAACTACCGGAAAGGCGCACAGGGCGCGGAGCACCTTACTTCGAGTAGTACTCGACGATGAGCTGTTCCTGCAGAGCAATGTCGATCTGCGCACGCTCGGGAAGCTGGTGAACCAGGATCCGCAGACGCGAGCCGACAACCTGCAGCCACGCGGGAACCGGGCGATCGCCGACGGTCTCACGGGCAACCTGGAACGGAAGCGTTGCGAGCGACTTCTCCTTGACATCGATGATGTCGTACTGCGAGACGCGGTAGCTCGGGATGTCGACCTTCTTGTTGTTCACGAGAAGGTGACCGTGCGTGACCAGCTGACGTGCCTGGCGGCGCGTGCGAGCGAGGCCTGCGCGGTACACGACGTTGTCGAGACGCGACTCCAGGATGGTGAGCAGGTTCTCGCCGGTCTTACCGGGGCGGTTGTTCGCCTCCTTGTAGTACAGACGGAACTGCTTCTCCATGACGCCGTAGGTGAAGCGAGCCTTCTGCTTCTCCTGCAGCTGGAGCAGGTACTCGCTCTCCTTGATACGCGCGCGGCCGTGCTGTCCGGGCGGGTACGGGCGACGCTCGAATGCCTGGTCGCCTCCAACGAGGTCGACGCGCAGACGACGCGACTTGCGGGTGATGGGTCCGGTATAACGTGCCATGATTTTCTACCTATTCCTTCCCGCTTATACCCGACGCCGCTTGGGCGGACGGCAGCCGTTGTGCGGCTGGGGAGTTACATCGGAAATGGTGCCGACCTCGAGGCCTGCGGCCTGGAGCGAACGAATCGCGGTCTCGCGACCCGAACCCGGTCCCTTGACGAAGACGTCAACCTTCTTGACACCATGCTCCTGCGCCTTGCGGGCAGCGCTCTCAGCAGCAAGCTGAGCGGCGAAGGGAGTCGACTTACGCGAACCCTTGAAGCCGACGTGTCCCGAAGACGCCCAGGAAATGACATTTCCGGCGGGGTCCGTGATGGACACGATGGTGTTGTTGAAGGTGCTCTTGATGTGAGCGGCGCCGTGCGGGATGTTCTTCTTATCCCTGCGACGCGTCTTCTGGGTCTTCTTCGGACCGGTGCTACGTGACTTCGGGGGCATTACTTCGCCTTCTTCTTGCCGGCAATGGTGCGCTTCGGACCCTTACGGGTACGGGCGTTGGTCTTGGTGCGCTGACCACGCACGGGCAGACCACGACGGTGGCGCAGGCCCTGGTAGCAGCCGATCTCGATCTTGCGACGGATGTCGGCCTGAACCTCGCGGCGAAGGTCACCCTCAACCTTGAGCGACTCCTCGATGTACTCGCGGAGCTTTGCCAGGTCCTCGTCCGAGAGGTCCTTGCTCCGGAGGTCCGGGTTGACGCCGGTGGCGTCAAGGATTTCCTTGGAGCGGGTACGGCCGATGCCGTAGATGTATGTCAGTGCGATCTCCATGCGCTTTTCGCGAGGAAGATCAACACCAGAGAGACGTGCCATGTTGGCATTTCCTATCGGTGTGCGGAGGTCTGCTCCCAGCCCATCCCCTGTGCCTCTTGCCGAGTAACCACGTCCGAGAACGTGGCTGGTCTCATCAACTAACTCAGTGGGGCCCCGGCCTCCGTGCCGGGGGTGAACCATTGTCCGACCCTGTCGATCGGTAAACGATCGCGTGGGGTCTCGTCAACAATGGCTGGTACTGGAAGGTCTTCTTTGCTTGTTGCCAAGCAGATCTTCGAAAAGCTAGATCTAGCCCTGACGCTGCTTGTGACGCAGGTTCTCGCAGATCACCATGACCCGACCGTTACGGCGGATCACTTTGCACTTTTCGCAGATCTTCTTGACGCTCGGCTGAACCTTCACGTCTTCTGATCTCCTGTTTTGTCGCAGCCTGCCAAAGCGAACCCCGGCAGACGTACTTCTCCCTGACCCAGGTCAGATCCGGGAAGTTCGTTACTTGTAGCGGTAAACGATGCGTCCGCGCGACAAATCGTAGGGCGAGAGCTCTACGACAACGCGATCTTCCGGGAGGATGCGAATGTAGTGCTGACGCATCTTTCCGCTGATGTGGGCGAGGACCTTGTGGCCATTCTCGAGCTCAATGCGGAACATCGCATTGGGCAGCGGCTCGACTACTCGTCCTTCGACCTCGATGGCCCCGTCTTTCTTAGCCATATCCTCCGCGATCCGTTTGGTTTGGCATGCTTCGTGCATCGGCTTCCGTTACATTGGCACGCAATGGTTTCTTCATCGACATGATTTTTACATCGACTCGGTGCGTTGTTCCCCGTAGCGGCAGTCCTACACACACAAGCTGTCGACACGCATGGCGCACCGCCTAGCTATGTTACGCGAAGAGAACGACCAGGCCAAATGCGCCTCCCCTACGGCAGCGCATCTGGGCGGCAATCCATGCCTCCGCGGCCACCGAACCAGCAACCGAAAAAGTCCCGACCCCTTGCGGGACCGGGACTTCTCGAAGAGCGAATCACTCTTGCTGTCAACACTTGTCGAGCGTTGGAGCCGAAAACTACTCCGGTCGCAGCGTCAGAATTCGCGGGCCGTCCGCCGTGACAGCAACAGTGTGCTCCCAGTGAGCAGCACGCGAACCGTCGGTGGTCACCACAGTCCAGTCGTCATCGAGAATCACGGTATCCGTGGTCCCGAGCGTCAACATCGGCTCGATTGCCAGGCAAGATCCGATCACCAACTCGGGCCCCTTGCCCGGGGCACCTTCGTTGGCCAGGAACGGATCCATGTGCATCTCACGCCCGATACCGTGACCGCCGTAGCCGTCGACGATTCCGTATGAACGGCCGTGTAGCTTCTCGGCGGCCTGGGTGCCGAGCTCGATGGCGTGCGAAACGTCTGTCAGACGGTTGCCTGCGATCATCGCCGCAATGCCGGCTTCCATGGACAATCGAGTTGCTTCGCTCAGATCCTGATCGGCTGCACTGATCTCACCGACACCGAACGTCCACGCGGAGTCTCCGTGCCAACCCTCGAGGATCGCGCCGCAGTCGATGGACACCAGGTCACCCTCGGCGAGGACGTCCTGCGCCGACGGGATTCCGTGAACAACCCGGTCGTTGACCGAAGAACAGATCGAACCGGTGAAACCGTTGTAGCCGAGGAAGGACGGCACCGCACCCGCATCGCGGATGACAGATTCGGCGACCGCATCCAATTCCAGGGTGCTGACACCGGGCTTTGCCGCAGCGCGTACCGCCACCAACGCCGAACCCACGATTGCGCCGGCCGCAGCCATTGCGTCGAGTTCGCCCGCGGAGCGGAACGGAACAACCTTGCGTTTACGCCCGAAAACCATTACTTACCCAGCGCTGCCAGTGCGCGAGCGTTGACTTCTTCGACCTCGCCGATCGCGTCGACGGAAACGATGCTGTCCTTGTAGTAGTCGAACAGCGGCGAGGTCTCGTCGCGGTAGACCCGGAGGCGGTTGCGAATCACGTCCTCGGTGTCGTCTGCACGGCCACGGGCGAGCATTCGCTCCACCACGATGTCTTCGTCGACGACGAAGGAAAGCACACCGTCGAGCTTCGTATCGAGATCCTTCAGGATGCCTTCGAGGGCTTCCGCCTGATCGACCGAGCGCGGGAATCCGTCGAGCAGGAATCCGTTGGCGGCGTCCGGCTCGGCAACGCGTGCCTTCACCATGTCATTGGTGATCGAGCTGGGAACAAGCTCACCGGCGTCGATGAACTTCTTCGCTTCCACGCCGAGCGGGGTGGACTGACCGATGTTGGCTCGGAAGAGGTCACCCGTCGAGATATGGGGAACACCGAACTTCTCGGACAGGATCGCGGCCTGGGTGCCCTTGCCGGCACCGGGAGGACCAAGGAGGACAAGTCTCACTTGAGGAACCCTTCATAGTTGCGCTGCATTAGCTGACTCTCGATCTGCTTCACGGTGTCCAGACCGACGCTGACCATGATCAGCACCGCGGTGCCACCGAACGGCAGGTTCTGCGCGCCGCCGCCATTCCCGATGTCGAGGAACA
Organism: Rhodococcus sp. MS16; assembly: GCF_013277795.1. Taxonomy (NCBI): domain Bacteria; kingdom Bacillati; phylum Actinomycetota; class Actinomycetes; order Mycobacteriales; family Nocardiaceae; genus Rhodococcus; species Rhodococcus sp. MS16. The sequence continues at coordinate 79,666 of NZ_VBTM01000018.1, forward strand.
GATTGGGCAGAACAGCAATGGTGCCAAGGTAGATCGCACCCGGAAGGGTGATGCGACTCAGCACGTAGTTGAGATAGTCCGCGGTCGGCTGACCGGGACGGATACCTGGAATGAATCCACCGAACTTCTTCATCTCGTCGGCGCGCTCTTCTGGATTGAAGGTGATCGCGACGTAGAAGTACGTGAAGAACACGATAAGACCGAAGTAGATCAGGATGTACACCGGGTTGGCGGGATTGACCAAGTAGGTGTTGATGATTCGCTGCCACCAACTGGGGTCGACCGCAGTGCTAGCCGACGTGAGCTGCGCAATCAGGTTGGGCAGGTACAGCAGCGACGACGCGAAGATCACCGGGATGACACCGGCCTGGTTGACCTTGAGCGGCAGGTACGTCGACGAGCCGCCGTACATCTTGCGTCCCACCATGCGCTTGGCGTACTGGACGGGAATTCGACGCTGGCCCTGCTCGACGAAGACGACGCCGGCAATGATCAAGAGCGCTGCAAAGCAGACGAGTGCAAAGACGAGGCCACCACGGCTGTCCAGAATGGCCTTGCCTTCGGACGGGATACGCGAGGCGATACCGGCGAAGATGAGGAGCGACATGCCGTTACCGACGCCCCGTTCGGTGATGAGCTCACCGAACCACATGACGAGTGCGGCGCCGGCCGTCATGACCAGGACAAGAATGATCAAGCCGAAGATCGACTTGTCGGCGATGATGTCGTCACAGCCTTGCAGTAGCTGTCCCCTAGCTGCGAGCGCAACGATGCCCGTCGACTGAAGCACAGCCAAAGCGATGGAGAGATAGCGCGTGTACTGCGTCATCTTGGCCTGACCCGACTGGCCCTCCTTGCGAAGTTCCTCGAACTTCGGGATGACCACGGTCAGCAGCTGAACGATAATGCTGGCGGTGATGTACGGCATGATGCCGATCGCAAACACCGACAACTGGAGTAGCGCACCACCGGAGAACAAGTTGATCAGCGAGTAGATGCCCGCCGAGTCACCAGAGTTAGCTATGTCGATGCACTCACGCACTCTGGCGTAGTCGACACCAGGTGACGGAAGCACTGCGCCGACCCGGTAGAGGGCTACCAGGCCGAGGGTGAATAGGATCTTCCGCCTCAGGTCGGGTGTCCTGAGGGCCGAAACGAAGGCGGAAAGCAAAGATCCTCCTGGCACGACGGTTGGGGGCAGATCTTTTGACCTGCCGAACTTCAGAACTCTAACAGTCAATTTATGGGAACTAAACGAGCCGACCACGAAACTCGGGTAAGCCGAAGATACAACCAGTGTGCCTGACCCGGTCGACGGGGCCACACTTTCGGGACGAACAGCACAGACGCCGATGGCCGCAGCACAGCAAATGCTGCGCTGCGGCCATCGGACTAGCTACGCGTGATTACTCACAGCTCGGTTGCGGAACCACCGGCAGCAGCAATCTTTTCCTTGGCGGAACCGGTGAACTTGTCGACGGTCACCTGAACGGCAACAGTCAGTTCGCCGTCGCCCAGAACCTTGACGAGCTGGTTCTTGCGGACTGCGCCCTTGGCAACGAGATCCTCGACCGAGATTGCTCCACCTTCGGGGAACAGACGGGCGATGTCGCCGACATTGACGACCTGGTACTCGGTGCGGAAGGGGTTCTTGAAGCCCTTGAGCTTGGGCAGACGCATGTGAAGCGGCATCTGTCCACCCTCGAAGCCCACGCGCACGGTGTTACGTGCCTTGGTGCCCTTGGTACCGCGACCTGCGGTCTTACCACGCTTGCCGCCCTCGCCGCGTCCAACACGAATCTTGTTGGACTTGGATCCGGGAGCGGGGCGCAGGTGGTGCAGTTTGATGGTCATGGTTAGACCTCCTCAACTGTTACGAGGTGGCGCACCACGTTGATCAGACCGCGGTTCTGTGCGTTGTCCTCACGAACAACGGTCTGACGGATGCCCTTGAGACCGAGCGTGCGCAGAGAATCCTTCTGGTTCTGCTTGGTCCCGATGATGCTCTTGATCTGAGTGACCTTGAGATCTGCCATTACTTCACACTCCCAGCAGCCTGTGCGCGTGCGCGCAGCATGCCGGCGGGTGCAACCTCTTCGAGGGTGAGGCCGCGGCGAGCCGCAACTTCCTCGGGACGCTGCAGACCCTTGAGCGCGGCAACGGTCGCGTGCACGACGTTGATGGCGTTGTCGCTACCGAGCGACTTCGACAGGATGTCCGCGATACCAGCGCACTCCAGCACGGCACGCACCGCGCCACCGGCGATAACACCGGTACCGGGGCTTGCCGGGCGAAGCATGACGATGCCGGCAGCAGCCTCACCCTGAACGGGGTGAGTGATGGTGTTGCCGATCATCGGGACGCGGAAGAAGCTCTTGCGAGCCTCCTCGACACCCTTCTGGATGGCCGCGGGAACTTCCTTGGCCTTGCCGTAGCCGACGCCGACCAGTCCGTTGCCGTCTCCGACGATCACGAGAGCGGTGAAGCTGAAGCGACGACCACCCTTGACGACCTTGGAGACGCGGTTGATCGTGACAACGCGCTCGATGAACTGTGACTTCTCCGCAGCGTTTCCGCCACGGCCACCGTCGCGACGGTCACGGCCGCCACCACGGTTGTCCCCACGAGCGTTGCTGTTGTCGCCGCTGTTGGGGCCATTCTGTCCGGCGGGTCCGCTTCCGCCGTCACGCCTTTGACGTCCCGGCATCAGGCTGTCCTTCCGTTGAAAATGTTGGTCATCAGAACTTCAACCCGCCTTCGCGAGCTGCGTCTGCCAAGGCCGCGATGCGACCGTGGTAGCCGTGTCCGCCGTGGTCGAAGACCACAGCTTCCACGCCGGCAGCCTTTGCGCGCTCGGCGATCAGCTGACCGACCTTCGCGCTCGCAGCCTTCTTGTCGCCTTCGGCCACGCGCACGTCGGCTTCGATGGTCGACGCAGCAGCCAGAGTGTGGCCTGCCAGGTCGTCCACGAGCTGGACGTGGATGTGGCGTGAGGACCGGTTGACGACCAAGCGGGGACGCTCGGGCGTGCCGGAGACCTTCTTGCGGAGACGGAAGTGACGACGTGTCTTCGAGAGACGACGCTTCGTGGACGCATCCTTGCCGAGCGGAATCCGCTTGGCTTTCTGGTTTGCAGTCTGGCTCATATCACTTACCCGTCTTTCCGACCTTGCGGCGGATCTGCTCACCCTCGTAACGCACGCCCTTACCCTTGTACGGGTCCGGACGACGGAGACGACGGATGTTGGCCGAGATCTGCCCGACCTTCTGCTTGTCGATGCCTGACACCGAGAACCGGGTGGGCGACTCGACGACGAAGGTGATGCCTTCGGGAGCCTCGATCGGGACCGGGTGGCTGAAGCCGAGCGCGAACTCGAGGTCCTTGCCCTTCAGCGCCACGCGGTAACCGACACCGTGGATTTCCATCTTCTTGGTGTAACCCTCGGTGACACCGGTGATGATGTTCGCAACCAAGGTCCGCGACAGACCGTGCAGCGCACGGCTGCGACGCTCGTCGTCGGGGCGAGTGACGCTCAGGGAGCCGTCCTCAGCCTTGGCGATCTCGATGGGCTCGGCGATCGTCAGTGCCAGGGTGCCCTTGGGCCCCTTGACCGTGACGTCCTGGCCGGCGATCGTAACGTCGACGCCCGCGGGGACGTTGACCGGAATCTTTCCAATACGCGACATTGTGGTGGCCTCCCTCTACCAGACGTAGGCGAGGACTTCCCCGCCTACTCCTTGATTGGCCGCCTGGCGATCGGTGAGCAGACCGGACGACGTGGAGATGATCGCCACGCCGAGGCCTCCGAGGACCTTGGGCAGGTTGGTGGACTTCGCGTAAACCCGGAGACCGGGCTTGGAAACGCGACGCACGCCGGCGAGGCTACGCTCGCGGCTGGGGCCGTACTTCAGATCGACGACGAGGGTCTTGCCGACCTCGGCGTCTTCGGTACGGAAGTCGGAGATGTAGCCCTCGCGCTTGAGGATCTCGGCAATGTTCGCCTTGATCTTCGAGTGGGGAAGCTTCACCTCATCGTGGTACGCCGTGTTGGCGTTGCGCAGACGCGTCAAGAAGTCTGCGATGGGGTCAGTCATGGTCATAGGTCGACCTCGACACCTTTCTCGCTGTGGTTCCCATGCAACACCGGACGAGTCCGGTCGTGGGCCTCCAGCAATTCGGCTGGGCCGTCCGACTTATGTCAGACGGCGTAAGTTACCGCACCGAGCTGAACGCATGCGTCAGCCACGGCAACCGCTCTAGTGTAGGGAACTTTGGCCGTCCTGTCCAAACAGCGCGTCCCCATATCTGGGAAATACCCGATAAATGCCGAATGGGCGTGGATTCCCGAAGGAACCCACGCCCATTCACAAGCGTGAAGTGACAAGACCCGAAGGTCTCAGATCACCAGGAGCTCTTGCGAACTCCGGGAAGCTCGCCGGCGTGTGCCATCTCGCGCAAGCAGATTCGGCACAGGCCGAACTTGCGGAACACAGCGTGCGGGCGACCGCAGCGCTGGCAGCGGGTGTAGGCGCGAACCGCGAACTTGGGCTTCTTGTTGGCCTTGTTGACCAATGCCTTCTTAGCCATGCGCTCAGTTCTCCTTGAACGGGAAGCCGAGGTGCTTGAGCAGTGCACGGCCTTCTTCGTTGTTGGTTGCGGTGGTCACGACGGTGATGTCCATACCGCGGGGGCGATCGATCTTGTCCACGTCGATCTCATGGAACATCGACTGCTCGTTGAGGCCGAACGTGTAGTTGCCGTTGCCGTCGAACTGGTTGCCCGAGAGACCGCGGAAGTCGCGGATACGGGGCAGCGCGACAGACACGAGGCGGTCCAGGAACTCCCACATACGGTCTCCACGGAGGGTGACGCGTGCGCCGATGGGCATGCCTTCGCGAAGCTTGAACTGCGCGATGGACTTACGTGCCTTACGGATCTCGGGCTTCTGGCCCGTGATGAGAGACAAGTCGTGGACAGCGCCGTTGATCAGCTTGGCGTCACGGGCAGCGTCGCCGACGCCCATGTTGACGACAACCTTGACAACACCGGGGATCTGCATGACGTTGGCGTAGTCGAACTCGCTGTTGAGCGCGTCCTTGATCTCAGCGCGGTAGCGTGCCTTGAGGCGCGGCTGGACCTTGTTTTCGGTGGAGGTCATGTCAGATGTCCTTCCCGTTCTTCCGGGAAACCCGAACGCGCTTGCCGGTCTCTTCATCGGTGCGGTAGCCCACGCGAGTGGGGTTTCCGTCCGAGTCGACGACTGCAACGTTGGATACGTGGATCGGAGCTTCCTGCGTGACGATGCCGCCGGAGGATGCTCCGCGCTCGTTCGCGGAAACCGCGGTGTGCTTCTTGATTCGGTTCACGCCTTCGACGAGGACCTTGTCGGTCGCGGGGAAAGCCTGAATGACCTTGCCCTTCGCGCCCTTGTCCTTACCGGCGATGACCAGAACGGTGTCACCCTTGTGCACCTTCATCACAGCACCTCCGGGGCGAGCGAAACGATCTTCATGAACTTCTTCTCGCGCAGCTCACGGCCGACGGGTCCGAAGATGCGGGTTCCACGGGGATCGCTGTCAGCCTTGATGAGCACTGCTGCGTTCTCGTCGAACTTGATGTAGGAACCGTCCGGACGACGGCGCTCCTTGGTCGTGCGAACGATGACGGCCTTGACGACCTCACCCTTCTTGATGTTTCCACCGGGGATTGCGTCCTTGACGGTGGCGACGATGACGTCACCGATCCCGGCGTAGCGACGTGACGAACCGCCGAGAACGCGGATGCAAAGGATTTCCTTGGCACCCGTGTTATCAGCGACGCGAACTCGCGACTCCTGCTGAATCACTTGATCTCCCTAGACCTGGAATTTCGTGCGCAACGGATTACCGACCCGGTGCGCGCGGTCATTGTTGCCACCTGCGTCGTGTCTGAGCTGCTGCCCCACCGAAGTTCATCGATGAAGGCGATCACTGCAAGCACCGGTCGAGCTGCGCACGTGAAGACACACCTCTGCCACAGGCAACCGTTCTATTGTAGGGAAGGGTTCACCGATTACCAAATCAGCGCACCTTGCCCACCATCTGCATTCCTGACCGAAAGCCGAATGGCCCACTCCCCCAACGGGAAGCGGGCCATTCGGTTGTGCTCGATCAGCTCGAGATCACGATCAGGCTTACTTGGCCTTTTCGAGGACCTCGACCAGACGCCAGTGCTTCGTCGCGGACAGCGGACGGGTTTCCATCAGCTGAACGCGGTCGCCGACGCCGGCAACGCCGTTCTCGTCATGCGCCTTCACCTTGGTCGTACGGCGGATGATCTTGCCGTAGAGCTTGTGCTTGACGCGGTCTTCGAGCTCGACCACGATCGTCTTTTCCATCTTGTCGGAAACTACGTATCCGACACGGACCTTACGGCTCGCGCGCTCTTCTGTGCTCACTGCTTTTTCCTCACTCATGCCGCGTCACCTGCATCCGGACCCACAGCGAGTCCGAGCTCACGCTCACGCAGGACGGTGTAGATGCGCGCGATCTCGTGACGAACGGTGCGCAGTCGTCGGTTGTTGTCCATCTGGCCTGTGGCCATCTGGAAACGAAGGTTGAAAAGTTCTTCCTTCGCTTCGCGGAGCCGGGTGACCAGCTCGTCTTCACTGAGCTCGCGGAGCTCTGCTGCTGGGGTTCCAGTAGCCATCAGAACTGCTCCTCTCTGGTCACGATCCGGCACTTGCACGGGAGCTTGTGCATCGCGCGGCGCAGGGCCTCACGAGCGATCTCCTCGTTGGGGTATGTCATCTCGAACAGAACGCGTCCGGGCTTGACGTTGGCAATCCACCACTCGGGCGAACCCTTACCGGAACCCATTCGGGTTTCGGCCGGCTTCTTCGTGAGGGGGCGATCCGGGAAGATGTTGATCCAGATCTTGCCGCCACGCTTGATGTGCCGAGTCATGGCGATACGAGCGGACTCGATCTGCCGGTTGGTGATGTAGGCAGGCTCGAGAGCCTGGATGCCGTAGTCACCGAATGTCACCTGGGTACCGCCCTTGGCGGCACCCGAACGGCTCGGGTGGTGCTGCTTGCGGTGCTTGACCCGCCTAGGGATCAACATGCGTCAGCCCTCCTGATTCTGATCAGTTGCGGGAGCATCGGCGGTTGCGGTCGCTGCGCGGCCGGCCTCGGTGCTAGTCGCGGTGGTGCCGGTTGCGCCGGAACGACGGGGACGGCTCGGACGCTCGCGGCGCGGGCGATCCCCGGCCGGAGCGGCGGCGGTGGCTGCGAGCTCACGCTTGCCGCCAACGATGTCGCCCTTGTAGATCCAGACCTTGACGCCGATGCGACCGAAGGTGGTCTTGGCCTCGTAGAGGCCGTAGTCGATGTCCGCACGAAGCGTGTGCAGCGGCACACGGCCTTCGCGGTAGAACTCCGACCGGGACATCTCGGCGCCGCCGAGACGACCGGAGCACTGAACGCGAATTCCCTTGACGTTCGGCTGACGCATGGCCGACTGAATGGCCTTGCGCATTGCACGACGGAAAGCAACGCGGTTCGAGAGCTGCTCGGCCACACCCTGTGCGACGAGCTGTGCTTCAGCTTCTGCGTTCTTGACCTCGAGGATGTTCAGCTGAACCTGCTTGCCGGTCAGCTTCTCGAGCTCGGAACGGATGCGATCGGCTTCGGCGCCGCGGCGGCCGATGACGATGCCCGGACGTGCCGTGTGGATGTCCACGCGAACACGGTCACGGGTGCGCTCGATCTCGACCTTCGCGATTCCCGCGCGCTCCATGCCGGTGGCGAGGAGCTTACGGATCGCGACGTCTTCCTTGACGTACTCCGCGTACTGCTTGTCTGCGTACCAGCGAGACTTCCAGTCGGTGGTGATGCCGAGACGGAAGCCGTGCGGGTTGATTTTCTGGCCCACTACTGAGCACTTCCCTTCCGGCGATTACGGGTCGATGTTCCGGACTTCGGCAGGCTCTCCACGATCACGGTGATGTGACTGGTGCGCTTGCGAATACGGAACGCACGTCCCTGTGCACGCGGCTGGAACCGCTTGAGGGTCGCGCCCTCGTCCACGAACGCCGTCGCAACGACAAGCGTGCTCGGGTCGAGGTCGAGGTTGTTCTCGGCGTTGGCTGCTGCGGAGGCGATCACCTTGGCGACCGGCTCGCTCGCTGCCTGCGGCGCGAACTTCAGAATGTTCAGGGCGTCTTCAACCGAGCGCCCGCGGACCAGGTCCACAACACGACGTGCCTTCATCGGTGTAACGCGCACGTGGCGCGCTACTGCCTTGGCAGTCGGGTTGGCGGTTTCGGTGTTGCTCATCGCCTCTTCGCCTTCCGATCATCCTTGATGTGACCCTTGAACGTACGGGTCGGTGCAAACTCTCCGAGCTTGTGTCCGACCATGGAGTCGGAAACGAACACGGGGACATGCTTACGGCCGTCGTGAACCGCAAACGTGTGGCCGATGAAGTCCGGGATGATGGTCGAACGACGGGACCAGGTCTTGATGACCTGCTTGGTTCCCTTTTCGTTCTGTACATCCACCTTCGCGAGGAGGTGGTCATCGACGAACGGGCCCTTCTTAAGGCTGCGTGGCATCCTTCACTCCCTCCTAGCGCTTGTTCTTGCCGGTACGGCGGCGACGAACAATCATCTTGTCGCTTGCCTTGTTCTTGCGGGTACGGCCTTCCGGCTTACCCCACGGGCTGACCGGGTGGCGACCACCGGAGGTCTTGCCCTCGCCGCCACCATGCGGGTGGTCGACCGGGTTCATCACGACACCACGAACGGTCGGGCGCTTGCCCTTCCAACGCATACGGCCGGCCTTGCCCCAGTTGATGTTCGACTGCTCGGCGTTGCCGACCTCGCCGACGGATGCGCGGCAGCGCACGTCGACGCGACGGATTTCACCGGACGGCATACGCAGCGTGGCGTAGGAGCCTTCCTTACCGAGGAGCTGGATGCTGGCACCTGCGGAACGGGCCATCTTGGCTCCGCCGCCGGGACGCAGTTCCACACCGTGGATGGTGGTACCTGTCGGGATGTTGCGCAGCGGCAGGTTGTTGCCCGGCTTGATGTCGGCGCCTGCACCGGACTCGATCGGTGAACCCTGCACCAGACCCTTGGGGGCGATGATGTAGCGCTTCTCACCGTCTGCGTAATGCAGGAGTGCGATGTTTGCTGTGCGGTTGGGGTCGTACTCGATGTGAGCGACCTTGGCCGGGATTCCGTCCTTGTCGTTGCGACGGAAATCGATCAGTCGGTAGGCGCGCTTGTGCCCGCCGCCCTTGTGACGGGTGGTGATACGACCGTGTGCGTTACGGCCACCACGGCCGTGCAGCGGGCGAACCAGCGACTTCTCGGGGGTCGACCGAGTGATCTCGGCGAAGTCCGAGACGCTCGAGCCACGACGGCCCGGTGTTGTCGGCTTGTACTTACGGATTGCCATGAGTCTTCTCGTCCTCTATGTCTCGTCAAGTCCCGGCGCTTACGCGACCGGTCCTCCGAAGATCTCGATGGGCTTGCTGTCGGCGGCGAGAGTCACGAGAGCGCGCTTGGTGTTCTTGCGCTTTCCGTAACCGAACTTCGTCCGCTTACGCTTGCCCTGACGGTTGGCGGTGTTGACGCTGGTCACAGTGACACCGAAGACCTTCTCGACGGCAATCTTGATCTGCGTCTTGTTCGAGTCCGGGTGCACCAGGAAGGTGTAGGTGCCTTCCTCGATAAGTCCGTAGGACTTCTCGGAGATGACCGGTGCCAGCAGGATGTCGCGGGGGTCAGCGATGGTCGTCACTTGGCCTCCTCCTTGTTCTCTTCCTGGGCGGTCTCGGCGGGCCCGTGGATGAACGCGTTGAGCGCCTCGACGCTGAACACGACGTCATCCGCATTGAGCACGTCGTAGGTGTTGAGCTGGTCGGGTGCAATGGGATGCACGCCTTCCAGGTTCTGCACGCTCTTCCAAGCGGCTACATCCTGGCGACCCACGACGAGCAGCAGCTTCTTGCGATCCGAGATCTCGCCGAGGAACGCGATTGCGTTCTTGGTCGAAGGCGTCTGCCCTGCAACCAGTTCGGTGATGACGTGGATGCGCTCGTTGCGTGCGCGGTCAGAGAGGGCTCCGCGGAGAGCGGCTGCCTTCATCTTCTTGGGGGTGCGCTGGCTGTAGTCACGCGGCTGCGGGCCGTGAACGGTTCCGCCACCGACGAACTGAGGTGCGCGAGTCGAGCCCTGGCGTGCGCGGCCGGTGCCCTTCTGGCGGTACGGCTTCTTGCCACCGCCGCGGACTTCACCGCGGGTCTTGGTGGAGTGGGTTCCCTGACGAGCAGCGGCGAGCTGCGCGACGACAACCTGATGCAGAAGCGCGATGTTGGCCGGAGCGTCGAAGATCTCAGCGGGGAGATCGACGGTGCCGTTGGTCTTGCCGCCGGCGACCTTGACGTCCAGGGTCAACTTGGTCTCGGTGCTGGTCATGCTCGTGCACCACCCTTCACTGCACTCTTGACGATCACGAGGCCGCCCTTGCGGCCGGGGATCGCACCCTTGATCAGCAGCAGGCCGTTCTCGGCATCCACCTTGTGGACCGAGAGGTTCTGCGTCGTGATGCGGTCGCTACCCATGCGTCCGGACATGCGCATGCCCTTGAACACGCGGCCGGGAGTTGCACAGCCGCCGATGGAGCCGGGGCGACGGTGAACGGCCTGGGTACCGTGCGATGCACCCTGTCCCTTGAAGCCGTGACGCTTCATGGTTCCGGCGAATCCCTTACCCTTGCTGGTTCCGGTGACGTCGACGAATGCGCCGTCCTCGAAGACCTCAGCGGTGAGTTCCTGGCCGACCTCGTAGTCGGAGGCATCCGCAACGCGGAACTCGACGACGTGGCGACGCGGGGTCACACCAGCCTTGGCGAACTGACCGGAAACCGGCTTGTTCACCTTGCGCGGGTCGATTGCGCCGAACGCGAGCTGAACAGCCGTGTAGCCGTCACGCTCTTCGGTACGAATCTGGGTTACGACGTTCGGCCCAGCCTTGACGACGGTGACCGGGACAACCCGGTTGTTCTCGTCGAAGACCTGGGTCATGCCGAGCTTGGTGCCCAGGATTCCCTTGATCTTGGTATCAGTCATTGTTTTTGTCTCCGCCGTCACTGAATGTTCACGTCGACACTGGCCGGAAGGTCGATGCGCATAAGCGCGTCAACCGTCTTCGGCGTCGGGTCGAGAATGTCGATCAGCCGCTTGTGAGTACGCATCTCGAAGTGCTCGCGCGAGTCCTTGTACTTGTGCGGCGAGCGGATGACGCAATATACGTTCTTCTCGGTCGGCAACGGCACAGGTCCAACGACGCGGGCACCCGTACGGGTTACCGTCTCGACGATCTTGCGCGCTGACGCGTCGATCGCCTCGTGGTCGTAGGCCTTGAGCCTGATGCGGATCTTTTGTCCCGCCACGCTTAGTGTCCTTTTCTTGCCGCGTTTCGTAGCCCACCTGGTCAGGCTCGAGCTACCTCGTCTGCACAGTCCTTGCCTGGACGATGACACGACGAACACTTAAGCGATCGGGACGCATCCAGATCCGCTGCCGCTGTTCGTTTGTCATTGTTCTCCGGTACACGCGGTCGGGCGTGTCGCTCTCTCACTCATCCTGCGCCGATGATCTTTCGACCATCTGGCGCTTGATGTGTACCGGACGTGTTCGAAGTCGAACACAAAGTAGGTACTGCTTCCGTCTTGCTTTACATCTCGTCTTACTTGGCCACGATCATCGGCGGGTTACCCCAACACGCTGTTCGTGACGTCTTCACCCTTGACTGCTCTTGGCCGCAAGCGACCCAGTCCCAGACAAGGCAACCCGACTAGTATGCCGTAGGCGTCCGAATTACTCAACTCCGGGTGCTCACGTTCTGATCGTGATGTGGGCGACAACGATCTTACTCCCAAGTAAGATCGCGTCATGACTTCGAGTACGAGTACCGCGACTCCCACCTATCGCGCCTGGCAGAAGCTTCCGGACAACACCTTCGGTCAGGCAGTCTTCTCACTTGCCATGTCGGTGCGCGTTCCCTACTTCGCGTCCATTCTCCCCCGCGTCACAACCTTGGAACCAGGCCTGTGCGAGGTGCGAGCCCCGAAGTGGTGGGGCGTACACAACCATCTCGGCACTTTCCACGCGATAGCGGCCTGCAACCTCGCCGAGGTCGCAATGGGGATGTTGTGCGAGGCTACCGTTCCCGGCACCCACCGGTGGATTCCGAAATCGATGAACGTCGAGTACCTGGCCAAGGCCGAAACCGGCCTGCGCGCCGTGGCACAACTTTCACCCATGCCGGATTTCAGCGCTATCGCCGCCGGCACCGAGTTGGTCGTGCCGATCACGATCGTCGATCGCGCCGGCCAGGAAGTCGTCCGCGCCGAAATCACCACCTGGGTGACAAAGAAGTAACAACTAGTACGAATACATTTGGGCAACAGGACGATTCACGATCATCGACATCGTCCACGACACCGAGAGGTGGCCTTCGCAGGAACGAATGTCCAGGGTTTCGAGTCGCCGGATTGGTGGAACACCTTCCCGAACGGCGATGATCGGTCGGGGTACCGGTGGCCGGCGCCAGCTGAACGCGTCGGTCACGGGTAGGCGTCGCCTCCGACAGCGCAGCAGCAGGAGGCACCGTGGCAGACTTCCAGCACTCGACCGGCACCGACGCGCACGGGGAGATCCCGCAGACCCACGACCGTAATCCCGGCGACGACCTGGAGAAATTCCGGCGCCAACTCGACGCCATCGACGCCACCCTGCTCGAGACCGTGCGTGAACGACTCCTGTTATGCCTGCAGATCGGCGAGTGGAAGCGGACGAGTCACGTTCCGATGATGCAGCCATCTCGCGTCCATGTCGTGCAGGAACGCGCGCGTCAATTCGCCCGCCAGCACAACCTGTCACCTGAGTTCTTCAGCTCCCTCTACGAGCTCCTGATCGCGGAAACATGCCGCCTCGAGGACCTGGTGATCGACGGGCCGGAAGCCAACGTGGAAAATGTGCGGGAATCAGTCGGCCCGAGATCAGGATTAACGAGATGAGTTCCCGCACGCTCCTCGTGGACAATTACGACTCGTTCACGTACAACCTTTTCACCCTCTTGACCAAGGTCAACGGCGTGGTGCCCACCGTGGTGACCAACGACGCCGAGTGGGAATCCCTCGATCTCGCCGAGTTCGACAACGTGGTGATCTCACCCGGGCCAGGTCGACCGGATCGGAAACGGGATTTCGGGATCAGCCGCAGGTTCATCGAGGAAGGTCCGCTCCCCCTTCTCGGTGTGTGCCTCGGACATCAAGGACTGTGTCAGCTGCTCGGCGCTGATGTCGTACTCGCGCCGGCACCCATGCACGGGCGGATTTCTCTTGTCGATCACGACGGGTCCGGAGTATTTGCCGGCCTGCCCTCTCCGTTCCGTGCAGTCCGCTACCACTCACTGGCCGTCGAGAATCTTCCCGACGAGTTCGTTCGGACGGCATGGACGCCGGATGGCGTGATCATGGGAGTGCGGCATCGGACGAAGCCGATGTGGGGAGTTCAGTTCCATCCCGAGTCGATCAGCACCGAATTCGGAGTGGAACTGCTCACGAACTTCCGCGATCTGTCGGTCGGCCGAACTCTCGAGTCCGTGATGCGCCCGGATCCAACTCCCCGGGCACCAAGTTTGCGGCCCGCGTCGTCGTACCAGGTCGACAAGGTTCAGCTCGATTTTGCCGTGGATCCGTCCGCCGCATACGCCGCTCTCTTCGCCGAAGGACCCAACGCTTACTGGCTCGATCGAGCCGCCACGTCGGAACCCGATGCGCGGTTCACGATCATGGGCGACTCTTCCGGCCCGTTGGCGGAGTTCATCACCTACGACGTAGACACCGGAGTTCTCACCGTGACGCGAAAGGGGCTGCCTGACGAGCACATTCACGTCCCGTTTTTCGACTATCTCGACGGACAACTCGCGACGCGCTACATTCCCGCAGATCCGGAACTGGACTTCAACCTCGGATATGTCGGCTACCTCGGATACGAATTGAAGGCGCAGACCGGTGGTCACCGTGCACACTCGTCCGAGGCGCCCGACGCGGCAATGGTTTTCGCGGATCGTGCGATTGTCATCGATCACACCGCCGGCCGAACCCATGTATTGCGACTACGTGAAACGCCGGTACGTGAAACACAGCAGGCAGACGATCGTGACGATTGGCTCGCGCATGCCGTCAACGTCCTTGCCGCAGTCGGCGCCGCTGACGAGGAGCGAATTCCGGTTCCCCTGATCAGCGAAACCGTTTGGGCACAAGCACGTTTGCGTCACGACCGGGCTCGGTACCTGTCGTTGATCGAGGACGCGCTCGAACAGATCCGCGTCGGTGAATCGTACGAGGTGTGCCTGACCAATATGGCCGCTGTCGACGGGGCAATCGACTCCCTGCGCACATTCGAGTATCTGCGCGCAATCAACCCCACTCCCTACAGCGCACTGCTCGATTTCACCGGAATTGCGGTCATCTCAGCGTCTCCGGAACGATTCCTACGAGTCGATTCCAACGGCAAGGTGGAGAGCAAACCGATCAAAGGCACTCGCCCCCGTGGCGTCACTCGGGCGCGGGACGCGGCACTGCGGCAAGACCTCCTCGACAGTGAGAAGGACCGAGCAGAGAATCTGATGATCGTTGATCTCACCCGAAACGACCTGGCGAAAGTCTGCGTTCCGGGAAGCGTCCACGTGCCACGTTTGTTCGGGATCGAATCGTATTCATCCGTTCACCAGATGGTCTCGACGGTGCGCGGAATGTTGCGCGGCGACTCGTCAGCGGTCGACTGCGTTCGAGCGGCGTTTCCCGGCGGATCGATGACGGGCGCACCCAAAGTGCGCACGATGGAAATCATCGACCGACTCGAATCAGGTCCTCGCGGAGTGTATTCCGGCTCGATCGGATACTTTGCGCTCGGCGGCGCTGCCGATCTGTCGATCGTTATCCGCTCCCTGGTTTCGACGTCTTCCGGAGTGAGCTTCGGTATCGGCGGCGCTATCACCGCGCTGTCGGACGCGGAGGAGGAATTCGACGAGACAACGGTCAAGGCGTCGACGATGCTCCGCGCACTCGATGTAGCTCCGAGCCACCAGAAGGGCATAGGAAGGTAGCCCACGATGCCGGCGCAGGGTGATGTGATCGTAGTGGGTGGCGCCGGCGCGGTGGGATCCATGTTCGTCGATCTCCTGCGCGACGACGGCAGATCCGTGACGGTTCTGGACCGGACGCGCGGCAGCGATCTCGTCGGCGACATCTCCTGCCCCGACGGGCCGGTACTGGGCGCCCTCGAGCAGGCGGAACTGATTGTCCTGGCCGTAGCCGAGCAAACCGCACTCGCAGCATTGCCGACACTGACGCGTGCCGCACGCGCCGACACGCTGATCGTCGACACCTTGTCGGTCAAATCCCGCATTGCCGTTGCCGTCGAGGAATCCGGTCGCGCCGGTGAATTCCTCGGACTCAACCCGATGTTCCGGCCTTCCCTCGGCCCGCGTGGTCGTGCTGTCATCGCGGTTCCCTACGTCGACGGCCCCCGGTGTCGCGAATTCCTCGACGAGGTCAGATCATGGGGTGCGTCGACGCCTGTCATGGATCCGGACCGTCATGATCGGCTGGCCGCTGCCACCCAGGCCCTGACCCATGCTTCGGTGTTGGCTTTCGGTCTGGCGTTGACGGAACTCGACGTGGCACCGGAGCTCGCCCTCGATGTCGGACCGCCGCCCCATCGAACACTCTCCGCATTGCTTGCCCGAATCGTCACGGGCGAGCCCGAGGTGTACTGGGATGTTCAATCGGGCAATCCCTATGCCGCGACTGCGCGCAAAGCGTTGACTGCTGCGGCTGCCCGGTTGGAGGCGGCAACAGGAAATTTCGACGACTTTTCGGATCTCGTAGCGTCGGCGGCCGGTGCGCTGGGTAATCAGACGGAGGAACTGAACGAGGTCGCCGCGACGCTCTTCGAGGACCTCGGCTCCCACGAAGCCGAGCGCAACCGAGAGTAGGAGGGACCAATGCACAATCGAGTGGCACCACCTGCGCTTCCCGGCTTCGACGCCGAGGATCCCGTCGAGAGCGCAATCGTGCGCCGACTTGCCGAGAACTGGCCTCGTCGCGCCGCCGTCAAGAAGCCCGAACCTGATCTGGACGATCTCTTCGACCACACAAAACTCGACTATCCGGACTCGTTGCTGCCGTTTGCCCAGCACCCTCTGTACGTGGCTCTCACGCCGCAGCAGCAAGAACGACTCCGCGCGTGGGCCTGGATTGCTTTCAACAAGAACGTCATGGATATCGAGCGGTCCGTGGTGAATCCCGGGTTCGAGCTACTCGCGGTGGACGCGTTCGATGTCGGGTTCGCCGATTCCGTCGCGGTCGCTGTCAATCAGGCCATGGTCGACGAGCAATACCACACGCTGATGCATCTGAACGCGAGTTCCTCGACCCGTCGCGGACGGGGATGGTCGCTGCCGACGAAGTCTCTCCCGGACGTTCTGACTGTGCGTGCTCGCGCGCAAGCACTGTCGGAATGCTCCGATGAGCGTTCCCACGCAGTGGTCGCACTGGCATATATGACCGTCGCCGAGATCTCGATCAGCTCGTACCTGGACGTGATCATCGACGGTGAGGACATTCAGCCGGTCAATCGTGCGACGGTCCGACTTCACAATCGCGACGAACTTTGTCACGCGT
Organism: Rhodococcus sp. MS16; assembly: GCF_013277795.1. Classification (NCBI taxonomy): domain Bacteria; kingdom Bacillati; phylum Actinomycetota; class Actinomycetes; order Mycobacteriales; family Nocardiaceae; genus Rhodococcus; species Rhodococcus sp. MS16. Next base: position 96,414 of record NZ_VBTM01000018.1, read on the forward strand.
CGATCGCCGACGCTCTGGCTGTCTCAGTGTTCGACACTCTCGACTCGGATGAGCGTCGACGGTTCGTCGACGGCGCGGCTGACGCGATGGCAGCATTTGCCGGCAATGATTTCGGCGCGTGGCGGGCGATCATGGATACCGAGGGCATCGCCGGCGGTCACCGGATGATCGACGACGTCGAGCACTCTCCCGAATCCGGCTTACTCGTGCAGGACTTCAGTGGGATCAAAAAATTGTACGACGCGCTCGGTGTCGACCGCCCTCTACCGTAGGGATCCTTCCTTCAGGCCTCGACCGGCATCTGACGGGCGGCGGGCCTGAAGAACAGTCGCTTCACGGACATTGCGTCGGTGTTCTTGTCGTACATGCGATATGCGGGCCACAGAACCGTGTGAAGTATCGAACTACGGAAAATCATGAAGCGAAGTCGACGGTTCATTGCGCCGTGGTGTTTCAGTGTTGCGATAGACGCTTTGTTGTAGGACAGAAACTCGATCGGACCGGTTTCCCCGCGGCGCCCGGACACTTCTGCTCGCATGGCAAGGTTCTGGACTATTTTCATGCCATTTCCGAGAAGGCAGTACGACAGATCGACGTCTTCGTGGAAATCCTTGCGATCACTGACCGATCCCTGCACGGACAGCCAAGCAGATTTTCTGATCGCCATATTCGACCCGGTCAGGGAAGGCGCATCTTTGAGGCCACCGAGATTTCCGAGATTGTCCTGCTTTGCAACTGCGTTGCGCTGCGCGGTTGCGAACGGCGATTCGTAGAACAACGAGAATCCGGTGACGGCATCGAATTCCCGATCCGTGAACAGATCATGTATTTCGCGAGCCCAGCCAGGTAGTACCCGGGTATCGGCATCCACTCTGCCGATCAATTCTCCCTGCACTGAATTGAATCCCAGATTTCGGGCAAAAACAACACCTTGCCGAGTTTCCACTAAATAGCGAATCTTCGGCGACCGCCGTTCGAATTCTTTGATTATCTCAGCTGTTCCGTCGGTCGAGTTGTTGTCCACAACCACTATCTCGGAAATATCGTCGCCTTGTTCCAACAAGGATTCCAGGCATTCCGAAAGATATTCTTTTTCGTTGTACACCGGAACAACAACCGACAACTGGACGCCCATGGACGGCACGCTATCACCACGCACGATATTCGACCGATGCGGTCAGGTATCCGACACGGAGCAACCGAGTGTGCGATGGCACACAAATTAGTCCTGGCCCAACTGCGTGCTTGCTTGCCTTATCCAGGCAAAGCGACCGAATCACCCCGTCTGAGGCCAAAGTTGCACGTGTCACCTCCGGTAACATGCTCAGTGCGTTCGGAGATAGACAACCAAGGTTCCCGCAATCCGTGTGGGTCATCCGCGGCTGCGCCCTCCGGCCTCACCACAAGCCGGATCGGCACAACCAGGCCACCCAAAGGTAGCCCCACCACATCCATGTAGACAGCGGAGAATTGATGCCCTTTCCCACGGACGCGGCTGTAGTCGTGGAGGACGTTCACAAGTCCTTCAAAGATGTCCACGCTCTGCGCGGTATCAACTTCCAGGCCCCCAAAGGATCGGTTCTCGGCATTCTCGGACCCAACGGTGCAGGCAAGACCACCACGGTCAAGGTGCTGTCGACCCTGATCCGCCCCGACAGCGGACGCGCGATGATCGCCGGATACGACGCGGTACGAAATGCCCCGGAAGTTCGTCGTTCGATCATGATGACGGGGCAGTTCGCGGCACTCGACAATGCACTGACCGGCCGCGAGAACATCGAACTGTTTGCACAGTTGATGGGACTGGATCGTGCGTCGGCGAAGCAGCGGGCCGCTGACCTCCTGGAGGAGTTCGACCTGGTCGAGGCCGGCGCTCGCACGGTGGCCAACTACTCGGGCGGTATGCGTCGTCGCATCGACATCGCCTGCGGGCTCGTCGTTCGTCCCGAGGTCGTATTCCTCGACGAACCGACCACCGGATTGGATCCACGCAGCCGTCAGAGCGTGTGGAATCTCGTTCAAACGCTGAAGGAACAAGGCATCACGGTTCTGCTGACTACGCAGTACCTCGAGGAAGCCGACCTTCTCAGCGACAACATCATCGTGATCGACAAGGGCTCGGTTATCGCCGAGGGAACCGCAGATCAGCTCAAGGCCCGTACGGGAGCGAGCTTCTGCGAGATCGTTCCACTGTCCGCCGAGTTGCTCGGCCCCGCGGCCAACGCTCTGGGCAACCTACTTCCGCCGGACTTCCGTTTCGATATCGCCAAGGACAACGGAAAGATCGCAATCCCGGCACCGCGCGGTTCCGCGACGCTTGCCGAAGCATTGCGCCGCCTCGATCACGCAAGAATTCCTCTTGCCGACATCGCGCTGCGGCGCCCGTCACTCGACGATGTTTTCCTCTCGTTGACCGGACGCCCTCAGGCTGCCGAACCCGGCAAGGCCGGTGAGCCTGCATGACCACTACGACCAAGTACCAAACCCCGAACCTGACGCTGCAGAAGACCGGTCGCCGTGAGATCTCGGTTCCGGCTGCCACGCGAGTGGGACGTCACCGTCGCCCGAATCCGTCGGCGCTCATGCAGTGGTGGGTTCTCACGGGTCGCACGTTGCGGGCGATGGTTCGACGCTACGAGTTGGTTATCGCCGTCATCGCTCCACTGATCTTCACTGTGGGTTTCTACCTGCCGTTGAAGTTCGTGATGCAGCTCCAAGGCATCGACTACGCGCAGTTCCTGATGCCGATCATCGTGTTGCAGGCGATGGCCTTCACGTCGATTTCGGCCGCGCAGATGTCGGCAAAAGAGAAGATCACCGGATTCAGCTCGCGCATGCAGACCATGCCGGTGTACGGACCGGTCCCCTTGCTGTCCCGGATGAGCAGCGGATTCGTCCGTTCCGTGGTGTCGTTGACGGCCGCACTCGTCTACGGACATGCGATCGGTTTTCGATTCACCGAAGGGTTTGGCCAGGCAGCGCTCTTCTGCGGCTTGGCTTTGGTGTTCAGCACCTGCTTGTCACTGGGCGCCGACGCTATCGGCTCACTCTCGAAGAGCCCGCAGGCAACCAGCCAGGCCCTTACCCTTCCCCAGCTGATCCTGGGCATGCTCTCGTGTGGGTTCGCTCCTGAGACGGGCTTTCCCGAGTGGATCCGCCCCTTCGTGCGCAATCAGCCAGTCTCACAATTCTCCTTCGCGATGCGCGATCTCGCGCACGGCGGCGTCACGTCGCACACGATGTTCCCGGTTGTGATGTGGTCGTTGGGACTGCTGGTCGTCTGCGCTCCCCTTGCCTACTGGGCAAGTACAAGGCGGGCATGATGACAAGTACCGACAGGAGCAAACTCGACCAGAGCGAGCCACGACGCGGTCGCACGCTGAACTTCCCGGAACCCAACGCCGCGTTGCCGGAAAACTCCGCGAAGGCTCTGTGGACTCACAGCCTGATCCAAGCTCGGCGGCTGCTCGTCAGTTGGGCGCGTGATCCATCCACCGCGATCCAAGCCCTGTTGTACCCGGCTCTGACGCTCATCATGTTCCGCGTTGTCCTCGGAAATTCGATCAGCGCGGCCACCGGTCAGCCGAGTATCTACGGAACTGTTCCGCTGATCATTCTGGTCGGCGCGATGTTCGGTTCCATTGCGAGTGCTGTCGGGCTACGGACCGAGAAGACCAGCGGATTGCTCAGCCGCTTCTGGACGCTGCCGGCCCACCGTGCGTCGGGGTTGGTCGGGCGCATGATCGCCGAGGCCATCCGTGTCCTTGTGACGACGATCGTGATCATCGGAGTCGGTTTCATCGCGGGTTTCCGATTCAACCAAGGCCCAGTTGCCGCGATCGGAATGCTTCTTCTGCCGATTGTCTTCGGTATCGGATTTGCCGTGATGGTGACGGCTCTCGCTACAGTGTCGGACAATCTTCCACTCGTCGAGATCGTCTCCATCGTTTGCACACTGCTGATGTTCTTCAACAGTGGTTTTGTCCCCACAATGGCGTATCCCGTCTGGTTGCAACCGGTGATCGCAGCACAACCGATGTCGGTAGCAGTGGAAGCGATGCGAGGAATGTCGCTTGGTGGGCCAGTTCTCGAACCTGTGCTCAAAACATTTGCCTGGTCCTTCGGAATGATCGCAATATTCATATATCCGGCAATTCAGGGATACCGTCGGGCTGCATCGGACTAACGCCTGAATGAAAATCGATCTACCGAGTCGGGGGCGTCCCGTAACGTATCCGACGGTCGGGTCGACATATCCAATCGGGAAGCAAAGACCGCCGCTTTTCCGACAACCGTTTCAACCGAGAGGTAAGAAGTCTTGACGCGAAACACGAAACCAGCCTGGCGTCGCGCCACACATGTCGGAGTTCTGGCAATCGCCTGCTCATTGTTCACCGCCGGTATTGCACAAGCCGCTCCCGACAACTCGGGCAATTCCGCATCCGACGTGGCCGCGAACGGTTCGTACGTCAAGTCCGTGCAGAAGATCAATGATCGGCAACTCGTCGTCAATGTCTACGCTGCGTCGATGGACAAGATGGTGCCCATTCAGGTCATCACCCCGGCCGATAATTCCGAACCACGTCCTATTCTCTACCTCTTGAACGGCGCAGGCGGTGGCGAAGACTCCGCGACCTGGCAGCGTCAGACCGACGTCGTCGACTTCTTCAGTGACAAGAACGTCAATGTCGCGACGCCGGTGGGCGGACGCCTCTCCTATTACACGGATTGGGAGCAGGACGACCCGAAGGCCGGACGCAACAAGTGGTCGACCTTCCTCGGCGAGGAACTGCCTCCACTCCTGAACAAGGAACTGGGCAGCAACGGCGAACAGGCACTGTCCGCGATCTCGATGTCCGGTACGTCTGTTCTGAACCTCGCTATCGAGCACCCCGGACTGTACAACTCGGTTGCCGCGTACAGTGGCTGCGCTCAGACCAGTGACCCGCTCGGCCAGCAGTTCGTCAGAATCACCACCGAATGGATCGGCGGAGTCGACGACGTCACCAACATGTGGGGTCCGCTCGACGGTCAGGGCTGGCGCGATCACGATCCGCTGGTCAACGCCGAAAAGCTCCGCGGAACTCCGATCTACATGAGCACCGGCAACGGTCTTCCCGGCTTCCCGAACGACACGAGCCTCAACCCTCGCATGAATGACGGACGCGCAAACCTGGAGAACCAGATCATCGTCGGCGGCGTCATCGAAGCTGCTACCAACCTGTGCACCTCCAACATGGCCAAGCGCCTGTACGAGCTGAACATTCCCGCCGTGGTCGACTTCCGCCCGACGGGCACCCACTCGTGGGGTTACTGGCAGGACGATCTCCACAAGTCGTGGCCGTTCATCGCCGGTTCGCTCGGAATCTGATTTGCCTCTGATTCACCTCGAAGGCCACCTGCTCGCGACACTCCCGTTGTGGAGTGTCCGAGCAGGTGGCCTTTGTCGTCAGATGCGGTTCCGCTTACCTGACCTGACAAAATCTCCTGATCATCCCCAGCAACACTTTCGAAGGCAACTCTTGTGAACACAGGCATTTCCCGACGTGGTTTCCTCGGCGCCGCAACGGCACTCGGAGTAGCCGGTGCCACTGCAGTTGGCGCTGCCGTACAACCTGCAGCAGCCACGCCGATTCGTTCGGCGTCTCGACACAGTCAATTGCCGGCTCCGAGCACAATTGACGCGACCGACCCTGCACTGCTCAGCGCTACCGAAGCCGCGAGTCTGCTCCAGGAAGGCATCCTTCATCCACGCGAGCTACTCGACGCGTGCTTGACACGCAGTCACGAGTACGACGGTGGAATCGGTTCATGGATCCGGATCTATCCGGAGGTCGCGTACGCTGCCGCCGAGAAGGCAGCGCAACGACTCTCGACCGCAGGGCGGACGAGCGACGGTGAAGCGCCACCACTGGTCTGTGGGTTGCCGATCGCTCTGAAAGATATGTTTGCGGTATCGGGATTACCGGTCACAGCCTCGAGTCGCGTCCTCGAAGGGAACATCGCCGCGGGTGACTCGACTGTATGGCGCCGCCTGAGTGACGCGGGCATGGTGTTGATGGGTCACGCGCACTGCGACGAGTTCGCCATCGGTGTGGCGACAGCACAAGTGGGCAACCCCTGGAATGCCGAGTACTCACCGGGTGGGTCGTCGGGCGGCAGTGCTGCAGTCCTGGCCGCCCGCTTCAGTCCGCTGGCAACTGGAACCGACACTGGCGGATCGCTCCGCTTGCCGGCAAGCGCAACGGGAATCACCTCTGTCAAGCCGACTTTCGGACGTTGCAGCACGTACGGAACGATCCCCCTCAACTGGACGCGTGACCATACCGGCCCTATGGCCCGAAGTGCGGCCGATGCGTCCTTGCTGCTCAGTTACATGGCCGGCGTCGACGTCAACGATCCAACTACGTCTGCCGGTCCCCCGGTTCCGGCTGACGGGTACCCCTTGGCAGCTCAGGGTGGACAGTCACCGCTCGCCGGCCGCCGATTCGGCATCCCCCGTAAAGGTGTCGACAAATTGCCGGCGTCGTTGGGCACACTGTTCGCCGCGTTCACCGACACCGTCGTCGCACTCGGGGGCACCCTTGTCGACGTGACGATGCCGACCTATCCGACAGGACTACTGACCGGAGATATGGCCGAGGCCGGCCATTATCACCAGCAGTTCTCCGACCGGATCGGACTGTACAAACCGGAGCGAGCACTCTTCGTCGGGCAGGCCCTTGCATCGATGGCGGTTCCAGTCGCCGACTACATGACGTTGGCGCACAACAGGCTTCGCTACCAACACGACTACAACCGCATGCTCTCCGAGCAGAATCTCGACGCCATTCTCGTACCAGGCGCCAGTGTGGACGGCAGTAAGCGTTCTGAGGTCGCGGGCATCGCACTGTTCGACGGAGTCACCGCCGACGTCGCCTGGGCCAACTACACAGGCGCTCCGGTTGTCACGACGCCGGCCGGAAGGTCGAAGGAGACCGGACTTCCGTTCGGAGTCCAACTCGGTGGTCGCATGTGGGACGAAGCCGGTCTCATTCAGATTGCGTTGGAACTCCAAGCTGCCCAGCCTTTTTGGCAGGAAGCGCCACCTCTGACCCAAAATGCCAGGCAGATACCGACGTCGGTTATTGCCCAACCTGGCCCGGGACCTGACCCGACAAACACGCAGAACGTCGGCTTCTCGTTCAGATTTGTGCCGACGTCCTCTTAACGCTCCGATCAGCTCCTGAAGAACGCCGCCAATCGTGGACCGATCAGCTCGAGCTGATCGGTTTCCATCATCGAGTGATGCGAACTCTCGACTGTTGTCTCAGTCAAAGTTCCGTTGACATAGGGCTTCCAGGCCTCGGCAAGTTCGATTGTCGAACCGACTCCCACGGTGGCGCTGAGAAGTACAGCGTCACCGTCGAAGACGCTCGGCTCGTATCCGTCGATCATCGAGGCCGCTGAGATCGCAAAATCGTACAGAGACCCGAGTTGATCGTCGGAGAGGAACGACAGGGAATCGAGTGACCGACCGAGAGCGACGATCTCTTCCCGACCCAACGCACTGAGATCCAGGGTGTCCCCGACGTCGACCCCCCATCCCGCGGCCAGTTCGGAGACGTTGTCCCGGGCCTGGTTTTCCCCGACTTCGGTAGTGCCGCGAGGATCGATCATTGCCAGCTTCACGTCGAACCCCTTCGAGCGCAATAGAACTGCACACGCGTGTCCGATGAACCCGCCGAGCGAGTAGCCGACGATGTGGAACGGGCCGCTCGGAGTCACACTCAGCATCTCGCGAACGTAGCGTTCGGCTAATGCGTCGACTGATGTGGGCAGAGGCCACGATTCCGTCATCACCGGTGCCTGCAGTCCGTAGAGCGGCGTCTGCGCGTCGAGGTGAGGAACCAGGCCGGAGGCTTTCCATGCCAGCCCGCTCATCGGGTGGATGAAGAATACCGGTACGGACGATCCAGCATCCCGGATCGGCAATAGAACATCGAGCGCCTGACTCGACGACGGCGCGCTACCACGAAGTGTGTCTTCGATTCGGGCAGAGAGGGATTCAACTGTCGATGCACCGAACAGCATGCGCACGGGGACGTCGGCGCCAACAGATGCACTCAGTTCGGACGCCAGCTTCATCGCGATGAGGGAGTTACCACCCAACTCGAAGAAATCAT
>NZ_VBTM01000019.1:0-120906 GCF_013277795.1 Rhodococcus sp. MS16
GAGAAGATGACGTCGGTGCAGCAGATCGAGCAGTTGGTGCGTATTGCGGGTGAGTTGGGCCGTGAGGTGGCTACGGGTAAGGAAGCTCGCGATATTTATCGGATCGGTCAGAGGTATGCCGATACCGATGAGACGTTGGCGAAGTTGGGTTATGCGCCGAATCGTCGGCCGGGTCAGTTGGGTTTCACCCACCACGCCTGATTTTTCGTCAACCTGCATGTTTTGTCCGGGGCGCGCCAGTACTGCCGTGCCCCGGACACGCTCAGTACAGCCGCCGGCGCATTTTGCGCACACCAATTGTGTTGGCTCGCATCCCGGTTCGTAGCGACTACCTTCACAAGACACTAAAGGGTATGAGAAAAGTCAGATGAGTTCACAACGTTCTTGGGCACGGAAGGCGGCGGTCATCGCCGCCACTACAGCGACCGCATTCAGTTTGGGTGCCTGCGGCAGTGATTCTGCCTCTGCCGACGGCTCTGTCATGAAGATCGGAATCACTCAGGGAGTGCCAGGCGATCTGCTCACCGTCGTTGCTGAAAACGAGGGCTTCTTCGACAAGCGTGGGGTCAACGTCGAACTGATGCCTCCCTCCTTGACCACCGCCCTCTCCGCCGCCGTCATTTCGAACGACATCACTGTCGGGACCATGGTGCCCGGGACCTTGTGGCCGGCAATCGACAAGGGCGCTTGTGCAAAGGCTTTGGGCTCCACGCTGGGAAACACGATGGATGTGATTGCGCAGCCGGGCACCGAGATCGCCGGTGACCCCACCGATCCCAACACCACTATGGCGAGCATCAAAGGAAAGACCATCGGTGTCACTTCCCGTGGATCCGGCATGGAACTGTGGATTACGCAGCTGCTCAACGATGCCGGTCTGGACCCGGCCAAGGACGTCACGTTCGTGGGAGTCGGAGCGCCGGCCACAGCAATCCAGGCGTTCAAGGCCAAGCAGGTTGACGTTCTCTACTACGGCCCCACTATGGCCGAGCAGTTGCCCGAATCCGAAGTAGTGCGCGTGACGGACATTATCGGCAAGCCTGGGAATGCGCTTTCCTCGCTTGTTCAGGGGTATCCCTCGGCGTCCTGCAACACGATCGAGCAACGCCCGAACGACTTGTTGAACTACTGCAAGGCGATGTGGGACACCTACGATTTTGCGCAGGATCCCAAAAACGCTGCGGCGATGGGCAAATGGATGTCCGAGCTGATCGGTGTCTCGCCTGCCGGGGGACCGGCAGCCTGGGACGCACTGAAATCGACGTATCTGCCGATGACCATCACGCAGGAATCGTGGGAAGCGCAAGCCGAGTTGGCTGGTTCGCCGGCTCCCGTTGCCCCGGATTTCGCCAGCTCGGTGTACGAGCCGTGCACGGGTGGTGATCCGCGATGACCCTTCCCGCTGCCGTCGCGACGACGCGCGTCGACCCGGTACTTCAACCTGTCCCACCAGAGGAAAAGAAGCCGAAGGGTAAGAAAGTTGTTGTCGGCGCTACCGGCGCCAAGGCCAAACTTTCCGGCGGATCATTACTCGCGGTGCAGATAGCGCTGCTGATCGCGATACTGGCTGCCTGGCAGATCAGCTACAACTACGCCGGTGAGAACAAGCTGGTGGTGTCGAACCCGAAGCTCGTGTGGGAGGCCTTTCTAGCTTGGCAGGAGAAAGGCACTTTCTGGCCTGACCTGTGGTCGACGGTGTCTGCGGCCTTTATCGCATTGATTCTGAGCGCGGTGATCGGTATTGCCGCGGGCATCGGGCTCGCGCTGGCGCCGAGCGTCGAGGCCGTGGTTTCTCCGTTCCTGGACGCGATCAATGCGATGCCGCGCATTGCTCTTGCCCCGGTGTTCGTCATCTACTTCGGTATCGGTTCGACCTCGAAAATCGTCCTGGCATTCACGCTGGTTGTCTTCATCATCACCATCAATACCAGGGCCGGTGTTTCGAGTGCCGACTCGGAATTGCTTCGGCTGTCCGTGGTCATGGGAGCGAGTAAGTGGCAGCGCTTCTACAAGGTTCTCTTGCCGGTGGCCGTGCCGTCCATCTTCGCCGGTCTTCGGCTAGGCCTGATCTACTCGCTCCTCGGCGTAGTGGGCGCAGAACTCATCGCCTCGACAAGTGGCTTGGGGCAGCAGATCTCGGCATCCTCGGCTGCGTTCGACCTCGGGACGGTGTACGCCGCGCTGATCGTTCTTGCAGTGATCGCCGCAGTGTTCAACGCTGCCGCCGGGCGTATCGAGAAGTCGATTCTTCGTTGGCAACCCCCGCAGGACGCATGATGACGTATACAGGAGTGAAAGCTGTGGGAACCGACAACGCCGTTGCAGTCGAAGACCCCGCGTTCGAGATTCGTTCTGCAACATTGGATTACACGCCAGCTGGCGCGAGCACCTTCTCCGGAGTTCGAGATCTCTCGCTCACGGGTAAGCGGGGTGAGCTGTTGGTACTGGTAGGACACAGTGGCTGCGGAAAGACAACAGCGCTGAATCTGATGGGGGGATTGATTCATCCGACCACCGGCTCCGTCTCGGTGCTGGGCACCAGTCCGGCGCAGGCGCGTTCGGAGATGGGATACATGTTCGCCCGTGACGCGCTGTATCCGTGGCGTACGGCCAGGCAGAATGTGGAGCTCGGTATGGAGCTTGCTCATGTCGGAAAGGCCGAGCGGCGTGAGCGGTCGATGGAGATGCTGCGCAGAGTCGGACTCGAGGCTGCAGCGGACCGGTACCCGTGGCAACTGTCGCAGGGCATGCGTCAGCGTGCGGCTCTCGCCCGGACGTGGGTGATGAAGCCGGCATTGATCCTCATGGATGAGCCGTTCTCGGCGCTGGATGCGCAGACCCGCGACGTGGTTCGCGACGAATTCCTTGATGTGTGGAGCCAGGAACGGCAGACCGTGGTTTTCGTGACACACGATCTGAACGAGGCATTGCTCATCGCGGATCGGGTAGTTGCCATGCGCGCCGGTGAGGTTGTGGTGGATATGAAAATCGAGATGGATCGACCTCGAGATGAGGCCGGCCTGGAAAGCAGCAAGGAGTTCCGTGACATGTTGGGGGAGTTGCGCGCAACGCTGAACTCGCACTGATTCTCGCGCAGCGAGCACGCGCGGCGGTTGGCCCGTAAGGCAGCCGTGATTGATTAGTTGACCCCGCCAGTGAGAAGGCCCTGTCGCGAACACACGTGACAGGGCAGAGGTGTGGCGGTCGATCATGCACATCGTCGCGATCGGATGGGCGAGGGATCGCCAGAGTGCGTTGAACCGTCCACAGCGAAGGCGTCGGTCACGCCCTGACACGAAAGGGTTCTCCAGGGATGCGGGCTCGACCTAGCTCGGCCGATGATACAGGGCGGGCAGATATCGCAGCCAGTGAATTCACCCGCGGCGGGCGAAGGCAGCGGTTCCACGGGCGATTAGCGTCGTCGTTGATCTGTTGATTCGAGAAGGGACGCCCCGTGGCCGAGATCGTAACCCGAGACAACTTCGTCGAGGCTGAAACCGCGCACTACTTCCGGGAGCAGCTCACCAAGGCCCCCGTCAACAGGTACTTTCACTCCAGGGTGCCGGTGAACGTCGAAACCCAGGTCGTGATCCGGTCGAACGTGGACCTGATCTACTCCTTCGCCGTCGTCGACGTGACCGAGGAAGCCACCTTCTCGCTCGCGCCGTCCAGCGAATACCAGGTGGCCGAGATCATCGACGAGAACCATTACGTCGTCGGTGTCATCTACCCCGGTGAGATTTTGACAGTGCGCAACGCCGACCTGTCCACCGGCACTCATGTGTATGTGGCGGGCCGCACCGCGACCGGGGGCGGGCTCGCCCGCGCCCACGAGTTGCAGGACGCACGCCGGATAACCGCCGCGACGTCCAATCCGTACCGAGGCCGGGAGTTCGACGAGGACACTCGCAAGTCGGTCGGCGCCGAGCTGGAAACTCATGCCGCCGAGGCGGACTTCTCCAAGGGCTTCGGTACCCCCGTCAGTACGGATTCTTACCAGCACCTGTTGGGCGCCCGCCTGGGCTGGGGTGGTCTGCCGCCCGAGGATGCCCAATACTTCCAGGCGGTGGCCACATCCACCGGTGTGGATGTGTGGACCTTTGCTGTTCCGCCGCTGGATTACGAGCGCAACGGATACTTCTCGGTGATCAAGTACGACGGGATGGGCTGGCTCGACGTCGACCGACCTGGCCTGTCCGACAGCGAACTGGTTCGCAACGACGACGGCACCATCAGCATCTGGTTCGGTGACGACCGCGTAGCGCACAAGCCGAACGTCATCCGCGCGACGGAGGGGCAGAAGTTCTATTACGGCATGCGCCTCTACCGTCCGCGCGATGCCGAGGAAACTCGCGAGTTCATCGAGAAGGTTCGGTCGACACCGATTACTCCAGTTGGCTGACGGCTGTACCGCCAGTCGGTCCACTATTGCCTACCTCGGACATCATCGAAGCAGTCGGTGAACGGCCCGGAGTTACTGTTGCGACCAGACCTTCGGACTGCATCCGAACTGTTGGCGGAACCACCTCGAGAACGCGCTCAACTCGGAAAACCCTAGTTCCACCGAGATTTCGGTGAGGGAACGATCTCCGCGCTCGATCGACATTGTGGCCTGATCGCGTCGCACCGCATCCAGGATCGACGAGTACGTCTCACCCGACTGCGCTAATCGCCGATGCAATGTCCGCCTGTCCATCCCCAGACTGCGCGCGATACGCGTCACCGAGCAATGCTCTGTCGGTAGCAGTGTGGCGATCAGGTCTCGGACCTGTCCGGCCAGGGACGGGTTCTCCGGCGGTGCGAGTAGTCCGAGGTACTCTTGGGCGAACGGCCGCAGTACGGGGTTGGACAGTCGATTTGATGAATCCAAATCGCTTGTTGCAATGATGATTCCGTCGATCTCGTGATCGAAGTGGATGGACGGGCCGAAGATGCGAATGTGCATCTCGTCGTCGGCGGGCGCGGCATGCGTGAAACAGGTGGATATCGGTAGCCATTCGTCGGGCAGGAAATCGCACAGGACTCGTAGGGTCGACGCGACAACCAGATCCACCGATTGCTGTCCCAGGATCATCCCGTCCATCGGCGTCACTCGAATCGTGGCCAGGCCGCGAGATTCTGTCAAATCGAGACGGATTGCTTCGTTGTGTAATTTCATGTGGCGCAATACGATTCCGAGTGCGCTCCGTACGTCGGGCTCCTCGCGTGCGATCAGGCCCACCGGACCGAGGTTCGACACACCGCGGTCAAGGGACATTCTGAGGCCGAAATCGTCACGGCCCGATTGTGATGCGGAGAGTTCGAGCAGCTCACTCACGGACTTCGCTGCGATCCATCCCTGCGTCGCGGCAAACGAGGCGGGGTCGATCCCGGCAACCCGCATCAGGGGGTGAGGATTCAGTCCAACCGACTGTGCCACTTCGACATATCCGTTCAAGACAGCACTACGTAGCCTCAGCATCGACGGCCCGAACTCTCGACGTGTTGTCCCATGTTGTCAAGGATATCGACCCAATCTGTCAATGCGGTCGCCGGGGCTGACTGTACCGTGATGGTCGTCACATCGATTGGGCCGAGCATTGCCCCGCGACATGCTCGGTGCCCGAAAACCCTGTTGTCCACACCGTTTTGTCGGCACACGTATTTCTTCGAGAAAGGGATTGTGCATGAAACTTCTCAACCGGGTTGCGGTTGTCACGGGCGCCGGCCAAGGTCTAGGCCGGGCTATCGCACTCGCGATGGCCGAGGAAGGCGCGAACCTTGTCCTGTGTGATGTTCAGGGTGACAAACTCGCAGAGGTATCAGCCGAGATCGAGGGCTTGGGGCGCGAGAGTCTTCCGGTTCGTTGTGATGTCTCGTCGAAAAGTGAAGTGGCCGAGATGTTCACGGCTGCAGCAGAGAGATTCGGTACCGTCCACATTCTCGTGAACAATGCGGCAATTGTGCCGACCTCGCCGGCCGACGAGATTCGACGTAACAAACACTACGAGTACGTCACGACACCTGTTCCTCGGCGCGCAGTCGGAATTACCAGCAGCCTCGATGATGACGACTGGCTCCGGTGGTGGGATATCAACGTGCACGGCCTGTTCTACTGCACCCGCGAGGCACTGAAGTACATGGAACCTCAGCAGTACGGCCGGATCGTCAACATTTCCTCTGTCGCCGGTATATCCACCGCAAGCATGCACAGTCCTGGTTACTCCGCGAGCAAGGCCGCCGTAGCGAACCTGACCAAGACTGTCGCCCTGGATGTAGCCGGCGCCAACATCTTTGTGAACGCAATCGCGTGCGGAGGTGTGCTCACTCCGCCGTTCGAGGCCTATCTCGAACATGCCACCGACGAGGAAAAGCAGAATCTCTATCAAATGATCCCGGTCGGACGGCTCGGAAAGCCTGAGGAATATGCGTCCCTGGCGCTCTACCTAGCCGGTGAAAATCACTATCTCGTCGGCCAGGTGATCAGCGCCAACGGCGGCGTCGTCATCTAGTCCAGGCTCCACATTCCGTCACCCACTTGAGTATTCGAGGACATCAGTTGAACACGCAAAGTTTCCGGACATCGAAGACGATGTTCATCGCCGCTACGACAGTTGCCGCATTCACTTTGGGAGCATGCGGGAGTGATGCCGCTTCGGCAGAGGGTTCCGTCATGAGGATCGGAGTCACCCAGGGGGTGCCCACCGATCTGCTTACCGTCGTCGCCGAGAACGAGGGGTTCTTCGACAAGCGTGGAGTCAACGTCGAATTGAATCCACCTGCCTTGACCAATGCTGTTGCCGCCGCGGTCATCTCCAACGACCTCACGGTCGGTTCGATGGTGCCGGCGATGCTGTGGCCGGCGATCGAGAAGGGCGCATGCGTGAAAGCTCTTGGCTCCCTGGTGGGCAACACGATGGATGTGATCGCGCAACCGGGAACCGAGATTGCCGGTGACCCAGCCGATCCCGACACCACGATGGCAAGCATCAAAGGCAAAACGATCGGCGTGACTGCCCGTGGTGCGGGAATGGAATTGTGGATCAGCCAGATGGCACAAGAGGCGGGTATGGATCCGGCCAAGGACATAACTTTTGTCGGAGTCGGAGCGCCTGCCACCGCAATCGCGGCGTTCAAGGCCAAACAGGTCGACGTCCTCTATTACGGTCCCACCATGGCGTCGCAGCTCTCCGAATCCGAGTTCGTGCGTGTCACGGACATCATCGGTAAGCCCGGCAATGCGCTGTCGGGTCTCAATCACGGGTATCCCACCGCGTCCTGCAGCACGATCGCAGAGCGTCCGAATGACGTCATGAATTACTGCAAGGCGATGTGGGACACCTACGATTTCTCGCAGGATCCGCAAAACGCCGCCGTGATGGGGAAGTGGATGGCAGAGCTGACCGGCGTGGCTCCGGAGGCGGGAACTGCGGCCTGGAAAGCGTTGAAGGACGCCTACCTGCCGATGACCATCACCAAGGAATCATGGGAAGAGCAGGCGCCCCTCGCTGGTTCGCCGGCACCTACCGTCCCGGATTTCGCGAGTTCGGTCTACGAGCCTTGTGCAGGCGGTGATCCCCGCTGACCCCTGCCTTCAGTCCCGGTCGCGTTCTCGTTCCCCACGTTCCTCTCGCTGACGCTGAAGGAACGGGCTGGGGTTCTGGCCGCCGATCGGACCGTGTCCGAGGACGCCGTGCTCGTAGGCGGACTCGGCGTGCAGTGCGACGTCGATTCCGCGGGCCTCGTCTTCGCGCGAGATGCGGAAGCCGAAGGTTCGATCGATCAGCTTGCCGAGGCCGTAGGTGACACCGAAGGCATAGAGCGCGACGACGACAACACCGACAAACTGCTTGCCGAGCTGCGCAAGACCGCCACCGTAGAAGAGTCCTTCAGGGCCGCCGGTCATGACGGCCGTTGCGAGGAGTCCGATCAACAAGGATCCGATGATGCCGCCGACGAGGTGTACGCCGACCACGTCGAGGGAGTCGTCGTAGCCGAGCTTGTGCTTCCAGCCAACGGCATAGGAGCAGACGATGCCGGCGATCAGTCCGATGACCACGGCCCCGAACATATTGACGGTTCCGCAGGACGGCGTGATTGCCACAAGGCCGGCAACGACGCCGGACGCGGCGCCGAAGGTCGTGGGATGCCCGTCGCGGTTCTGCTCGACGAACAGCCAGCCCAACAGACCGGTGCAACCGGCGACGAGGGTGTTGAGGAAGATCTGCGCGGCCATACCGTCGGCGGCAAGAGCGGAACCGGCGTTGAAACCGAACCACCCGAACCACAGCAGGCCGACGCCGAGCAGGACGAAGGGAAGGTTGTGCGGACGCATCGACTCGGCTTTGAATCCCATGCGCTGACCGAGGACCAGAGCCAGAGCGAGGCCCGACGCGCCGGAGACGATCTCGACGACCAAGCCGCCCGCGTAGTCGAGGGCTCCCATTCGAGCCAGCCAACCGTCCGGATTCCACACCCAGTGAGCGACCGGTGCGTAGACGAGGAGGGACCAGATCGGGACGAAGATCATCCAGGCGGAAAACTTTGCCCGGTCTGCGATGGCGCCACTGATCAGTGCTGCGGTCAGGATGGCGAACGTCAGTTGGAAGGTCGCGAACAGCACTTCCGGAACGTTCCCGTGCACGGTCGACGGGTCGATACCTGCCATCCCGAGGTGTTCGAGTCCGCCGATGATGCCGCCGTGATCGTCACCGAATACGAGGCTGTAACCCACGAACAGCCAGGCCACGGTGACAAGCGCGATGGAGACGAAGCTCATCATGATCATGTTCAGTACGCCGGTCGAGCGGACCATGCCGCCGTAGAACAAGGCAAGGCCTGGAGTCATCAGTAGAACGAGTGCGGTGCTGATGAGCAACCAGGCGGTTGCTCCGGCGTCGATGGTGGCGGGCACAGTTTTCTCCTCCCACATGCGGACCTGTCCGCATGCTCGGCATCCACGATGGGTGCGTGTGGTTTCCACTGCGCTGCGACCATGTTGCGAACATGTTTCGTATCCGTCTGGGCGTTGCACCCGCACCGGGCGAGCTGTCGTACCTCGCCGGTAGTCTTTGCGCGTGGCCCTGTACCGGAAGTATCGACCGGCGTCCTTCGCCGAGGTGGTGGGGCAGGAACATGTCACCGCACCACTGAGCACCGCCCTCGACGCAGGGCGTATCAACCATGCCTATCTGTTCTCCGGCCCCCGTGGCTGCGGAAAGACGTCGTCGGCTCGCATTCTGGCGCGCTCACTGAACTGCAAGGAAGGCCCGACGTCGACGCCGTGTGGAGTGTGTAACTCCTGCATCGCGCTCGGTCCTGGCGGTTCCGGCAACGTCGATGTCACCGAACTCGACGCCGCGAGTCACGGTGGTGTCGACGACACCCGTGAGCTTCGCGACAAAGCCTTCTACGCGCCGGCCGAGTCGAACTACCGCATCTTCATCATCGACGAGGCCCACATGGTCACGGCGGCGGGTTTCAACGCACTCCTCAAGATCGTGGAAGAGCCGCCCGAGCATCTCATCTTCGTCTTCGCGACCACGGAACCTGAAAAGGTCCTTCCGACCATTCGGTCGCGTACGCACCACTATCCGTTCCGGCTTCTCGCGCCGTCCACGATGCGCGGGCTCCTCGAGAACGTGTGTGCGCAAGAGAACGTCGCTGTCGAGCCGGCGGTGTACCCATTGGTCATCAAGGCCGGTGGCGGATCGCCGCGTGACTCTCTCAGCGTTCTCGATCAGCTCCTGGCCGGAGCCGGCGACGAAGGCGTCACCTACCCGCGGGCTCTCTCACTTCTCGGCGTTACCGACGTGGCCCTCATCGACGAGGCCGTGGACGCACTGTCCGCCGGTAACGGTGCCGCGCTGTTCGGAACCGTCGAACGTGTCATGGACGCCGGGCACGATCCCCGTAGATTTGCACTCGACCTCCTCGAACGCCTCCGCGATCTCATCCTGATGCAAGCAGTTCCCGATGCTGCCGAAACAGGATTGGTCGACGCACCCGAAGCTGAACTGGTCACCATGCGTGAACAGATTCAGAACGTCGGACCGGCCACCCTGACGCGTTTTGCCGAGACCGTCCACGCCGGCCTGGGTGAGATGCGCGGCGCCACCGCACCTCGTCTGTTGCTCGAAGTGATGTGCGCGAGGATGCTGCTGCCATCGGCGTCGGATTCCGAATCGGCTCTGCTTCAGCGGTTGGAAAAGGTCGAAAGAGGTATCCCGGCAGCAGGTTTCGCGCCGGTAGGGTCCGTTGTCGCTGCTTCAAGTGCGGCTCCGCCGGCAGTGCATGCTGCGCCGACGCCGTCCCCAGAGCCTCCAGTGGAGTCCAAGTTCCAGCGTCCGTCGCAGCGCAAAGCAGAGCCGGAGGTTGTGCCGCCCGCACCTGTAGTCGAGGCCGCGCCGGAACCCGCGCCTGCGCCGGTTGTCGAGGCTGTACCTGCGCCTGAGTCGATTGTTGAGCCCGAACCTGCTCCGGTAGTTGAGGCTGCACCCGAACCTGCGCCTGAGCCCGTTGTCGAGCCCGCGCCGGTTGCCGAACCGGAACCCGAGCCCACTCCGGTTGCGGAAGAGGTACCGGTCGCGGCCCCAGCTTCGGCAGGCCCGACCGTCGAAACGCTCCGCGAGTCGTGGAATACGTTGCGCAACAAGGTGGGTGAGCGAAACAAGGTCCTGCCGGCCATGCTGTCGGCCGCGACGGTTCACGATGTGCGTGGCCATGTGTTGGTGATTGCGCATGTCACTCCGGTGCTCGGTGCACGTGTCACCTCGCCGCACAATGCGGCGGTCATCTGTGAAGTGCTTTCCGAAATGTTCGGTGGCACTTGGCAAGTGGAATACCAGGAGGGTGCACCGGTTGTCCCGGCCGGTTCGGGTCCGGCAGCCAAGGCGGCCGAGGCTCCGGCGCGCCCGGCGGCAGCGCCACGGTTCTCGCGGCCAAGTCAGGAGCGGGCGGCCAAGGCTCCTGCGTCGACATCGCGGCCGCAGGGCGCAGATCGCGGTTCCGACGACATTCCGCCGCCCGAGGCTCCGGATTACCCGGACGACCCTGGACCGGCCCCCGAGGTCGACTACGAAGCGACACCTGCCGCGGCAACGCCGGAAGAAGAAAAGCAGATGTTCGCCGAAGCTGCGCAACCTGCCGATCCGACAACCCGTCGCGACCCGGAGGAAGTGGCAAAGGAACTGCTCAAGGACGTCCTGGGAGCACGCAAGCTCGAGTAAGTGCGGCCCGTCTGATCCTCTCGGTCATCAAGCACGATCGCTTTGGTCCTTCCCAATAATTTGGAACACGTTCTACAGTGGGTGGACCGGAGGTCTGACTGCAGGCCGGTTCGACGAATTAGACGGAAGGAACACCTCACAGTGACCACAGAGGCATTCATTTATGAAGCCATCCGTACCCCGCGAGGCCGCGGCAAGAAGACAGGGTCTTTGCACTCGGTCAAGCCGATTTCGCTGGTCACGGGTCTGATCCAGGAACTGCGCGTGCGCTTCCCCGATCTCGACGAAGACCGGATCTCCGATCTCATCCTCGGGATCGTCGGGCCGGTGGGCGATCAGGGTGCCGACATGGCGCGCATCGCTGTCAACGACGCGAAGCTTCCTGACACCGTCGGTGGCGTGCAGATCAACCGCTTCTGTGCGTCCGGTTTGGAAGCCGTGAACATGGCAGCCCAGAAGGTTCGCTCCGGTTGGGACGAGCTCGTGATCGCCGGTGGCGTCGAGTCCATGTCGAGGGTCCCGATGGGCTCGGACGGCGGACCGTGGGCACTGGACCCGGCCACCAACTACGACAACTACTTCGTTCCGCAGGGCGTCGGCGCAGACCTCATCGCCACCATCGAGGGTTTCTCGCGTGACGACGTCGACGCGTACGCCGTCCGCTCGCAGGATCTGGCCGCGAAGGCTTGGACCGGCGGATACTTTGCCAAGTCCGTTGTCCCGGTCAAGGACATCAACGGCATCACCGTTCTCGACAACGACGAGCACATGCGTCCGGGCACCACGGCGGCAAACCTTGCCGGACTTGCACCCGCATTCAGTGTCGTCGGTGAGGTCGGCGGCTTCGACGCGGTAGCGCTGCAGAAGTACCACTGGGTCGAGAAGATCAACCACGTTCACCACGGTGGTAACAGCTCGGGAATCGTCGACGGCGCCGCACTGGTGCTCGTGGGCTCCGAGAGTGCCGGTCAGGCAATGAATTTGACCCCGCGTGCCCGCGTCGTCGCGACGGCGACCAGCGGTGCCGATTCCACGATCATGCTCACCGGCCCGACGCCGGCAACCAAGAAGGTTCTGGCTGCGGCCGGCCTGACGGTTGACGACATCGACCTGTTCGAGATCAACGAGGCTTTTGCCTCCGTCGTCCTGAAGTTCCAGAAGGACCTCAACATTCCGGACGAGAAGCTCAACGTCAACGGTGGCGCAATCGCCATGGGACACCCGCTCGGCGCCACTGGCGCAATGATTCTCGGCACGATGGTCGACGAACTCGAGCGTCGCGGTGGCAAGCGTGCTCTCGTCACGCTGTGCATCGGCGGCGGTATGGGCGTTGCCACCATCATCGAGCGCGTCTGACGCGACCGGACTACAGGAGACGAATCAGCGTGACCGAGAACAACATGATCAACTGGGAGCAGGACTCCGACGGCATCGTCCTGCTCACCATGGACGACCCCAACCAGGGCGCCAACACCATGAACGACCTGTACAAGGCGTCGATGCAGGCCACTGTCGACCGCTTGT
Source organism: Rhodococcus sp. MS16 (assembly GCF_013277795.1). NCBI lineage: Bacteria > Bacillati > Actinomycetota > Actinomycetes > Mycobacteriales > Nocardiaceae > Rhodococcus > Rhodococcus sp. MS16. Next base: position 12,732 of record NZ_VBTM01000019.1, read on the forward strand.
ACGAGGAGAAGGACTCCATCACCGGAGTTGTCCTCACTTCGGCCAAGAAGACGTTCTTCGCGGGCGGTGACCTCAAGAACATGATCAAGGTCGGGCCAGAGCAGGCTCCCGACATCTTCGCCGAGGTCGGAACCATCAAGGCCGCGTTGCGTCGCCTCGAGACCCTCGGCAAGCCCGTGGTCTCCGCGATCAACGGTGCAGCGCTCGGCGGCGGCCTCGAAATTGCCCTCGCGACGCACTACCGCATTGCCGCTGACGTCAAGGGCGTCAAGATCGGTCTGCCCGAGGTCACTCTCGGACTGCTCCCCGGCGGCGGCGGCATCGTGCGCACCGTCCGTCTGCTCGGCCTGCAGAACGCCCTCCTGAACCTGCTCCTGCAGGGTCAGCAGCGCGGACCGGTAGAGGCCAAGGAAGTTGGCATCGTCGACGAGGTTGTCGGTTCCGTCGAGGAACTGGTTCCGGCCGCGAAGGCATGGATCAAGGCCAATCCCGAAGGCGGCGTTCAGCCTTGGGACAAGAAGGGCTACAAGATCCCCGGTGGAACTCCGTCCACCCCGGCCTTTGCCGCCAACCTTCCGGCGTTCCCGGCGAACCTGCGTAAGCAGCTCAAGGGTGCTCCGATGCCCGCTCCGCGTGCCATCATGGCCGCAGCGGTCGAGGGCTCGCAGGTCGACATCGACAACGCGATGCTCATCGAGGCTCGCTACTTCACGTCCCTCGTGACGGGCCTTGTTGCGAAGAACATGATCCAGGCGTTCTTCTTCGACCTGCAGGCCATCAACGGCGGCGGCTCACGTCCCGCCGGTATCGGGAAGACCCCGATCACCAAGATCGGTGTTCTCGGTGCAGGCATGATGGGCGCAGGCATTGCCTACGTGTCCGCGAAGGCGGGCTTCGAGGTGGTCCTCAAGGACGTCACCATCGAGGCTGCCAACAAGGGCAAGGCTTACTCCGAAGGCATTGAAGCCAAGGCACTTTCGCGTGGCAAGACCACGCAGGAGAAGTCCGACGCACTTCTTGCCAAGATCACCCCGACGGCTGACCCGGCCGATTTTGCGGGCGTCGACTTCGTCATCGAGGCAGTTTTCGAGAGCCAGGAACTCAAGCACAAGGTGTTCCGGGAGATCGAGGACATCGTTGCACCCAACGCACTGCTGGGTTCCAACACCTCGACGCTTCCCATTACGGGTCTAGCGACCGGTGTGAAGCGCCAGGAAGATTTCATCGGCATCCACTTCTTCTCGCCTGTCGACAAGATGCCGCTGGTGGAGATCATCCGCGGTGAGAAGACGTCCGACGAGGCATTGGCTCGCGTATTCGACTACGTCCAGGCCATCCGAAAGACGCCGATCGTGGTCAACGACTCGCGCGGCTTCTTCACCTCGCGCGTCATCGGCACCTTCATCAACGAAGCCATCGGCATGCTGGCCGAGGGTATCGAACCGGCCACCATCGAGCAGGCCGGTATGCAGGCAGGTTATCCCGCTGCGCCGCTGCAGCTTTCGGATGAGCTCAACCTCACTCTGATGCAGAAGATCCGCAAGGAAAGCGCGGATGCCGCCAAGGCCGAAGGCAAGGAATTGCCCGCAGATCCGGCAGGCGACGTCATCAACACCCTCGTCGACGGTGGTCGCACCGGTCGTCTCGGCGGCGGCGGATTCTACGAGTACGCAGACGGCAAGCGCACCGGCCTGTGGCCGGGTCTGCGTGATGCCTTCAAGTCGGGATCGACGGAAGCACCGCTTCAGGATCTCATCGACCGCATGCTGTTCATCGAAGCCATCGAGACCGTCAAGTGCTTCGACGAAGGTGTCCTCATGACGACGGCCGACGCCAACATCGGCTCCATCATGGGTATCGGCTACCCGGCCTGGACGGGTGGCGTCAGCCAGTTCGTCACCGGTTACGAGGGCGGCAAGGCTGGATTTGTCGCTCGCGCCGAGGAATTGGCAGCCAAGTACGGTGAGCGGTTCACGCCGCCGGCGTCGCTGAAGTAGGGGCGTAGCCCCCGTGCGCCTTTTTGGTAGTTGTCGCTACCAGAAAGGCGCACAGGGGTTTATCCCCAACTAAAGAAGTTATCCACAGATCAATTTCAACGGCCTGTTTTCGGCCAGTTCTGTCGGCGGGCCGTTGAACGCTTGCCGCCATGAATACCTATCGTGGTGGAAGCGAATTTCTCAGGCTGCTCGACGCGCAATCGGGTTTGATACGGCAGGGGCAGCTCTCCGATTTCGGGTACAACCGAGGTGCTGTGCGGAACTTCCTGGATCGTGGTGAGTGGCAACGAGTGCTGCATGGCGTTTATGCGGTAACCGCAGGCCCCCTGACCCGAGAGATGATGGTGCACGCGGCCTGGTTGTACGGCGGCCACCATACGATTCTCAGCCATGACACCGCAGCACAGGAATGGGGCATGCTGCGGGTCGACGAAACGAAGCCGATCCACCTCACCGTGCCGTACGGGAAATCTGCTCGTTGTCAGTCAGCGACGATCCGTAGTGTTCCCGGGCGAACCTCCGGCGCGGTCATCAGAGTGGGTGGTGTCGTCCACCCTGGCGTGGTGGTTCACAGGTCCCGCGCGCACATCCACATCGGAGTGGGAACCGTCGTCCCGCGCACGTCGAAAGCCGACACGGCGCTGGATCTGGCCGCAGCAGAGACCACCGCGCGTGGCGCCTATGTTTCGCTGATCACGACCGTCACCAATGCCCGAATTCCGTTGAACGACATCCGTCGTCGAATCGACGAACGAACCCCTCATCGGTACAAAGGTGCACTCACCGCTGCGATACGTCTGCTGGCCGATGGTGTGCAGTCGACGCTGGAATATCACTATGCGGTTGATGTCGAGCAGGCTCATTGTTTGCCGTCGGCGCGGCGACAATCGCCTGTTCGCGTTGACGGGCGAACGTTGTACGAGGATTGTGACTACACCGAGCACGGCGTGCCGCTGACAGTCCGCCTGGACGGGCGGTGGGCGCACTCGATGGCCGAGGTGGCCTTCCGGGACCGTCGACGCGACAACGCGGCAGAACTCGCCGGTAGGCCGCGGTTGGTCTACGGCTTCGACGAAGTCGCGAAAACACCGTGCGAGGTTGCTCGCGAGGTCGAAGCGGTGTTGCGTCGAGGTGGTTGGGCAAGATCCCGGCCGAGTGACTGCGCAACCTGTGCGCCTTTTTGGTAGCGGGCACTACCAAAAAGGCGCACAGGGGCCGAAGGCCCCTACCCCTACCCCTTCCACCACGGGCGCAACGGCACATGTGCCTCGCCCTTGGCGCCGAGTTTGACAGCCAGAACCTGGTGCAGCTGAACGACATTGCGCTCGAAGCCCAGGCGTGAGCCGGCCATGTAGAGGCCCCACACGCGAGCGGTACCTTCACCGACCTCCGCGACGCAGACATCCCAGTTGTCGACCAGATTCTGGCACCACGCCGCAAGGGTCAGGGCGTAGTGCTCGCGGATGTTCTCCTCGTGCCGCACTTCGAGTCCCACGTTCTGGATCTCGGAGATGATGCGGCCGGAACCGGTGAGCTCCCCGTCTGGGAAGACGTACCGGTCGATGAACCCGCCGGCCTTGGCACTGCTGCGATTGTCCGGTCGGGTGATGCAGTGGTTGAGCAGACGCCCACCTTCGCGAAGTTTGCCCTTGAGGAATTCGAAGTACGCCGGGTAGTTCCCGACGCCGATGTGTTCGGTCAGTCCGATGGAAGAGATTGCATCGAAACCCGATTCGGCAACGTCGCGGTAGTCGGAGAAACGAACCTGGGCGAGGTCGGCGAGCCCCTCGTCCTCGATGGCTTTCTGTGCCCAGTCGGCTTGTTCGCGGGAGAGGGTCACGCCGATCACCTTGACGCCGCGTCGGGCTGCGTAGCGGACCATCGAACCCCAACCGCAGCCGATGTCGAGGAGGCGATCCCCTTCTTGGAGTCCGAGCTTCTCGAACACCAAGCGGTACTTGTTCTCCTGTGCCTGCTCGAGAGTCTGTTCGGCGTTCTCGTAGGTCGCGCAGGTGTAGGTCATCGAGGGGCCGAGGACGTACTCGTAGAAAGTGTTGGAGACGTCGTAGTGGTGATGGATGACTTCGGCGTCACGAGATTTGGAGTGCCGCAGTCCTTCTGCGACGCGGCGCCAGCGGGGAAGGTGTTCCTGCGGCGGCGGCGCGATGGGACGCAACAAATCCCAGCCGAGGGAGCGGGTGATGCTGGCAAGCGTCAGTGCGGAGGGGCGCTTGAGGTGTAGTTCGTCGCCCATGACGCGAAGGATCTCGTACGGGTCGCCGGGATGAACACCCTCGGCTTCGAGGTCGCCGGAGACGTAGGCGCGTGCCATGCCGAGATCGCCGGGAGCTGTTGCAAGATAGGTGGTTCCGCGGGTCGACTTGAGGTGGAGGCCGTAGTCGGCATCCTCAGGTCCGGCGACACTACCGTCGTAGGCGGTGAATCGAAGCGGCAGCATGCCGTCGGAAAGCGTCTCGAGAATCTCTGCGATGGAGAGCTTTTCTTGGTTCTTGGAATCCTTGAACGTGGTCATTTCCGTTGCACCGCCTTAGAAAATAGGTCCAATAAACGCGAATTGGGGTCGTAGCGATCCTTGAGGTGCAGGTAGCGGTCGCCGCCGTAGTACTGCGCCTCGAAGTCTTCCTTCGAGTAATAGGAGTCCGAGTAGAGGGACTTGTGTCCGTCGAAGTCGCCGACCTTGTCCTCGATCAATCTGTTTGCTGCTCCCTCGCGCTCACCGGGAACGATCGGCACCGAAGACCAGAAGCCGATGTTGACGTAGGTGCGCTTGGGTTCGAGAGGGTACAACGGCCACGGCCGCGCTGCGGAGGCTCCGGCGGGACTGGGCTCGCGAAGACGCAACGGGCACAGCCACAGCGGTTCGATCGGGATTTCCTCGAGGAACCACGAGACAAAATCCGCGGTTCGTTCGATGGGCACCTCGACGTCCTGGACGACGCGTTCACGTGGGGGCTTTCCCTTGCGCTTTTCGAGGCGATCGCCGATGTCGTACTTGTGGTCGAGGGCGATCAGTTTCCAGTAGAAGCTGCTGCGGAGGTACTGCTTGGGCCACAAGCGCCGGATCTTGGGGTTCTGGGCTCCGAAGGCCCGCGAGCACCAGAACCAGTCGGTGTCCCAGCGCCACAGGTAGTCCCGGATGGTGAGGCGATCGGTTTTGGGATGCACCAGCGACGGATGCTGGATCGAACGGTAGAAGATGTTCTGTCCCGTGTAGTCGCTGACCGGCCCATCGTCGTCGGTCTGAACTCCGAGCGTGAGGTAGCTCTCGGCATCGGTAAAGACGACACCGTCGAGGTAGTCGACCGCGACGCCGTCGTACTCCCGGTCGGTGACGATGCGGTCCATCGTGGTTTCGAGTGCTTTCAATGAATCGAAACGCAGATGGCGCAGGGCTACATACTTTTTCACCGGTTCGAGGGTGATCTTGAGCCGCGTGGAATAACCGAGGGTGCCGTAGGAATTGGGGAAACCGAAGAACAGTTCGGCGTGTTCACCGTCCGGCGTGGCGGTGATGATCTCGCCGTTTCCGGTGAGGATGTCGATCTCCAGAACGGATTCGTGCGGCAATCCGTTTCGGAAGGACGTGGATTCGATTCCCAGCCCGGTGACGGCGCCACCGAGCGTGATGGTCTTGAGTTGGGGCACGACAAGTGGCGCCAGCCCGTACGCAAGCGTTGCGTCGACAAGGTCCTCGTACGTGCACATGCCGGCGACGTCTGCCGTCCGCGCCACCGGGTCGACGGCGATCACACCGGTGAGCCCGCTGACGTCGAGGCCGGGAGTCGACGACTTGGCACGGGCCCGGAACAGGTTGGAGGTCTTCTTGGCCAGTCGGACCGAACCATCGGGGGGTATCGCGTGATACGACGCGAGAAGTCGCGCAACGCCTTCCCGGTGCCGCGCAAAACCGGTTTCGCGCGCGCCGTCGGAACCCGGACGCTTACCTGCCCGGATCCTGGAAAACTTCGGAACTACCCCATTGAACGAGAGAGTCACAACCTCGACGCTATCCCTAGCGGTTGCTGGGGGCCATCGGTAGGGGTCGATTTGCGGGAATTTGATCGAGTTGTTGCAAACGGTCGCGGATTCGCGGCACCGATAGTGAACCAGCTCACATGATCTGGTCGATAGTCGAGATACCGGGCAGGAACAGGCAGTATGGAAACAAGGGTCTGTGCAGCATGCAGGTAGTCAACTGAGGAGTAGTACGGGTAATGGGTCAGGTCAACGCAATGAGTTCGACGGTCGTTCCACATACACCGGAGCAGGTGCTCGCGGCACTCTCCGATTACGAGACGGTGCGCCCGCGCATTCTGTCGGAGCAGTACCTCGACTACAAGGTGCTCAGTGGTGGCCAGGGCAACGGAACAGTTGCGGAGTGGACCCTCAAGGCGACGGAAAAGCGTTCGCGCAACGTCAAGGCGACGGTCACGGTCGAGGGCAACGTCATCACGGAGAAGGATGCCAATTCCAGCATGGTGACCACGTGGACCGTGGCCCCCAACGGAACGGGTACCACCGTGACAACGCTGACGCAGTGGCAGGGCGCTACGGGTATCGGCGGATTCTTCGAGCGGACGTTTGCGCCCAAGGGCTTGCAGCGCATTCAGGCTACGGTGCTTGACAACCTCAAGCGTGAACTCGGGTAGTTCCTGCTCACTTCCCGCTGATGATCCGGCCCAGAGTTTTCAGGGCCGGATTTTCTGCATTCCAGTAGTCGCTGTGCACTGCCAATCCCGGTGAGCCTGGTGCGCTCGTGAATACCTGGGCGCCGAACGTGGGGTCGGCCGGATCGAAACCGTGTATCCCGAGCGCTCTCGGTATCAGCTGCACGGGGTCCCAGAATGCTGTTGTTGCGTAGACGTGTTCACCCATATCGGCTTCCGCCGTCGTATCGAGTCGCAATTCGTCGACGCGCTCCGCGTCGACACCTGGGCTCGCGACGAAGACCAGATCGTCGACGTTCAGTGAGCCTCCGTCGGTGGTGGCGGCGCCGATGACGGTGCTGCCGTAGGAATGCCCGATGACCACGTTGTGCGAGGCAGGACCGTCGTGGGACGCGCGTAAGCCGTCTTGGAATGCGTCCAGCGCGGGTGCGGCAGCGTCGGCGTAGCGGTCGAGCCCCGCACCGGGAATGGTTGGTGGAGAATCGTATCCGGACCAGAGAATGACCGAGTTGACGGATCCGGGCGACGCCACGCGGGCCGCGTCGTACATCGCCCTGGTTCTCTGAAGGTCTCCGCCGATTCCGGCGACGGTGGTCCCCGTTCCGGGAACCAGGGTTGCGACATTGTCTGCGGTATCGGGATTTCCGAGTGCGATGGCGGTGTGTCCGTCGGGGCTCACCGACAGGAGGAACATGTCCGGCCGCAGCTCTGCGGCGACGGCGGCGTAGGTACTTGCCGAAGATTCGCGCATCGATTCCAAGTAGCGCCGGTTGTAGTAGTCGCGGTCAAGCGCGGGGAGTCCGTCTCGATTCCCGATTGCCGGATAGCGCAGCGCCAGTGCGTCTTTTTCACTGGGGGAGAGGGTGTTCCAGTAGTTGCTCAGTGCGGCGGGGTTGCCGGGAAGGCCTATGGGGTCACTGACAACCGCGACCGGAGGACCCAGAAGCTCTGCGAGTTGGCCGAATGCCGTTGCCAAAGCCTCGGCGGCAGTGTGGTCGGCCTGCTTCACGGCGTCGAGGGCCTCGGAGAGCCTGATGCCAAAAGTTGCTGCAGCCTCGGCATAGTGGTCTCCTTGCAGAATGTCTGCAAGACTCCCCGGTGTTGCAGGTGCCGGCGGAAAGACCTCGCCGTTGTCGGTGACGGTCAGACCGTGCGTGAGAGTCGCGTCGTCGACGATCATGTTGACTGCGCGGTACGCATGACCGAGCGTATTTGCCGCTCCGGCATAACAGTCCGCCACATTTCGTACGGCAATGGAGATTCGACCGGACACGCGAAGTGTGGCCGAGAGTTCGGCGGCGGCCGCTGTTGCCGCTTCGCCTTTCCAGACGTCGAATTCGCGCTCTACCGTGCGTCGGGCCGCGTCGAGTATGTCTTCGACCCGCCGATCTGCCTCGATCAGTTGGGAACTCGCGGTTCGCAGTGGCTCAGGTGAGAAGGCGTGAACGTCGGAGATAGTCGGACGCATCGAAATTCAGATCCTGTGAAGCGCGGCAGCGAAGTCACGGTCTGCCGCTCCGAGCAGGCGCGCGGTGTGGGCGGTGGCGTCTGCCAATGCCGAGATTCGCCCGGCCATGAACAGATAGGCGTCGGCGACCGGTGCGATGGCGTCGACTCCGGCAACCTCGTCGGCTCGAGCTTGGAGATCCGTCGAAAGTTGCTGTAGTGCATCAAGATCTGCTTGAAGGAACGTGCCCATGCCGGAACGGTAGCTGGCGCGGCGCCGCTGTGGCGCTTGCGAAATCAGCCTGTGGATAAGCCGTGGTTATCCACAGGAAGGTTGTCCACAGAAAGCTGACTACTGGCTTGTCAGAAACGCCTGCACGCCATCCGAGATCGCCGAGGCGTATTCGGCTTGGCCTGCGGGGCTGCTCATCCGGGCGGCTTCGTCGGCGTTACGCATGTTGCCCAGTTCCACGAGAATCGACGGCCGCTGCGCCAGATTGAGTCCGGTGAGGTCTGCGCGTGGCGACAGGCCGTTCTCGCCGATGTACGTCGACGGTGTGAGTCCGGCGCCGATCAAGGAGTCGCGCATGGTTTCGGCCAGTGTCACGGAAGGTCCGGCCTGAACGGGGTTGAGGGGCGGCGCGGAGTAGCAGACGTGAAAGCCTTCTGCACTGGCGTCGGCGCCGTCGGCGTGAATGCTGACGACGATGTCGGCGCCGGACGCGTTGGCTGCCTCGGCTCGGGCGTCGACGCAGGATCCGACGCTCGTGTCGTCTGGCCGACTCAGGAGGACGGTGGCGCCTTCGGCTTCGAGTTCACTCTTGACCAGGCTTGTGACTTCCCAGTTGAAGGTGTGTTCGGCAAATCCGGCGTCGGTGTTGGTGCCGGTGGTCTGGCAGTTCTTGGTGCCGCCGCGGCCGGTGGGGACCTGGGTGTTGACGGTGTCGTCGTTCGCGCCGTTGTGTCCGGGATCGAGGAAGACGACTTTGCCGATAAGTGGTTCGGTAGCGGGCGCAGCCGCCGGTGTGACCGCAGCGGCGCTCTCGGCCGTGCCCGTCGGGATAGTGCATCCAGCGGTGATCAAGGTAGCTGCGAGAGCCACACCAAGCGTGAGGCTACGACGATTAGGCAGTTTTGTGATCTCTGACGGGTTTCGGCGCACCCGCTCACGGTAGCGCGCACCGACTACGCTGGTGGGGATAACTCTGGAGAAAGGACCGCACGTGCAACCAGGTGGAGCACCCGATATGTCCGCATTGCTGGCTCAGGCTCAGCAGATGCAGCAGCAGTTGATGGCTGCGCAGCAGGAAATGGCACAGGCGGAGGTGACCGGCCAGGCCGGTGGCGGATTGGTTATTGCCACGGTCAAGGGCACCGGTGAGGTGGTCGGTCTGCAGATCGATCCCAAGGTCGTCGACCCTGACGATGTCGAAACCCTGCAGGATCTTGTGATCGGCGCCATCGAAGACGCATCGCGCAAGGCTCAGGATGTTGCAGCAGAGAAGCTCGGCCCCTTGGCCGGCGGACTCGGCGGAGGCCTTCCCGGTCTCCCCGGTTTCTAGAGACGAGTCCGCGTGTACGAAGGTCCCGTTCAGGATCTGATCGACGAACTCGGGAAACTTCCCGGGGTCGGTCCCAAGAGCGCCCAGCGCATCGCCTTTCATCTTCTGTCGGTTGAACCGCCGGAGATCGACAGGTTGAAGAATGCACTGCAGCGCATCCGCGACGGCGTTCAGTTCTGCACGGTGTGCGGAACTGTGTCCGATCAGGAGAAGTGCAGGATCTGCGCGGATTCTCGTCGCGACCGAACGGTGATCTGCGTCGTCGAAGAACCGAAAGACGTTCAGGCGGTGGAGCGGACAAGGGAGTTCAAGGGGCGCTATCACGTTCTCGGTGGAGCACTCAATCCGTTGTCCGGCGTCGGGCCGGATCAGCTCCGCATTCGGGAGTTGTTGGCCCGCATCGCAAACCAAGAGGATGGCGTGGACGTGTCCGAGGTGATCATCGCGACCGACCCCAACACCGAGGGGGAGGCAACGGCGACGTATCTGGTTCGGATGATGCGCGACATTCCGGGTTTGACGGTGTCGCGCTTGGCTTCCGGTCTGCCGATGGGTGGCGATCTCGAATTCGCGGACGAGCTGACCTTGGGCAGGGCATTGTCCGGACGCCGCGAATTGTCCAGGAACGCCTGATGACGAGTACACGGTCGGGGCGTCGTAGTTCGGAGGAGACGCGCGCGCAGATCATGGAATCTGCCGGCAAGGCCTTCGCTACGCGGCCCTATCGAGAAATCACGCTCAAGGACATCGCGGAAGACGTCGGGGTCAGCGCGCCGCTCATCATCAAGTATTTCGGTTCGAAAGAGCAGTTGTACGACGAGTTGGTCGACTTCCGGGCGGCGGCGAATACCGTTTTCGACGCTCCGAACGATTCTCTCGGTGAGCGGATGGTGTCGCTGTTCACCAAACCGCAGGAACCGTACAAGCCGTTGTCGGTGAGCCTGCTCTTCATGAGTGGGGTGAGTGAGGAAAGCAACCGCAAACTGCGTGAGAACTATTCGACGCAGATGATAGACGCGCTGGCCGCTCGGTTGTCGGGGCCGGACGCGCGACTACGCGCCGAACTGGCGATGTCGATGGTGGCGGGAGTGGCCGTCATGCGTCGACGGATGTTGGCCGGTCACGCGACGGGCACTCAGGCCGAGGTTGTCGCGATTTATGCGCCGTTGGTGCAGAAACTTCTCGACGGGTGATCGTAGTCACTGTACTTGCGGGGTAAATATCCGTTCACCTACTGTAGGTGAACGGATATTTACTATTAGAGAACAGGTGGCGGTAGGTTGACGACGCTGGACCGTGCACCAGCAGTCCCACCGGTCGTAGCGCGCTCCCGTTTCCTGTTCCCCATCGTTTCCGCAGGCGCTGTTTTTCAGGCCGTCTTGCAAACCGTCATAGTTCCGCTGCTTCCCGAACTTCCGCACTTCACCGGCGCGAGTCGCACCGCGGTGTCTTGGCTTGTGACGGTGACGCTTCTGGTCGGCGCCGTCGTCACGCCGATCTTCGGGCGTCTGGCCGACATGTTCGGCAAGAAGAAAATGTTGATGGTCGCGTTCTTCTTGATGACGCTCGGATCAATGCTGTGCGCGGTGTCCTCGAATATCTCCGTGCTCATCTTCGCGCGAGCCCTCCAAGGTGCGGGTGCCGCTGTCATCCCCATCGGAATTTCTCTGCTCCGCGACGAACTGCCCCGGAACAAGGTGAACGGCGCTGTCGCCATGATGAGTTCGACGCTCGGAGTTGGTACCGCTCTGGGTATTCCGTTCTCGGCGATGATCGCTCAGTACTCGAACTGGCATGTGCTGTTCTGGATCACCACGGCAATCGGGTTGTCGGTGACTCTTGCCGCCGGGTTGTTCATCCGTGAGTCGGAAGTCAGTCCGTCCGGCCGCTTCGACGGGGTCGGTGCGGTGGGCCTGAGCGCCGCGCTCGTCTTGCTGCTTGTCCCGATGACACAGGGCAGCAGTTGGGGATGGGCGAGCGGTTCGGTGATCTCGATGCTGTTGTCGTCGGCGCTTCTCTTCACGCTCTGGGTGTTTCAGCAACGACGCAATGTCAATCCTCTGGTGGACGTTCGCGCCCTGGTCAAGCGTGCGGTGCTGATCCCGCATATCGCCGCGCTTCTGGTCGGCTTTGCGTTCTTCGGCAACACGCTGATCACCACGCAGTTATTGCAAGGCGCACAGGGTCCTGGGGCCGGATACGGTTTGACCATCATCGCTGCGGCGCTGTGCCAGATTCCCGCCAGCATTGCGATGGTTCTGTTCTCGCCGGTCGCCGTGCGCATCACCGACCGATTCGGTTCGCGGACAGCGATGTTGGCCGGCGCTGCATTTCTTGCCGGCGGCTACGGAATTCACGCTGTTGCGGGTAAGCCCCTGTGGGGAGTGGTTGTCGCGTTGTTCATTACGGCTATCGGAACCGCGATCGTCTACAGCACGCTGTCGCTGCTCATTCTCGTAGCGGTGCCGCGTCAGCGCCTTGCAGCGGCAAACGGGGTCAACTCGTTGTTGCGTACCTCCGGCAGCACTCTCTGCAGTGCGACAGTGGCAACGATCTTGGCGGCGTATGTCGTCGCCGGCAGTGAACATTCGACGTCGTGGGCAGGTTTTGCCGTCGCCTATCTGGTGTGCGCTGCGTGCGCGGTGGTTGTCTTCGGAGTGTCGTTCCTGCTCCCGCAAGGCCGCACCTCGATCGATATCGAGCTGCCGGAACTCAGGATTTAGGCGGGATTCGGAAGCCTGAGAGGAAGAGCGTGATCATCAGATCGGCAAACTCCTCGGTGGTGTACTTCTGGCGGTCCGGCCAATGGTTTGTCGACCACAAGGTGTCGCGCACCGACCGATAGAAGATCTCGGGGGCGATGTCCTTGCGAAAGATCCCCTGTTCGACGCCTTCCGCAATTGCCTTGAGCCAATGCTCGCGAACCTCGCGAGAGGGGCCGTCGACGGACTGCAGCAGATCGTTGTCGCGAAGGTATGTCCGTTCGTTCTGGTAGATCGCGGTGGGGTGCGGGTGAAGTTCGATCACGATCAAGGTCTCCCGGATGAGGCCCCGCAACACCGCCTCCGGCCCGTCGGCCGAGCGCTCGACCTGGTTGAACCGTTCCTGAATATCCGCCATGAAGACCCGGAGCAGTTCGGCGACAATCGCGTTCTTGGATTTGAAGTAGTGGTACAGGCTGCCGGAGAACACGCCTGCTGATTCGCCGATGTCGCGGACCGTCGTGGACGCGACGCCCTTCTTCGCGAACAGTTCGGCCGAGCTTTCCAGGATTGTGTCTCGACGATCGGGTGTGGCTGCCACATGCTCTCCGCTGCTGATCTGTCCCGTTTCGGGCAGGTGTTCTCTTTCGAGCAATCCTGCCTGACGGCCTGAGTTCGTACCCGATCAGGTGTGATCCGGCGCCGTATTTCAACTTTCCGGCTCCTATGCTAACTTCAGGATCAAGCGCTTGATCAACTCTAACCCTACTGGAGGTTTCAGTGCAGAGCTTGGAGGCACAGTTCCCGCAATTCATCGGGACGGAGGCCGAACCGCCACGAGTTGCGCGTTACGCCGTCAACGAGGCGATGATTCGCAACTGGGTGGAAGCACACGAGGACAACAACCCGGTCTACGTGGACGCCGACGCGGCCAGGGCGACCGGTAGGCGCGACGTCGTCTGCCCGCCCGCGATGATCTCGACCTGGGTGATGTCCGGGTACCGGCGCTATCGCGAGGTTCAGCAGCTCCGCGCCGACGGCGTCACCGAGGACTTTTCCTACTCACGCCTACTCGCACTGCTCGACGAAGCCGGCTACACCTCGGTTGTCGCCACCAATGTGGAGCAGGAGTACTTCGCGGAACTGAATCCGGGCGACCACGTCACCGCTCACTTCACGATCGAGTCCATATCGCCTTTCAAGCAGACCGGCCTCGGGCACGGCTGTTTCATCACGTTGTTCAAGAACTACGTCGACGGCAACGGCAAGACCTTGGTGGAAGAGCGATTTCGGATCTTGAGGTTCAACCCCGACACGCAGGAGGTGCCCGCATGAGCGCGGCCGAAACATCGACAAACGCAGTACCTGTTCCCCGGACCTCGGTGCCGGGGCTGACCGTCACCGGAGACAACGACTTCTTCTTCGAGGCAGCCAAGGAAGGCCGTCTCGAGATTCAGCGTTGTGCCGACTGCAAGACGCTTCGCCACCCACCTGCGCCCGCCTGCCCGTCGTGCCGTTCGTTCAGTTGGGACACAGTCGAATCCACGCGTCGCTGCACACTGCACAGTTTCACGGTGATTCACCACCCCAAGGATCCCGCCTTCGAGTACCCGCTTGCCGTCGGCTTGGTCGACCTGGAAGAAGGGACTCGTCTGGTTGCCGACATCGCCGGAATCGACCACGACGACTTGGCATTCGGCATGGAACTCGAAGTCGGCTTCTCCGAGCACGCTCACGGTGAGATCCTGCCGCAGCTTCGGCGCCGCGGGGAGGCCTGAGAGATGACCTTTCCCCAGTGTGATGTGGGCTCGAACCTTCCCACACTCGAACTGCCGCTGGACCGGACGCTCATTGTCGCGGCGGCCATCTCGTCGCAGGATTTCGAGGACGTGCACCACGATCCTGGCAAGGCCCAGGAACGTGGCACCCCGGACATTTTCATGAGCATCAACTCCACGAACGGGTTCATCGACCGGTACATCACCGATTGGTCCGGACCGAATTCTCGGATCGTCAAAACTTCACTGCGGCTGGGAGTTCCGAACTTTCCCGGTGACACGATGACCTTCACGGGCGAGGTAGTGGAGAAGGACGGCTCGGCCGTCACGATCGCCGTGGTCGGACGCAACGAACGAGGAACACACGTCAGTGCCAAGGTGACCGTGGCACCGGTAGAAGGAGTGTCGGCATGAGTCGAGGATTTTCCGGAGCAGCGGCAATCGCCGGCATCGGAGCGACGGAGTTCTCCAAGAATTCCGGGCGCAGCGAATGGCAGTTGGCGTGCGAATCGGTGATCGCCGCGCTCGACGACGCTCAGATCGAGGCAGAAGAGGTGAACGGATTTTCGCTGTTCACCATGGAGAACAACCCCGAGATCGCCGTCGCGCGCGCCCTCGGTATCCCGGAACTGAGCTTCTTCAGCCGGATCCCGCACGGCGGTGGCGGCGCGTGTGCGCCCGTTCAGCAGGCCGCACTGGCCGTTTCGAGCGGTGTTGCCGACGTCGTGGTCGTCTACCGCGCCATGAACGAGCGTTCCGGGCATCGCTTCGGGGCCGGTCCGCCCGCCTTTGCGTACAACCAGACCACCGACCAGGAATACCGGAACTGGATCAACCCGTACGGATTACTCACTCCCGCTCAGCAGGAAGCGTTCCTGGCCAAGCTCTACATGCACAAGTACGGTGCAACCAGTGCGGATTTCGGGCAGATCTCGGTCCTCTCACGCAAGCACGCTGCCAACAACCCCAAAGCCTGGTTCTACGAGCGGCCGATCACGATCGAGGATCATCAGAACTCGCGCATGATCGCCGATCCGATCCGTCTGCTGGACTGCTGCCAGGAGAGCGACGGCGGGCAGGCGTTGGTCATCGTGAGTGCCGAGCGCGCACGGGATCTGCCGCACAAGCCGGCCATCATCACCGGAGCAGCACAAGGTGTTGGTCCACAACAGATTTCGATGAGCAGCTACTACCGTGACGACATCGACAGCATGCCGGAGGTCGAACTGGTCGCTCGTCAGTTGTGGAACCAGGCGGGTATCGGCCCGGACGACATCGACGCCGCGATTCTCTACGACGCTTTCACTCCGATGGTGCTGCTGCAGCTCGAGGAGTACGGCTTCTGTGGACGCGGCGAGGCCAAGGACTTCATTGCCGACGGCAATCTGGAACTGAACGGCCGTCTGCCGATCAACACACACGGCGGTCAACTCGGTGAGGGATACATCCACGGCGTCAACGGAATTGCCGAAGGTGTTCGGCTGATCCGGGGAACCTCCACCAACCAACCCACCAAAACTCTGGACAACGTGCTCGTGACCGGCGGTTCTCCCGTCCCGCACAGTGCGCTCGTCCTCTCGGCAGATCGCTGAATCTGCCGCACATATTCGAGAAAGCAGGAACAAAGATGAGCGAGCGGATCACCTACGCCAGGGCCACCCACGGCGAGGAAGAAATACAGGCGGTTGTCGACGTACTGCGCAGCGGGCACCAGGGCCTGCGCATCGGCAAGAACGTCTTCGAGATGGAAGAACGCATCGCGGCCTTGGCGGGCAAGAAGTTCGGCGTCATGTGCAACTCGGGATCCTCGGGTTTGTACTTGGCAGTCGAGCTGCTCGGACTCCCCGCCGGTAGTGAGGTCATCACATCGCCGTTGACGTTCTCCACCGACATCGCGCCGATCGTGCGTGCCGGCCTGGTGCCGGTGTTCGTGGACGTAGAACCCAACACGTTCAACGTCGACGTCACCAAGATCGAGGCCATGGTCACCGAGAAGACCGGTGCCATCCTGATGCCGAACCTGGCCGGCAACTGCCCGGACTGGGACGTCATTCGCGATATCGCAGATCGCCACGGACTCAAGGTGATCGAAGATTCGTGTGATGCGATCGGAGCCACGCTCCGCGGCACTCCGACCGGCTCCCGGGCAGACATCGTCGTCACCAGCTTCTCCATGGCACACATCATCACGTGCGCGGGAACCGGCGGAATGGTGTGTGTCGACGACGAAGCCAGCCGCGACAAGGCTCTGCTGCTTCGCCGCTGGGGCCGTCGTAGCGAGCCGAACCTGTTCGGCAGCACCAAGTCCGGCCGAGTCTTCCGTGAAACACTCGACGGCGTCGACTACGACAACGACTTCATCTTCGAGCTCATGTCGTGGAACTTCGAGCCCTCCGAGCTCGGCGCAGCCTATGGCGTCGTGCAGCTCGACAAGCTGGAAGAGAACTACAAGACGCGTAAGGCCACGTTTGCTGCTTTCACGGCGGCGTACGGTGCTCACCCCGAATTCTTCACGACGCCGGTAGAACTCGACGGTCTCGATACGGCGTGGCTGTGCTACCCCGTGATGATCAACGAGGACGCACCCTTCACGCGTAGCGACTTGCAGGAAGCCATCGAGGCCGACGGCATCGACACCCGAACTGTGTGGAGCGGCAACGTCACTCGTCACCCGATGATGAACAACATCGAGTTCCGTCAGCCGGCCGAAGGATTGCCGGAAGCCGACGCGGTCTTTGCCCGAGGAATGACGCTCGGCATGAGTCACGGCCTGCGTGACGACGAAGTTGCCCGGATTGCGGAGAGTATCAATCGCTTCGCCTCGAAGTTCAAATAGCATGGCGAGGCGCTTTGACGGCCGCCGGGCGCTTGTCACCGGTTCCAGTCGTGGAATCGGTGCGGGCGTCGCAGAAAGACTGGCAGCGGAGGGTGCCGACGTGGCCCTCGTGGCTCGGACGCTCGGTGCCCATGCGACCCTGCCTGGCAGTCTCGAGGAGACTGCCGCTCGAATTGCGAAGTACGGAACCAAGGTCGAGATAGTGGTCGCGGATCTGACCGACGAGCAGCAGCGCGACACCGTCGTGGCTCAGGCAATCGAGAAGCTCGGCGGGACTATCGACATTTTGGTGAACAACGCGGCAGCAGCGATATACGCGCCGCTGTCCGAGTACCCGCTCCGTCGGCGGCGTGTGGTCTTCGAGGCAAACGTCCACGCGCCACTCGACCTGATGCAAGCCGTGATACCCGGCATGGTGGCAAACGGATACGGCTGGATCGTCAATGTGTCCAGTGGAACCACGAAACAGTGGCAAGGTCCGCCGTTCACCTTGATCGAACCGGGAACCGCGATGACCGTGTACGGCGCCTCCAAGTCCGCGCTGAACCGCATCAGCAACGGCATGGGTGTCGAACTCTACGGCGAGGGCGTGCGCGTCAACACGATCGAACCGCGGGCAGCGGTGCTCAGTGAGGGCGCAAGAGTCCTGGTCGGTGAGACTATTCGGCCGGATCAGGTCGAATCTATGGAACAAATGGTGGAAGCGGTCACGGCGCTGTGTGATTGCGACACCGAGTTCACCGCGCGTTCGTGCGTCAGCTTGGACCTGATCGACGAGTGGGCCTTGACCGTGCGCGGTCTGGACGGAACTGCATTACCGGACACAACAGCACTACCGGACTTGACAGCATTACGAACCGAGGAGTTGGCATGAAGCCCGTCATCGTGGACGCAGCACGAACACCGTTCGGCAAGCGTGAGGGATGGCTGTCCGGTGTTCACGCGGCGGAACTGTTGGGTTATGCGCAGTCCGGAGTGCTGGATCGGGTGGGAGTGGATCCGAAGGCTGTCGACCAGGTCATCGGTGGCTGCGTCACGCCGCTCGGCGAACAGTTCGGCAATATCGTGCGGACATCCTGGATGCATGCCGGGCTTCCGCTGAAGGCGGGCTGCACCACGATCGACGCTCAGTGCGGAACCGCGCAGCAGTCGGTGCAGTTGCTGGCGGGCCAGATTGCCATCGGAGCCGTCGACGTGGGTGTGGCCTGTGGGGTGGAACTGATGTCGCGGGCTCCGCTCACCTACAAGGTGGGCACCGGTCTCGGAACGCCGCGGCCCGAGTCGTGGTCACTCGATACCGTCGATCAGTACACCGCAGCAGATCGTATTGCCGTCAAACGTGGTTTCAGCCGCGAGGATCTCGACGCCTTCGGGCTGCGCTCGCAACAGCGGGCCGCTGCAGCGTGGGACGCCGGCCGATTCGACTCGCACATCATCGACGTGGTGGTTCCAGGGTCGGACACTCCGGTTCACCGTGATCAGGGACTGCGCGAGTCGAGTCTGGAAGGTCTCGCCAAGCTGCGCACCGTTCAAGAGGGTGGGTTGCACACCGCTGGAACGTCTTCGCAGGTCTCGGACGGTGCGAGTGCTGCTCTGCTGATGTCGGCAACTCGAGCTTCGGCACTGGGCGTGCGGCCGCGGGCCCGGATACTGGCGCAATGCGTCATCGGCGGCGACACCGAGTTCATGCTCGACGGTCCCGTGGACGCCGCGTCCATCGTTTTGGAACGCACGGGCCTGACGATCGCCGACATTGATCTTTTCGAGGTCAACGAAGCGTTTGCCTCGGTGCCCATGTCCTTTGCGCAAGCACACGGCGTCGACCACGACCTGCTGAACGTCAACGGTGGCGCCATTGCGCTCGGTCACCCGGCCGGGGCAACCGGTATTCGTCTGCTGGCCAATGCGATCGACGAATTGGAACGACGCGACAAGTCCATCGCCCTCATCGCGATCTGCGCGTCGGCCGCAACCACCTGTCTGATTCTCGAACGTATCTGACGCCGAAGTAGAAACCGAAGATTGAGGAACCCACCATGGCACTGTCCCTGCTCGAAGACCACCGTGATCTCGCCGAAGCGGTAGCCGCGTTTGCGGCCCGCAACAGCGCAGTTGCCGATACCCGAGCCAATTTCACGCGCTACGCAGCCGGCGAGCAACCGGATTCCTGGAAGGCGTTGGTCAGCCAGGGTCTGCATGCGGTGCATCTGCCGGAGGAATACGGCGGTGACGGTGCCGGTCTTGCAGAACTTGCAGTGGTCGTCGAGCAGTTGGGAATGACGCTCTACCCCGGATCGTATGTTCCGACTGTCATCACCGGTGGAGTCCTTGCGACCGGTTCCGGTAGCGCGGCGGCAACCATGCTGGGCGAGTTGGGAAATGGTGCCACCGGTGCGGTCTGCAGCGGTTCTCTGGTTGCGGAGCGCTCGGCCGCCGGGTGGACTGTCAGTGGTACTGCCGACCCCGCCCTTGGTCTGCCCGGCGCGGATGTCGTTCTGGTACAGGCTCGTAGCAGCGAAGGTGCGCTGTGGTTCCGGCTTACGCCGGCAGCCACCGCGGTAGTGGAGGTCGAGGACGGAATCGACCTGACACGCTCCATCGGTACGTTGACTCTGACCGAGCATCAGGTGTCGGCCGCGGAGATTGTCGACGGATTATCGCCGCATCGCGTCGAGTTGATCGTCAATACCGTGTACGCCGCCGAGGCCAGCGGGCTTGCGGGTTGGGCGCTGCGCACAGCAGTCGAGTACGTCAAGACTCGGGTTCAGTTCGGCAGCCCGGTAGGCAGCTTCCAGGCCGTGCAGCACAAAGCTGCCATGATGCTCGTGCGTTCCGAAATTGCCTGTGCAGCAGCCTGGGACGCAGCACGGTCGGAAGAACACGACGTGGACCAGCAGAAGCTCGTTTCCGCTCAGGCTGCTCTTGCGGCGTTGCCGATCGGGATCGAGAACGCACTCGAATGTGTCACGTTGCTCGGCGGCGTCGGCTTCACCTGGGAGCACGACGCGCATCTGTACTGGCGTCGCGCGCTCAGCATCGCGGCTGTTGTCGGCGCGGAGGAGCGGTGGGCGCACACACTGGGTGAGCGCTCGGCTGACGCGGTTCGTGACTTCTCGTTTGTCGATCCCGACATGTTGCCGGAATTGCGGGCTGAAGTACGTCGGGTGTTTGCCGACGTGGAACTGCTGCCAGACGACGGAACCACCGACGCGAGTTGGGCTCCGGCCAAGGGAAGCGCCAGGCGTGCTCGTTTTGCCGAGGCCAAACTGGTTGCCCCGCATTACCGCGAACCCTACGGTTTGGGGGCAGGTCCCCAGGAACAGGCAGTGATCGCTCACGAGTTCGCCACGCGTGGATGGGCGCAACCGTCCACAGTGATCGGCGAATGGGTGCTGCCGACGATTCTCGAACACGGCAATGCCGAGCAGCAGGACAGGTTCGTCGACCCGACTCTGCGCGCAGACATCATCTGGTGCCAACTCTTCAGCGAGCCGGGAGCAGGCTCCGACCTGGCCGGATTGAGCACCAAGGCGCGCAAGGTGGACGGCGGCTGGGTCATCTCGGGGCAGAAGGTCTGGAACTCGGGTGCGCACGAAGCGGACTGGGGCGTCTGCCTCGCCCGCACCGACGCGGATGCTCCGAAACATCGTGGGCTGTCGTACTTCTTGGTCGACATGACGTCGGCGGGCATCGACGTCCGGCCGCTCAAGCAGTCCACCGGCAAGTCGGAGTTCAACGAGGTGTTCCTGGACGACGTGTTCGTCCCGGACGAGTGCCTGGTTGCCGAACCGGGACAGGGCTGGAAGCTTGCAGCGACCACACTGTCCAACGAACGTCTGAGCATGGGTTCGCGTCTGCATCACGGTTCGAGTGAGCAGTTCCGTCAGGTTATCGCCGACGGTAGTCACGACTGCTCGCGCGAGGATGCAGTGGAAGGTCTGGGGCGCAGTATTTCTCGCGAACTGGCACTCTCCGCCATGAATCTGCGCGGCGTTTCGGCTCGACTGGCCGGTCAAGAACCAGGCGCCGAGATCAGCGTCTCCAAGGTATACAACGCACTGGCCCAACGTGAGGGTTCGCGAGATCTGCTCCGTTTGCTGGGACCCCGTGCGGCAGTGGTCGATCCCCGTGCCAACTACGGCATCGATCACATCGGTTTGCCATCGATTCTCTTCGGCGGCGGAACCGTCGAAATTCAACTCAATGTCATCGCGCAGCGCGTTCTCGGCCTGCCGCGCTCCTAGCCATATTCTCGAGGAGTCTTACCCATGTACCTGGATTTGTCAGAGGAGTCGAAGACTCTGCGCAAGGAACTGCGCGCGTACTTCGCCGAAATCATCAACGACGAGGATCGCCGCGCGTTGGTCGATCAGACCGAAGGCGGACCCGTCTTCGATCGCATCCTGCGCCAGATGGGCAAGGACGGCTGGTTGGGCTTGGGGTGGCCGGAAGAATTCGGTGGCCGCGGGGAGAACCCCGAAGCTCTGTACGTCTTCTACGACGAGGTGATTCGCGCCAATGCACCGCTGTCGCTTGTCACGCTGAACACGGTTGGCCCCGCGTTGATCAAGCATGGAACCCAGGCGCAGAAGGACTTCTTCCTGCGCCCGATCCTGGCCGGCGAGTTGATCTTTGCCATCGGCTACACCGAGCCCAACGCCGGTACCGACCTCGCTGCTCTCGAAACGCGAGCTCGCATCGAGGGCGACGAGCTTGTCATCAACGGCAACAAGATCTTCACCAGCGCCGGTGTCTTTGCCGACTGGGTGTGGCTGGCCGTGCGTACCGATCCGGATGCCCCGACACATCAGGGCATTTCGGTGGTACTGGTACCGACAAGCGCTCCCGGATTCTCCGTAACCGAAATTCACACCGTTGGCGGAATCAGCACCTCGGCAACCTATTACGAAGATGTGCGGGTGCCGCTCACCAACGTTGTCGGTGAACTCAATCAGGGTTGGAAGCTCATCACCAACCAGCTCAACCACGAGCGGGTTGCCTTGGCCGCCCGCGGTGGTATCGCCAACGAGCTTTTTGCCGAGGTGGTCGAGTGGGCGAAGACGGAACCGGCCGGTGACGGCCACGTCTACGACATCCCATGGGTTCGGGAAAAGCTGGCAGAGGTCTACGCGCTGCTCAGTGCAGCCGATCTGATGAACTTGCGACTCGTTGCCGATGTTGCCGCAAACACCTTGGGTGGTGGTGATTCTGCTGCCGCCAAGATCTTCGGCACCGAAGCCGTCGTGACTACGTACGGAATGCTGCAGGAAGTGCTGGGAGCCAAGGGATTGCTGCGTCCGGGAACTCCGGGTGCAGTGCTCGAAGGCCGCGTCGAGAACCTCGGCCGACGCGCTCAGAACAACACCTTCGGCGGTGGCACCAACGAAGTCATGCGTGAAATTGTCGCGGCCAAGTGCCTGGGTATGACGCTTGCTGCGCGTCGTCGCCCCGCTGCAACACCGAACGAAAAGAGCTGACATGGAATTCGAATTCGACGACAATCTGTCCGCGGTGCGGGATCTGAGTGAATCGATCTTTGCTGCGAAGTCCGGAGTCGACCGACTACGTACGGTGGAGAGTGCAGGCGGCTTCGACGCCGACCTGTGGAAGGTGCTGGCCGATTCCGACGTTCTGGGAATCGCCCTGCCCGAAGAGGTGGGCGGCGCGGGGCTCGGAATGCTTGGGCTCGCTGCAGTTCTCGAGCAGCAGGGTCGACGCGTTGCCCAGGTACCGCTGTGGTCGGTCGTCGCAACGGCGGCGCTGCCGATCGCAGAGTTCGGCAGCGAAGAGCAGAAAGCGTCGTGGCTTCCAGGACTGCTCGACGGTTCCGTGATTGTCACCGGCGCGTTCGACATCGGACACGGTGCCAACCTGCCCGTGCAGGCCGAGGTGACGGGTGACGGATGGACGCTGCGCGGAACCGTCGATTCGGTGTCCGCTGCTGACGTTGCCGACGCTGTGGTTGTTCCGGTGGCGATGCCCGACGGCGGAACCAGCGTGATGATAGTGCGCACCGATCGTCTTTCGCGCACCACGTTGAGCGTGACAAACCGTGAAAGTAACAGCACTGTGCAGTTCGACGGGGCCACCGTCAGCGCCGCTGACGTTCTGCCTGGCGACGGCGCGGCCATCTACGAGTGGACGCTGCGTCGAGCTCGGGTTGCTCTGGCAGCCTTGGCTGTTGGTGTGTGCGAAGAAGCGCTGGCCATGGCAGCAAAGTACACCTCGGAGCGTATCCAGTTCGGTCGACCCATCTCCACCAACCAGGCTGTATCCGTCCGGGCCGCCGACGCGTATCTCGATACCGAGAGCATCCGACTGACCGCGCAACGCGCGGCCTGGCTGATGGACACCGGAGTGGAGAGTGAAGCGGAAGCTGCTGCACTGGTGGCCAAGTGGTGGGCATCGCGCGGTGGACTCCGAGTTGTTCACGCAACCCAGCATCTGCACGGCGGTATCGGCGCTGATGTCGACTACCCGATCCATCGCTACTTCCTGTGGGGGCGTCAGATCGCCTTCTCCCTGGGAAGCGCGGGCGCGATCGGCATGGAACTGGGCAATGTTCTGGAGAAGGGTGCTTCGATCGGCGCACCTGTATGACCACGGGGGAGAACCTGGCGGTGCGCGTCCTGCGCGCACCACAGGGTCTTCCACAGGCGGAAGACTTTTCGGTCGAGAAGGCTTCCATTCAGCAGCCGCAAGACGGTGAGGTGTTGTTCCGGGCTTGCTATCTGGCGATCGATCCCAGCGCCAGGCGGCGCCTACCGTCCGCTGACGGACGCCCAGGACCGCTCGGAGCGGTGGCCGGGATCGGCGACATCGTGCTGGCAGGGGTGAGCCCTCCGCAGGCAGGCCTCGACGGTGCGTTGGTTGGTGAGGTTGTCACGTCACGCCACCCGGATTTTGTGCCAGGGGACCTGGTTCGTGGCGGAAATACGTGGCAGGTCTTTCACACGGTCCGAGGCGAGCACCTGGACTTGTTGGAGCCACGTCCGGGATTTCGACTGGAAGCGGAACTGGGAGTACTCGGTAGGCCGGGATTTGTGGCGTACTGCGGACTGCACTTCGCGTCGACGCTCGAAGCCGGTATGACGGTGGTGATCTCGGCTGCGGGCGGCGCCGTCGGGATGGTGGCCGGACAATTGGCTGCGCTGGCCGGCGCCCGCGTCGTCGGCATCGCAAGTGGTGACAAGGTCGCCTACGTCGTGAACGAACTCGGTTTTGCAGACTGCATCGATCGGACCGACGAGACGATCGCTGCGGGACTGGCGAGGACCTGCCCGGATGGCGTCGACCTGTATTTCGACAATGTCGGCGGTGAGACGCTGGCCGCGGTGTTCGAGCAGCTCAACGACTTCGGTCAGGTTGTGGTGTGCGGCATGGCAAGTGAGTACAACGGCGCCGAAGCCGACTTCGGGCCACCACTGCGCCCGGTTCTTCGCAAGCGACTGAAAATTCAAGGCTTTGTGGTGTACGACCATTACGAGCACTATCCGCGCTACCGCGAGTGGGCAATCGAACAACTCGACGCAAGGCGGTTGCGTTATCGCGAGGACGTCGTAGACGGGTTGGAGAATGCCCCGCAGGCGTTGGAAAACGTACTGACCGGCCGGAACCGCGGCCGTCAGCTTGTACAACTTGGTCCTCTGCCGCAAGTTCTGCGGTAGCGGACGCGTCAAGGAACCCAGCCCGACACGGTGGTCGGGGAAATGGAAGGTGTAACGCATGACGAATGACAGCACCAGATTCACAGGCCTCGCGGTCGTCACGGGAGCCAGCCGGGGAATCGGCCGGGCGATTGCGAGACGCATTGCAGCAGAAGGGATACCGGTCGCGGCGGTCTCGCGCACATTGCGTGCCGGCGACGGAAGCCTGCAAGGCTCGCTCGAGGAAACCGTCGGATTGATCAATGCGGCAGGAGGAACCGCGAAAAGCTTTGCCGTCGATCTGGGGACTCCTGAACTCGATCGCGCCGCACTGATCGCGCGGATCGAGGACAGCTTCGGACGACCGGTGAGCATCCTCGTCAACAACGTGGCTGCGTCGCGGCGCTACGAGACACTGTTTGCGGACATGCCGCGAGAGTGGTTCTACGACTCCGTCGAAACGAACGTGTGGAACACCTGGGACCTGATGAAGGCGGTTATCCCGAGCATGCGCGGGAACGGCGCGGGGTGGATCGTCAACATCTCGTCCCGGCAGGCCGGGCCACGCGTCGGGCCGCCTTTTGCGCCGCATCCGCTGGCCGGATCAGTTCTGTACGGCGGAACGAAGGCGATGATGGACCGGATCAGCACGGGATCCGCGATGGAGCTGTACAGCGACAACATTGCGGTGAATTCGCTTGCGCCCAACCGTGGCGTCGCAACCGAGCACGCTGCCGCAGCGGTTCCGGGATGGCCGTCCGAACCCGAGGACACGATGGCCGAAGCGGCACTCCTGCTCTGCACTGCTGAACCGTCCGAGGTAACCGGCCGTGTCGCATACAGTCTGCCCCTGCTCAAAGAGTTCGGTCGTTCCGTACATGCGCTCGACGGCAGTGGTCTGCTCGCCGGCTGGCAGCCAGACGACCTCGACGAGGACGGCTTCCCCGGGGACTATCTCACCTTCAACCCGCCCGCCCCGGTGCCGGCTGAACTACTGAAGTAAGGAGTGACGTGGATACGTACGCAGAAATCATTCGAAGCCGCGCCGAGGACGACAAAGTTGGACTTCGATACGAAGACAACTCGTGGTCGTGGCGTGAGGTGGTGCAGGAAAGTGCCGATCGTGCAGCGGCATTGACGTCGTTGGTGCCGCAACCAGGCGACCGTCAGATCCACGTGGGCATCCTGCTCGAGAATGTTCCGGACTTCGTATTCTGGCTGGGCGCCGGACCTTTGGCCGGCGCGGCCGTTGTCGGTATCAACGCCAGTCGCAGTGGCGCGGAGCTGGCACATGACATCAGCCACGGAGACGTGGACGTCGTTATCACCGAGAACGCCTTGGCACATCTCGTCGACGGCACGGGCCACGGTCTGCCACCCGAGCGCATCCTGAACATCGACAGCCCCGAGTACGCCGACTTCCTGGCGCCGTTCCGCGGAGCAGCACTACCCGAGACTGTGCCGACACCGGAAGAAAAAGCGCTGCTGCTCTTCAGTTCCGGTTCGACGGGTGCACCGAAGGCCGTGATCGTCGGACAGGGACGGCTGGCACGCTTGACAGCTGCCATGGTCGATCGGGTATCGCTGCGCCGCGATTCCGTGACCTACCTGTGCATGCCGCTCTTCCACGGCAACGCGGTGATGTTGAACCTGGCTCCGGCGATGTGCGTCGGCGCGACGGTTGCCATGACAAGGAAGTTCTCGGCCAGCAAGTTCGGTCCGGATATCCACCGCTACGGCGTCACGTACGTCAACTATGTCGGTCGGGCACTGTCGTACACGTTGAGCAGCCCCGAAGATCCCCGGGATGCGCAGAGCACCCTGGAGTTGGCCTTCGGCACCGAGGCGTCGGAAACCGACGTCCGACGATTCTCCGAGCGGTACGGATGCACCGTGATGGAGGGCTACGGGCTCAGCGAAGGGGTGTTCCGGATCGGGCGCACACCGCAGACGCCCCGGGACTCTCTGGGTATTCCGCAGAACGGTCTCGACATCCGGGTTCTCGACGAAGCGACGGGTATCGAATGCCCGCCTGCGGAATTCGACAGCGACGGTCGTCTGGTCAACGCCGAGGCGATCGGTGAGATGGTGGCAATCGGCTTGGCTCACACGTTCGAGGGGTACTACAAGAACCCCGGGGCGATGGCGGATCGAGTCAAGGGCGCCGATTTCTGGTCCGGCGACCTGGCCTACCGCGACAGCGACGGCTACTTCTACTTTGCCGGACGGTCTTCCGACTGGTTGCGCGTGGACAGCGAGAACTTCTCCGCCGCGCCGGTTGAGCGTGTCTTGCAACGGGTTCCGGGAGTGGCTGCCGCCCCGATCTTCGCCGTTCCGGACCCGCGGACCGGTGACCAGGTCATGGTTGTGGTCGAGATGGAAGACGGCGTGAGCTTCGACCCCAAGAGCTTCGGTGATTTCCTCGACGAGCAGCCGGACATGGGCGCAAAGTGGTGGCCACGATTCGTTCGGGTCATCGATCGGTTGCCCCTGACCGGAAGCAACAAGGTCAACAAGACGCCGCTACGGCGCGCAGCTTGGGCCACAGACGATTCCGTGTACACCAGGGTGGGACGAACGCGTGAGTACGTCTTACTCGACGACGGTGGCCGAGACGCCATAGAAGCGGAATTTCGCGCACACGGCCGATTGGCGATGTTGCCGAGCTAGCGTGCTGTGCGCCTTTGTTAACCGCGGGCGGTTAACAAAGGCGCACAGTGGTTAGGTGCCAGTTGTATCCAGTTCGATGATGCTGCTCGCGGAATAGGTTTGTCCCGCAGGTAGTTCAGCGACATAGGGCACCAGCTGATCTGCGAACTCTTCTACTGTGAAGACCCCGTCCGCGGCAACAAACTTCTGTTGCACGGTGGGCGGGGCCATCAACGCCACCATGTCGCCGTAGACGACAAACACCTGGCCGTTGATCGTCTGTGCTGCCGGAGTTGCCAGGAAAGAGACGAAGGTGGCAACGCGTTCGGGTGCCATGATGTCGAGTCCCGTATCCGGTTCACCGTCGGCAAAGACGCCTGCCGTCATCTCGGTGCGGGCACGTGGGCAGATCGCGTTGGCGGTGACGCCGTACTTCGCCAGTCCACGTGAGGTGGACAGCGTCAGTGCAACGATGCCCGCTTTGGCGGCAGCGTAATTGGCTTGACCAGCACCGCCGAGCAGAAACGCTTCGGACGCCGTGTTGATGACGCGTCCGTATACCGGGCCACCAGCGGCCTTGCCCGCGGCGCGCCAATGCACCGCAGCCGAGCGGGAGAGCGCCGCATGGCCTTTGAGGTGAATCGCGATGACGTCGTCCCACTGCTTCTCGGTCATGTTGAAGAGCATCGCGTCGCGGGTGATTCCGGCGTTGTTGACCACGATGTCCAAGCTGCCGAAGGTATCGACCGCGGCTTCCACCAGGCGATCTCCCAGCGACCAGTCGCTGACGTCGCCGGTCACCGCAATAGCCCGGGATCCGAGAGCTTCGATTTCGCGCACGACATCGTCTGCAGCAGAACCGATGTCGTTGACCACGACACTGGCACCGCGAGAGGCCAACGCGAGTGCTTCGGTGCGGCCCAAGCCGGCTCCGGCGCCGGTGACGACAGCGGTGCGGCCGGTGAGCGAGGTATCAACTGAGTTAGGCAAGAGCTGGCTCCCTGGGTAGTCCGAGAATGAGTTCGCCGATCTGGTTGCGGAGGATTTCCGACGTACCACCGGCGATGGTCTGGAAGCGCACTTCCAGAAAACTGTGATGGACAGGTATTTTCAGTTCGCTGCCTGCGGGCAGGAAGCCGGAGAGCAGCAGTCCGGCGTCGGCGAGTCGCTGACCGTGTTCGCTGCCGACGAGTTTCAGGACCGCGCCCTCGGGGCCCGGTCCTGCGCCGAGCACCGCGAGTTCCGCAATTCGGGTGGTCAATGCCCGCAGCGCCAGATCCTCGGCAACCAGGTCGGCCACCGTGTCATCCATGCCCGAGTTCTGTTCGCGCACCACGGTGAACAGATCGTGGATACTGTAGGTGACGCCCAGACCGAGTCGCTCTCGGCCGATGGTGACACGCTCGTTTCCGAGTGCGGACCGCGCAACTCCCCAGCCGCCGTTGACTTCACCGAGCACATCGGCATCGGGAACAAACACGTCGTCGAGGAAAACCTCGGAGAAATGAGAATCACCGGTGATCTGCTTGATGGGACGCACCTGCACTCCTGGCGCAGACATGTCGATCAGCATCATGGTGATGCCCTTGTGCTTTCGCGCCTCCGGGTCGGTGCGAACAGTTGCCATGCCGTGCGTGGAGGTCACGCCGCCGCTGGTCCAGGTCTTCTGGCCGTTGACAATCCAGCCGCCGTCGACGCGCCGAGCCCTGGTAGTGATGCCTGCTGCGTCGGAACCGGCGCCGGGTTCGCTGAACAGCTGGCACCATTTCACGGTGCCCATGAGGCTGGCGTCGACAAAGCGTTCGTGTTGTTCCGCCGTGCCGTGTCCGACAACGGTGAGGAGGACCCATTCGCCGATTCCGTACTGCGGCAACTCGAGTGCCGACAGTTCCTCTTCCAGAACCAACTGCTCGATGGCACCTGCACCCCGGCCCCACGGCTTCGGCCAATGGGGAACGGCATAACCCGAGTCGACGAGTAGGCGTCGAAGCTGATCAGCGGGTGCGGCGACGGCTTCTTTGACGAAAGCCCGAGCCTGCGTGCGGTACTCGTCGGCCTCGGCGGGCAGTTCGATGCTCGATTCGCGTCGGATGCCGGCGGCGGTGGCGTCGGCGATATCGGCTCGGGCGACAACGGGGGAGAAGGAGGCGTTCAATGCGCCCGCGCGACGCAGATACAGGTGGGCGTCGTGCTCCCACGTGTAGCCGATTCCGCCGTGCACCTGGATGCACTTCTGGGCTACCCGCATGGCGGCGGGGAGGGCGGTCACCACGGCAACAGCTGCGGCGAGGGCGCTCTGATCCTTGTTGTCGGAGGCTGCCTGGGCCGCATCCCACGCTGCAGCGGTCGACATTTCGCGGTCCACGAGCATGTTGGCAAGGATGTGCTTTACCGACTGGAAGGAGCCGATTGCGCGGCCGAAAGCAAAGCGGGCCTTGGCATATTCGACAGCCAGGTTCGTGGCCGCGGTGATCACGCCCGCGGCTTCGGCAGCCGCCAGGGTGCGTCCGATCGACACTGCGTTGGCACTCGCGCCGGGCAGAACCGCAACGGCGTCGACGCTACCGTTTGTGGTCACCGCAGAGAGCGGGCGCGTCGGATCGAGCGTCGGAGCTCCGGTGATCTGTACCTGTTCGCGCCGTAGTACAACAACGTCCTCGCCGATCGAGACCAGAAGGATGTCGGCCATCGCGGCGCACAGAACCTCGACGGGTTCGGCAATCTCGACACTGGTGCCCACGAGAGTAGCTGTCGCGGCGATTCCGACTGCTGCGACAACGGTTCCGTCCATCAGGCCCGGAAGCAGTTCGGCCTGTTGTTCGATAGCTCCTGCCGCGGCAATCACCGCCGATGCCCACACCGTCGGAAGCAGCGGCCCGGGAGTGACCGCGGATCCCAATTCTTCTACCACCACGGACAATTCAGGCAAGCCGAACCCGGCGCCACCGTATTCCTCCGGCAGGTGGACGCCCAACCAGCCAAGCTCGGCGAAAGTCGACCACCCCGACGGCAATTCGTGCGTCGGATTGTCGAGACTCTCGCGAGCCTCGGCGAGTGGGTCCGCTCGTGAGACGTAACTGCGAACCGACTGCGCAAGAGCGCGCTGGTCTTCGGAAAGTGCAATAGACATGGAGAACTACCTCGTTACGCGACTGAGCCCGCAGGCTGATTGTCACTGCCGCAGGAATACCTCAGACAGGAGTTGTTCCCTCTACACGTATCACGACAAACCCGGCTGTAGTGGACAATCTCGCTGAGTGGGTCCAGCGCATCCGCTATCGGAGCGCTACTCTGCGAACCGTGAGTCGTATCAATTCGTTCATCCGGCCGTTGGTTCCCCGTGATCCGCATGAGGCACATCGAGTAGCTACACCACTCGAACTGCTGACGGACCTGTGCTTTGTCGTGGCAGTTGCCCAGGCAGCCACGGGCCTTCACCACGCGATCAGTGACGGGCACGCGGCCACGGGTGTCGGGCACTTCGCGATGGCGTTCTTCGCGATCTGGTGGACGTGGCTCAACTTCACGTGGTTTGCCTCCGCCTACGACAACGACGACGGCATTGCGCGACTTCTGACGATCTTCCAGATTCTGGGCGCGCTGGTACTGGCAGCCGGGATTCCGCGCTTCTTCGACAACGATCCTCTGCTGATCATTCTCGGCTACGTCATCATGCGAATAGCCCTGGTGATTCAATGGGTTCGAGTGTCGAGGAACGATCCCGAACACGCACTCACCGCCCGAAGATACGCCCTCGGTATCGTGCTCGTTCAACTCGGGTGGATCGGCTTCTACTTTGTACCGGCCGCGATCTACGTTCCGACGTTCCTGTTCCTGGTGCTGTGCGAATTTGCCGTGCCGGTGTGGTCGGAGAAGCCGGGAATGACGCCCTGGCATCCACACCACATCGCCGAGCGGTACTCACTGTTCTTCATCATCGTTCTCGGCGAAACGATTCTGTCCACCACCGTCGCGATTCAGGACGCGGTGTCCGGTGAACATCCGGCGGCCAAAGTGGCGTACGTCGTGGTCGGCGGAATCCTGATCGTCTTCAGCCTGTGGTGGCTGTACTTCCAGCGAAACGCCGGCGACGCTCTCGGCGGCGACAACGTCTCGCCCTTCGTCTGGGGTTTCGGGCACTACTTCATCTTTGCCTCCGCCGCTGCCATCGGTGCCGGCCTGGCTTCCCGCGTCGACTACTGGACCGGCCACGCCGAAGGCAGCGCGTTGGTGACCGGTGCGGCCGTCACGGTGCCGGTGGCCGTCATCCTGGCAGCACTGTGGTTCATTCACATCCGATTGCACGATTCGTCTACGCGAACCCTCGTGCCATTCGGCGTCGCTATTGCGGTGATCCTGGGCGGTACTTTCACCGCCGTCCCGGAATTGGTGGCCGGTCTGGCCTGCGCGGCACTGCTGGCAGTGGAGTTGGTTCTCACCGAGGGAACGAAGGACTCTGCCGCGCACTGATCGCGAGGCGTGTTCTCGAAATGACGACCAGAGTAAGGCCGTCGGTTCAGTCTCGCATCGTCGAAAATCCAGATCCCAGGCACAGATCCAGATTTCCGACGATGCGTTGCAAACCGAGTCTCTACAGACACCACACGGGAGTCGGAGAAGGTCCGCCCAATGACCTCGTTGCCGTTCTCGACGTCCTCGGAGTTTCAGCTGCCGGGACTACTCGACCTTGTCGAGGTCGACTCCCTTGGTCTCGCGGCTTGCCAACAGGGCGATCACAGTGATCGACATCGTGATCACCAGGTAACCCACGACCATGCCGACGCCGTGGTTCTCGATGAGCCAGATGGCGATGAACGGGGCGGGTGCACCGGCGAGGATCGACGAGCCTTGGAACACCAGCGAGGAGCCGGCATAACGGTAGCGGGTCGGGAACAACTCGGTGATCCAGGCTGCTTCCGGGCCGGCGAGCATGCCGTGGAACAGTGCGCCGACGCACACACCGAGCCACAGCATCGGAAGACTCTCGAGCTGCACGAGCCAGAAGAAGACCGGCGCCCAGATCATGAGGACGACAGCGGGCACGAGCATTGCGATGCGGCGGCCGACACGGTCGGACCACGCTCCGCCACCGATCATGCCGACGAACTGGAACACCGAGGCGAAGGTAACGGCCATGATGACATCGCCGCGCGCAAAGTCGAAATATGTGGTGGCGTAAGCGATAACGAAGATCGTATAGATGTAGAAAGCGATGTTTTCGCCGATGCGCATACCGAGACCGATGAGCACCACACTCGGTCGCGACAAGGCTTCGAAAATGCTCGAGCGTTCTTCCTGCGGAGCCTGTGCGGCTTGCTCCTGTGCGGCCTTGAACACAGGCGATTCCTCGACGCCGCGACGCACCCAGAAGCCGATGGCGAGCAGCGGGATCGCGAACAGGAAGGCGATGCGCCAACCCCACTGGTCGAACGCCTCGTCCGGGACTGCGAATACGAGAATCGAGACCACGACAGTGGCCAGAACCGTACCCATCGGAGCACCGGCCTGCGGCCACGAGGCCCAGAAACCGCGACGCTTGGGTTCGCCGTACTCACTGACCAGCAGCACTGCGGCCCCGAACTCGCCGCCGAGCGCGAAGCCCTGGATCATGCGCAGTACCACCAACCCGACAGTGGCCCAGATGCCCACCTGTTCGTAGGTGGGTAGCAATCCGATCGCGGCAGTCGCCGTACCCAGCAGAATGAAGGTGGTCACCAGCATCGGCTTGCGGCCGTACTTGTCGCCAAGGTGCCCGAATACGATGCCGCCGAGCGGCCGGGCGACGAAGCCCAGGCCTTGGGTGGCGAGTGCGAGCAGCAGCTTCGCAACGCCGCTGTCGCCCGGGAAGAAAAGCGGCCCCAGTACGGTGGCGGCGAGGATGCCGTAGATCGCGAAGTCATACCACTCGAGAACGGCACCAGCCATGCTGCCGGTCAGTACGCGCTTGAAACTACTGCGGGGAACGGCGTCGCTGACGGGAGGCTCTTCCAGGTCGGAGACCTGGGTTGTCTGTGATCCCATGAGGATCCTTTCGGGTCGGGAAGAAACGGGGAAATGTGGGTCAGAGCGCGAGTGTGATCTTCTGTCCGCAGGCGCGCGAGCAGCAGGTCATCATCGATTTATTCTGAGCGCGTTCGGTTTTCGTGAGCACCATGTCTCGGTGATCCACCTCGCCGTCGAGTACGGGGGCCTCGCACGAACCGCACAGGCCTTCCTCGCAATCGCTGGGGATGTCGATATTGGAGGCGCGCAACGCGTCGAGGACGGTCTGATCGGCAGCGACCTGGATTGTCAGACCTGAGTCGCGGAGTTCGACCTCGAACGCGTGCTCGTTGGACGGGTCGAGTGTCGCGAGCGTCGAGGTGAAATGCTCGACGTGCAGCGAGTCTTCCGGCCAGTGCGCAGTAGCCTCTTCGAGCGCGGAGAGCAGTCGTTCAGGACCACAGGAGTAGATCTGAGTGTGTGCCGTCGCAGTGGAGAACACTGTCGCGAGGTCGAGACGGTTGCCAGCGGCGCTGGAATGCACGACAAGGTGGTCGCTGTGATCGGCATTCAGCCTGTCGAGCATCGCCATCGTGGCGACATCGCGTCCGCAGTAATGGATCTCGTAGTCCTTGCCGGCGGCCTTGGCGTGATCGGCCATTGTCACGATCGGCGTGATACCGATGCCGCCTGCCACGAAGACGTAGCGCTCGGCAGCCGGATCGAGCTTGAAATGGTTGCGGGGCCCACGCATTTTGAGTGTGTTTCCGGCTTCGAGAGTGCGGTGCACGTAGCGCGAGCCGCCCCGGCTTTCGGACTCTTCGCGCACGGCGATCTCGTAGCGGGACAGATCGTCAGGGTTGCCGCACAGCGAGTACTGCCGCGTCAGATCGCCGAGATCGATGTCGATGTGCGCGCCCGGCGTCCACTTCGGAAGTGCTTTGCCGGAAGGATCGGAAAGGGTCACCGTGACCACGCCGTCGGCGGCGGGAGTGATCGCCTCCACTCGCACCGTGCGCGAGATATTGGTCTTGGACGGCTCGCCGACCTTCACGGGCTGTCGTCGCAGGAGAATCGAAGCATCGCGGAGTTCAGGGTTTGCGTCCGGATTCCACTGCACCCAAACATGATCCGGACCTCTGAATGAGGTGTTCGGTAGGTAGGTGAACTCCTGATCGGGGA
This sequence comes from Rhodococcus sp. MS16, assembly GCF_013277795.1. Classification (NCBI taxonomy): domain Bacteria; kingdom Bacillati; phylum Actinomycetota; class Actinomycetes; order Mycobacteriales; family Nocardiaceae; genus Rhodococcus; species Rhodococcus sp. MS16. The sequence continues at coordinate 47,200 of NZ_VBTM01000019.1, forward strand.
CGAGTTCCAGGTGTGGGAGTCGTGTGGTGATCTCCTCGAGGAAGATCTGCATCTCCATGCGAGCCAGATTCTTGCCCATGCACTGATGGCTGCCGTAGCCGAAAGTGAGGTGATCGCTGGAGTTCTCGCGACGGATGTCGAACTCGTCCCCGCTCTCGAAATGGCGGTCGTCGCGGTTCGCGGACGATGTGACGATCAGGAGCTTGGAGCCCTTCGGGATGTCGATGTCGCCGATTCGGGTGTCGGCAGTGGCCAGTCGGCGCCACGCGGCAACTGAGCCAGAGTGTCGCAGGCACTCCTCGACGGCGTTCGGGATCAGACTGGGATCCTCGCAGATCTCCTGCCACACGCTCCGGTTTTCGAGCAGCAAGCGGAATGCGTTGGCTGATGCGTTGGCGGTGGTCTCATGAGCGGCAACGATTCCCGCCATCATCATCGAGTGCAGATAGGAGTCGGTGACGACCTCCGGTTGTTCCTTCTGAACGCGGAGACCGTAGGGCATCCAGCCGTGGCCGGAGGGATCCTTGCGCATCTTTTCGAGCACCGTGCCTGCGTACTGCCAGAACTTGCCTACGGCTTCGGCGACCGCGACCTGTTCCTCGGGTGCAGGTCGGCCCCAGGTGTTGACGGTGTGCGCGATCGAGTACTTGCGCAGGTCGTCCATGTCCTCCTCCGGCACGCCGAGGAAGTGCAGCGCCACGGTGAGCGGGACCTCCCACAGCATTTCGTCGACGAGGTCGACCTTGCCTGAGTTCACGAAGCGGTCGACGTACTCGCGGACGAGGCGCCGAACCATCGGCTCGTGGTGCACGAGTTCCGCCGGCGTGAACGGATCCATCAACGCGCGGCGACGCGGCATGTGCGCCGGCTCGTCTTCGTTCACCAGGGTGCGCGACATCGCGTAGTCGTATTTGGCGAGGGTGGCGGTGGCTTCCTCCGAGACAGGGGTGATCTTCTCCAGTGCGATGGACGGCGAGAACAGGATGTTGTCGCGGAAGACGGCCTTGACGTCCGAATAGCGAGTGACGACCCAGTAGCCGATCTCGGGACTGAAGAACACGGGCTCCTCGTCACGGGACCAGCGCAGCGACGCAGCGGGGTCCACCTGGTAGTCGCCGCCGAAGGGATTGAAGCTGGCTGCCTTTCCGGATACCGGACATCCCGAGTTAAGAGCCGCATGATCGATCGGGCATCCGTTCATGACTTCTGACATCTCTATAAACCGTCCTGAACTGTGAAGTTACTAATAGCGCACATAGTGTGCTTTGAGCGCACTTCGCACAGGGTAAGTGAGGTCACATTCAAAGGTCAAGATGGCTGAAAAACACAGTCGGGCGAAGATTTCCCCGACGGAACGATCAGGCAGAGATGAGGCGTTCGAGTTCTCGCGCTGTGGTCATCACGGCTTGGGCAGCGAGTTCGGTGTCGAGACCGTCGATCGCCACAACGCCGACGCTGCGCTCGAGGTTCGTAGCCGATCCGAGGTTCTCCGGCAGTGCAATCCCGGAGGCAATGCCGATGGCACCGTGCTCGAGTTGCCCCACAGTCAGGCTGTATCCGTCCCTGCGTGCCCGTTTGATCTCTTCGGAATCAGACGCAGCGTCGGGCCGCATGGCCAATATCGCGATACCGGCAGCACCCTTGTCGAGGGGGTGTCGCGTGCCGGTTCTGTATCCCACTCGGATGAGAGTGTCTTCGGGTTCGGCGACCATCAGTACAACGCAATCCTGGCCTTGCGCAACGGATATGAAGGCGGTTGCACGCGTGGTGTTTGCCAGTGAGTGGAGTAGGGACTGCCCGTCCCGGTTGAGCTGTGGCTCGAAGCAAGAACCGAGAACCGCGGCTCCGACACCAAGACGAATCCGTCCATCCTCGATGCGAGCGATCAGCGAATGTGCTTCGAGTGTCGAAACGATGCGATAGCAGATGGCTCGGTGCACGTCGAGCTCACGAGCAAGGTCCGCAACCGAAATCCCGGTCGGGAACTGGGCAATGATGTCGAGCGCACGCAGCCCACGATCCAGAGTTTGCAGGGTACTCATTGGCGTCCTGTTCGTGGTCGGGCGGTCCGTGTCGACTTTACGTTTCCAGGCGCCCTGGTGCGGTAAGCAGAAGTGCCGGGATGCAGAAGCGCTCCAACTCTACAGATCAGCGAACCGAGAGTCGTTCCTTGCGAAGCTGATCGACCTCGGGCAGGTGCAGGGGCTCGAGTGAGTCCACGCCCAGAGCGCGCATCAGTAACAGGTCCGCCAACTCGGGATTGCGGGCCAGGACCGGTCCGTGCATGTACGTGCCGATGACGGAACCCTGGGTGACGCCCTCCAGGCCGTCGCCGACACCGTTGCCGACACCGTGCGTGACGCGTGCGAAGCCGGACGCGTCGGCGCCGAGAGTGGTTCCACCACGATGGTTTTCGAAACCCGAGAGCGGTGCGGTGAGCCCCTTGATCAAAGGCTTCGTGATGACTTCACCGATCGAGCGCTTTTCCTGCGGTGCGGTCGTGACGTCGAGCATCGACACGCCGTCGACGCGCTCGCCGCTCGAGGTTTCGTACCAGTTTCCCAGAACCTGGATGGCAGCGCAGATAGCGAGGACGGGTGCGCCGCGTTCGGCTGCGCGCTGCAGTCCGGGGTATTTCGCGAGATGCCGGGTAGCGAGGCGCTGCGCAGAATCCTCAGCACCGCCGAGGGCGTAGACGTCGAGTGAATCCGGCACCGGGTCGTTGAGCGTGATGTCGACGATCTCGGCGTCGTAGCCGCGCATGCGCAGGCGCTGACGCAGGATCAGGGCGTTACCGCCGTCGCCGTAGGTGCCCATGACGTCGGGAAGGACAAGCCCGATGCGCACTGTCGAATCAGACATCGCGAGTCTCCTTGGCGATTGCGGTGTTCAGATCGCGGAATGCCGTGTAGTTGGCAAGAACTTCGACGCGACCGGGCGGGCAGGAAGCAATGGCGCGCAAGGGATCCGGCTCCAGGGTGTGCTCGACGCCGGCGTAGGTGAGGCGCACCGCGAGGTCGGTTCCGCGCTCACCCGCCGCGACTACCTTGACGCCTTCGAAGTGTTCGAACTTCACGTCCCACAGCCAGGAGAGATCCTCGCCGTCGGGGACCTGCCCGTTCACGGCGATGACCAAGCCGTCGACGGAAGGGTCGATCATCGACAGTGCTTCCTGCCAGCCGGCGGGATTCTTCGCGAGGAGCATGTGGACGGAATGGGAGCCCACCTGGACGGTGCTGTATCGCCCGGCAACTTCCTGGACCGTCGACGCGGCGGCAACTGCGCCGACCGGATCCGCGCCCAAGGCCACTGCAGCAGCGACGGCCTGAGCTGCGTTGCCGCGGTTGGCTTTTCCGGGAAGCGTCAGCGTCATCGGAATCTTCAAGCCATCAGGGCCGTAGAGATTGTCGTCGTCGAGCCACCACGCCGGCTCGGGCCGCGCGAAGTCCGAACCGGTACTGCGCCAGTGCTTTCCCTCCCACACGATGGGTTCGCCGGTGCGCGGGCAGCTGACGGAATCGCTTGCCCAGCCGCCGCCGGCCGCAACCCACACGACGTTGGGGGCGTCGTATGCCACGGAGGTGACCAGCACGTCGTCACAGTTGGCGACGATGACCGCATTCGGGTGCGCATTGACGCATGCCCGCAGTTTGCGTTCGATCATGTTGATCTCGCCGACGCGGTCCAGCTGATCGCGGCTCAGATTCAGGAGCACGATCACTTCGGGGTTCACGGCGTCGGCGACATGGGGAACGTGAAGTTCGTCGACTTCGAGTGCCGCGACCGGCGCGTTCATCCGGTTTGCCAGTGCCGCGACGATTCCGGCGTCCATGTTGGCGCCGTCGGCCTGTGTTGCCACGTCACCAAGCGTCGCGAGTGCCGCTGCCGTCATGCGCGTTGTTGTCGACTTGCCGTTGGTGCCGGTGACGACAACGGTTCGCTTCCCGCGTCCGAGTTGGGTCATCAGCGTCGGGTCGATCTTGAGGGCGATGAGCCCACCGATCATGGAGCCCTTGCCGCGGCCGGCTTTCTGCGATGCCCAGGAGGCTGTGGCGGCAGCGCGCAGGGCGAGCTTTCCGCGTGTCGTGATCGATAGTCCAGTTCCCACGGCCCGAGTTTGGCACAGCGCGCCGTCAGACTTCGAGTCGTGCAGGTGCTTGTCGTACGGGTGTGTTCGACGGAACAGCGGCCTTGGGGGTGCGTCGGATCTGGGCGGCGCTTGCCCCGGCGATCACGACTACGGCTCCCACCAGTGACAATGCGCTGGGATTTTCGTGCAGGAACAGCCAGGATGCGCCGATTCCCACTACCGGGACGAGCAGCGAGAGTGGTGCGACCGTGCCTGCGGGATAGCGTCCCATCAGGATGGTCCAGATGCCCGACCCGGCGATGGTGCCGATCAACACGATGTACGCGAGTCCGATCAGCGCCGGCCACCCGTCGGCACTGAACGAGGTTCCGAGGGCCTCCCAGCCCGTGCTCGGACCTTCGACGGCAGCGGACAGGGCAAGCATCGGCAGCGGAGGAATGACGCACATCCACAACATCAGGCGCATGGGCGCTGGGTCCCCGGTGGTACCCGCGGCCGCGAGGCGGCTACCGAGGTTGCCGAAAGCCCAGGACAAGCCGGCCAGCAGGGTCAGGATCACTGGTAACAACGCGGCCTGGTGCGAGCGATCCCATCCGATCAGGGCCATACCCGCCACGGCAACACCGATGCCGGACACCTGCCACGCGCTGAGCTTCTCCCGCAACAGAACTGCGCCCAGCAGAACAGTGAAGGGAGCGGACGACTGCAGGACCAACGAGGCGAGACCGGTCGGCATACCCGTGTGCATCGCCCAGTACAGGAAGACGAATTGGCCGAAACCGAAACCGAAGCCGTAGAGCAACAGCCATCGCGCCGGAACCTGAGGGCGCGGCACGAAGATCATCACGGGAATCGCGATGAGCAAAAAGCGCAGCGCGGCGAAGAAGTACGGCGGGAAGTGGTCGAGTCCCACCCGGATCGCCAGGAAGTTCAATCCCCACATGATCGCGACGGTCAATCCGAGAAGGCGGTCGCGAGGAGTCATGTCGTTAATCGTGAGCTGTGTAAAGCATCAGGACAAGCGAATAAAGATGGACCATTAATGTAGTTTTTCTACATGGATGCCACCCGGTTGAGAGTGCTGCGTGAGCTGGCGGACAGAGGAACGGTCGGAAGCACCGCCGACGCCCTCTCCATGACTCCGTCCGCAGTCTCGCAGCAGCTCAAGATCCTCGCCCGCGAGGCCGGTGTGCCGCTCCTGGAACCGGACGGGCGCAAACTCAGACTCACCGACGCCGGCCGTGCGTTGGTGCTGCGCGCCGACGACGTGGTGGCCGCTCTCGAACGTGCGGACGCGGAGATGGCGTCGTACCGGGGTTCGCCGCGAGGCAAGGTGCGGGTGGCGTTCTTTCCGTCCGGGGCGGCGCTGCTGCTGCCCAGGGTGTTGACGGCACTCGAAGGGTCCGGCGTCGACATCGATGCGTGCGACGTGGATCAGCCGGCGTCTGCGGTGCCGCGGCTTCTGGCCGATCACGACGTGATCCTCACCCATCGCGACGAACGCGCTGCGGAGACGTCGTTTCCGCGGGTGAGCGTGCAGCCTCTGATGCGTGAGCCCATCGACTTGGTGCTGTGGCCGGATCATCCTCTGGCAAAGCAGGATTCGGTTCGGTTGGATCAGTTGGTGGACGAGAACTGGATCAGTGTGCGCGGAGGATTTCCGGTCGACGACGTACTGATGTCAGTCGCGGCTGTTACCGGTGTGCAACCTCGCGTCGGACATCGGATAAACGATTTCCGGGTTATCGAGGAGCTGGTCGCCGCCGGACACGGAGTGGCGTTGATGCCGCGGCACGCGATCACACATCCTGCAGTGTCGAGGAAACCGATCGCCGGTGTGCGTGCTGCCCGGGTCTATGAATTGGCCACGCGATTGCACGCCGATCGAAGTCCCGCGATCGCAGTGGTGCTCGCGGCGTTCCGCGACGTTGCACGGGCCGTCGGAGAATAAACAAAACGGGAGCGACACGATTAGTGCCGCTCCCGCTTTGATGGTGCAACCTGCAATTGAACTGAAGATGAATCAGGCTGCCAGAGCCTTGGCCTTCAAGGAGGCGAATTCGTCTTCGGTAATGGTGCCGGCGTCGAGAAGTGCCTTCGCGTCTGCGATTGCCTCGGCGGGAGACTTACCCGCTACCTCACGAATGTAGCTGTCCTGTGCCTGCTTGACCTGGTGCGCTGCCTCCATGGAGCGCTGAGCCATACCGTCGCTCTTGACGATCAGGTAGATGAGCGCCGTGAGCCAGGGAATGACGAAGAGGAAGAATACCCAGATAGCCTTCTTCCAGCCTGAAGTCTTGTGGTCGCGGAACAGGTCCGTAATGATTGAGAACAGCAGAATCAGGTATGCGACGAACGCAAAACTGACGAGTATCACCCAGAGGAAATCCCAGAAGGAATCCATGTCGAGCCCCATTTCGCAGGTCGGAATTGTCTGAGATGAACTATCTCACGCGGTGACCACATCCGCATCATCCTCAAAGGATGAAATAACGGTAATGAATTCTTTGATATCCGATTCAGGACGTACGTCGTTCATCGAAAATCGATGTGAAGTTCAGACAAGTGTGGCTCCTATCCGAATGGATAGGAGCCACACTCGACAGTTGTCCTAGCTAGCGCGGTTAACTGCCGAAACCACTGCTCGCAGCGACGCCGTCGTAATCGAGGTAGCGATACCGACGCCCCAGACGACGGTGCTCTGACCGTCGGGGCCGGTCACGGCGCACTCGACGTATGCGGCAGCCTGAGCGTCGTCACCAGCGGACATGGCGTGCTCGGAGTAATCGAGAACGCGAACGTCGAAGTTGATGCTTCCCAGAGCGTCGACAAAGGCCGCGAGCGGGCCGTTACCGGTACCCGAGATCTCCTGCTCCTTGCCGTTCACCTTTACGATCGCGGTGATCGCATCAGTGCCACCGTCCTCCTCGGACGCGGTGACCTTCTGCTTCATGCGCTCGAGCGGGCGGACGGGAGCCAGGTACTCCTCGTGGAAGACGTCCCACATTTCCTTCGGCGAAACCTCGCCGCCCTCGCCGTCGGTGATCTTCTGGACGGACTGCGAGAACTCGATCTGCAGACGACGCGGCAGCACCAGACCGTGATCGGCCTTCATGATGTACGCGACGCCACCCTTGCCGGACTGCGAGTTCACGCGGATGACGGCCTCGTAGCTGCGGCCGACGTCCTTGGGGTCGATGGGCAGGTACGGAACCTGCCACACGATGTCGTCGACGTCGGCGTTCTGGCCGTCGGCGTCGATCTTCATGGCGTCGAGGCCCTTGTTGATGGCGTCCTGGTGACTGCCGGAGAACGCGGTGTAGACCAGGTCGCCGCCGTACGGATGACGCTCGTGGACGGGCAGTTGGTTGCAGTACTCGACCGTGCGACGGATCTCGTCGATGTTCGAGAAGTCGATCTGCGGGTCGACGCCACGCGTGAACATGTTCAGGGCGAGGGTGACCAGGCAGACGTTGCCGGTGCGCTCGCCGTTGCCGAACAGGCAGCCTTCGATGCGGTCGGCGCCGGCCTGGTAGCCCAGCTCGGCTGCAGCGACGCCGGTGCCACGGTCGTTGTGGGGGTGCAGCGACAGGATGACCGAGTCGCGGCGAGCCAGGTTGCGGTGCATCCACTCGATGGAGTCGGCGTACACGTTGGGCGTGGCCATCTCGACCGTCGCGGGCAGGTTCAGGATCACCGGGTTTGCCGGCGTGGCACCCAGGGTTTCGGTGACGGCGTCACATACTTCCTTGGCGTACTCCAGCTCGGTGCCGGTGTAGGACTCGGGGGAGTACTCCCAGCGCCAGTTGGTGTCCGGGTACTTCTTCGACTCGGCGAGCACCAGTTCGGCGGCGTCGGTGGCGATCTTCTTGATCGTGGCCTTGTCGGCGCGGAAGACGACACGACGCTGCAGGATCGAGGTGGAGTTGTAGAAGTGCACGATCGCGTTCTCAGCGCCTTCACACGCCTCGAACGTGCGCTTGATCAGCTCGGGACGCGACTGCGTCAGCACCTGGATGGTGACATCGGACGGGATTGCGCCGTCTTCGATGATTTCGCGGACGAAGTCGAAGTCCGTCTGGCTTGCCGACGGGAAGCCGACCTCGATCTCCTTGTAACCCATCCGGACGAGCAGATCGAACATACGACGCTTACGCGCCGGGCTCATCGGGTCGATCAGGGCCTGGTTGCCGTCACGCAGGTCCACCGCGCACCACTGCGGGGCGCGGTCGATGACTTTGTCCGGCCAAGTGCGGTCCGGCAGCGTGACCGTTTCGACTTCTTCGGAGAATGGCCGGTAACGGAACGTGGGCATCGACGAGTTCTTCTGCGTGTTCCACGCAGGCTGATCGGCCGGTGCCGGCTTGGTGGGAGGCGTGATGATGCGAGTGCCGGTGGTGAATGCGTCAGCGGGGGACATGGGGTGATCTCCAACGATTGTGGACCCGGCCTGATGACCTGTTGGTCATGACCGAAAGTCCGGAAGGCTTGGTCGACCGGCGCACACAAAACCCCGCGACGGGAGGCCAGTCTGGATCAGACCCCGTCGCGGCAACCAAGAAGGAGTGCGCGCTGCATGCACTGCACTCTACTCCTGGAATGTCGGCGAATGAGGTGGGGTCTCGGCGACATGCCGAAATTGTCGTTGAACGGTGCTGTTGTTTCGTGCTCCGAAATGATCGACTGATCGCATGGATGATCCTCGAATTGCTGTGGCGCGCGCATACCTCGATGCGCTTCTCTCGCACGACGGTAATTCAGTACCGCTGGCTCCGGATGCCGTGCGACACGAGGCGGGGATCAAAACCGGGTTTTCGGGAAATCACTTGCGGCGCAGCCTGTCCGGCGGTCCGCAGTTTCGTCTGGTGCGTGCGATCCGAGATGTGGACTGGAGCGTCGACGGCGATAATGTCGTAGCCGACTACCTCCTCGACGCAGGGTTGTTCGGCAAGAATCTGATGACGGTCAATGTGCACGAGACCTTCCGGATACCTCCCGACGACCTCCGTATCCACCGCATCACGGCCAAGATCAAGCCCACTCGCGGCAATCGCCCGTGACCCGAGTGTCGCGATGGATACTCTGCTGTGTCCTGATCGTGACCGGTGCGTTGAGCACCGCGGCCTGGCGCTGACTGTCGTGCGCCGGGATTATTTACACAATCAAGACATCGTGTCCCCGGATGCGGCTGTTGCAGTGTTCGACACCGTCGCGAGTTCACTGGTCAGCAGCATCCGCATCCTCCTCGCCTGCGGAGTTGCCGTCGCCGTTGTCGGTTACGTTGCCGGTGGTTCACGTTCCGCGACGTCAATGCGAAACGGGATCTCGCAACTGATCCGGCGTGAATCCGAACCCGAGGTAAGGGCCGAGGTCAGTACGCGTCGGGAAGTCCCAGGACCACGTCGGTAAGCTCGACCTCTGGTATCTGTAAACAATTTCGACCTGGAGGTAGAAACGCGTGGCTCTCGTCGTCCAGAAGTACGGCGGATCCTCGGTGGCAACCGCCGAGCGCATCCGACGAGTCGCTGAACGGATCGTCGAGACCAAGAAGGCCGGCAATGATGTCGTCGTCGTGGTGTCAGCGATGGGCGATACCACCGATGAGCTGCTCGACCTGGCTCAGCAGGTGTGCCCTTCCCCGCCGGCCCGTGAAATGGACATGCTGCTGACCTCGGGTGAGCGCATCTCCAACTCCTTGGTAGCGATGGCAATTCATTCTCTCGGCGCTGAGGCTCGTTCGTTCTCGGGCTCACAAGCCGGAGTCATCACGACCGGCAGCCACGGAAACGCCAAGATCATCGACGTCACGCCGGGCCGTGTTCGCACCGCCCTCGACGAAGGCTCGATCGTTCTGGTCGCCGGATTCCAAGGCGTCAGCCAGGACAGCAAGGACATCACGACGCTCGGACGCGGTGGATCGGACACCACCGCCGTTGCGTTGGCAGCTGCGCTCAACGCCGACGTGTGCGAGATCTACACCGACGTCGACGGCGTTTTCTCCGCCGACCCGCGCATCGTCCCCGACGCTCACCGCCTCGAGACGGTTTCCTTCGAGGAAATGCTCGAACTCGCAGCGTGTGGTGCCAAGGTGCTCATGCTCCGGTGCGTCGAGTACGCCCGTCGTTACAACGTGCCCGTGCACGTCCGTTCGTCATACACCACCAAGCCCGGAACAATCGTGTCCGGATCGATGGAGGACATTCCTGTGGAAGAGGCCCTGATCACCGGAGTCGCGCACGATCGCGGCGAAGCCAAGATCACCGTTGTCGGATTGCCGGACACACCGGGACATGCTGCCAAGGTGTTCCGCGCTGTCTCCGATGCCGAGATCAACATCGACATGGTGCTGCAGAACATCTCCAAGGTGGAGACCAACAAGACGGACATCACCTTCACGCTGCCGACCGCCGACGGCCCCCGCGCCGTCGAGATCCTGACCAAGCGTCAGGAAGACATCGGCTTCACACAGATCTTGTTCGACGACCACATCGGCAAGGTTTCCCTGGTCGGTGCCGGAATGCGGAGCCACCCGGGCGTCACGGCCACGTTCTGTGAGGCACTGGCCAAGGCCGACATCAACATCGATCTCATCTCGACCTCCGAGATCCGCATCTCCGTGCTGGTCAAGGACACCGAACTCGACGACGCCGTGCGCGTTATCCACGCCGCTTTCGGTCTCGGCGGCGACGAAGAAGCTGTAGTACACGCAGGAACAGGACGGTAATTTCTGATGACAACAATCGCTGTTGTCGGTGCGACCGGTCAGGTCGGCATCGTCATGCGCACTCTGCTCGAAGAACGTAACTTCCCCGCGGACAAGGTGCGGTTCTTTGCATCGGCACGCTCCGCCGGTAAGAAGCTGACGTTCCGCGGCGAAGAGATCGTTGTCGAGGATGCCGCAGCAACGTCCGACGAGGATCTGAAGGGCATCGACATCGCCCTCTTCTCCGCCGGTGCGACGCTGTCCCGTGCGCAGGCTCCGCGCTTTGCCGCGGCCGGTGCGACGGTTGTCGACAACTCTTCCGCATGGCGCAAGGATCCCGAGGTTCCCCTCGTGGTTAGCGAGGTCAACCCGCAGGACGCGAAGAACCTGGTCAAGGGCATCATCGCGAACCCGAACTGCACCACCATGGCAGCGATGCCGGTGCTCAAGGTTCTGCACGACGAAGCCGGTCTGCAGCGATTGATCGTCTCCAGCTACCAGGCTGTGTCCGGTAGCGGCATCGCCGGCGTCGAGGAACTCCTCGGCCAGGTGCGCGCCGTTGTCGGTGACGCCGAGAAGCTGGTTCACGACGGCAGCGCTGTCGAGTTCCCGGCCCCGAACAACTACGTCGCCCCCATCGCGTTCAACGTCCTGCCGCTGGCAGGTTCGCTGGTCGACGACGGCAGCGGCGAGACCGACGAGGATCAGAAGCTCCGCAACGAGAGCCGCAAGATCCTCGGGCTTCCCGATCTGTTGGTTTCGGGCACCTGCGTGCGCGTACCCGTCGTGACCGGGCACTCGCTCGCGATCAACGCGGAATTCGCCAACCCGCTCTCGGTTGCTCGCGCCAAGGAACTGCTGGCCGACGCTCCGGGCGTCGAGCTGGTCGAGGTTCCGACGCCGCTCGCCGCCGCCGGTGGCAACGCGTCGCTGGTCGGTCGCATCCGTCAGGACGAGGGTGTCCCCGAAGGCCGCGGACTCGCGCTCTTCGTCTCGGGCGACAACCTGCGTAAGGGTGCCGCGCTCAACACGATTCAGATTGCCGAGCTGCTGGTCGGCTAGATCTTTCGTTCGGTATCGGCCCCGCACCTAGGTGTGGGGCCGATGTCGTTTCGATAGGGAGTTCTAGTCGAGTTCGGAAATAGCGACGAGTCCGCCGAGGTACTCGGCATCCGAATACGCCTTGGCGAGAAGCACACCGAGTTCACCAAGAGCTTCGTGGTCGCCGCCGTACGCAACAAACATGCCCGCTTCGGGATCGGTGCCGAATCGGCCCTCAAGATGTGGTGCGTCGCGACCCACCACTGCATGGGCCACCGAAGCCCAGTCGTAGCCGGAACCTTCGAAGCCCTCTACCTGCTCGAATACCGCTGCCACCTTGCCGAAGTGCTGGTCGGTGAGCATCAGTGACCAGTTTCCGGGAGATGTTTCGAAGAGCTGCAGCGGTTCGATCGATGGTGATGTCATGCGTGTATTGAAGCAGATCCGACCGACAGGTTTCAGTGGTCTGCTAACGCCCGACCGACTGAGCGAGCGCAACGGCAAAGGCGGAAAGTCGTTCTCGGGTATACGTTTCGGGGTCGCTGACGGCCAACCGTCCGAGCATTTCGGCAAACGACATCATCGTGTGTGCGAGTAGGACCGGATCAAGGCCCTCGAGCTTCGGTTCGAGGGCAATCCCGGCGCGGGCCAGTTCTTCGGCGCGGGCGAAGACAGCTCCGCGAGAGAGCTTCAGCAAGCCGTGATACTCGCTGGGGGCGTTTTCGACAGACGTCAGAATCAGGCGCCAGCGCGTCGGGTTCTCGAGTACGGCGTCGACGAAGGCGCCAACGGTCCCGGTGTATGACGCCGCTGGGCCGAGCTCGCTCAGATCTGTTGGCATGGTTTCGAGCACCTGAGTGATGGCTCGCTCGTGCTCGCGGCGTAGGAGTGCGGCGACGAGATCGGTCCTGGTGTCGAAAATCGTGTAGAGGACAGGCTTGCCGACGCCGGCTTCGGCAGCGACGGATTCCATGCTGAGGTTGTGCAGGCCAACGCGGCCGGTGACCTCGAATGCTGCGTCGAGGAGCTGTTCGCGTCGTTGCTCGGGCGCCATGCGAGGGGCGTATTTGCGTCGCGGTGTGTCCGTTGTGTCTGCCTGTGACCTGGTCATCGTGTGCCTCACCTCCGCTCCCACCCTAATCTGCCTGCCACTTCTTCGTGAATAATACGCAACCGTTGTATTCGGCGTCCGCAATTGTTACGGTGGCGTTGTATTCAATGGTGGTTGGTGGGGCGGCAGAGATGAAGGGGACCTCGAATGTCTGGACTGGCTATGGATCGACCGCGAGAGGATTACGGCTTCTTCGGCCCTGGATCACCCAGTTGGAAGATCTGGGCCGCGCCGACAGCATTGATCGGCTTCCAGCGGTCGGTGGTGCTCGAGCACTTCGACCCCTTCCTTGCCGCGGCGGTGGCAGATATGAGTGGTATCTACAGTGATCCAGCGGGGCGACTCGACCGAACACTGGCATACTTCCTGACTGTCGCGACCGCCGACGGGCGGACGGCGATGGCCTTGTCCGACCATCTCATGACGGTTCATGCTCAGGCCACGGGCATCGAACCGATCACCGGAACTCGTTACAGTGCAAACAATCCGGCCTCGCAACTCTGGATCCATGTGACCGGTTGGCATTCGGTGCTCAAGTGCTACGAAATGTACGGTCCGGGTCCACTTTCTGCCGTCGAAGAGCAGCGGTACTGGGAGGAATGTGTAGTTGCCGCACAGTTGCAGACATGCAAGGCATCCGACGTTCCACGCTCCCGCGAAGAGGTACGTGAGTACTTTGCAGAGATCAGGCCGAGGCTGTGTACGTCCGAGCGCGCCGACCGAGCGATGCACTATCTGCTGAGAACGCCCAGGGCGCAGGGAAAGACGAAGTTCGCGACTTTCAGTCGATTGGTCGCGCCGGCAACAATCGCGACATTGCCGGGCTGGATGCGAACCATGGGTGGATTTGATCAACCGGCGTTGCTGGACAAGGCAATTGCACCGGCAGTGCGAACTGCGGTGCGTGTGGGTAGTTCGCCGAAGAATATGACCGCTGCTCTGAAAGTCATTGCGCCGATGACCGGCAAGGTATTGGAGCGCCATCTGCGTGACGAGCAACCTCTCGACCCGAGGGTTGTCACGCCGGCGGAAATTCGGGAGCGATTCCCGCGCATCACCAGAGTTCCGCAGGCAGTCTGACTGAACCCACGGCTTTTGGCACCGCATCGAGGTCTCCTTCGATGCGGTGCTCGGCCGTGTTCTGTTGTGCCTGAGACGTTTTCTCAGGTTCGATAGGTGTTGTTTGCCGGTCTTGGGTGTTGCTGCGGGTCGATCGCCGGCGGCGGAATGAACCAGGGTTTGTTGTCGGCGCCCATCCGGATCTCCCATTTGCCAACAAATCCGGTTTTGCGGTGCATGAGCCGATGATGTGAACGACACAGCAGGACAAGGTTGTTCATCACCGTCGGCCCGCCGTTCGACCAGTGACGGATATGGTGGGCGTCGGTCCACGCCGGCACGCACTCACACCCTGGGAAGGCGCAGCCTTTGTCCCGGGCGATCAATGCGACCCGTTGTTCGGCTGTGACCAATCGTTTTCCGGGTCTCGCATCGAGTGGCGCTCCGTGGTCGTCGAGTAGGACTGTCGACAGGAAGCAGTCGCAGCCGAGCAGTCTGGTCTGCGAGACCGACAGTGGTCCCATCCACGGCATGTGGCCCACGTCGAGATCGGAGAGGTCCGGATCGAGTGAAGCTTCTTCCTCTGCAACGGCTTCTTGCGCCGCGCAGTCTCGATGCTCGGCGAGATCTCGGGCATTGATGTGCACGTTCAGATGCGGCCGCTGGCCGCCGTCGATACCGGTTTTTGCGCAATCGAGATAGCGGCGGATCAGTTCGGTGAATCCGTCGGCTGTTCGCTTGGCTGCCGAACGGGCATCAGGAGTTCCGTCCGGTGCTGGGGTGGGCATGGTCAGATTCGACAGGGCAGAGAGTAGCATTTCGCCGGTGACGGCGTCGAAATCGCCTCGAACGACAACCCGACCGTTCAACGTCGACGCGATCCGGAGCTCGTTCCGGTCGATATCTTCGGCCGGTGGAATGTTGTCGGACTCGAACATTCGCTCCAACGTGGCGATGACGTACCGCAGCTTGGTTGTTGTCGCGTCGACTCCTGATGCCGCAGCCAGGAGAACGTCGATGCACTGGGGAAGTGCCTCGGCCGGCATTCCTTTTGGTGGGGACTCGCAGAACGAAATAATCAGTGCCGCATGATCAAACGAGCAATCTCCGGCGTCGAAGCGTTGTGCGACTGCGGGAAACGCCCGCAGTGCGACGCCAAGGGCGGCGATCTTGTTTCCGGCAGGGATCTGCAGCATCGTATTTGCTGCCAGCCATCGGCCGACGCCGCGGTAGCAGAGCACATGGTCGTCCGGGCGCAGCGAGAGTTCGTCGACCACGGCCACGCGGATCGCTTCGAGTCGCAAAATCTCCGCGCTCGCCTCGATTGCGGCCGAACGAAGGTCAGCTACCGGCGCTTGCCACAGCCTTGACCGTAATCCCACGGC
The DNA here is from genome assembly GCF_013277795.1 of Rhodococcus sp. MS16. Lineage (NCBI taxonomy): Bacteria > Bacillati > Actinomycetota > Actinomycetes > Mycobacteriales > Nocardiaceae > Rhodococcus > Rhodococcus sp. MS16. The sequence continues at coordinate 62,589 of NZ_VBTM01000019.1, forward strand.
AGAACCGGAAACCACATCTGACGTATCGATTCTCATTGAATTCCCCCGATCCGGATCCCCCGATCCGCATAACTCCATCCTAATCGAACACAGTTTCGAGTTCAAGGGTTTTCTCGAACTCTCGACTCGGTCTCGTCGATCAGGATGTCGAGTCCTCGGCGGAAGGCAGTCGGTGTTTGACCTCGAAGCCGCAGGGGTAATCCGGTCCGGATGCCGTCAGCGATAGGGGCCTGTAGTGGATGAACCTGTGGTGGGCAAGCCGCACAAGATCCGTCGACGCGCGGTGCTGCAGGGCTTGGGATTGATGGCAGGACTTGGCGCGCTGTCGGTGGGGTCCGCTTCAGCTCGGGAATCTGCGCACGCAGCTTTGCCTGACATCGACCCGCTGCGGCCGCTCCAATTGCCTTCGCCACGGTTGGAACCCTTTCGTGAGGCGCTGGTATTTCCGCCGAAATTGGCCGGTAGCGACCTGGAGCTTCGTGCCGCGTCGTCGATGCACCGGTTCCATCCTGACCTGGCGCCTTCGCCTTCGCTGGGGTACGGCGGGATGGACTACCTCGGGCCGACGATCGAGGCTCATGTCGAGCAGTCGTTAACGCTGCGGTACGCCAACGACATCACCACGCATCCTCTTGCCGCTGATGTGGATTCGCGTCTGCACGGTCTCAGCGACAACGATCGGACACAGGTTCCCACGTCGCTGCACCTGCATGGCGGTGTCACCGCGCCGCAGTACGACGGGAATCCCGAGTTGATTCAGCGTCCGGGCGAAGGATTGGTGCACGAGTTCGGCAATGCCCCCGGTAACGGGAATCCCAGCGGTAGCGGTAATCACTGGTATCACGACCACGCCATGGGGATGACTCGGCTGAACGTCTACGCGGGCTTGGCCGGTATGTATCTGCTTCGCGACAACTACGACACCGGTACGGCCGGCAATCCGCTCGGCTTACCGTCGGGGGAGTTCGAACTGCCACTGATATTGCAGGACAAGGTATTCACCTCCGACGGACGGCAAAGCGTCAGGTCGACGTGGACAACACCACAGGGTGCCTGGGATCCAGCGACGCCCGGAGACGTTGGCGTGGTGAACGGCGTTGTGTGGCCCAGAATCGAAGTGGCGCGGGGGTTGTACCGCCTGCGTGTCCTCAATGCCGCGTCGTACTCGGTGTGGAATCTGTACTTCGGAAATCGTATGCGATTCTGGGTGATCGGCTCCGAATCCGGATTGCTCGCAGCGTCAGCGCCGACGGATCATGTGCGTCTGAGCCCGGGCGAGCGGGTTGATCTCCTGGTCGACTTCGGCTTGCTCGAACCGGGTACCAGTGTGGAACTGCGCAACGATGAACCGGTGCCTTTGGCTGTGGCGCAACGCGGTACGCAGGTGATGCCCCTGTTCGCGCGGTTCGACGTGAGTAGCGCGAAGGGTTTCACCGGGTCGGTGCCGCAGCAATTGAGTTCCGCTGCCCCACCACCCCCGGCCGTGCCCGACGTAGTCCGCAATCTGACGATCATGCAACTGTCCCGGCCGTCGAGCTATCCGTCGATCACCATGTCGCTCAACAACTTGCGGTATACCGACTCGGATATCGAATTGCCGCGTCAGGGAACCGTCGAGCAGTGGAATCTGATCAACGTCACAACAGAGCCGCATCCGATTCACCTACACCTGGTGACTTTCCGGGTCTTGGGTAGGCAGAGCATCAACACACCTGCGTACACGGCTGCGTACCCGTTGCCGGATCTCGGGACGCGCTGGACGCCGTCGGCGGACGATTTCGTGACCTCGCCGATGCGGGCGCCGGAAGTGTGGGAGACGGGCGCCAAGGATACCGTCATCGTGGATGCCAACTCCATCACGCGCATCATCGTGCGCTTCCCGACGGCCGACGAACTGGGCTTCGATCCCGACGCCACGTTCCCCCGAGCTGCGGTGGTAGATCCTGCGATGAAGGAACCTGCGATGGAACACAGTGGACACGGTGGTGGATCAGGCGATCTGCAAGGGTACGTCTGGCACTGCCACATGCTCGATCACGAGGATCACGACATGATGTTGAGGTATCGGCTGGTGACGTAACCTTTCGTAGGGAGAGACGTTCCCACGAGGAGGCTGCTGTGTCGGAAGGTGCGCCCACCGGGCCCCTGGACGGATACCGGGTAATCGAGCTCGGCACGTTGATTGCCGGACCCTTCGCCGGGAAACTGCTCGGCGACATGGGTGCCGACGTGATCAAGATCGAGTCGCCGGATCGCCCAGACCCGCTTCGCACCTGGGGACAGGCGGAGCAGGACGGTCACCGATTCTTCTGGACGGTCCACGCCCGCAACAAGCGCTGCGTCACGCTGGATCTGCGGGTCGAGAAAGGTCGGGAACTGTTTCTGGATCTGGTCGAACACGCGGATGTCGTGGTCGAGAACTTTCGCCCGGGCACTCTCGAGAAGTGGGGTCTGGGGTTCGACGTGCTCAGCGAGCGCAATCCGAAACTGGTGCTGGCCAGAGTATCCGGGTATGGGCAGACCGGGCCGAAGGCCAAGAGCGCTGGGTATGCCTCGGTGGCCGAAGCTGTCAGCGGTTTCCGGCATCTGAACGGTTATCCCGGCCAGGCACCGCCGCGTATCGCACTCTCACTCGGGGATTCGCTCGGCGGGATGTTCGCGGTACAAGGTGTGCTGGCGGCGCTTCTGTCCCGTGAGCGAACCGGCCGCGGCCAGGTTGTGGACGTTGCACTCACAGAATCGTGTCTGGCAGTGCAGGAATCGACGATTCCCGACTACGATCGCGGCGGCATCATCCGTCAACCCTCGGGAACCAGGCTCGAAGGAATCGCGCCTTCCAACATCTATCAAACCTCCGAGGGAAACTGGGTGGTCATCGCGGCCAATCAGGACACGCTCTTCGTGCGGCTGTGCACGATAATGGGTCGACCGGAACTGGCGCAGGACGACCGATTCTCCAATCATGTTGCGCGCGGCAAACATCAGGACGAACTCGACGAGTTGATCGGCGCGTGGGTCGCGCTGCAGGACCCCAGCAGTCTGGTGGAGCGTCTGACGGAGGTGGGAGTTGTTGCCGGACCGATCAATACCGTCGAAGACGTGGTCAAGGATCCACAGTTGATCGAGCGCGGAATGCTGGTCGGTCACTACGACGACCGGATCGGTGAGGACGTCCTGGGCTTGGGCGTTGTGCCGACCTTCAGTGAGACACCAGGTTCTGTGCGGAATGCGGGAGCGTCGTCGCCGGGTCAGGACAACGCCTCCGTCTGGGGTGGACTCCTCGGGCTTTCGGACGACGAGCAGGCAACCTTGCTCGAGAAGGGAGTGATCTGACATGACGGTTACCGACGTCAGCATTCGTGAGGTGGGTCCGCGCGACGGGCTCCAGATCGAGGCCCCGGTGCCATTGTCGGAGAAACTTCGACTCGTAGAAGCTCTTGTTGCAACCGGTGTTCCGCGCATCGAGGCCACGTCATTCGTGTCACCGCGCGCCGTTCCGGCTCTAGCCGACGCAGAAGCGCTGGCAGCAGAACTGCACCGGTGGCCAGGTGTCGAGTTCTCCGCGTTGGTGGCCGGAATCGGCGGCGCAAAACGGGCGGTAGCGGCCGGTATGGGAACTGTCGAATATGTCGTCTCGGCCTCGAACGGTCACAGTGAAGCCAATACTCGGTCCACCACCGAGCAGGCTACCGAGCGTATCGGGGAGGTGGTCAAGATTGTTCACGACGCCGGAGGTCGAGTCGAAGTCATCGTTTCGACGGCGTGGGACTGCCCGTTCGACGGACCTACCCATCCTGATCGAGTGTTGCGGATTGCGGAGCAGGCCAGGGAATTCGGCGCCGATCAGTTCTCGATCGCGGATACTATCGGCACGGCAACTCCGGGGCGCGTCGCGCAGTTGATCGATGCGGTTGACGCCCATGTCGGCGACTACAACCTGGGCGTTCATTTTCACAACACACGCGGCAGTGGTCTTGCCTGCGCGCTGACAGCGGTGCAGCACGGAGTTCGGAACCTCGATGCCTCCACGGGTGGGCTGGGTGGTTGCCCGTTTGCTCCCGGCGCCAGTGGAAACATCGCCACCGAAGAACTGGTCTACATGCTGGGCGACATGGGCATTGCGACGGGGATCGATCTGGACGCGTCCATCCGCGCGGCAGGTGTCGCGGAAGAGATTGTGGGTCATGCCGTTCCCAGCAACCTCCTGCGAGCGGGTGACCGGATCAGGTAGCGGGAGCGTCGAGGTCATCGGACCGTACGATATTTCAGCATCATGTCGTGGTCCTCGTGGTCGAGAATATGGCAGTGCCACACATAGCCCTGGATCTGTTGTGCCGCAGTGTGATGGCCAGGGTGAGCTGGGTCGTCCGGGCTGAATAATGCGTCCGGATCGAATCCGAGTTCCTCGGCGGTGGGGAACCTTACGATGATTCGGGTGACGGTGCCGCCGTCGATCCGCACGGTGTCCTTCCATCCGGACTCCCACGGCGCCGGCCCGATCATGGGGCCCCCGAGAAATTCGTCGGCAGCAGGCGTCCACTTGTAACCGATAGGCGGTTGAGGATGTGCCGCTTGATATTCGAGGGTCTTCAAGGGTGCGCGTCCGAGAATGCGGAACATCACAAGGTGAAGGTGGATGGGATGTGGATCGGGCGTGATGTTGACGATGTCCCATTGTTCTACGGTGCCCTGCCGGGGCATTTCGATGTCGGTGCTGTCGAAGCGCAGATTGTTGAGAGACATGATGGCCGGAGGCAGGCGGAGTGCGTACGGCTGAGAGACGGTCACCGTTCGGATCACCGTGGGAACCTCGAGCGGCGGAAGCGCCGACGGTTGCCGTGCGCCGCCGCGAAGCGAGTTCGGCACAGTGCCGATGAACCCACGACGGGAATCGGCGACAAAACGGCAGAACACCGGCATCGCTACCTCGCCGAGCATTGCAGCCTGGAAGGGTGGTTGCTCGTCGTTGATCAATTCGACGGCATCACCTGCGCGGAAGCCGGTGAAATCCACGAGCACGTCGATGCGTTCGCCGGGTGAAAGCCGAAAGCTTGTCGTGCGTACCGGAGCGTCGAGTAGGCCATGTTCGTTGCCGATGACCGCGAAGTGCATCCCGTTGCTGAAGTGCAGGTTCCACACGCTGTACGACCCGGCATTGATGATGCGGAAACGGTACAAACCGCGTGCCACATTCATCCGCGGCCACACCTTGCCGTTAACCACACCGACGTCTCCGACGGCACCGCCCTCCCAGGAACCCTGCGGGACGATCGGGGTGGAACGCACGGATTGATACCCGTCGGCCGTGAAGATCTTCTCCTGGAGAATCAGGGGCATCTCGTACTCTTCGGCGGGTAGTCCCAGTGGGTTTCCCTCTCGGCCGGTGTCGAATTCGTCACGCAGGAAATACTGACCGGCCAACCCGGCGTAGACATTCAAGCGGGTGATGCCCATGGCGTGATCGTGGTACCACAAATGGCCCGCGTGCTGTTCGTTCGGAAAATGGTGAGTGATGCTGCGTCCGGGAGCTATGGCTAGAAGCGGATGCCCATCGCTGCCGGGTGGTGTGACACCGCCGTGAAGGTGCAGCGACGACGGGGGAGCCAGCCGGTGATCTTCGGTGACTCCGTGGATACTGGTGTCCATGTCGTCTGCCAGTGGATGGCGTTCGAGCCGGTTGGTGAAGTTCAGTGTGAGTGCCTCTCCGACATGGCATTCGATGGTGGGGCCCAGGTAGTGGTCACCGCCGAACCCCAGCGACGGCACAGCATCGAAATCCCGGTGGAATTGGTGGCGGTGTACAGCGGCGTCGAGTGAGAGAGTGGTTCCGGAAATAACACGCGGCCGGGGGAGTTCGTCGACGAAGGGCGTCATGGGAGGTGAGTGAAAGATCAGTGGACTGCGCAGTTCGCTCCGGGTCGGAGTATGCGTAGCCGACACCAAAGCCGCGCTGGTTCCAGCGAGGCCGATCGCACGAAACAAAGCACGCCTCGTGAACCTTTGGCTCACCGATTGCACCTCCTCCGAGATTCAGTCTTCCATACCGCACCGTATGGTATGGACGTCAGCTATGTCCACAACTCGGTGAAATACAGCTCGGTGCAGAAGAATTCGAAACACCCGCGGCGTAGGTCAGGCAACGAACTGGCGCCGTAAAGGTGGACGTGGTGTCGCGCAGTGATGCGATGGACCAGCCGTAGGCATCTATGATCGAGGAGTGAGAGTGAGAACTGAACGCGCCCGCGAGAACGGCCTGCGCTGATGGCGCGGGCCAACCGTCTGAGCGTCGAGAGTTGGCTCGACGCGGCCTTTGATCTTCTCGTGCGAGAGGGGGTTTCCGGGGTCAAGATTTCCACGTTGTGCGACGAACTCGGAGTCACGAAAGGCAGCTTCTACTGGCATTTCGACGATCTCGGCGCGCTGATGGAAGCGATGGCCGACTATTGGTGCGGCACACAGAACGACGCTGTGCGAGGGCTCGCGTCCGTCGAATCAATTCCGGTGGAGCAGCGATTCGAGATGATGGCCCAACTGCTGATCGACGAGCGCAATTGGTCCGTCGAGATCGCGGTGCGAGAATGGGCACGAAGTGACGAGAAAGTAGCCGAGGCTGTACATCAGCTCGATCAACGAATCTTCGATATCATCCAGGAAGCACTGTTGGAGTTGAATTTTGACGCCGAAGGTGCGCGCCTGCGGGCAGGTGCTCTGGTGTATGCCGGAATCGGATTCGTGCACGGCCGAGGAAGTCTCCCGACGCCCACCAGCGCCGAACTCCGAAAAATCTTCACGCTGCTGACGCAGGAAAGCTGATGGCGCAACGTCCACACTCGAATGCCTCATCGCTCATTTGAGCGCAACCATCTCGTGCAGAGTTGATCCTGTCCGCTCGATCATTTCCCCGTCGATCGTCACCTTCAGAACGAAGTCGGAACGGAAACGAAAATATCCGGGGCGGCCGAGAAGTCGATTCAGTACGGGCTTGACCAGTCGGGTTCGGGCTACCGGAACGTCAGCCAGGAAGTCGTGCGCATGAACTACCTCGCGCACCGTCAGCGTGAGATCCACCGACCCCGGAATGTGCAGACGCAGCGTCGACGGAAACGAGCGATTCGCGACGTCGTGGAAGACCGTCGGCCCTTCGGTCATTTCCAGTTCACCGTTGCTCAGAACGACACTGTCACCGCGGGCCAGCATCAGCGGCAGCGACCAGTGCTCGCCGTATTTCTTCTGGGTGTGCACGGTGGCGTAGACCAGTGAGAAGTCGTCGACATACAACCGCCCCCAGTACCAGCGATCGATGATCCGCTTCATGTCCCCGACGCCCCAGTTGTGGTCGTGATAGCCGCGACCACGGGCATCGAGTGTGGCGCCGCCGATAGTGACGGTGCCCGTCACCGAGGCGCGCGGTGCGCCGACAACCCAGGCGAAGAACTCGGTGTCCCCGTACGTGGTCTGTCCGCGTCCGGGCATCCAACTCGGTACCTCGTTGCGAAATTCGAGATCGAACACAATGTCTTCTTCTTCGAGATGCACTCTGTGTACCGGCAGGTCTCCCGAATCGAATTCGGCTACAGCGCTGTTCGGGCCTATCCGAACATCGCACTTGTCCGTTGATGCACTGACGTCGGCGGAGGAATACGGCTTGACGACTTCCCGGCGCGTACCGTCCGGGGAATAGATATGGATTTCGATTCCGGGTTTGCGATTGACGAGTTCGCGCAGTTGTAGCATCGCAACCACGATGTGCCCACTGTCGAGGTGAGCGTCGAAGTACCAGTGTTCGAAAGCAAACTTGTTGTCTGATGGATGCGCGCCGTTGTCGCTCGGGTGCGTTCGAGTGATCTCACCGTCTTTGCGTCCCGGTCCGTTCCACGCTTCCACGATATTCATTGTCGTCATCGAGCGACTCCTATCGTCGTAGTGCGCCACTTGCATCGAATGTGGCCTCGCGGCCCTTCATTTGTGCCTGGTACCAGTTTTCGCGGTGCTTGACCATCACCTTTTCCACGATCGCGCCGGTTCCGGGGACGCAGCGCCTGATCAATTCCATCGCGGTGATGAGTGGCAATCTCAGGACGGGTATGAATAGCCAGGGAATGACACCGGGCATCCGGTACTTGCGCCGTGTACCAGGGGCCATGAAGATCGCGGCGTACACCGAATTGATGCGAAAGTTGTACGCCTCTCGTAGCCGGGTGAGTCCGCGGTGGCCGTCGCGTGGCGCAAAAGCCTTCGGGTAACTCTCGATCAACTCACTGCCGTGCTTGCCGGAGTCGTAGGACCGCGACACGATCGTCATGGCCAGTGCGCGTAGGGAATCCGTGGCAGTTTCCGGGTACCACGTGGTGCGCACCCCCAAAAGGTGTCCCATGTACTTCTGGAAGTGGATCAGAGCCCGGATCTCGGACGGCGTCGTGTGGTAGCCGAGTGTCCACAGTGCGAGGCCAGGGGTGACGCTGCCGGCGATCAAAGTCAGGAGCATGTAGCTCTGACTGATAGGAAGCCCCCACTTCGAGGTATCCCATTCCGGGTGATTGGCTACTCGCGACCGCACGGACACGTGCATCACGCGAACCTTGAGAGCTGTTGCGCGACCGGCAGATCCAGGTTGGAGAAGTGCTCTCGGTTGGGATACGTCGATCCAGAATCGGCAGGTTTCGAGGAACCGGCGCAATGCGTTGTCGCCCGCATACCCGCCGGCGAGGGAGAGCGGCGTGGCAACTGCGGATTCGGTGTAGATTTCCAGTGTTTCCGCTCCTGCGAAACTGAACAGCATTGTGCCCCAGCGCCGCCAGATTGCAGCGCCCTGCTCGACCAGTGCCGGATCAACCCAGTCCGGTACCGTTTCGAATTCCTCGAACAGTGCGCGCATGGATTCCGGAGCGTCCGGCACGGCGTCGAGGCCATGGGTAAGGGCGGTTTCGAGCATGGCGCGGCCGGTTTTCGCCCCGGTCTCGCCGCGATAGACCTCGTCGACAAATCGTTCGGCGACGGGATCTCCAGTGAAGAGATCATTACAGAACTGTTGTGCCTGTTCGGTAGTGGGGAAGATGTCGGCACCGGTCAGCTTTTTGACGATTGTGCGTGCGCGAGCAATTCCGGGTTTTTGTATGCCTTCCCAATAGGGGAATGCCGTAGGGGTTCGATCGCTTGCTGTCATGTCACCGCCTGATAGCAGAGTCGCGAGATTAACCATACTATACCGTATGGTACTGATTGAGAAAGTTTATTTGAAGTCAGCCTGGACTGTTTTATGTTTTCGATCTACAGTCATCATGTGACCGAGACCACTTCCGATGTGAAAGTAAGCCGTACGCAGGCAGAACGTACAGCCACGATGCGTGGGCGACTACTCGACGCAGCCATTGAATCGCTGGTCGAACTGGGTTACGCGCGGACAAGCACCCAGGAGATCGCTCGGCGAGCGGGTGTATCCCGCGGTACTCAGCTCCATCATTTCCCGACCAAGGAATCTCTGGTCGTCGCCGCTGTCGAATACCTGGTGGACAAACGGCTGGCGGAAATCCTTTCGGCAGAGGTGGACAGTGGCCGCGGACTGGAGATACTGGCCGACGCGTTTTCCGGTCCACTGTTCTATGCAGCCCTCGAACTGTGGGTGGCGGCGCGCACCGACCCCGCACTGCATGCGGCGACTGTGCCACTCGAGCGCAAGGTGAGTGAGGCGCTCGAGTTCGGTAGCGCCGAAGTCTTCGGTGATCGCTTCGACTCCGAGGCAGTCGAATTGACTGTCGAACTTGTCCGAGGGCTTGCGGTGTCAGCCCTGTTCCGTACCCCGGAAGCCGACGAAGCGCTGCGCGCGCGGCTGCTACCGGCCTGGCAATCCCGAGTGGAGAACAAGTGAAACTTCCCGAACATGTCGAAACACTGATCGTCGGTGCCGGATTCGCCGGTATGGGTCTGGCGGCCAGAGTTCTTCGCGATGACCCGGCAGCGGATGTGGTGTTGATCGAGCGAGCCGCCGACGTCGGTGGCACGTGGCGAGACAACACCTACCCCGGTTGTGCGTGTGATGTGCCGACGGCGTTGTACTCGTATTCCTTTGCCCCGAGCGCAGACTGGAGTCATACCTTTGCACGTCAGCCCGAGATCTATGCCTACCTGAAGAAGGTGGCCGCCGATACCGGCGTGGGAGATCGAGTGGTTCTGAACTGCGAACTCGAGGCCGCGATCTGGGACGAGGGAATGTCACTGTGGCACATACAGACGTCCCAAGGAGCGTTGACGGCGAAGGCTCTGGTCGCTGCGACCGGAGCGCTGTCCACGCCCAAGGTTCCCGACTTTCCCGGTCTCGACCAATTCTCCGGTACCACTTTCCATTCCGCGACGTGGAACCACGAGCACGACCTGCGCGGTGAGCGCATCGCGGTGATCGGTACCGGCGCCTCGGCAGTGCAATTCGTTCCCGAAATTGTGGAGGAGGCTACTCATGTCACCGTGTTCCAGCGAACTCCTGCCTGGGTGATTCCGCGGGCGGATAGATCACTCCCCCCAATTCAAAAGGCTCTGTACACCAAGGTCCCCGCTGCGCAGAAGGCTGTTCGCGGTACCGTCTACGGCTTTCGGGAAGCTTTGGGTGCGGCGATGTCGCATGCCACCTGGGTTTTACCGGCTTTCGAGATGGTGGCAAAGGCGCACCTGCGTCGGCAGGTGAAAGACCCCGGGTTGCGCCGGAAATTGACTCCCGATTTCACCATCGGCTGTAAGCGAATGCTCCTGTCCAACGACTGGTTGCGAACTCTCGATCGGGCGGACGTGAGCCTAGTCGACAGTGGGCTCGTCTCGGTCACCGAAGACGGAGTGGTCGACGGGCACGGAATCGAGCACAAAGTCGACACCATCATTTTTGCGACGGGATTCACGCCGACGGAACCACCTGTCGCACACCTGATAACGGGGAGGAGCGGTGCAACGCTGGCCGAACAGTGGAACGGTAGCCCCAGCGCGTACAAGGGAACGACGGTCAGCGGCTTCCCGAATCTGTTCCTGATGTACGGTCCCAACACCAACCTCGGCCACAGCTCGATCGTGTACATGCTCGAGTCTCAGGCCGAGTACGTCAACGACGCGTTGAACACCATGAAGCGGGAGGGGCTCGACGCCCTCGACGTCAATGAGTCGGTACAGGTGCAGTACAACAAGGGAATTCAGCACGAATTGAAGCGCACGGTGTGGAACAAGGGCGGCTGCTCGAGTTGGTACATCGATGCGGAGGGGCGTAACTCGGTGCAGTGGCCGACGTTCACTTTCACATTCCGTTCTCTGCTGGGGAATTTCGATCGGGAGAACTACTCGGCCCGGAAGATCGAAAGCGTCGAGGCATGACGGCAACGCACTACGACGTCGTAGTCATCGGGTCGGGGTTCGGCGGTAGCGTCGCCGCTCTTCGTCTGACGGAGAAGGGCTATCGCGTCGGAGTGCTCGAGTCTGGTCGCAGATTCGTCGACGACGAGCTCCCCGAAACCAGCTGGCGTCTGCGAAAGTACTTGTGGGCACCGTGGATCGGGTGCTACGGGGTTCAACGTATTCACCTGCTCCCGGATGTTCTGGTCATGGCGGGTTCCGGAGTTGGTGGCGGATCACTCAACTACGCCAACACCCTGTATCAGCCGCCCAAGCGGTTCTTCGAGGATCGTCAATGGGCGCACATCACCGACTGGCATGACGAGTTGGCGCCGTACTACGACCAGGCGAAACGAATGCTCGGGGTGCGAACCAACCCTTCGTTCACGCCCGCCGACGCCGTCATGAAGGAAGTCGCGGAAGAAATGGGTGTGGGCGAGACATTCACGTCTACCCCTGTTGGAGTCTTCTTCGGGGACGCCGGAGTGTCGGTGCCCGATCCGTTCTTCGGAGGCAAAGGACCGGAGAGAACGGGGTGTACCGAATGCGGTGGCTGCATGACGGGGTGCCGTGTCGGTGCGAAGAACACATTGGTCAAGAATTATCTGCACTTGGCCGAACATGCCGGGGCGCGAGTTCATCCGCTGACCACTGTGCGGGAACTTCGGCCACGCAAGGGCGGTGGGTATCAACTTCTCGCGCGCCGGACCGACGGTATTCGAAAGCGCGAACAGATTTTCACCGCCGACCAGGTGGTAGTGGCTGCTGGTACCTACGGGACAGCGCGATTGTTGCTCGGGATGAAGGAATCCGGAGCGCTGCCGCATCTGTCGAATGCACTGGGCACTGTGGTTCGCACCAATTCCGAAGCGGTGCTTGCGGCAACATCGAAGTCCCGTCGACGCGATTTCACGCAGGGCGTTGCGATCACGTCGTCGTTCCATCCGGACGATCACACGCACATCGAACCCGTGCGATACGGCAAGGGTAGCAATGCAATAGGTCTCCTGCAGACTGTTCTCAGCGACGGCGGCGGCAAGGTGCCGCGAGTCCTGAAGACGCTGGCAGTTGCCGCACGTCACCCGAGCGCATTTGCCCGGTCTTTATCTGTGCGGAACTGGTCCGAGCGGACTGTCATCGCGCTGGTCATGCAGACGGACGACAATTCGCTCGAACTGTCCAAGAACACAAGAAGGTTCGGGCGTTCTCTGACCAGTCGCCCCGGCCCCGGTGATCCGCCACCGACGTGGATTCCACAAGGTCACACTGCTATTCGTAAAGTTGCGCAGAAGATTGACGGTGATCCAGGTGGTTCCATCGCCGAAATCGTGAATATTCCGATGACGGCACACTTCCTCGGTGGGTGCGCGATAGGTGATTCGCCGTCGACCGGCGTGGTAGATCCTTATCTGCGCGCCTACGGGCACAACGGGTTACACGTGATGGACGGCTCGGTGGTGAGTGCCAATCTCGGTGTGAACCCCTCGCTGACCATCACCGCTCAAGCTGAGCGGGCGTGCGCGCTGTGGCCGAACGCCGGCGGAGATGACGCCCGGCCGGCTGTAGGTGATCCGTACGTTCGGCTCGTCCCGACGCCGCCGTCCAATCCGGTAGTGCCCGAGCATGCTTCGGGCGCCCTGAGACTTCCCCTGATTTTTCCAACCGAGAAGGTGCCCGATGTGGAGCGTCCCTGAATCTGCAAGCGAACGCACGGACTGGCCGGCGAGTGATCCGCCGCCGTGGCCGGCGCGGGTGCGGGCCACGTTGTGGTGGCATCGGAGCACGTCGGCGGCACGTGAACTCGGGCCGGAGGGCAGAACTATCCCGATGACCTTGGCGATGATGGTCGATTATCTGGACTCTCCGGTGGGGCCGTATCGAGAAATCTTGGCGAGTCCGGTCCTGCGGGCGCCGGGTAGGCGGATCGGGCCGATGCCTCGGATGGCGGTGCCCTTCATCGCGGTGGATTCGGAATCTTCGGTGCACGGTGGCCGCACCCATTGGGAACTACCGAAGGTTCTCGCGCAGTTCGACGGGGATGTCCTGGGCCGTGTGGCTGCGAAGGGGGACGGTTGGCAGGTGAACACCACTGCGCGGGCAAAGGGGCCGCGCCTGCCCATCGTAGGAGCTCTGGGCTTTGCGCAACCCACCGAGGGTGGTCGGTTGGCTCTCGCGTCGGCGCGGCTCACGGGCAGATTCCGTTACGCGCGCGTCGACGTCGAATCCGAGGGATCGACCTTGCCGAACTGGCTGGTAGCAGGCTCGCACCACGGAATCGTCATCACGGACGGAAGGATGAGGACGGGCCCCGCCAAGCGCGTCTAGACCGAGAAAAAGGTGAAGGCCGTACAGCAAAACGCTGTACGGCCTTCGGCGTCGACGCCCCACAGGCGCCTCTCGGCGGTAGGTCGCTCGCAGCGACAATGGGGTGGGGCCCGGGGCTTGTTCGGGCGCCGACGGAGTGATCAACGGACGCCCGAGCTGTTTTGTTCCCTGGCCAAGGCTATGAGCCGCGTCACTTATTTGGTTAGGGAACCCTTTTCTTGACTAATTCCAGAAAAGGCGCATACTGGAACCATGCAAGATGACGGGCAGGATCTCGACCTCCGGGCGCAACTGCGTGCGGCCGGGTTGCGAGTCACTGCGCCTCGTCTTGCAGTTCTGAATGCGGTTACAGCCCAACCGCATTCGGACGCAGATTCTGTTGCAGCGCAGGTGCGGCAACAGTTGGGATCCGTATCCACCCAGGCCGTTTACGACGTGCTGAAGGCATGCGTAAGCGCAGGGTTGCTACGACGCATCGAGCCTGCGGGTTCACCCGCACGATTCGAGACGAGAACCGGGGACAACCATCACCACCTCGTCTGTCGTAGCTGCGGCAAGGTCGTCGACGTCGATTGTGTTGTCGGCCAAGCTCCCTGCCTTGAACCGTCCGACCGTCACGGCTTCGAGATCGATGAAGCCGAGGTCGTGTTCTGGGGCCGTTGCAACGATTGCCTGAAGAGTTCTGCCGAGTCGGGCATTGTTTCCGACGCGGTTTCACAGAATCACGATGCAGCCCGCTAGCAGTACGGCCCATATTGCCGCACAGCCCATTTGACTTTTAGGAGGCTTCGCCATGACCAAGCCCACCACGAACAACTTCGGTATTCCCGTAGCCAGCGACGACGAGTCGTTGACTGCAGGTACTCAGGGACCGGTCCTGCTTCACGACCACTACCTGATCGAGAAGCTGGCCCAGTTCAACCGTGAGCGCGTCCCGGAGCGCGTCGTTCATGCCAAGGGCGGCGGCGCTTTTGGTGAACTGGTCATCACGAACGACGTCAGCAAGTACACCAAGGCCAAGTTCCTGCAGCCCGGGAAGAAGACCGAGTCGCTGGTGCGTTTCTCGACCGTCGCCGGTGAGCAAGGTTCTCCGGACACATGGCGCGACCCGCGCGGTTTTGCCATGAAGTTCTACACCGAAGAGGGCAACTACGACCTCGTCGGCAACAACACTCCCGTGTTCTTCATAAAGGACGCCATCAAGTTCCCCGACTTCATCCGTTCGCAGAAGCGTCTGCCGGGTTCGGGTCTGCGCGATCACGACATGCAGTGGGATTTCTGGACTTTGCGTCCCGAATCCGCGCACCAGGTGACGTGGCTGATGGGCGACCGCGGCATTCCGAAGACGTGGCGCAACATGGACGGCTTCGGCTCGCACACGTACCAGTGGGTGAACGCCGCCGGTGAGCGGTTCTGGGTGAAGTACCACTTCAAGACCGATCAGGGCATCGAGTTCCTGACGCAGGCCGAGGCAGACAGCCTCGCCGGCAGCGATCCCGACTACCACCGCGCGGATCTGTACAACGCAATCGAAGACGGCAACTTCCCGAGCTGGACGATGAACGTTCAGATCATGCCGGTCGACGAGGCCGAGGGCTACCGCTTCAACCCGTTCGACCTCACGAAGGTGTGGTCCCAGAAGGACTACCCCCTTATCGAGGTCGGCAAGTGGACTCTCAATCGCAACCCGGAGAACTTCTTCGCGCAGATCGAGCAGGCGTCGTTCGAGCCGTCGAACGTCGTGCCGGGCATCGGTTTCAGCCCGGACAAGATGCTCCTCGGCCGTGTGTTCTCCTACGCCGACGCCCATCGTTACCGCATCGGCACCAACTACGCCGATCTGCCGGTCAACGCACCGAAGAACGAGGTGAACTCCTACTCCAAGGAGGGCGCCATGCGTTACAGCTTCAACTCGCCGTCGACGCCGGTGTACGCGCCGAACTCGTACGGCGGACCGCACGCCGATCCGTCGGTTGCCGGTGACGAAGGCCTGTGGTCGTTCGACGGTGAAGCAGTTCGCGCCGGATACATCGAGCACGCTGAGGACGGCGACTTCACTCAGGCCGGAACCTTGGTCCGTGAGGTCCTCGACGACGCAGCGCGTGAGCGCCTCGTGAGCAACATCGTCGGTCACGCAAGTGCCGGAGTAAGCGAAGCAGTTCTGCTGCGCGTCTTCGAGTACTGGAAGAACGTGGACGCCGATCTGGGCAAGCGCGTCGAAGAAGGTGTGCGCGCCGGTCAGTAGCGGCCAATCCTCGTACGTAAGAATGCGGGCCGCTGCAAGGGAATCCAACTCCTTGCAGTGGCCCGCATTTTTCTCGTTCTACAACAGCCCCCACCAGTAGAACAGCGTTGCAAGAATGAATTCGACGACAAAATCCACGACGATTCTCCTTCACTTTTCACGTACATTCCATGATCCGCGCCAGCCGAGACTGTTTCGACTGAGGCTTCGGCGGGCAGTCGAGTCGTAGGACTGTCAGTGCGGCCAATTCGGCACTGCGCAGCCCTTTCGGCACTCGGGTTGAGGAGATGATCGGCCATGATGCGTATCGGCTACACGTTGATGACGGAGCAGGCTGGGCCAAAGGACCTGGTCCGACATGCGGTTCGGGCCGAGCAGGCCGGGTTCGACTTCGAGGTGATGAGTGATCACTACTCGCCGTGGCTGACCGAACAGGGGCACGCCCCGTACGCCTGGTCCGTTCTCGGAGCGATTGCGCACGCCACCGGATCGGTTGATCTGATGACGTATGTGACGTGTCCGAGTATTCGCTATCACCCCGTGGTGATCGCTCAGAAGGCCGCGACGGTGCAGATACTCGCGGATGGGCGGTTTACGCTCGGATTAGGGACCGGCGAGTGTCTCAACGAGCATGTGGTCGGTGACGGATGGCCGTCGATCGATGCCAGGATGGACATGCTGGAGGAAGCGGTTGCCATCATTCGGGCGCTGCATTCCGGAGATCTGGTGACCTGGAAGGGTGAGTACTTCGACGTTCAGTCGGCACGTATCTGGGACTTGCCCGAAATTCCTGTCCCACTCGCGATTGCGATGTCCGGTGACAAGTCCGTCGAGCGATTCGGGCCGATGGCGGACGATCTGATCGGTGTGGAACCTGATTCGCGGCTCGTTCATCAATGGAAGCATGTTCATGGTCGCGCGTTCGGACTTCCTCCGGCGCGCACGGCAATCGGTCAGATTCCGATTTCCTGGGATGACGATCGAGACGTCGCCATCGCCAGGGCCCATCAGCAGTTCCGATGGTTCGGTCTCGGCTGGCCCGTCAACTCCGAGCTGCCGACCCCGGCCGGGTTTGCTGCCGCGTCGCAGTTCGTCCGCAAAGAAGATGTGGCAGAAAACATCCCGTGCGGTCCAGATCTCGACGCGATCGTCGAAGCGGTCAAAGCCTACAAGGATGCGGGCTTCACCGATGTGGCGCTGGTGCAGATCGGTGGCGATACGCAAGACCGCTTTTTCGACGAGGCTGCAAAACCGCTGTTGGAGGCCCTGCACGTCGAATTGGGTTGATGGAGAAGGTCAATCGGGTTCCGCCGAGAGGGCTTGCGTCGAGTCGTGCGCTGCCACCGTGCAATTGAGCCTGTTGAGCGACAAGGGCAAGTCCGAGGCCGCTCCCGGACTCGCCTGCGCCGGTTCCGCGAACAAAGCGTTCGAACATCGCTTCCCTCTCGGCCGGGGCTATCACGGTACCGTTGTCGTCGACGAAGATCGTAGCGGATCCCGTGCTTACCCCGGCCCGGACGGTGATTTCGACCGCGTCGGCGTGGCCGTGCCGGACGGAGTTGGTAACGGCGTTGGTCAGCACCAGACGAATGCCTGCGGGAAATGCCTGGACCGAAAGCTCTTCCGGCGCTGTCAAACGAACGTCGACCTGGGGGTGCAGTCGAGCGACATCTGCGAGGGCGCGATCGGCTACCTCCACGAGATCGACGTCGGCGCAATCCTTCGGATCGGCCACGTCACCCAGGGCGAGTGTTTCCAGATCGGTGAGGGTGCGCTCGATCTGGCGCTGCGCCTCCAACAACTCGCCGGCCAGTTCGCGGCGTTGACTTTCCGTGAGGTCCAGCGTCGCGAGAACTTCCAGATCGGTGCGCATCGACGTCAGCGGGGTACGCAGCTCGTGAGCGGAGACGCGAGCGAAATCGCGTGCCGACTCCAGCGCTTCCTCGGTGCGGCTTCGATCGCTTTCGATCCGGCTGAGCATGCTGTGGATTGCTTCGGACAGTTCCTCGGCTTCGCGCGTCCCACGGACTGACGGTGCCCGGAGGGAGAGTCCTTCGACGTCGAGGTTGTTGCCGATCGAACTGGTGGTCTCGGTCAATTGCTGCAGGGGGCGGACAGCTCGGCCGGTGAGCAACCAACCGAGCCCGGCCGCGGCGAGAATCGCGACCACTGCCGCAGCCGCCACCTGGAACTGCTGCTCGCGGATTGCCTGCGCGAGTGGATCTTCGGGGATGGTGACGGCCAGTGCAGCTCCGCTGTCGCCCGGGAGGAGCACATCTCGACTGCGGACGTCGGTAGTAGCCAACGCGCTGATATCCGTGGCATTTAAGCCGGGGTCGACTACGAGCGGTTGTGTTGTTGCGGTGGGTGACTCGAACAGAATTGCAGCCGGAGAACTCGACGCAATGCCGAGAGTGACCGAATCGAGAGTGCGTTCCAGTTGTTCGGAGCCGCCCACGCGCAGGAAGACCGCAAACGCAATTCCGATCGCGGCAATGACGATGCCGGCGGCCAGACCCGACGCGATGGCTACTCGGGTCTGCAGTGACAGCGGCCGCTTCACCGTTCGGCCCTCAAGACGAAGCCGACCCCGCGGACTGTGTGGATTACCCGAGGTGCACCGTCGATCTCGAGTTTCTTGCGTAGGTAGGTGACAAACACATCGACGACATTGGTGTCGGCGGCAAAATCGTAGCCCCAGACGAGTCGCAGGAGTTGTGCGCGGTTCAGCACCACGCCGGCATGCTCGGCGAGGACGGACAACAGGTCGAATTCTCGTTTGGTGAGTTCGATTCGCCGGCCGCCGATATGGGCGCGATGACCGCGGAGATCCACCGTCAGAGGTCCCACCGTGATCGGGTGATCGAGAGTCGGGGCGCTTCGCGTCGTTCGTCGTAGCAAGGCGCGCAGTCTGGCAACAAGCTCCGCCAACTCGAAAGGCTTGGTGAGGTAGTCGTCGGCGCCCGCCTCCAACCCGGCAATGCGATCCCCCACCGAACTTCGGGCGCTGAGTACACAAATCGGAACTTCGTTGCCGATCGCCCGCAAGGCTGTCACCACCCCGACACCGTCAAGGCCGGGCATGTTGACATCGAGAACGAGGGCAGACGGGCACTGCTTGCTCACCGAGGCCAAGGCAGAACGGCCGTCTACCGCTGTTGCCGTGTCGAAGCCGGACAGTCGCAGTCCACGTTCGAGCGAATTCAGTACCTTTGCGTCGTCGTCAACGATCAGGATGCGCTCGCGTGTACTCACCCCAGCCATAGTGCCACCGGATTTCTGTCGACGGTCTCGCGCCGAGCGAGGGCCACCGCTTTCTCATCAACTCCTAAGAAACCGACAACAGATCTGCAGGGTTGGCTTCATAGCCTCGGGTTTCTCGGATGCGACCGCGCCGAGAATTCGAGAACGTTCGATCAAGGAGAGCAACGATGACGCGATTGACAGTGAACGGCAAGCGGGCCAGGCGGACCGGTGTGGTGGTGGCGTCCATGGCGGTACTCGGGCTGGCCGTGACTCCGGGAATCGCTTGGGCTTCCAACCCCATTGCCGACGGATCGCCGGTGGCCGTGCGATCCATCGCGACTGCTCCGTCCGAGCCCGGTGTGGAACCGGAAGCAGCGTGCGGTGCCGCGACGCCGATTTCCGACGAGGAGCTGCAGAAGCTCATCGACGAGGGCAAGGTTGTGCGCGCGGAGGAGGCCGGTACAGCGGCGCTCACGATTGAAGTACCGAGCGAAGCTGCGACCTTCATTGCACGTGAGGGAATGCCGGCGCTGCCGACCGTCGAGTGGGCCCCGGCGATCGAGGGTGTTCCGGCAGAAGTACTCGACGTGGCCGGGGTCGCTCCGCTGGTTGAAGGGGTTGCTCTGTCTTGCGCTGTCGCCGCGGGGTGACACGCGAAATAGCTCAGCGGGGTGACACGCGAAAGGAGCTACGCATGAACCGTTTTGACCGGGAACGGTACGACCGTACTGAACTCGAGAACGACGACGGTGAAGTCTGTCGGTAGCACTTGCTACGTTCGTGGCGGTCTCGGCGAACATGCCGAGGCCGTCGCCATCGGCGTCATGTGTGTGGTGTCTTGGGTCGAGTCCTCTTGACCTGACTCAGGGCGCGTTTCGAAAGGTGTTGTGTTTCATGGTCATGGGCCCCACCCACGCGATGTCCGGTGCTGCTGTGGGTCTGGTGGTTGCCGAACTCTTGCCCCTCGACTGGGGTGGGCCTACCTCCACTGCCGAAACCCTGACGTTTGCCGGGGTATGTGCGGGTGCTGCGTTGCTTCCGGATCTCGACACGAGCCAGTCGACGGTTTCCCGGTCGTTCGGGCCACTGAGCAAGGCGCTGGCACAGGGTGTGGACGCGATATCGGTTGCCTTCTATCGGATCACCAAAGGCAAGAAGGACGGTAAGCGGCGTGGTGGTCACCGGACACTCACCCACACGGCGTTGTTTGCGGCCGGGTTGGGCGCCGGCGTTTCCGCGCTGGTTGTCCAGTTCGGAAAGCCCGCAATCATCATCACGTTGTTCTTCTGTCTGGGGCTGGCGATTCGCGGTCTCGCGGGGGACTTTGCGAAGGACAAGGGTTGGCTGGTCGTCTCCGCGTTGGCGCTGGTCCTGTCTGCGGTGACGTGGCAGCAGTATCCGAGCGAGGCTGGGTCCACCGGATTGGGCGTCGCAGTTGCGCTCGGATGTGCGACGCATTGTCTGGGTGATGCCATCACCAAGGAAGGCGTGCCGTTTCTTGCGCCGCTCATTCCGCTGGGTGGCAAACGATGGTGGGAACAGCGACTTCCGTCGTTCCTGTCGATCCGCGCGGGTGGCAACCTCGAAAAGGTGTTGATCGGCCCGGCGCTCACGCTCCTCACTGTCTGGCTGATCGTCGGTGCGTTCGACGGTGCGTCCGAAGCCATCTATGCGGTGTTCTCACCGACTCCGTAACCTTTTATTACGGAACCACTGGCATCGTAATGGAACTTGTTCTAGGTTCATCTCTAACGTAAGTCCGATTCGGCAGAGACGAGTAGTCCGTGGAACGCAGCGGTTCAGCAGATCAAAGCGCAGTGGATCGACCATCCAACGCCGGATCCGTCAGCAGGCGGGGATTCCTGGCGGCCGGGGTCGGCGCCGCTGCGCTCGCAGGCCTGACCTGGTCGCCGGCCGGAGCGGTGCCATGGGGCCCACAATCCACCCTCGCCCCGCCGCCCGACTTCCCGGCCGGTATCCCGCTTTCCCAACAGGCCTACGCCAACTGGTCCAAGGAGATCGTTCTCGATCACGTGTGGACGGCAACGGCTCGCAGCTCCGATGACGTGGTGACCCTTGCCAACTGGGCGCACCGCAACGGGTACACCGTCCGCGCTCGCGGCACGATGCACGGGTGGAGCCCGCTGACAGTGGTCCCGGGTGCACCAGTGGATCGAGTGCTGTTGGTGGACACAATGGTTCACCTGAATTCCGTCGAGGTGCACAGCGACGGAGAGCAATCCGTCGTAACCGCCGGTGCCGGTGCCAGCATCGAGTCGATCCTCACGGCGCTGCAGGACCATGGCTTGGGTTGGGCCAACTCTCCGGCCATCGGGGATCTGTCCATTGCCGGCGCGCTCGCAATCGGAGCCCACGGCGCAACCTATCCTGCAGCGGGAGAAACCATTACCCCCGGACAGTCGTTCGGATCACTGAGCAACCTGATCACGGCCATGACCGTCGTGGTGTGGGACAGCAGTTCGGGTAGCTACACGCTTCGCGAATTCGCCCGCTCCGATGTCGAGAGCACGGCATTTCTGACCCATCTCGGGCGCACATTCGTCACCTCCGTCACCCTGCAAGCCGGCGAGAACTACCGGCTGCGCTGCCAGAGTTTCACCGATATCCCGTGGCAGGAACTCTTTGCACCGCCAGGATCGCCGGGTCGCACCTACGAGAGCTTTGTCGAAGCGTCCGGACGCGTCGAAGCTATCTGGTTCCCCTTCACGTCCACGCCGTGGCTGAAAATCTGGACACCGACGCCGGTCAAACCGCCCGAGTCGAGGGAAGTGCACGGCCCGTACAACTACTTCTTCTCCGATGCACTCCCCGAAGCAGTCACCACCCCACTCGGGATGGTGGCCAAGGGATTGCAAGCGGCTACGCCGCTGTTCGGCGCTTCCCAGTTCGGCGCCGTTGCAGCCGGATTGGTGCTCACGGACACCGACGACCTGTGGGGCTGGTCCAAGGACGTGCTGTTCTATCTGCGACACACCACGGTGCGAGTTGTCGCGGGCGGCGGTGCGGTCATCACGAAGCGTTCCAACATCGCCCGTGTCATCCACGAGATGGCAACGTGGTTGAACGAGCGGATGACGCACCTCGCATCGATGGGGCAGTATCCCGTGAACATGCCCTTCGAAGTGCGCCTGTGCGGCGTCGACGACAACGGCGAAGTCCTGGTGGACAGTGCCGGCGTGCCGGATCTATCGGCGGTGCGGCCGCGGTCGGATCGCGACGACTGGGACACCGCCATCTGGATGAATGTGGTGTCCATTCCCGGAACTCCGGGTTTGCCGGCGTTCCTTCGGGATATGGAACGGTGGATGGTCGCGAACTACTCCGGTGATTACGCCACCTTCCGGCCCGAATGGTCGAAGGGTTGGGCATTCACCAACGACGCCGCCTATCAGGACGACGAATTCCTCACGCGCACAATCCCTGCCACCTTCCGGGCGGGCGGTGACGGAAATTGGGACGCCGCCCTCGCGACCTTCGACAAATTCGATCCGCACCGAGTCTTCAGCAACACCTTCATCGACCGGTTCATGCCGTCTGCCTGAGTCTCACCGTGCAAGTTTTTCTGCGTCAGCCGACGTCCGCTGCTGCCTTCGTTTCCTGCTCGGGTGACGAGAACGGCTTGTTCGGGATGAGTGCCGTGGCGATCAGGCCAACTACAACAAATCCGGCCGCAAGGTATCCGCCGAGTGTGATGCCATGTGTCATTGCGGATTGGGCTGCGTCGGCAACGAAGGCAGTGCTCGGCGAGCCGGCCAGCGAGTCGATGGCCGCGCCGGCGCTGTCGGTGACCGCCCGCGTCAACTGATCGGCCTGAGCTTGGTCGACACCGGATTCGGTGAGGTCGTTGTTCAGAGTGGAATTGAGAGTGCTGAAGAAGACCGTGGTGAGGATGGCGATACCCAGTGCGGATCCGAGTTGGCGGAACGCACTCTGAATGCCGGAGCCTTGACCGGCGCTCTGTTCGGGAATTTCCTCGAGCACGACGTTGGTTACCTGCGCCGTCGCGAATCCGACGCCGATGCCGTAGAAGAACAGCACTGCGGCAATGGTCCACCAGGGGCTGTCTGTCGCAGCGATGAATCCGAGACCAGCGAGGCCGAGCGCTTCGAGAGCCAGGCCGATACGGACCAAGCCCAACGGCGAGACCTTCGATGCCAGTCCGAAACTGGCGCCACTGGCGACAAAGCTGCCGATGGCAATGGGGACCAGGGCGAGTCCGGCTTGGAGTGCGCTGTATCCAAGCGTGAACTGAAGCCAGAGTGGAAGCACCGCAACGATTCCGAACTCACCGAGTCCGATGATCAGCGTCGCGATGTTGCCGTTGCGGAACGACGAGATGGAGAACAACCGCACGTCCATCAGTGCCCGCGACGGATCGTCACTACGGGTGAGCATGGTTTGCCGGTAGGCGAATGCGCCGAGCGAGATGACGGCGAGAACTAGCGCGATCAGAACCGGGGACGGTCCGCTGGACCATGACAGGCCGAACAGTTCGAAGGGCTGCTTCGTGGTCAGCCACCCGTACGTACGTCCCTCGACGAGGCCGAAGGCCAGCATGCCCAGGCCGGCGATGGACAGTGCCGCTCCGGTGGCGTCGATGCGCCCAGTGGTGCGCGGCGAGGGAGCGATGAACAGCACTGCGCCGACGAGAATGAGCGCAGCAAGCGGAATGTTGATCCCGAATGCCCAACGCCACGAAGCGTGTTCGGCAAGCCAGCCGCCGAGCAATGGGCCGAGGGCGGAAGCTGCACCGATGGTGGAACCCCACACTGCGAATGCCTGGCCGCGGGCTTTGCCGGTGAACATCGCGTTCAGAAGCGACAGTGAGGTGGGCAGGATCATGGCCGCGCCGGCGCCCTGCAGGAATCGCGCCAGGATGAGCAGGCCGCCGTTCGGTGCCAGTCCGGCCAGCAGGCTCGTTGCGCCGAACACGACGACACCGGCGATGAAGACGCGACGGGCGCCGACCAGGTCGGCAACTCTGCCGACCAGAAGCAGGAGTGCCGCGAACACGATTGCATAGGACTCTTGGATCCATTGAGCCTGAACGGAATTGATTCCGAGATCTTCGATGATCGAGGGGACTATGACGTTGACGATGGTGGTGTCGACGACGATCAGTGCCACGCCGAGTGCAATGGCGATCAGGCCCAACCACTTGCGGGTGGTGGGTGAGATGTTCATGAATAAACCTCCATTGTGAAGCAACTTCACGATGAAGGTATATTTGGGACGGTAAGTTGTCAATGTGCGCGCTGGGCTCGACCGGCCGCCGTCTGGCACAGGAAAGGTGGGATCACCGAGGTGGAAGCACCGCGCGACATCTCCGTGGAGCGGGAGCGGCTGATGGATGAATTCCGCGCGTACGGTGCGACGTTCACCGAATTCAGCCATCGATTCGCGTCGTGGCTTGGTCTGCATTCCACCGACGCAACTGCTCTGATGGAAATCACCGCGGCTGAGGAGAAAGGTGCGCCGCTCTCACCCGCACGTCTTGGAGAGCGGATCTCACTGACATCGGGCGCCACTACCGCGTTGCTCAACCGCCTGGAGAAGGCGGGACATATCGTCCGGACCCGCGAGAATGCAGACCGTCGCGTGGTCACGCTGCACAGCAGTGCGCATGTGCAGGACCTGGCTGACGAGTTCTTCGGACCACTCGCCGTACGACTCGACGCCATGATGGAGAAATATCCGCCCGAATTACTGAGTCGATTCGAGGAATTTCTCGTCGACCTGCACTCGACGATGAACGAACACCTCGAGCAAGACACTCGCTGAACAAAAAATGCCACTCGACTCCGGAGAGTCGAGCGGTTCACGCCCTAGTTTGCAGCGGTCCCGCGATCCACCGTTCGATGTCGGCATGGGTCCGCAGGCGGACAATCGTGAGGTCCGGTCGCCGATCTCGCAGTGCCGCGATCCGGAGTGCACTCGTACGGTGCGTGTTCCAGGCCCAGCGAACGATGTGATCTCGGTCGGAGAAGAACGTGTGTAGTGGTGGCTCGATATTGCCGTTCCACAAGACTTTTCGCCCCAGCCGCCTCTGTACCGTCCGAACGATAACCTGGCGCATCACGGTGCAGCGCGACAGGTCCAGCCACACAAGAAGATCCGCTTCATCGGCGAGTAGATCGCGAACGGACCGGTACTGCCATTCCGTCACCCACCGCGGCGCCGAACTGAATGTTGTGACGTCGACCAGGAATTGCTCACGCGGTGTCCAGTTCGGGCCGTGATAGAGACCGTCGATCTCGACGTGTTCGATGCCGAGAAGCATTCCAATTCGGGAGGCCAAGGTCGTTTTTCCGGAACCGGATGTTCCCGCTACGAGAATGCGCTTCGGGCATCCGGGCAAGCGATCTTCTGGACCGACAAGAGGCACGAGAACACTGTAGCCATCGGCCGAATCAAAAAAACGGCGAGGGGAATAGCAATTCCCCTCGCCGTCTTCTGTCGTAACTACTTTCCGAGCTTGGCCTTCAGGTCCTCGAGAACCAAGTTGGCGCCTGTCGGTCCGAGACCCAGGAACCAGGTTTCGTCGCTGACTTCGCTGGCGCGACCGTCCTTGACGGCGTCCATCGTTGCCCACAAGGGGCCGGCCGTGACGGTGGTTTGACCGGTGTCAGCGGGACTTCCGTAACTGGAGTAGAAGATCTGATCGCCCTCGGCTTGGGTGATCGTTTCCGGGCTGACCTCGACGGCCAGTTCGTCGATGTCCTGGATTGCCGGACGGGGGAGTCCGACGTCCTTCAGGATGACGCCGATGAAGGACAGGTTTCCGTACAGACGCAGCTTGCCGGACATGAAGCGGACCAGCGAGATGGTCGGGGAACCGTCGATCGACGCGCGGACCTCGTCGGCATGGGTCTGGTAGTCGTTGAGGATCTGCTCGGCCTTCGTCTCTTCACCCAGCGCGTCACCGGCAAGGAGGAAGTTCTCCTTCCACGGGAATCCGGGACGGATGCTGAAGACCGTCGGCGCGATCGCGGACAGCTGCGGGTACAACTTGTCCTGGCGCAGTTTGCTGCCCAGGATCAGATCGGGCTTCAGGGCAGTGATGGCTTCGAGGTTGAGATTGTTGGTGGTGCCGACATCGGGGACGCCCACCAACTTGTCGGCGAGGTACGACGGCTGGCCGGCTGCGCTTTCCGGGCTGGCGATACCGACCGGGGTGATGCCGAGTGAGAGGACTTCGTCCAACTCTCCGCTGTCCAGGACGACGACGCGGGTCGGCTTCGTCTCGAGTGTGACCTCGCCCAGTGCATGTGTGACGGTGCGCGGGAACTCGCCGGGAGCGGAGTCACTACCGAGCTTCGCGGTTTCCGTGTCGGCGGTGCTGAACAGCTTGCCGCCGGTCGCGACGTCGGTGTTTCCGTTGGCGTTACTTCCGGCGTCGGAAGTTCCACAGGCTGTTGCTGCAAATACTGTCGCCAGCGCAACCATGGCGATCCGGACCGATGTGCGGGTCCGGAATGAAGTACGAGTGAGCATTAGGCAAGGCTACGCTTGTGGCATTGGGCACTTTTAGCTGGTCTCGGGGCGAACATTGCTGATCCCGACTAACGGAACCTACTCCGCATTTTGCATTCGGCGACTCGGTAAAAGTGTTAGCTTCGCGAAAGACCTGCCAATTGTGAGCGAAGACACGTGAGGAACCCGATGACCCTGAACGTTGCCGATCTGTTCGAGGCCGTTGCCGATGCGATTCCCGATCGAACACCGCTGATTCTCGAGGAAAGGCGCCTCACTTATCGGGAACTCGAACTACGGTCCAACCGATTGGCGCACCACCTTCAGTCCGTCGGCGTCAAACCGGGGCAGCACGTCGGAATCCACATGAGGAACTGCGTCGAATATGTGGAAGCGCTACTGGCCTGCATGAAGATCAGGGCCGTTCCGATCAACGTCAACTTCCGCTACACCGACGTCGAACTTGCGTACGTCTATACCAACTCGAAGATGGTGGCATTACTGGTCGAGGATGAATTCGCGGAGATTGCCCTGGGTGTTGTACCGCAGTGCCCCGAGATCGACCACGTTCTCATCGTCGGCGACGAGTACGAAACTGCACTGGCCGCAGCGTCCGACGTCCGGGATTTCGAGACTCGCTCAGACGATGACCATTTCATCATCTACACCGGCGGAACTACGGGGATGCCCAAAGGCGTTGTCTGGCGGCACGAAGACTTCTTCTTCGCTGCTCTGTCCGGAGCCAACCTCAGCGGACTGCCGCGTCGTAGTCTCGAAGAAGTGGTCGATGCGGCGATTGCGAATACCAATCCCACTGTGCTGCTGCTTATTCCACCGCTCATGCATGGTGCTGCCATCTACTCGCTGCTCACTGCCTTTCTGATGGGAGCGCCGCGAGTCCTGACCCGGAGCTTCGACCCCCTCGACGTGCTCAGGCTCGTCGAGGCCGAGAAGATCACCGGCATCACTGTTGTCGGCGACGCGATCGCCCGTCCGATCGCCGATGCGATCGCCGCGGCCGACGGTAAGTACGACATCTCCTCGTTGAAACTGATCGGATCCGGCGGCGCGCTGTTCTCACCGAACCTCAAGGAAGAGTTGAAGTCTCGAATTCCCGGGCTGGTGATCAAAGATGCGTTCGGTGCCTCCGAATCCGGTAACGACGGCGTCGTCGAATTCGACGAGGACGGAACGAAGCGAATTCGCTCCAACCCCAACATGATTCTGGTCGACGAGGAATTCCGTCGGATCGAACCGGGCTCGGATACCGTCGGCTACATCGCACGAGCGGGGCATGTGCCACTGGCTTACTTCGACGATCCGGAGAAATCAGCCGCGACGTTCCCCGTTGTCGACGGTGTACGGATGGCAGTTCTCGGCGACATGGGAACGATGGAAGTGGACGGCACGATCGTGCTGCTCGGACGCGGTTCCATGTGCATCAACTCGGGCGGAGAGAAGGTGTATCCCGAAGAGGTGGAACAGGCGCTCAAGACTCACCCAGCGGTTTTCGACGCCCTCGTGGCGGGTGCACCCGACGCGCGCTTCGGTGAAAAAGTGGCTGCGGTTGTCCAGATCAGGCCTGGGTTCGAAGATGTGGAACCAGACGCCCTGTCCGAGCACTGCCGGATTCATGTGGCGGGGTACAAGATTCCCCGTTCGATCGTTCTTGTACCGGCGATCCTCCGCTCACCGAGCGGAAAAGCGGATTACCGTTGGGCCAAGGAAACCGTCGCTGGGGTGTAAGCGCCGCGCAGCGGTTTGCGGACACCTGTGCTGGAGATCGCTGGGAGTCGTGTGTGGCTGGGAACGATGCAGGTGCAGGGCATGTGTTTGTTGTTCGCGGACGGCTCGAATCGGTTGACTGGGACGCAGCTGTCGTCTCGACGAGCGGTAGTTTCCTACCACGCGAGCACTGGTGGCCTGTGCTTGGACTCACTGCACAGTTGGACTTCGCACCGGCCGGCGCTGGTCGGGTTCGGTCCTTTCCGAAGGAGGGGCGTCCAGCTTGGCTGTTGAATGTCGCGTCGCGGATTTCGGTGGACTGGTTGGTGGAGGGCGTCTACGAAGTCCTTGACGTGATCGCCAGAACTGGAATTCAGCCGGGCGGTAGCCGAGTCAAACCACTCGTTGCATTGCCGACGTTCGGAGTGGGCTTGGGTGGCCAGGGTGGAGTACGCGGCCACGTAATCAAGGCACTGATCGACGCCGCAGCAGTGTGCGCCGACAAATACGACTTCGATATAGCATTTGTC
Source organism: Rhodococcus sp. MS16 (assembly GCF_013277795.1). Classification (NCBI taxonomy): domain Bacteria; kingdom Bacillati; phylum Actinomycetota; class Actinomycetes; order Mycobacteriales; family Nocardiaceae; genus Rhodococcus; species Rhodococcus sp. MS16. The sequence goes on from NZ_VBTM01000019.1 coordinate 91,518, forward strand.
GTTGCCAATGCCGCCGATTATGCTGCCTACCAATCTGTTCGGCGTGGGCATCTGTGTAGCGCCGGAGTACCTCCCCAGGTCCAGCAGCTAGCAGATCGACTGCGTGCCGGTGACGTCTCGTTGTTGTTGGGTGCGGGAGTCAGTATTCCGGCCGGATTGCCTTCGTGGGACAGTCTCCTTGACCGGATTCGAAGCGAAGCGCTTCCGTCTATCGATGCCGAATTGTTCTCCGGTCTCGGAGTTTTGGATCGCGCACAACTGCTGTCCAAAGCATTGCATCCTCAAGGATTGGGCGCCAGCGTTGTCGAGTTGACCGGGGGTGGCGCCAAGCCGACGCTGTCTCATTGCCTACTTGCTTCACTGGGCGTGACCAAAGTGGTCACCACCAACTACGACTCGCTCTACGAGAAAGCTTTCGAATCTGCTCACGGCCGAGGTTCGATAGCGGTGCTCCCAAGGGAGGAAGCAACCGCAAGCCGCCCCTGGATACTCAAGATGCATGGCGACAGCGGAGACCCGGACAGTATCGTGCTGAGCAGACGAGATTTCGTCAGATACGACGCGGAGCGGCGCCCGCTGGGATCAATTGTTCAGTCCCTCATGGCTACTGGTCACCTGGTTGTTGTCGGGGCTTCAATGACCGATGACAACGTGCTCAGGCTTGCTCACGAGGTGCTCGCTCTCGACGAACATAACGGTCGACAGAGAAAGATCGGAACAGTGATAACTCTGCGTCAAGACAATCTGCGAACTGAATTATGGAAGAATGACTTCGACTATGTCGCGGCGTCGGAAGCAGATAACGACTCTGCTGCCGCTCGCGATCTCGAGATATTTCTCGACAACCTTGCAATTCTGACAACCGTCGACACGCCGTATCTCTTGGATGTGAACTACAGCGGGTTGCTCGATGGTGAAGAGATCGCACTTGCAGATTCCTTGCGCGAAGTTGCCAAGATCGTTCGTTCTCTGCCGGAAGCAAGTCGCGAACGATGGGGAGTTCTGGAAGCGACGCTGCACAGGTTGGGTGCGGAGACGCAGCCTATGCGTCGTCGCCGGGGTGTAAACGATCGGGCGAACATTTCGCGAAGCGGGTAGTGGTTGTTTACCCTTTTCATGCCCGCTTTGTCTCGATTATGCTGGATCGGAGATTTGTCGTGCCTGCCAAACAACTGACTTCAGTGGATTTCGAATTGATTCCCGCAAATATGGAAACCCGCTCCACTGATGTCCTGACGATTTTCCTGTTCGATTCGGGTGACTCGACTCCGCTCGACAAGAAGGAACTACTCGAGTTCCTCGGTGCACGCGCGTCGAGGATCCCACAATTGCGGTGGACCGTGACCACAGTTCCCGGCGGGTTCGGGTTTCCCTATTGGATCGACTCCGCACCCTTCGATATCACCAAGCATGTCGAAGACAATGTCGAAATATCCTCGTGGAAAGGTGTTTTCGAATACTTCGCCGACATTGCCGCACGGATCGTCGATCCCTACGAATGTCTGTGGCGGCTGCACGTTGTTCGAGGTGTTCGTGATGCCCCGGGGGTGCAGGGTGAAGCAACGGTGGTGATCCTGAAGGGCTCGCATGCATTAGGTGACGGGCATGTGTACAACGCGATTGTTCACGACCTGTTCTCGTCGAAGCATTTACCCGACTTCATTCCGGAACTCACGGCGCCGAACCCGTGGTGGTCGTCCGTCAAAGGACTCCTCGGAACTCCGCGCCGGTATGTCCGCGCATTTCGTGCTCTGCCGGAAACCCGGAAATACGACGCACCGGATTCCGGCGGTGGTGCCGTGACCTTTACGGGCAAGCGGTCGGCTGCCGCGATCATGCTCGATCTGGTGGCGATTCGAGAAGCCAAGAAAATGTGGCCAGGCGTGACAGTGACGGCTATCGCCCAGACGATCATCTCGTTGTCGCTGGAAGAACATTTTGGTGACAAGAGTCCACGCTCGATGCAGGTGATGTCCGGCGCCCCCGTAGGGGCAGAGGTGCGCGGACAAAATCACATGGGTTGCTATCACGTCGATCTGGCGATGAACAAACAAGATATTGCGGAACGACTTGCCGCGATCACCACAAACAACAACCACGGCAAAGCGGAATATCCTGACGCATACCGGGCCGTACGTGCGCTGCAATACGAACTTCCGGCTATTGCGGTCAAACCTGAATTGTCGTCGGATCCGAAACTGGGAACTGTAGCGAGCAGCGTCAATCGTGGACCGGCCGTCATGACTCTCGGCGATTCAAGAATCGTTTCGACCACGTCATTTCCGTACGTGTCGCCGCGGAGCCCGTTCAATCACGGGATCTACTCGGTGGGTGACGTGCTTGCGATCTCGGTACTCAGCGGAACCCCGGACAGCGGTGACATCGACGTCTACGCGGCTGTCCTGGAGAAGAACGCGGCCCGCGTCCTGGCGTGCCTCGAGGAACGAAGTGCTAAAGCCACGGCTCGATAGGCTTCTTCACCCACATGATCTTCTCGTCGGCGTGCGTGCGCTGCGCCTCAGCGCGATCAGGATGCGCCGCTGCCCACTGATCCTTCTCGTCGATGAGATCGGCTGCGATGGTCCAGGTCTCCCGGGTGCTCGGGGGATTCGCGTCGGCGGCACGCGCGAGTTTGCGCAGTCGATCGTCGGGCATGTCGAGTAGTTCGGCGGCGGTGATCCCACGATTCCATGCGAACTTGGCCAGACCCACCGCCTTCTCACGTCGACTGCGACTGGCGATGTCGTTGTGCGCGAAGTCCTCGTTCTTGCCCATGGGTAACCACCTCCTGGAGAGCACGGTACAACAAAAGAAGGCACCTTCTCCGCGAGGAAAAAGTGCCTTCTTCAAGTTCTTCACTGTCGGGGTGGCGGGATTTGAACCCACGACCTCTTCGTCCCGAACGAAGCGCGCTACCAAGCTGCGCCACACCCCGTGTCGAACCTCGGTTAGCTTACAGCACGAAGTCGGCAGGCATTAAATCCGCAGGTCAGTTGCGTAAAACCGGCGCAGCTGAGTGAGCGGAACCGCGCTCGGTGGAGTGCTCCGGTTCGCGGCCGGTAGACGGCACCAACGTCAACAGGGTTGCCTCGGGGCGGCAGCAGAAACGTACCGGAGCCCACGGCGAGGTTCCGATGCCGGCAGACACGTGAAGCTGTGTGTGAGCACCCCACTTGGACGGGCCCTTCACGCGGGAGCGGTCCAACTCGCAGTTGGTGACAAGCGCGCCGTAGAACGGCAGGCACAGTTGCCCGCCGTGTGTATGGCCGGCGAGAACAAGGTCGTAGCCGTCCTCGGCGAACCGATCCAACACCCGGGGTTCGGGGGAGTGCGTCAAACCGAGCTTGAGCTGAGCCAGGGGATTGGGCGGGCCCGCGATGGTGTCGTAACGATCGCGCTTGAGATGCGGATCGTCGACGCCGGCCGTGGCGATCTTGATGCCAGACACCTCGAGTTCGCGTCGTACATGCGTCACGTCTAGCCAACCACGTTCGGTAAATGCAGCCCGCAGGTCTCCCCACGGCAGCGGATCGCCCGTGATGCGCTTCTTCTTGTCGAAGAGGTAGCTCAACGGGTTCTTCGGCTTCGGAGCGAAGTAGTCGTTGCTGCCGAACACGAATAGACCGGGGCGTGCGAGCAGGTCGCCCAGTGCCTGGACAACTGCGGGGACACTGCGCTGGTGCGACAGGTTGTCGCCGGTGTTCACCACGAGATCCGGGTCGAGGCTTTCGAGCTCACGCAACCAGTTCTGCTTCAATCGCTGGTTAGGCATCATATGCAGATCGCTGAGGTGGAGAACCCGCAACGACGACGACCCCGGCTCGAGTACGGGCATCGTCACCTCGCGCAACGTAAAAGCATTGCGTTCGATGCCGGATGCGTACCCGATTCCGAGTGCAGCGACGCCCGCGGCACCAAGTGCGGTGCGGGTCAGGTTGGTGCGGAACTGGTCAGACACCAGTCAAGGATATAACTAAGGGGACGGGAGGCGGGGCGTGCGCGTAGCGTTTCCCCCATGTCCGACACGACAGCAACGCTCAAAGACAAACTCCGTTCCGACATGGTCGCATCCATGAAGGCCAAGGATCCGCTTCGCACCGGCACCCTCCGGATGCTCATCGCAGCAGTTCAGACCGAAGAGGTTGCCGGTAAGGAAGCGCGAGTCCTCACCGACGAAGAAATCATCAAGGTTCTTGCCAAGGAATCGAAGAAGCGCGGGGAATCCGCCGAAATCTACACCGAGAACGGCCGTGGTGAACTTGCCGCGAAAGAGCGCGCCGAAGCGCAGATCATCGACGAGTACCTGCCGACGCCGTTGACCGACGCAGAACTTGTCGACGTCGTCGACACGGCGATGGCGCAGGTAGCCGAGGAGCTCGGCGAGCGTCCGGGTATGCGTCAGATGGGTCAGGTCATCAAGGCCGCCAGTGCTTTGGCCAAGGGTAAGGCTGATGGCGCGCGTATCTCCGCTGCCGTGAAGTCTCGCCTGTAGGCGTCACCGACAGCGCTTGTCAGCTCCACCGACAGCGCTTGTCAGCTCCAGCGACAAAAGAGAACGGCCGCAACCTCGTGTGAGGGTGCGGCCGTTCTTTCGTGCGGGTGTTAGCGCGGTTGTGGCGCTCCGGGTGCCGGCGAATCGGGTGCCGGTGAGGCCGGAGCAGGTGAGCCGTCCGGTGCCGCCGGTGCCGCCGGTGCGCGTACCGACCCGTCACTGATGTAGATCGTGATGGTGGAACCCGGTATCGCCGAGCCGGACGGAGATGCGCCGGTGACAGTTCCGGCACGCGCTCCCGATGCGGACGTCACCGCGTTGACGGTGAATCCCGACTCCTGCAGGCGGGACGTGGCAGCGGACTGGCTCAATCCGACAACCTCGGGAACCTGTCCGTTCTGCGAGCCACGTGCATACTTCTGATCGATCGGCGGAAGCGCCGTCGGACCGAAATTGTTGGCAACCGGCATCATCGCGGCGAACCAGCTCCGAGCCGGTTCGGTACCGCCGTACAGGTTTCCGCTGTAGCACGGGCGAAGCGGAGTCGAGCAGATCTCACCCGGAGTCGGGGAGTCGCCGAAGATGTAGACGGCCGCGGCCAGATTGTTCGTGAAGCCGAGGAACGCCGAAGACTTGTGGGTCTCCGTGGTACCGGTCTTACCGGACATCGGCAGAGACCATCCAGCGCTGCCTGCGGCACCCGCAGATGTACCTGCACCCACGTCGTCGCGGCTGAGCGCATTGGCGAGGGTATCGGCCAATCCGGGCTCGACTACCTGCTCGCAGCCCTGTTCCGTGACCGTCACCGGCTTGCCGTTGCGGTCGACGACGGAATCGATCGGACTGGGCGGGCACCACTTGCCGTGCGACGCCAATGTTGCCGCGACGTTCGACAGTTCGAGCGGATTGATCCAGGTCGGGCCGAGCGTGAACGAGCCGAGATTCTGTTCCTTCTGGAAGTCGGCCATGCTGCGATCGTCGAAGCCCGACGTATTGGGCTCGGCGTACGAACGCAGGCCGAGACGCACGGCCATATCGACTGTCGGCGTCACACCGGTTGCTGCGATGAGCTTCACGAACGCGGTGTTGGGCGACTGCGCGAGAGCATCCGTCACCGACATCGTCGCCGGATAGTTACCGACGTTCTCGACGCAGTACGTGGACACCGGACATCCCGCCGCGCCGCCACTACCGAAGCCCTTGGCGTCGAAGCGGCGGGGAACATCGAGCATCGCGTCGATGCCGAGGCCCTTCTCCATGGCGGCGGCGGTGGTGAAGACCTTGAACACCGAGCCGGCACCGTCACCTGACAGTGAATACGGCTGAGCCAGGACGGTTTCGCTGGCGTCGGCGTCGAGACCGTACGTGCGGCTGCTGGCCATCGCCACGACCTTGTGCGAGTCCTGGCCGGGCCGAATCACGCTCATGACGTTGGCGATGCCGTCGAGGTCCGCCTTGGCGTTTGCGTTGAGACCAGCCTTGGTGGATGCCTGCACCGCCGGGTCGAGCGTGGTTTTGATGAGGTAGCCGCCCTCATTGATCTGCTCGCGACTGATCCCGGCGTCCGAGAGGTATTTGAGTGCGTAGTCGCAGAAGAATCCGCGGTCACCGGCAGCGATGCATCCGCGCGGCAGCGTGTTGGGGGTGGGTAGAACACCCAACGGTTCGTCTTTGGCCGCCCGGAACTCGTTGGCCTGGTCGGGAATGTTGGTGATCATGGTGTCGAGCACGGTGTTGCGGCGCTCGGTGACACCTTCGACGTTGGTGTACGGGTTCAAGGCCGAACTCGACTGAACCATGCCGGCGAGCATCGCGGACTGCGGAACGCTCAAGTCTTTGGCGTCGATGCCGAAGTACGTCTGAGCGGCATCCTGGATTCCGAAGGAACCGTTACCGAACGGCACCAGGTTCAGGTAGCGGGTGAGGATCTCGTCCTTCGTGAGTTCCTTGTCCAGGGTGAGCGCCATCCGGATTTCGCGGATCTTGCGAGCCGGAGTGGTCTCGATAGCGGCGCGGCGCTCGGCATCGGTTTTTGCGACGACCAACAGTTGGTAGTTCTTCACGTACTGCTGATCGAGCGTCGACGCGCCCTGCTGGACCTCACCGGAGGTGGTGTTGGTCAGGAAGGCGCGCAGCGTTCCCTGCCAGTCCACTCCCTTGTGATCGGGGAATCGACGGTCCTCGATGGAGACGATCGCCAACTTCATGTTGTTCGAGATCTGGTCGCTCGGGACTTCGAACCGGCGCTGCTCGTACAGCCAGGCGATGGGATTGCCCGCCGAATCGACCATCGTCGATACCGCGGGGACCGTGCCGTCGACCAACTCCGCTGAAACGTTGTCGACCGTGTCCGCGGCTCGATTGGATGCGAATCCGAGTCCGCCTGCCAGCGGAAACATCACTCCGGCAACGAGGACACCGGCCAAGGCAGAGCTTCCGGCGAGCTTCGCCACTGTTTTTGCAATCGACACGATCTACAGAGTACGTGTGCGCACCCCATGGACGTGGCACGCGAAGAATTCGTGCCGAATAAAACGTCCTGAACACCCGGTTTGTACTGCCGTACCAAAAAAGGTGGACGCCCGTCTTGCGTCTGGGCGTTTCTTTACCTAAATTGTGTGAACGGTGTGATTGACATAACACTCGATCACGAATGTGTCTCAGCTTTCGTCGTGATATCCCGCGACGGAAGCAGAGATGTTGTGCTGCTCGCCCTCGAGGCGACGGACATACTTTGTAGAGGGGACCAGAGAATGTACACAGCCACCCCGAGTAGCCGTTTGGATGTCGAACAAGCAGAGGCTCGCATCGCCTGGGTAACACAGGCGCGGTGCCGCGAAGTAGATCCGGATCAGCTTTTCGTTCGAGGTGCCGCGCAACGTAAGGCAGCAACAATCTGCCGACACTGCCCGGTCCTGATGCAGTGCGGCGCCGACGCTCTCGACAACCGCGTCGAATTCGGAGTGTGGGGCGGGATGACCGAACGCCAGCGACGCGCTCTCCTCAAGCAGCACCCCGACGTCGACTCGTGGTCCGAATTCTTCGAGGATCGACGCCACCAGCAGTCAACTGCTGTCTGACCTAGCTTTTTCTGGTCTAGCCTTTCCTGATCTAGCCCTTCCGAGTGAGCTGATCGCCCACGGCGCGCAGTGCCTCGAGGTCTGACACCTCGAACGGCAGTGACGGAACGCCGATCAGCGGCACCCTCGGATGAGCTGCGGTAAACCGGCTCAGCAGCGCCACCTCACGTTTGGCGATTGCTGCGCGGTGAGCATGAATGCGAAGCACCGCCTCCGTCAGTGCCTCGGCGTCGGTCGGATTCTCCTTGGCTGCGAGTTTGTCCGCGGCCGTTGCCGCGTGATCAGCCGGCAGTGCGGTCAGAGTCGGATGTGTTCGGTTCAACACCAACCCGGCTAGCGGCATCGAATCTCCGGCCAGGCGGTCCACGAAAAACGCCGCTTCCCGCAACGCGTCAGGTTCCGCAGCAGCGATCACCAGAAAATGGGTGCCTGGCTGACGCAGGAGTTCGTACGTCTTGGTTGCGCGCTCACGGAAGCCGCCGAACATCGAATCGAGCGACTGAACAAACGCCGACGCGTCAGCGAGCATCGCGCTTCCGACGATCGTCGACACACCCTTGAGTGCCAATCCCATGGCGCCGGCAACAAGCTTGGTCAAACCCCGCCCCGGAGCTGAGAGCAACCGGATCATCCGGCCGTCGAGGAAGGTTCCCAGTCGCTGCGGAGCGTCCAGGAAATCGAGTGCGTTCCGGGACGGCGGCGTATCCACGATCACCAGGTCCCACTTGTCGTTCGACGCGAGCTGTCCCAGCTTCTCCATCGCCATGTATTCCTGAGTGCCGGAGAACGATGTGGCAACGGTTTGGTAGAAGGGGTTCGCGAGGATCTGCTGAGCCTTCTCGGGGCTGGAGTGCTCGAGCACCATCTCGTCGAACGTGCGACGCATGTTGAGCATCATCGCGTGCAACTCGCCCGTTGCTTCCGGACCGAGTTTCACCGGTTGCGGTGTGTTGTCGAGTTCCGCGACGCCCAGAGCCTGAGCCAGCCGTCTCGCGGGATCGATCGTGAGAACGACGACGCGTCGGCCCTGCTCGGCCGCCCGCAACGCCAGCGATGCCGCCGTGGTGGTCTTGCCGACGCCGCCCGCGCCGCAACACACCACAATTCGTGCGGTCGGATCGTTGATGATCGCCGAGATGTCGAGCACCGGAGCACTGCGGCGGCCGGTTCTGGAACTGCCGACCATGACATTGTCAGGGACCGCGTTTTCGGTGGTTTCGGTCATCGGACACCCTGTTCCATGAGGTATTCGGCCAGTTCGTAGAGGCCACCCAGATCGACGCCGTCGGCCAGAGTCGGCAAGTGCAGTCGGGCGCCGTCGATCTCCTGCAGTTTCTCCGCACTGGATTCCTGCGCTTCGAGAACAGACGCGTGCTCGATGGTTTCCGTCAGCAATCCGGCGAAGTCGTCGTCCGACAGTTCGAGGCCGACATCCGTGAGCGTGGATCGAATGGACGCGGCATCGATCTCTCCGGCCGCAGCACCCGCCAGAGTGCCCTCCGGCAGGAACTTCGGGCTGGTGCGGTTGACGATGATCGCGCCGAGATTGAGCTCGTCGCGCGCCAATTCCAAGGCGGCATCCGCGGTTTCCTGCACGGGCAGAGCCTCGAGTAGCGCCACCAGATGCACCACTGTTTCCGGCGAGTGCAGCAGTCGCACGACGCCCTCACTCTGCGAATGCACCGGCCCACCTTTGGCGAGATCGGCCATAGCCTTCGTGACGTCGAGGAAACTGCCGATCCGGCCCGTCGGCGGGGCGTCGACGACAACAGCGTCGTATACGCGCTTCCCGGTCCGATCGGTGCGGATGACGCACTCCTTGATCTTGCCGGTGAGCAGTACGTCACGCAGGCCAGGTGCAATGGTCGTGGCGAACTCGATGGCGCCGAACTTGCGCATCGCGCGGCCCGCGAAGCCCAGGTTGTAGAACATCTCCAAGTACTCGAGGAAAGCCGTCTCGATATCGACGGCCAACGCCATCACCTCACCGCCACCCTCGGCAGCTGCGACTTTCGTTTCCTGCGGGGGCAGCGGTGGCACGTCGAAGAGCTGCGCAATTCCCTGGCGGCCCTCCACTTCCACCAGCAGAACGCGTCGGCCGCCTTCGGCTAACGCCAGCGCCAAGGCGGCGGCTACCGTCGACTTACCGGTCCCGCCTTTTCCCGACACAAAATGCAGGCGGGCCTTCGATGCGGACTCCGGCCAGCTCTTGCTCAGCTCATCTTGGGATGCAACCACACCGCGAGCCTATAAGTCTGGGGCCGAAGATGTGCGCGGGATAGGCTCACCGCATGAGTGAATTGACTTCCTGGGAATACACCGTTACTCCGTTGCTGGTCCACAACCCGAAGGCCATCCTCGATAATTGGGGCGTCGACGGTTGGGAGCTGGTGACGGTTCTTCCGAGCGCGTCGGGCGAACAGCACGTCGCATACCTCAAGCGTCCGAAGGTTGCAGGCGCATGACCGAAACAACACAGACCTGGTCAGCGCGTCTCGCGGAACTCGGCATCGAACTGCCCGCGGTTGCGGCGCCGGTCGCTGCCTATGTCCCTGCGGTTCGTAGTGGCGATCACGTCTACACCTCGGGCCAGTTGCCTTTCGTCGACGGAAAGCTGTCGCTGACGGGCAAGCTAGGCGCGGACGCGTCGGATGCTGACGCAAAGGCCGCCGCGCGTGTCTGCGCGCTCAACGCTCTTGCCGCGATCAACGCCCTGGTTGGCATCGACAACCTGGTTCGGGTGGTCAAGGTCGTCGGATTTGTCGCCTCCGCGCAAGGCTTCACCGGTCAGCCCGGCGTGATCAACGGCGCGTCCGAATTCCTCGTCGAGGTCTTCGGCGACGCAGGCATTCACGCTCGCTCCGCTGTCGGTGTTGCAGAACTTCCCCTCGGCTCCGCTGTCGAGGTGGAACTGATCGTAGAAGTTCGCTGATGACAACGGTTCATCCCGCATACGCGCAGCTTCGCCGCGTCACCGACATCGCGTCGGTCATGCTCGAGAACAACCCGGGCATGATGACGCTCGACGGCACCAACACCTGGATTCTGCGAGCGCCGGGCAGTGACGAGTATGTAGTCGTAGATCCCGGTGACAACGACGAAGAACATCTGCAGCGAGTGGCCGGAGTCGGCGCGGTGGCGTTGGTCCTGATCACGCACCGGCACTTCGATCACACCGGCGGAGTGAGCCGTTTTCACGAATTGACTTCGGCGCCAGTGCGTTCCGTTTCTCCCGAGTTCCTGCGCGGCAGCGGTACGACGCTTGTCGACGGTGAACTCATCGAGGTTGCCGGGCTGCGCCTGCGTATCGTGGCAACTCCTGGTCATACCGCGGACTCCGTCTCGATCGTCATCGAGAACGAGGGCAGTGTGCTGACGGGTGACACGATACTCGGCCGTGGCACAACGGTTCTCGATGATTCGGACGGTGATCTGGGGGACTACCTCGCATCGCTGCGTGCGCTCATCGAACTCGGTGACGGGCGAACCGTTCTGCCTGGGCATGGTCCGGAATTACCTGACCTGCAAGAGATTTCGAAGCACTACCTCGCGCATCGCGAAGAACGGCTCGATCAGGTGCGAGCGGCATTGGTCTCGCTCGGCGATTCCGCGTCGGTACGCGACGTGGTCGAGCACGTCTATTCGGATGTCGATCCGAAACTCTGGCCGGTGGCAGAAAAATCGGTCAACGTGCAGCTGGCGTATCTGCGTCGTTGAACTGTGTTGCGGAACTGCCGCCGGGGCGAGCGAAGCGACGGGGATGTGCCTGTTATGCCAATCGCGGTATAGCTGGCGGCAGTTTTTGCATTTGTTTGATATGGGTTCGGGGCCAATAGTTAGTCCATGACCTCACAATGCGACGGATGGATCCGCAACTACGTGGATGGCTCCTACGTCGAACCCGACGCGTCGTCGAGCTTCGACCAGGTGGACCCCGCAACCGGCCGTGTTCTTGCCAAGGTCCACGAGGCCGACCGGGCCCTGGTCGATCGGGCTGTGACCTCGGCCAGACGTGCTCTGGACAACGGTTGGGCGGATACACCGGTCCGGGAGCGCACCGCGCTGCTGCGACGGGCCGCGGATCGGATCGAGGAGCGGTTCGAGGAATTTGTCGCCGCGGAGATGGCGGATACGGGCAAGCCGATCACGCAGGCGCGCGAACTCGACGTTGCTCGTGCCCTCACGAACTTCCGTACGTTTGCCGACATCGTCGCCGCAGCGGGGCAGGAATCGTTTGTCACGGATCTGGCCGGCGGCAAGCAGGCGCTGAACTACGCGATCCGCAAGCCGCTCGGTGTGGTTGCGGTCATTGTGCCGTGGAACCTGCCACTGCTTCTCCTGACCTGGAAGGTGGCGCCCGCGCTGGCGTGCGGAAACTCCGTGGTGGTCAAGCCTTCCGAAGAGACGCCGGCGACGGCGTCGTTGCTGGCCGAGGTGCTCGAAGAAGTCGGCCTGCCTGCCGGCGTCTACAACGTCGTGCACGGATTCGGTGCGAATTCTGCGGGCGAGTTCCTCACCACCCACCCCGGTATCGACGGTGTCACCTTCACCGGATCTTCAGCAACCGGCTCGCACGTGATGAAAACCGTTGCACCACGGGTGCGTCCGGTCTCGTTCGAGCTCGGCGGCAAGAACGCCGCGATCGTGTTCGACGACGTCGACATCGACGAAGCGTTGACGGGTCTGACCAAGTCGGTGTTCACCAACACAGGCCAGGTCTGCCTGTGCACCGAACGGGTGTACGTGCACCGCAGCATTTTCGACGACATCGCCGGTGGGCTGGTCGAGCGGGCCGCAGGATTGCGTCTGGGTGACCCGACGCTCACTGCGACGACGACAGGCCCGCTCATCTCGCAGGCGCACCGGAAGAAGGTTCTCGACTACTTCGAGATCGCCGAGCAGGAGGGCGCGAAAGTGCTTACCGGTGGCGGAATTCCGGATCTCGGGCAGGATCTGTCCGGTGGATCGTGGATCGAACCCACCCTGTGGACTGGCTTGACCAACAAGAATCGCGTCGTGCGCGAGGAGATCTTCGGACCCGTCGCAGCACTCATCCCGTTCGATACCGAGGCAGAAGCGATCGCCTTGGCAAACGACACCGAGTACGGCTTGGCGGCCTCCGTGTGGACCAACGACCTGCGCCGCGGGCACCGCGTCGCGCAGAAGATGAACGTCGGAATCTCCTGGGTCAACACGTGGTTCACCCGTGAACTGCGGTCTCCCTTCGGCGGCATGGGCCTGTCCGGCATCGGGCGTGAGGGTGGCGAGTCCTCGCTGCACTTCTACACCGAACCGACAAATGTGTGTGTGCAACTGTGAACATCGAAACCGCAGGAAGTTCCAGAGAAATGAGCGAGGCGTGATGACAGCCCCAGAAGACACCGTATCCGCGCTCGCGCGTCGGCTCGACGACGCTGCGCAGAGCCGTACCGACACTCCGAGCCTCGCCGACGATCACACTATCGACATCGACGACGCCTACCGGATTCAGAACGAACTCATCGAACGACGCACTGCCCGTGGCGAATCGGTGGTGGGCATCAAGCTCGGCTTCACCAGCCAAGCGAAGATGGCGCAGATGGGTGTCTCCGAAGTGATCGTCGGGCAGTTGACCGACGCGATGGCGGTGACGGACGGCGGTGACCTGGAACTATCGACGTTCATCCACCCCAAGATCGAACCCGAAGTTGCGTACCGACTGTCGAAGGACGTCGATCTCGACGACCCGAGCGTGGACATCGAATCCTGCGTCGACGCGGTTGCTCCGGCGATGGAGATCATCGATTCGCGCTACCGCGACTTCCGCTTCACCTACACCGACGTTGTCGCCGACAACACCAGTGCCGCTGGATATGTCATCGGCCCGTGGCAGCCGATGCGCAGTGCCGCGAACTTGGTGGTGCGCATGGAGGTAGGCGGCGAAACGGTTACCGGTTCCACGGCAGCAATCCTCGGAGATCCCGTGCACGCGTTGCATGCCTTAGTGGATATCGCCCGCCGTCGGCACATTCCGCTCCGGGCCGGCTACGTGATTCTGGCCGGCGCGGCGACTGCCGCCGTGCGACTCGACGAGGGAGTCGCACAGTGCAGCATCGACGGACTGGGTACCGTCTCGGTGAATGGTGTACGGCGATGAGTGGGGCACAGGTCATCGAGAAGATGGCAAAGCCGCGCGGAAAGTTCCCGCACGTCAAGGTGGTAGGTGACTTCGTCTACGTATCCGGTACCAGTTCACGTCGACCCGACAATACGTTTGTGGGCGTCGAAGTCGACGAGATGGGCACCACGGCGCTCGACATTCGGGCGCAGACACGCGCAGTCATCGAGAACATCGCGGCGATCCTCGCCGAGGTGGGTGGTGAACTGCGTGATCTGGTTCAGGTCACGTCATACCTGGTGTCGATGAACGACTTCGGCGGATACAACGAGGTCTACGCCGAGCTGTTCGACGAAAACGGACCGACGAGAACCACAGTGGCAGTTCATCAATTGCCGCATCCGCACTTGCTTATCGAGATATCCGGTGTGGCCTACGTGCCCGCCTCCCGACGGCTGTCAATCGAGAACCCCGCCGCCCGACGGCTGTCAATCGAGAACACGGAGAACGCATCATGACCACCATTCCTCCCGTCATCGACTTCAAGAAATGGATCGACGACAACCGTCACCTGCTGCAACCACCCGTCAACAATCAGACGATGGCACTCGGAGACGACTTCATCGTGCAGGTTGTCGGTGGGCCCAACCAACGGACCGACTACCACCTCGACCCGTACGAGGAGTGGTTCTACCAGGTCGAGGGCGACATCCACGTCAACGTCATGACCGAAGACGGACCGGTGCGGGTCGACATCCGCGAGGGCGAGAGCTGGTTGCTGCCGGGAAACCTGCCGCATTCACCGCAGCGCCCCACCGCAGGATCGATCGGCCTGGTGATCGAAAGAGTGAGACAGGAAGGAACATTGGAGCACTTCCAGTGGTACTGCCTGGAGTGCAATCACAAGATCTACGAAGTCGAACTTCAGGTACGCGACATCGTGGCCGACCTTCCGCCCGTCTTCGTCACGTTCTACGAGAGTGAAGACGCCCGCACATGTGACAACTGCGGCACGCTCCATCCCGGCAAGGGCTGAGCGATGAGCAACATGATCGACATTCACACCCACTACGTACCCAACGGGTGGCCTGATCTCACGGCTGATGCCGGCCCGGACGCGCCGTGGCTGAAAGTGGAGTCGGAAACCGAAGCCATGATCATGATGGGCACCAAGGAGTTCCGACGGATCCAGTCCGACGCCTGGGACGCCGAGGTGCGCCTGCGTGACATGGATGCCGACGGTATCCATACCCAGGTCGTCTCGCCGACGCCGGCATTCTTCAACTACGGCCGAACAGGCGAGCAGGCCAGTCGTATCTCTCGGATTTTCAACGACCTGGCGCTCGAGATCGTCGAACCGGCAAAAGATCGACTTATCCCGTTCTGTCAGGTTCCGTTGCAGGACACCGATGCTGCGTGCCGCGAACTCGAACGATGCATCGCCAACGGGCACCGAGGCGTCGAGATCGGCAATCACGTCGGCGACCTCGATCTCGACAGCGAAGGAGTCGTGACATTCCTGCAGCACTGCGCGTCACTGGATGTTCCGGTCTTCGTGCACCCGTGGGACATGGCGTCCTCGCCGCGCCTGGATCGGTGGATGGCGCAGTGGCTCACCGCAATGCCCGCAGAAACGCATCTGTCGATACTCGCGCTGATCCTCGGCGGCGTGTTCGACAAGATCGACGACCGACTCAAGATCGGATTTGCCCACGGTGGCGGATCTTTCGCGTTCTGGCTCGGCCGGATGGAAAACGCCTGGCACGGTCGCAACGACATTATCGGTACATCGGAATTTCCGCCGTCACACTATCTGGGCCGGTTCTACGTGGATTCTGTCGTCTTCGACGAACGTGCACTGCGACTACTGGTCGACACAGTGGGCGTCGACCGGGTGATGGTGGGAAGTGATTACCCGTATCCCCTCGGCGAGCGACCGGTAGGTGAGGTGGTGCGCAAGAGTGAGTTCTTGGACGAGACTGCACGCCAACTGATCTCGCGGGGAAATGCGGAACGCTTCTTGGGGATCGGCTGATCCTTCAGCTATACCATTTCCGGTATGCCGCACGGTGATTTCGGCATTTGTGAGTCATGTCTCTAATGAGCATAATTCAGACAACCTTTGAAACATGCTCGGCAAAAACAGATTTCACCGTACCGTACTGCCACTCATCCAATCGATAGGTATCCGCGATGACCACAAGCGTAACCAGTGACGGAAAGCCGTTGCCGGAGAAAGCTGCCCGCAGCCGGGTTGCCATGGCAACCCTCGCCGGCACAACCCTCGAATGGTACGACTTCTTTCTTTACGGAACAGCCGCAGCGCTGATCTTCAACAAGCAGTTCTTCCCGAGTCTGAGTCCGACCGCCGGCACCCTCGCAGCCTTCAGCACCTTTGCGGTCGGGTTCATCGCCAGGCCCGTCGGCGGCTTGGTGTTCGGGCACTTCGGTGACCGGATCGGTCGCAAGGCGACGCTTGTGGTGTCTCTGGTGATGATGGGAGTCGGGTCCACACTGATCGGACTCATTCCGAATTACGATTCCATCGGTTTCTGGGCGCCGGTACTTCTGGTGGCGATGAGAGTTGTCCAGGGCATCGGCCTCGGCGGTGAGGGCGCCGGTGCCACGCTGATGTCGATGGAGCATGCACCAGCCGGGCAGAAGAACCTGTATGCGGGTTTCCCACAGATGGGCACCCCAGCCGGACTTGTTCTGGCCAATGGCATCTTCCTGACCACCAGTGCATTGATGTCGGACTCGGCCTTCCAATCGTGGGGTTGGCGCATACCGTTCCTGCTCAGCTTCGTTCTGGTGGCGATCGGTCTGGTGATCCGGTTGCGGGTTACCGAATCGCCCTCGTTTGCCGGGATCATGGAGAAGGGCGAGATAGTCCGGTTCCCGCTGCGTGAGTCGCTCAAGGTCGGGTTCCCCCGGTTGTCACTGACGCTGGCCGCGTGTTTGGCGAACTCCGCCGTGGCATATGCCTTCATGGTGTTCACTCTGTCGTACGGAACTCAACATCTGGGCTACGACAAACAATTCCTGGTGCTCAGTGTCACCGCGGCAGCGGTCCTGTGGTTCCTTTCCATCCCGATCTGGACCAAGGTGGCCGACAAGTACGGTCGACGGCACATGTTCATCGGAGGATCCGCCGCAATCCTGTTGTGGTGCATCGCGTTCTTCCCGCTGCTGAACACCGAGAACAAGGTCGTTGCAGTTGTGGCGTTCCTGGGAATGGGACTGATCATTCCGGTGACTCATTGTGTCCAGGGAAGCATCATTGCCGACACGTTCCCGGCCAAGGTTCGATACTCGGGTTCGTCGTTGATTCTGCAGAGTGGTGCAATTCTGGGCGGCGGATTGGCTCCGATGATTGCGACGGCTCTGCTGGACGCCACGGGATCATCTGTGGGCGTGACGTGGTACCTGGCGTCGATCTGCTCGATCAGTCTGGTTGGCGCGATAGCGCTGTTCAAGGTGGTGCCCGACTCATCGCGGGGATTGCAGCACGAAGAGCACCGGGTGGCAGAAAACGCCTGACGTGTAACGATATTCGAAGCCCGCTCCCGCTCCGGGAGCGGGCTTTCGAACGTTTACTGGTTCATGAGTTCTTCCGCGAAACTGCGCAACGACGCGATTAGTGCCTGTGCCGATGGACTGGACGTCCTCGTCGCCGACGACGTGAGACCGACGCTGTGACCGATGGGATCCAGGGTGATCGGGAGTGTGGTCAAGCGGGTGTCGTCGCGATGAATCAGACTCGGAAGGACAGCGATCATGTCGGTTTCCAGCAAGAGCTGTCGCACCGTGAGGAAAGACGTTGCCTCTACCCGGTTCTCGGGTAAGGGGAGACCGTTCCTGGCGAAGAACTCCTCGAGTTCGCGTCGGAGCACCGTTTCGACGCCGGGCAGGATCCAGGGGAACTCGCGGAGTTCGTCGAGCTGCACCTCGTCACGGTTGGTCAGTGGATGATCCACGCGGGTAACAAGTTCAACTGACTCGGCGTAGAGATTGCGTCTGACGGCGCGGTCGTCTGTCGGTGCTGTGAGTCGGCCGACGATGAGGTCGATACGACCGGCCTCCAAGTCGGTGAGTAACTGCTCCGGAGTGCCTTCGCGGACGATCACGGTCAGTAGCGGATGCTGAACTTTCAGCCGCGCAATGGCGCCGGGCAGCAAGACGTTGGAACCGGCGAGATGTGTTCCCACGATGACGGTTCCGCGGTGTGCGTCGGCCAATTCGACGACGTGTCGACCCGCTTCGGTGAGCTGAGCGATAACCGCCCGAGCGTGGGTGGTGAAGGCATCGCCGAATATTGTCGGGGTGATGCCGCGTGGTCCGCGATCGAACAGGGAGACGCCGAGGATGGACTCTATGTCGTGGAGGCTGCGGGTTGCCACAGGTTGTGTGATGTGCAGTGCGGCAGCGGCGCCGACCACGCTGCCCTGACGGCTCAGGGCGTCGACCAGAAGCAGGTGGCGAAGTTTGAGTCGCCCGTCGAGGAGCTTGGGCATGTCCATATCTGCAATCCTAGCGGGGATTGCCGCCCGAAGTTGCTCAGGTGAAGGTGATTCCGATCGGTTCGTCGGTCGAGAACTTCTTCCAGGTGTTCTCGTTGTCCGGACTTCCGTTATGTGCAAACGAAGTCCAGAGCGTGCGGATGCGTCTACCCATTTCGTCGACGGTGGTCCAGTCGGCTATGCCCAGCATGGGTGAACCGTGCCAAGACTTTTCGGTGCCGAGGATGAACGGAAGTTCGATGCAATGCGTAGCACCGAAGATGTTCTCGGGAGGTGTCCAGTCGAATCGGTAGGTGTAGACCGAGGTACCCGCCTGAGTGAAGGTATCGGCCAGTTCTGCGACCGTCTCGGCAAACATGTTCTGCGTCAACGTGGTTTCGTCGGCCATGGAGCCGCCGGGGAGCCCGCGAACGAAGGCGGATCCCTCGTCGTGGGTATACCCGATGACTACCTCTGTCACGCCACTGTCGGCGCTTCCGGTAAGTGGTGCAACGTCGGATATCGGGGCAAAGGGTGGCTGAACAACATTTTCAGACCGTCTGCCGAACTCGACGGCTGTGGCGCGGAAGGCGTCCAGGATTAGGGGGAGGGGAGCGGTATTCGGATCGCCGTCGAGCAGTCGGGCAAAGGTCTCGCCGTTCTCGATCGCAGCGGTCTTGGTGAAGTTGAGGTCCAGCCGCGGGGTGCTTTGCAGAATTGCTCGGTGGAACAAAGGCCGAGAGTTATTACTGTTCAACAGGTTCACGATGGAATGAGCGCCGGCGGACTGGCCGAACACGGTGATCGAATTGGGATCACCACCGAATCCCGCGATGTTCTCGCGTACCCACTCGAGGGCCGCGATCTGATCGTGGACGCCGAGGTTGCCGTCGCTGACGCCCTCGAGGAGGAGATAGCCGAGTACGCCTACGCGATAGTTGACCGATACGACCACGACATCGCCTTCGGCCGACAACGCGCCGCCGTCGTACCACGCCAGTGAACCTCCGCCGCTGGAGTATCCACCGCCGTGCAGCCACACCATGACGGGCCGGCTACCGGACAACGAGGGCGTCGTGACGGTGACGGTGAAACTGTCCTCACTCTGCTCAGGCTCGGGGTGCGGCGCTCCCATGACACGCTCGAGTCGCGACGGTGGTTGAGGAAACACGGTGCCTGGCCTGGTGGCGTCGAGAATGCCGGTATGAGATGCGGCAGGTTCGGGCCGTTGGAATCTGGCCGCGGTTGCGTAGCGGATCGCGCCGAAATACAACGAACCGTCGCGTCGGATGCCGCGGAACTTCCCCGCAGCAGCGGAAGCGATTATCTCGGACATGCATCCCCTTGGAGTCGTATTTGCCTCCATCGAGCATGCCAGCGCTCGCACGTGACACAAATGCCTATGTGGTTGCGCGCTATACCCGTCGCGCCGAGCGTCGGAAACGACTTCGGCCGCCCCCACCGATGTGGGAGCGGCCGAAAGAGTCGAGACGGTAGAACTAGCGTGCGCGACGCGCGAGACGCTCGGAATCCGAAATCAGGACGCTCTTGCCTTCGAGGCGCAGCCATCCGCGATGAGCGAAGTCGGCCAGAGCCTTGTTGACGGTCTCACGGGAAGCGCCGACCAGCTGGGCGATCTCTTCCTGGGTGAGGTCGTGAGTGACGCGCAGCGCGCCACCTTCCTGGGTGCCGAAGCGCTGTGCGAGCTGCAGCAGTGCCTTGGCGACACGGCCGGGAACGTCCGTGAAGATCAGGTCGGCGAGCGTGTTGTTGGTACGACGCAGGCGACGTGCGAGAACGCGGAGCAGCTGCTCGGCGATTTCGGGGCGCTGCTGGATCCAAGCCTTGAGAGCGTCGCGGTCCATGCTCACGGCACGAACCTCGGTGACGGTGGTGGCCGTCGAGGTGCGGGGACCCGGGTCGAAGATGGACAGTTCGCCGAACATGTCGGACGGACCCATGATCGTCAGCAGGTTCTCGCGACCGTCAGGTGAGCGTCGACCGATCTTCACCTTGCCGGACACGATGATGTACAGGCGGTCACCGGGTTCACCCTCGTTGAAGATGACATGTCCACGGGGGAAGTCGACGGGTTGCAGCTGCTTGGTCAGCGCCGCTACCGCTGAGGGCTCGACTCCTTGGAAGATGCCGGCTCTTGCCAGGACGTCGTCCACGTGCGCTCCTTGTTGGGATTTGTTCGTTTGTGGTGTCATTTTTTGCGCTATCTAACTTTGTACCCGGTTGTGCTTGGTTTGTACTCACGAACCGCCCAGACGCAGGCCTTCACTCGTGCGAGCGAGACGCTGCGTCAGACACAGTCCGTGTTGAATACAACAGGTACGGCATCGAAGTCTACGTCCCACGCGCTCGGCACGAGTGATTGATGCCACGAAAGCGTCGAAATTATCCTGATGGCGAATAAAATTGACTACCTTGTATGCCTCTTCGATCGCCTTAGCGAGTGGGCAGTTCTTCTGCGCCCGATTGCCGCGGAGCGATGGCCGGTCGACCCTTCCGGCGCAGGTGGAAGCGGGCAAACGCATGCGGGAACCCATCGGTCGCCAGCGACGCGACGTCGTCGGGACCAGCCTGGTCGAGGAACTCCGCCACCTCGTTCTCCCGAACCGAGAGTCGACGCAGTCTCCGTTCGACCCGTTCCATGGCCAGCGCAAAAAGCATCAACAGCACTGGGAAGAGAATCACGGCGAGTCCTTGCATAGAGGAGAGTAAACACGGCCAACATCTCGGAATCGACACGACCAAATGTCATGTCGGGGAGTATCCGTACAGTTGTCTGAGTGCAGACCACCCCGACCGAGCGCTCAGCGACCCGCCGGTCTGCCGGCGCTCGCGACGAGGAATCCCATCTCGCGCTGGTCCGTCGCGCGCGTCGGATGAACCGGAAACTAGCCGTTGCCTTCCCGCATGTGTACTGCGAACTCGACTTCACGACGCCCCTCGAGTTGACGGTGGCGACAATCCTGTCGGCGCAGTGCACTGACGTCCGCGTCAATATGGTCACCCCGGCGTTGTTCGCCCGTTATCCCGACGCCAAGGCCTACGCCGAAGCCGACCGGACCGAGCTCGAGGAGTACATCCGGTCAACGGGCTTCTACCGGAACAAGGCCAACTCGCTGATCGGATTGGGTCAGGCGCTGCTCGAGCGTTACGACGGCGAAGTGCCGAACAAACTTGCAGACCTCGTGACGTTGCCGGGAGTCGGTCGCAAGACAGCCAACGTGGTTCTGGGAAATGCGTTCGACGTCCCGGGAATCACGGTCGACACCCACTTCGGGCGTTTGGTGCGTCGGTGGAAGTGGACGGAGGAAGAAGATGCCGTCAAGGTCGAACATGCTGTCGGGGCTTTGATCGAACGTAAGGAATGGACCCTGCTGTCACATCGTGTGATCTTCCACGGACGACGCGTCTGTCACGCGCGTAAGCCGGCGTGCGGAGTGTGCGTTCTGGCCAAGGACTGCCCGTCCTACGGCCTTGGTCCTACCGACAAAATTGAAGCTGCTGCGCTGGTGAAGGGCCCGGAGACGGAGCATCTGCTCGCTCTGGCCGGGTTGTGACCCAGATGTCCAATGCTGCTCGGTGGTCCCTTGTTGTGCTTGCGGTTGTCGTTGCGCTCGCTGTTGCGATCTGGCCGCGCGGGGGAGATGACACCCCGGTTTCGTCTGGCGGTTCCTCGACGTCCGCCTATCGGCCGCCGACGTTCACCCCGTCGTCCGAATCGCTCGATCAGCTTCGTGGGCAAGCGGGACTGACAGCGTGCCCGACGCCTACCGCCGAAGCTCCGGCCGGCGCCGCACTCGCTGGGATCACGCTCGACTGTGTTGCAGACGGAAGCTCGGTCGATCTTGCTGCCGCGCTGGGAGGTAAGCCCGCGCTGCTGAATTTGTGGGCGTACTGGTGCGCGCCATGCGCCGAAGAACTGCCGCATTTGCAGGAATTTGCGGATCGCGCGGGGGACAGTATCACTGTGCTGACCGTGCATTCCGATCCGAACCAGGAAAACGCTTTGACCCGACTGATCGACTATTCCGTTCGACTACCCGGAGTTCAGGACGGTTCGAGCAAGGTGCAGATTGCCGTCGGCGCGCCACCTGTGCTGCCGGTCTCTGTGCTCATTCGTCCCGACGGAACCGTCGCGAAGGTGTTGCCTCAACCGTTCCGCAGTGCGGATGAGATAGCTGCCGCCACGGCGCAGTATTTGGGAGTTGTCGTATGAGCTCATCCGTTCCCGAATGGTTACGTGCTGTAGCCAGCACCCAACCCACTGATCCACATCGACTCAACCCCGTGCTCGACCGTCGCCCGCCGCGCGGGACGACCACCAGGCCAGCCGCGGTGCTCGTCCTCTTCGGAGGATCCCGAGAGGCTGATCCCATGTGCCTCGGTGGGATGCCGGACGACGCTGACGTACTACTGACACAACGCGCGTCGACTATGCGCCAGCACAGTGGACAGGTCGCTTTCCCCGGCGGTGCCGCCGACGACGGTGACGACGGTCCGATCGGCACAGCGCTGCGCGAGGCGCAGGAAGAAACAGGTCTCGATCCGCGCGGGGTGCTCCCGCTGGCGACGTTGCCCGAAATATTCATTCCGCCGTCCGGATTCGACGTGACCCCGGTGATCGCTTATTGGGAAGACCCGGTCTCGGTGGGCATCCAGGATTCCGGCGAGGTCGGTCGTGTCGCGCGGGTTCCGCTGCGCACTCTGCTCGACCCCGACAACCGCTTCCAGGTGCGTCACCAGGCCGGATACCAAGGTCCGGCGTTTTTGGCCGACGGCATGCTCGTGTGGGGCTTCACTGCCGGAATACTGGCCGGACTCTTCGAGGTGTCCGGCTGGGAAATCCCCTGGGATCATCACGACGTGCGTGATCTGGACACAGCGCTCGCAGAACTGGGCGAAGACATCGAAGATTCGGCGGTTCCCCGATGACAGGTTCGCGGTGGGTCGATCTTGCGATCGTGGTGGTGGCTCTCATCGCCGCGACATCGGGATGGCGTCAGGGCGCGGTGGCGTCGGCGTTGGCTTTTGTCGGTGTGATTCTGGGTGCTGTCGCCGGAATTCTGCTGGCACCGCATGTTCTGGTGCATGTGACCGAGGGCAAGCTGCGCATCCTCGCCGGTATCTCACTGATCGTCGTGTTGGTGATCATCGGCGAAGTTGCCGGCATGGTTCTGGGCCGAGCCGCGCGCAGCGGTATGCATTCTCCGGCCGCAAGATCAGTGGACAGTGTGATCGGTGCAGGGCTTCAAGCAGTTGCCGTGGTGGTTGCCGCGTGGCTTTTGGCAATTCCGCTGACGTCGTCGTCTCAGCCCAACGTCGCAGCAGCAGTCCGAGGGTCGAACGTGTTGGCCGGTGTCGACGACCTCGCGCCGCAATGGTTGCGGCAGATTCCGACGGAATTCTCGGCGCTGCTCGACACCTCGGGATTGCCCGATGTCATCGGTCCGTTCGGCCGCACACCCATCACCGAAGTGGAAGCGCCGGACGCGAGTGTTCTGGCGAGCCCGCTGGCCGCGCAGTTGCGTCCGAGCGTTCTGCGCATCAACGGCGTCGCGCCGAGTTGCCAGCGCGCGCTCGAAGGTTCCGGGTTCATCGTCGCGCCTGAGCGTGTCATGACCAACGCACACGTCGTGGCGGGTACCGAGAGCATCACCGTCGACACGATGCAAGGTGCACTACCCGCCCAGGTTGTGCTCTTCGACTCGGCCGTCGACATCGCGATCCTCGCGGTGCCCGGACTCGAGGCGCCGGTTCTGCCGTTTGCCGCTCAGCCCGCTCAAACGGGGGACAACGCACTGGTGCTCGGATATCCGGGTGGAGGTCCGTACACGGCCAGCGCGGCTCGTGTTCGCGAAATCCTGAACCTCAACGGTCCTGACATCTACAAAGCCGGCACCACACAGCGTGAGGTGTACACCGTTCGTGGATCGATTCGACAGGGCAATTCCGGTGGGCCCATGGTCAACGATCAGGGTGAAGTGCTCGGTGTCGTGTTCGGTGCCGCCATCGACGACACTGACACCGGGTTCGTCCTCACTGCCAATGAGGTGTCGCGCCAACTCGCCATGGCGGAAAGCGCGTCGACGCCGGTCTCCACCGGCGTCTGCATCCTCTGAGTAGCTAGTCGGCTGCCAGGAAGTCCCGGAGCGCGTCGTTGACGCGCTGTGGGGCTTCCCAATGGGCGTAATGACCGACTCCGGAGACGGGGTGCAACTGTTCGCCGGGCGCCCAACGCCGACCGCGTCGTATTGTCCGCGTGAGAATGTACGGGTCGAGTTCGCCGTGTATCTGCAGGATCGGAATGTGCAGTGTCTGATCCATCAGACGCATGAACCGGCGCCCCTCGGTGCGAAGCTGACTTCGGAACGCCCACCGCTGGTACTCCAGCGTCGAATGAGCGACCCCCGGAATGCGGATCGCTGAACGTAACTTGGAGACAACGTCACCGAACTCGGCCTGCTCGGGCCACGCAGGACCCGAGCGGGAGCGCACCAGACGCTCCACCTCGGCGCCGTTGTCGGCAATCAGCTTCCGTTCCGGGCGGAACGGAAGCTGATTCGCCAGGAACGACGGGAAGAGTGCCTTGCGCTGATAGCGGTCGCGGAGGACTGATTGTTTGAGTGCGTGCGGATGCGGCGACGACACCAGAGCGATCGACCGCACCAGTCGCGGGTGCAGGATCGCGGTTGCCCAGCACACCAGGCCGCCGTCGGCGTGACCGATCAGCGTGGCCTTGCCGTATCCCATCGCCCGGATCAACCCGGCCACGTCGCCGGCCAGCGTCCAACCGTCGTATCCGCGGGGCGGTTTGTCGGAGTCACCGTAGCCGCGTAGATCAATGGCAACCACTCGGAAACCCTGCGTGGACAGAGCCGTCAACTGGTGGCGCCATGACCACCAGATGTCGGCAAAACCGTGCAGGAGAACCACCAACGGGGCATCCGGATCAGCGTCGCCGACCTCGACGACGTGAAACCGGATGCCGTTGGCATGAATGTCCCGGTGAATCCAGGGGCCGTCGAATCTGACGGTGGATGGATCTGGGGCTGACACAGCTGCTTCGTTACCTGCGCGCGTTGAAGTCGACCGACGGCTTTGTGTCGTCGTGGCTGCCGGGAATGACGCTCTTTGCGGCTCTGAGCGACTCGATCGTCTTCTCGGGAGCCCGCAACTTGCGAACCCGCAGATAACCGAGAAGTGCGAGTACTGCGGTGGTCAGCACCATGATCAGGAACACGATCAGGAAAGCGGCCCAACGCTCGAGCCACACGCTGAGCAATTCCGCCAGGAAAAAGAAGAAGAAGAATGAACTGAACAGCAGAACAGTGAAGGCCAGAATGAAGAAGACGCTGCCCTGCAGCCCCTTCTTGACCTCACCGGTGACTTCGGCCTTGGCAAGCTCGACTTCGGCACGCACCAGTGTCGAAACCTGAGCCGTCGCATCCCTGACCAGTGCGCCGATCGAGGCTTCAGCCGGTGTTCGGGCGTCTACGTCGGTGAGAGGAATGGACGACACCGTGTTCGGCACCCCATCTCCGGTGAAGCGTTGGCTCTCTCCGTTGGTCACGCTCACTTGTCGACCTCTCCAGGTAGTTCTCTCGCGTCTGTGGCTATGGCATTGGCTTCAGCTCGCGCCGCATGAACCCGTCCACGTCGCCACAGCAGCGCTGATCCGATCAGCGACGCTATCAACGATGTCACGAGAACTGCGGCCTTCGCTATTTCGGCCTCGCTGCCATCGCCGACCCCGTCCAGTGCGAGGTCTGCTACAAGCAGGCTAACGGTGAACCCGATGCCGCCGAGCACTGAGAGGGCAAACATGTCTCTGCGTTCGAGTGTCTTGGGCTTCGTGGCTATGCCCAATTTGATCGCGAGCAGGGAAATTCCGAAGATTCCCACAGTTTTTCCGACGAGGAGGCCGACAAAGACGGATTGCCCGACGGGGTCGGTGAAGATGTCGCCGAGTACCTCGGCGTTGATGGGAACGCCGGACGCGAACAGTGCGAACACCGGAACGCAGAAGCCGGCGGAGTACGGCTGGATGCGATGTTCGAGTCGGGTGCCGGGGGCGTATTCCTCGTCCTTGTCGCGGACAACTCGGGTGAGCAGGCCGAGCGCGACGCCGGCGAGAGTGGCGTGGATACCGGCCTCGTGCATCGAGTACCAGGTGAGCAGGGCAAGTGGCACGTAGAGGAACGGCGTCGTGATGCGTTTGTGTTGGGCGTATGCGTACACCGCAAGCGCCGCAGCGGCGGTGAGCAGCCACAACATCGCGATCGACGCGGTAAAGAGCACCGCGATCAAGATGATGGCCAGGAGGTCGTCGACTACCGCAAGACTGAGTAGGAACACGCGGGCGCTGGCCGGTATCCGGGAACCGGTCAGGGCGAGGATGCCGAGGGCAAACGCGATGTCGGTGGCAACGGGGATCGCCCAACCCTTGTCCATCCCCGGAGTGCCGAAGCCGATCGACGCCGCGATGAGCGCGGGAACGAGAACTCCGCCACATGCCGCGATGATCGGAAGCGCTGCAGCTTTGCGATCGGAGAGCTCTCCGACAACCAGTTCGCGCTTGAGCTCGAGGCCGGCCACGAAGAAGAAAATGGCCAGCAGACCGTCCTGCGCCCACGTGCCGAGACTGAGGTTCAGGTGCAGCGCAGACGGTCCGATCTGGAAGTCGCGCAGCGCGATGTAACTGTCGCCGAGTGGTGAATTCACCCAGATCAGAGCAATGGCAGCGGCGATCAGCAGGATAGAGCCGCCAACGGTTTCGGTGCGTAGGTATCGGGACAGTTCGGAACGCATTGTGGAGATCACGCGGGAGCAACGCCTTTGTTCGGTTTGCAGACATGTGGACGCGACGAATCACGTGCCGACCAGACTTCCCGGCTCACCTTTACGGAATTTTATCGCGGATTCGGTCCAGAACCCGAATTTGCGCGAGAAAACGCGCAGGGTGTTCAATTCCTACTGACTGAGATTCATCCCACCAATTGGGCAATGTCCGTATAGCGCAATGTTCGTACAGCTGCAGGAGCACCACGAGTGAGCACGTCACTGAGTAAGAACCCGCCGACGCCGGCGGGCGGCGAAACCGTCGGCGGCGTACCTCGCCGTCGAATCGTTGTCGCGAGCATGATCGGTACGTCGATCGAGTTCTACGATTTCTACATCTACGCAACGGCAGCGGTGTCGGTCTTCCCGCTTCTGTTCTTCCCCAAAGGCAACGACACCACCGCGCTCCTCGCGTCGCTGGCGACATTCGGTCTGGCATTCGTGGCGCGTCCACTCGGCTCGATTCTGTTCGGTCACTTCGGCGACCGGGTAGGACGTAAAGCGACCCTCGTCGGCTCGCTCCTGACGATGGGCGTCGCAACCTTCCTCATCGGCCTCCTGCCGACCTATTCACAAGTCGGGCTGCTCGCGCCTGCGCTACTCGCGCTGATGCGCTTCTGTCAGGGCCTCGGCCTCGGCGGTGAATGGTCCGGAGCAGCGCTGCTCGCCACCGAAACCGCAAAGGAAGGCAAACGGGCCTGGGCGGCCATGTGGCCACAGTTGGGTGCACCCATCGGCTTCTTCCTTGCCAACGGACTGTTCCTGACCATCTCGTTGATGATGGACCACGACAGCGCCAACCCGGACCTCGATGGCGCGTTCCTCTCGTGGGGCTGGCGAATTCCGTTCCTGCTCAGCGCAATCATGGTGATGATCGGTCTGTACGTGCGTCTGCGGCTCGAAGAAACGCCGGTGTTCGCGCGCGCCGTCGAGCGCGGCGAGAAGGTCAAGACACCCCTCGCCGAGGTATTCAAGACAAGCTGGCGTCAGCTGATCATCGGCACATTCGTCATGCTCGCCACCTACACGCTGTTCTACCTCATGACCACGTGGGTCCTGAGCTACGGAATCGGCAAAACCGCTGCGGACGGCGGTACGGGAGCGGGCTTCAAGTACACCGATTTCCTTGTCCTGCAGCTCATTGCGGTCGTGTTCTTCGCAGCTGCGGTCCCGGTGTCCGGGTGGCTGGCCGACCGCTACGGTCGACGGATCACGCTGCTCGTCATCACCGCGACAATGATGCTGTTCGGCCTCACATTCGGACTCTTCCTGCACACCGACGGTATGAGTGACGGTCGCATGCTGGCCTTCCTGGTTGTGGGCATGATCCTCATGGGCCTGACCTTCGGACCGATGAGTGCTGTTCTCCCGGAACTGTTCCCGACCAACGTCCGGTACACGGGCTCCGGTATCGCCTACAACACCGCAAGCATCCTCGGTGCGGCAGTAGCGCCGTTCATCGCGGTCTACCTGGTCGACCACTACGGCGTCGGCTGGGTCGGGATCTACCTACTCGTCGCGTCGGCTCTGACGTTTGTTGCATTGCTCGTCATGCGTGAGACGAAGGACGAATCGCTCGATGATGTAGGGGCGTAGCCCCTGTGCGCCTTTCCGGTAGTGGGGACTACCAAAAAGGCGCACGGGGGCCGCAGGCCCTACTTACCGCGGATTGCGTCGAATACCTTGGGGTCGACCAGGGTTGAGGTGTCGCCGAGGTCGCGGCCTTCGGCGACGTCGCGTAGGAGGCGGCGCATGATCTTGCCGGATCGGGTTTTCGGCAGTTCCGGCACGATGGTGATCTGACGGGGTTTGGCGATGGGGCTGATGTCGGTGGAGACCTGAGCCTTCAGCTCGGCGATCAGGATGTCGCCGGTGTTCTCGACGCCTTCGCGCAGGATGACGAACGCGACGATGCCCTGTCCGGTGGTCTCGTCGGCGGCGCCGACGACGGCGGCTTCGGCGACGCCGTGATGGTTGACCAGTGCCGATTCCACTTCGGAGGTGGAGATGCGGTGGCCGGAGACGTTCATGACGTCGTCGACGCGGCCGAGGACCCAGAGGGCGCCGTCGTCGTCGTACTTGGCGCCGTCACCGGCGAAGTACCAGCCTTCTTCGGCGTAGCGGGACCAGTAGGTGTCGCGGTAACGCTCCATGTCGCCCCAGATGCCGCGGAGCATCGCCGGCCACGGCTCGTCGAGGACGAGGTAGCCGTTGCCGCCGGGGCCGAGGGGCTTGGCGTCGTCGTCGACGATCTTCGCGGAGATTCCGGGTAGCGGTGCCATCGCGGATCCGGGCTTGGTGGCGGTGATGCCGGGCAGTGGGGAGATCATGATGGCGCCGGTTTCGGTCTGCCACCAGGTGTCGA
>NZ_VBTM01000002.1:0-61943 GCF_013277795.1 Rhodococcus sp. MS16
TTCTACACGGGGACCCAACCAAATTCGTAGGTCAAAATTCGCCCACCATCGCCTCGTTCATGGTTCTCCACGAGAACGGCTTCGTCGGCGCAGTCGAGCACAATCGCACCCCTCCGATTGTTCACGCAGTGATGGACAGACCGGTATCTGTCAAATCAAGCGAGACACTGACGATCAGTTCATCTGCATTTCAGTGACGGGTTCGTTGAGGAAGAAGACGGTTCGTGCGCGGGCCGCGTCGCGGCTGTGCGGGCGGATACAATTAGCTTTTCAAGGTAGATCCGCCACTGCGCCCGAAAGACTTGCGATCCGTGGCGTCGCGATCTGCTCACCGCCCCAACCACCCGCGCGTCGTAGTAAACCAAATGTAGAGGCGGAGGTCACCGTTTGCGGAGTAGCCCGGTCATCGCCGCCAGGGTCAGCGCAGCGAAGACCCACGCCAGCAAGCGCAGCGACGCCAGTACCGCCCCGATCGCGACCGCCCACGGTCCAGTGGTTGACAACGCCCAGTCCGGCCGCTGTGGCCCAGAGGCAGCCGGTACAACGTTTTGGAGCGTGTACCCGATAGCATTGAAGCAGGGGTAGGGGCTTGTGTCCGTACATGTTTCGTGAGCTGTGGCCGCGACACTGCGATCGGCGGGAATGAACTGAGTCTGGTTGGTCCAGATCATGATCCCAGATACAGCGAGGATACAAAGCAACCACAGGACTGGAAGAAAGGGTCGATATCCGTATCCAACGGTTGCTGCGTAGACACGACGGATCGCCTTCGTCGATCCGTGACTGTTGGCGGTAACATGCCGTTCTGCATAAAGTCGGACCCGTCTGGCCTGATCAGGATGTCCGATGCGGTCGTAGACGTCGGCGATCTCAAACCATGGCGCAGGAATGAACCCGTTGCAGGCGGGTTCAAGGTATGCGCGGGCGACGGTCCAATCTTCTCGGATCGCGCCCTGGAAATCTGACACGGACCAGCCAGCCGCGACGAGTGCCGGCTTCGCGAACGTTTCAGCGTTGGGGTACTCCCATGAGGAGTTGGCTTCCGGCAGAATCAACATTCGAATCGTGACGCCCGTTAAGTCAATTGTTCCCACTACATTTGTTGGGCGGAGATCGATCACTCCGACTCGTGCATGTTCGAGGATTAGAGGGGGAATTTTCTGACCAACGAGTACTGACCGATTGAATGAGAGTCGACCTGTGATCTCTGCGTCGACTGCGCGGATCGTTCCGGCGGCGCTCAGGTTGTCAGCGATCATATCTCCGTCGATGCGTGCGCCGTCGATGTTGAGGGCATCACCGTTTCTGCCGATGAGATTCGCGCCAACTAAGGAGAAAAGGCCTGTGATATTTGCGCCAGCCGCGCGGACGGTTCCCGCAGCGGTCAGATTGTCCGCGAACATCCCGCAGTTGATTCGGGCGCCGTCGATGTTGAGGGCATCACCGTTTCTGCTGATGAGATTCGCGCCAACTAAGGAGATCTGGTTCGCATGTACTCCCACCGCGCGGGTCATTCCGGTAGCGCGCAGGTTGTGTGCGTGCAATCCGTCGTCAATCCGTGCGCCGTCCAGATTCAGCGCATAACCGTCGAGGTTCTTGAGGTTTGCGTCATTGAGGGTGAGCTGACCGGTGACGTGGATGCCGATTGCGCGCACCTCCTCAGCGGCAACTAAAGAGTGAGCATGGAAGTTCCCGTCGATTCGTGTGCCGTCTAGCGTGATGGCGAGTACCTCGCACGACCGCAGAGTCAGGGTGCCGATCTTCGCTTGTACGAGGTACACCTTTGAGGAAAATTGGCAATCGAAGAACTGTAGTGGTCTCGGGAAGGTTACGTAGTTCCAGTCGGTTCTGCCCACGATTCGCGCACCCAAGATCTGTAAGCCGTTCGGATCGAGTGTCTTCACCTCGGACTCAGGCAGCGTAAGCACCCGCCGGATTGCGCTTGCAGGTATAGATCGATCAGCGCTCAACGGGTCGGTGTCCTCCGTATTCATAGGAATGGAACTTTCAACGGCTGGACGCAGATCGACGACGCCACCCTCCTGCGAGGCTGTCCGCAGTCGTTCGAACCAATCGTCTTCGCTCAATGTCCTCAGCACTGTGTCCTCTCCTCTGGCTACCCACGCTCCTGCGTGCCCGTGTCGCAATGATTATGCGGGACCAGCCAGTTTGGGCGGTGTCAACGGTGTCTGGCAATTGCGGTCCCGATCTGGGTGTGGAACGGGCGGATGTCCGTATCCGAACGGACATCTGTTCGATGGTTTCGGTGAAAGTTGTACGCCCGTAGTAGTCCTCGCGGCACCTCGTACGGGTCTTGTGCCATCGCAGAATGATTCGATCGCGTCCGTAGGGAATGTCTTTCCGGTGTGGTCCTCGTGTGTTACTTGACCGAGGTGGAGACGACACGACAACCCGAGCATGCGCCGGCGATGTCGTCGGCGACCGCTTCGACAATCCTGGCGCCGTCGTCGTGTCGGCCCACGTTCACCACCTGCAGTCCAGGTAACCCGAAACAGCAGTGTCGTAGCATCGAGCCTGCCTCTGGTTCTTCCTCGCGTCCGAAATCGTCGCAGCGTTCAGCCGTTAGTAGACCGGGAGCCTTTGTCGTCCCAGACAGGCGAAAAGGCCACGGTCAGCAATGCCCTCTCGAGATTGACGGGCCATCAAATGTGTTCCATCCAACTCGACCCGAGCCCCTTCGCGACACCTGTTTCCCGCTCCCCCATCGAATCAAGCACGAACTGCAAGCCCGAGTACGGTGCGACAATAGGTTCCCACCTGAAGACATCTACCATCCGAACGTGACGCATGAGGCCCATAGTCGCGATGAACGCTTCTAGTCGCACACGCTCACTTGACGCCGGGACTAGGCACTGCGCCCAGTCCTCTACTGTGTCCGATTCGCTCGGTTCATGTTTTATTGCCTCTTGCATCGTCTTGGGGAGACCAAGAAATAAACCCACTAAAAGAGCAAGGCTATCCGGGCCATCCTCACCTCTATTGAACTGCGACCTGCAATAAGAATCAGAGAGCACTCGGGCACGAATTACCAAATACGTACTCATGAAACGCTTGGCTCGACGCGGCGAGGTTGCGACGAGCGGCGCGATTCCGTCGAGCACCTCGAGGTCCGCATCGGTCAAAGTAAGCCCTTCAACCATACTGTTGACTACTCCCGCACTGAAATCGATTCCGCTTCCCCCGGAATCCGCCTGAATAAATACTCGAGCGTCCTCGGTCGCTGCCACGCTGTCGGTTACCGATATCGACGAGTCTGAGGAAAATGACACAAAGGGATCATATGGAAAGATCCCTACCTTCCTTTCCACAAAATTAACTGACGACCTCAGCAGCGCCGCAGAACCCTGAGAATTCATTGGCGGGAGCGTATAGGTCAAGTGAAATATCTTCTCCAGATAATCAGCCGCCGTCGTAGCAACATTGCCCCCGAGTAACTCTGAGTGCCGCGCACGGAGTGAGGAGGCCAGCCACCGCGGATCCACACCGACGACTACTGAGAAGAGGGGAAGAGCGAGCAGAAGATGGACTGCGTCAAGAACATTTACGACGGTCTCTGGGTCGCATCGATCGAGATCGTCTATGTAAAGGACGATACGATATAGGGCAGTAGTATCTTCTTTCTCATCTTTGGCGGCATGCTCAAGGAATGCGCTGAGGTCTTTCAAATCTCGGTATGCCAGCCCGACTACTCCCAGATAGTGATCGTATTCTCCGCTGCCGGCCCGTTCGGCGAGATAGCTCTTGAGGAGTTGCTCTCCTGTCAGGTCATTCTTTGCCCTCTGCGCTGCAGTAAGTTTGGCTCGGGCTTCTTCCTCCTGTTCCTTGGCGGCCAAAAGTACCATTGCCGAGGCCGCCGACTCCTGTTTCACCGTCTCAAGTTCTGCGTCCAGTTTGCGACGCTGCTCCGCGAGGCGATTATCGACATTCTTCTTTAATTGCCAAGCAGGCTCAATGATCCGGCGACCAATGGTCGTCTGCCGCTTGACCCACGTCGCAATCGCGCCCCCGACCGCGCCTAGCTGGAGAAGGACCGCAGAGACAGGGCCCTGCAGCTCATCAAATACCGTCACAGCTCCAAAGCCAAGCCCCCCTATCGCCAGCGCAGCATAGATTGTCCACGCCAGTGGCGATCTGAAACCACCAACGGTGGCAATTGTGATCGTCTTTGAGCCGAGCGATAAGATCTCACTCGCCGCACTCGCAAGTTCCTGCGCACTGTCAAATGTTGAGCCTGCTCCAAGGCTATGAGCGGCTGATTTTAGTTCTTCTCTGAGCGTCGCATCGGAAACTGCCTCAGCACCTATACCGCTCCAGATGTCCGTGATCGCCACCGTGCCGACTCGTGCGACTGCCAGCTGATGATTCTCCTCCGCGATGTTTACCGCGCACTTTAGCTC
Source organism: Rhodococcus sp. MS16 (assembly GCF_013277795.1). NCBI lineage: Bacteria > Bacillati > Actinomycetota > Actinomycetes > Mycobacteriales > Nocardiaceae > Rhodococcus > Rhodococcus sp. MS16. The sequence continues at coordinate 4,419 of NZ_VBTM01000002.1, forward strand.
GTCCACCCGTTCTTGTGCGACTTCTACTGCGGAACTTGCTTGATCTACAACCTGCTGCACCCCTCTTACATGCGCAAGGGCCTCAAGGACAATAGATTCTGGTTTCGACTGACTTGGGCTGAGGTGCGTAAAAATATGTTCCAGAAGACTCGCCCATATATCACCTCTGGCGTAGTGCCACGCATTGAACCACACATGTTCGATATTGCTATGAAATTGCCTCCTTTCCTGATCGTCATTCTGTAATAAATCAATAGAAGTCTGAATCCGCTTCATAAAGAAAGTCTTACCGCTGCCCCATTCTCCGTACAGGCCTATAGCGAGGGGTGGTTGAAGTTGTCGTGACGAGATCAACGAGGCCAACGCCCGCGCGTCGTGGTCAATTCCGAGCTGATCGACATTGTCGTCAAGGTCGCTCGTCACTGCCGCAATTACCAGACGATCACGAGAATCTTCTTCCTCGGCATCCATATCCATTTCATGAGCTTCATCGTCATCTGCATTCACAGCTCGTTCAATTCGAATAGCGCGGTCCGAATCGCCATCTCGACGTAAAATACCCGCTAGAGCGATCCCGGCGCTCTTATCCCCCGCTCGAAAACTCGACTCGAGTACGGACCTTAGCCACGTCAGTAATTGATCTCTCTGCTCTGAACTATCACTGGAACGCTCGATGATATCTATGAATGGAATCGCGGCCGAAAACTCCCCTCGATGAACAAGTTCCTGCAGCACAGAAATTGCACGCTCAGTATTACCCTGGCGGCCTAGGACTGCTGCCCAAGTCGCACCTACTTGCAGGTTACCCTGCTCGAATGCTTGCTGGAGAATATCCGCTGCACGAGTAAGTTCACCCTGCCGTATGTAAATATCCGCCAATTGGTCCACCGCGTCTAGTTCTCCGCGTTCAAATGCATGCCGAAGAATTTCTGCTGCAGATGCTAAATCGCCCTGCTTTTCGAAAAGTCGCGCGATCCGGTGCGCGCTAACGCCTTTCAAACTGCTCAGTATTCGTACCGCGCCTTGAAGGTTTCCCTGCAATTCGAGGACCTCTGCCAGCAGGAGAGCCAAAGAAGCATCACCCGATTCTCCGTCGTAGACGTGCCTGATTATCCACTCGGCTTCCGCAAGATTGTTCTTTCGCACCAAAGTTCGGGCGACAGTTTCAGCCAATGAGGTATCGCCAAGATCAAAAGCGCGACGAAATTCGTAGTCAGCCTGATCCGCAGCCCCCCGCCGCTGATGGAACTCAGCGAGCTGCCGCGCTGCCACAGCGTCTCCCTTTTCCACGCCGGCGCGCAGAGTTTGCTGTGCAGCGTCATATTCACCCCTGCGCTCAAGGAATTCGGCGAGGGTCCGTCCTGCTTCCAGATCCCCATGCGCGAAGGCATCAGAAAGAACTGTTGGAAGATCGGGGTCAGAAGGGCTTGTCGACATGCCTCCGATTATCAGGTACTCCGGCTCTGAAAGTTCGTAGACCTCGTGTCACAGAATTCGTGTCTGCATCGGTTGTGCTCGTCCCAGAAGTTGGATCAACTTTCGCGACTGCGCGTCGTTTCGCAGCGCACTGACACCCACTGCAAGAGTCAGAGCAGCTCTTCTTGTGTATCGCAGTGGCCGGCCCGGGGCTGGCTGACAGAATAGGTGTCGTCGCTACAACGCCGTGTGACTCATGAATCGCTTTGCTCCTTTTCGGATGCACTGGCCGGGGTTTGTCCACTCCGTTGTGGCGGCGACGGAAGGTCCGGTCCTGCTTCGGTGAAAGAGTGGCGCGTTCAACGATTTCGGTGCCCGGCCGACCTTGGCGACTACGGAGGAATGAAACTGGGCCCGGGCCGTTCGTGAGCTGGCGCGGAGCAGGCTCGTCTGCGGCAGTGACGTCGGCGATGGTGTCGACAAGGACGGTGCCCCATCCTTGCACCAGGTACTGCGCCAGAGACTCTTTGGACGGAAAGTGGTGATACATCGAGCCCTTCGAGACCCCCGTTGTGGCCACGATGTCAGCGATCCTCGCCCCGGCGTACCCGACCGTGTTGAAATGTTCGGCCGCAGCCGCAGCAATGCCGTCCCGTGTCGCGATCGCCCTCCGTTGAGGCCGCCGCTGGGTTGCACTCCGCCTTGTCCGTGTCCTTACGGCTGAGGCGTGGTCAATATGATCGTGCGCGGTCACAGGTCCTTAATGTGCGGCGTCGAACGCATCAACGACGTCGGCTTTGATCCGCCCGCGTGGGGAGACGTCGAATCCGTTCTTGCCGGCCCAGTCGCGGATCGCTTTCAGTTGCTCGACAGATCGACCAGAACCCGACGCTTTGACCACGGCCGAGGTTTTCGTACGGGGCTTGCCAGCAGAGGAAACCTTCTCCGCCGCATTGATATACGGGGCGAATACCGCTTCGATCTTGTCAGCATTGGTAGGCCGTAGATCGATCCGATAATCAACGCCCTGGTAGGAGAAGGTGACCTCGTGTCCCAATCCGGTGTCGATGGGTTTCCCATCGAGATCGTCGATAAGTTGGCGAATAATGATTTCGGCCACAGAGAACCCTCTTCGTTGTATTGCTGAATGAATATCGCGTTCATGTTATCCGCAGTATCTGATAATCCAGGACACTCCTGATGTCCTCGGCCGTGTCGTTACATAGTGCTCGCTCCCCCTGTTGTCGACATGCCGGGCATGTACGCCTGGGCGCGGGTGATACCGACGTCGTAGTCGGCGACGTACTCCCCCGTCCCCGGGGTGTAGATGCCGCCGACACGGTTGGGGTCATACGCCATGAACACCACATCGGGCCGCCCGCCGTTGAAGGTGCCGAACAGCTGGTAGTCCCAGCCCTCGGGTGCATAGTCGTCGTTCCAGGCCAAGCGCGCGACGGGGACGAATCCAGCGTCCGCATACATATCCGGCAGGACGGTATCGAAACAGTCGAGGCGATGGCCTCCCAGCCGGGTGGCCTGGCGGATCATCGATTGCACCGACCTGGGATGTGCGCAGTCCTTGTGCGCAAATGCGGAGACGATTTCGTCGTCTTTGAGTGCGACGCCGGCCTTTCCGTCGTCGGTGACCAACAGTCGCATCTGCCGGTATTCGGCCTCGTCGTAGACATGAACCGACGCTGCATGCGAATTCTTGCGGGTGAGCTCGAGCATCTGCTCCCGGTAGACGCCGGCGTCCGCGGGCGCCAACTCGTAGAGCGTGGGAGCGGACAAGTTACGCTTCGCAAAGCCGGCGCGTTCTGCCTCGGGAAGAGTGTGGTCGGCGACCGGTCGAACCTGTTGTCTGTCGATCAGAAGCCGAGCGCTTGGGCTTCCTCGATCTTCGGATCCGTGTAGCGCGCCTCGATCGCCTTCCGCTGGTCCTCCGGTAGTCCCGGGCTCCAGCCGTACTGCCTCCAAAAGCTCTCGCGGCGTTCCTGCGTCATCGGTTCGTCCATCGTGTTCTCCTTTCTCATTGTCATTGTCCGCCACGCCGCTTCGGACGCAGCGCAGTGCCTCGGTTTGTTCGGAGCGCAACTGCTGCCCCGCGGCCAGGCGCCGGGCCAGCTCGGCGCGGTGGTTAGGGTCGGCGGCGATAGCTGTGCGGAGTTCGTTCTGGCCGCCGGGGGTGGAGTCGTAGAGATCGCGGGTGTCGCTGTAGGCGGCTTCGGCGGCGGCAACACGCCGCTGCAGGCGCGCGTCGCTGGGATTCTTGTCGAGTTTGGCGCGGGCCGAATCGATTCGGGCGCCGGCGTTGTCGAGACGTGCGCGGAGGTGCGGGGTGCAGCGTGGGCCGGGTTTGGGTTTACACATCGGCGCCTCGGTCGCTGACTGCGTCGATCAAGACTGCGAGGTCGCGGCCGAGCTGCGCGATGCTGCTGGGGTGTGGTGTGCGCGAATCGCTCAGGTACGCGTCACGGCGCACTTCGATCATCACCGACAACACCCGGTCATCGGTGCCGTAGTGCCGCAGCGGCACATACGTTCCGGCGTAGGGCGTGTTCTCGGAAATCTCGCCGAGGGACGTGAAAGCGCCACGGGCAGCAGCTGTCAACCATGGCGGGGTGTGCCGGGGGTCGGTGCCGATGCACAACGGTGGCCGCGGCGCACTGGAGTCTTCGAATGCCGAGGGCTTGTCCGGGTATGAGTGCAGGTCGATGACGATCGCCCGCCCGCAAACCTTCAACCGGTTCCCGACAGCGGTGGTGACGGCGTCGGCGTAGGGACGGAAATAGGCGTCGATCAGTTCCGCCCGACGTGGATAGGGTTCGGCGCGCAGCGGCGCCCCGGAACAGGTACGGGTGTAGACGGCGCCGCGTCCGAACGCCTCAGCCGGGTCGCCGTCAGGGAACCGTTCGGGGTCTATCACCAGGCGTGAGAGTTGGTTGATCACGATCGTGGGCCGCGCGCGAACGTGGGCGAGGGCGGCGAGCGCGATCTCGTCTGTGGCGGTGTCGGTGGCCTCGTCCAGCTCGTCGGCGAGTTCCTGGTCGGTGAGCAGCAGGTCGGCGCGAATATCGGGTGGGATCAGGCGCGAGGAATGCGGAACATGGATGACGACCGGTGATGCTTCGTCACCCGGCAGCACGGTGAAGGCGTCCGGCACTGATTTCCCGCAGGTATTCTCGGATCGCTCGTCCTGCCGGCAGGCGGTGGCACGATCGTCGGGACGCGAAGTGTGCAGGTGGGCAAGCCGTTCGGGGTCAGCGGAGTTCGCGGAGTTCATTCTGTCGTTTCCTTATTCTGATCGGATGCCATCGAGGTGCAGAGACACCGAGGTGTGGTGCGCATCCGCCGGGTGCGTTCCCGTCTGCGGGCATCGGTGGTCGCGGTGACGAATTCGGCGGCCAGTGCCGGGCCAGAGTCGGGTTCAGACGACGACACCGACGGCGCAGGGCATGTCGAGACCGGCCCGATACTGAAACCCTCTGTTGCGGTGTCGGATCCCTGGGCCTGTACTCGGAGCAGGTTGCGGTCGATCTGCCCACTGCTCAACGCATTCGGCCGATGTCCGACATGAAACAAACCCTCGGTGTGGGGGCAGGCGAACACAGCCATCCCCTTGTCGCCGTGGTGTCGTTTGCGAACCACCTTCGCATCACCGCGTGTGTGATAGCCGCGGTGACCGCACTTCTCACACGTCGTCCAGCGGGCGGCGGGGTTGTGGGCTCGGGGGCTCATACGGCACGTCCGATCTGGAGATTGAGCCAGTCCGCCAGCCACACGATGGCACTACGTCCGGCGTTGTCGACGACGAGGGCGTTGTAGTTGGTGTGGGCACCGGAGGTGAAAAAGTCTGCGGCGCGCAAACCTTCGCCGACCAAGGACACGAGGTCCTCGGCCCCTTGCGACTGGGACAGTGTGATCAACGAGTTCGACAGTTGCGGCAAATCAAGGTTCTCCGCCGCGGTGGTGATGCTCGTGGAGACCGCGTTCGTCTGTTTACCCAACAAAGCGGGCGGGGTTTTGGTGGCCTTACCGGAGAGCATGTTCATCGCCACCGACGCCAACTCCAGGCCGACCGGAACGAGTCCGGTCATGGCTGCGGCTGCGCCGAGCGGGTCGGGCAGCTGCCCGGGCGGAGGTAGAAGCTTTTCGACAGCAGCCCACGCGATCTCCTGGATCTGCCCGACGATGTTCGCCAACTTGATCACATCGACGTTCGCGAGGATCGACGCGACGAGCGCCGCGATCTGGGTGGCGCCGGAGGGATCGGGGATGACCGAGAGCACCTGTGAGACCCATGTCAGATCAACACCTGCCGCCATCGTGATCAACGGGGAGAATTGATTGTTGAGTTGGCCCGCGATGTCGTGGGCGCCGCGTGCGTCGAGTGCGGCGACCTTCTCCGGCAGCACAGCCAGATTTTCGAGGATGGCAGGTATGTCGAGCGAGGTGACACCGGTGGCGACGTTGAGGACCTGGTTGACCACCACCGTCGGTTTGAGTACCGACAGCACGCTGGTGGCCGAGGTGAGTGCAGCGGACGGCGTCGATGCGAGTGGAGCGACCTGCACGCCGAGGGACTCTGCAGCCTTCGTCAGGGTTTGCACCTCCGTAGAGGTCGACGGCAGGCGCAGCGAGTCACCGCCGTCACCGCCGGTGAGCGTGGTCGCGGTGTCGACGAGCTTCGTGGCCGTATCGAGAGCTGCAGTGAGATCGGATTGCCCCGCCTTGGTGAGGACTTCGGACGCGTTGTACTCGGCAGTACCAACGGGCGCGGCCGCGAGTTGACCGTTCGCTTGCGGATTCGCCGCTCCCGAGTCGAGCAGGTCCGCCAATGGAGCGAGAGTCTTCGCGATAGATGACGCGGCCACGGCCACCTGTCTGAGGTCGACGGCCGGTTCTGCGAGCTGCTGCCCGAGAGTGGCCACGTTCGCCGCCAGTGCAGGCAGATCCGCCGCGGAGAAGTCCGATGTCAATGCGGTAGCGAGTTGACTGTTCCCGCCGGCCGATGCGCCGGTAGCGGCGCCGCTGGGGCTTTTGGTCAGGATCGAGCCGAGCGAGCCGAGTAGGGGGCTCGAGCCCTTCTCGATCGAGCAGTACAGGTCTCCCGGATCGCAGATCGATGCCACGCGGCCAGAGAGCGCACCCATCCCCTGTGGGCGCGGGTCGGCGATGCCGTGGCCCGAAGTGCGCGGGCCGACCGTCGCGGAGCCTTTTGTTCCGGCACCTGGGTCGGCGAGCAGGCCGACTGCGAGGACTCGACCAGCGTCGACGGGACCCTTGCCATTGCCGATTTCGGATGCGAGATCGCCGGCAGCGTCTGCGCCCTGCGAGTAACCGACAATAGTGAATTTCGTTTTAGGGCAGTCTTTCCCGACCTTCGACAAGACCTGCTTCGACTTGGCGAGGGCGTCGGTTTTGCTGTCTGCGTAGGTGTGGCCGTTGTCGAATGCGCGCGCCATGTACGGCAGCGTGTAGATCTCGGCCTCACTGCCATGCGCGGTCCTGAGGGCATCGACAACGGGTTTGAGCATGCCCACCGGCTCGTCTGGGTCGGCGCTCTCGTTGGTCTCCCAGGTGCCGGGGATGAACAGGTTGAATGTTGCCCCGCATCCGGATTGAGCAGAGGCGATAGCCGGTGCGGTGAGTGCGACCGAACTTGTGGCGACGGTGGCGGTCACCAACAGGGTGACCGCGCAGCGAGCTTTCGGACGTGGGAGCGCCATGTGCACCTCATCTACCAGGGGGACAATGCACCTTCCGGTACGCACCGCCGATCTCCCGCCAGCTGCGCCCACCGTTCAGGTGAGCGCACACAGTGACGTATCTGGGCGCGCCGCATCAACCCGCCTGTGGATAACTCTCCGTTGAGATTGGGCCATGTCCGTTGAGATTGGGCCATGTCCGTTGAGATTGGGCCATGATGTTTGTTGTCGAGTCCTCACCGATCAGGTGCAGTCGGCGTGCAGGGACAGATAGACGCGTCCTTGCCCGTAGGACGAGTTCCAGTCGGCTGGTGCATCAGCGGTGGCCGCGATATCGACCTGGTCAGGGTTTGACCATTCGATCGAGTGCAGGACTTCGAGGAATTGGTTTGTTGTGTCGATGCCTCCGGACGGGTTCTGCTCGGTGTTTTCGACGGTAATTACTTGGGACGGGTTGGATGCCTTGATTTTCCAGCCGTGCGGTGCGGAGATGTCCACGACGAGGTTCTCGCCTGTGCCGGTGCAGCGGGCAGTGATGTCTTCGGGTTTGGGGATGGTGATCTCGGTGTCGGAGTGCTTTTCACCCCAGCCGATGATGATGGATCCGAGATCGTCGGTCGAGTCGGTGACGATCGCGCCACTTCTGGAGGCGGATACACCGGTAGCGGCGCGACTGTCGTCGCTGTCGCACGCGGTCAACGCGGCGAGGACTCCGACGGCGACTGTGGCGGTGATTGATCGTCGGGTTCGCTTGACTGAGTGGTTCATTGGAGTTTTCGTCTCTATCGATAGAATGTCTCGCGGTTGTGGATCAGCTGATGCTGTCGACGAACCAGCGGCCGTCGATGTTCTTGGTGGTGATCGTCTGTGGGTACTGCTCGGGGGCAGTGCCGGGACGCATTTCCGCGAGAACGACGGAGTAGACACCGGCCGTGATCGGGGTGATGCGCACGCAGTGCGTGGTTCCTACGGGAACGGAGTCGATTCCAACTTGAATTTTTTCCGCAACAGGTAGAGAGGTGTCGGGGGTGGCCAGCGCTCGAACGACGTCTGAGGAGCGGGTGATGTAGTAGGCATGTTCGAAGGCTGCGATAACGCCCGCGCCGGTCTTCTGATCGCCTTGGTCGGTGCGGCAGGCGGTGGGGTCGGTGGCTGGTTCGGTGGTGACTGCCGGCGGGGTGACCGCCAGGGCCGGCATCGATGTGGGAGCTACGTCGTCGCTCTGAGCGACCACCGGGGCGACGGTGTCCGATCCGGAGAGCACGCGCAGCAGGAACCAGCCCAGTAGTGCCGCAACCAGCAGTAATGCTGCCGCGTATCGCAGATGATAGGGGCGCCGCAGCGGCTGGTCCTTCGGTGAGCGTGGCTCGTTCGGTGCGCTCGGGGGCTTCGGCGCCTTGGTGGCTTTCGAGGCCTTGGGGGTTTTCGGTGAGCCGGTTGCGGGTCGAGCGGCTTTCGGTGCCCCAGCAGGTGCGCCGCCGAGCGTATCGATCACTGCCGGATGCCTCGTGGTCTTGGTGCTCAGGATCGACTTCATGTCGGCGCACTCACCTTTCGTCGTTGTCATTGCCAGTGGCAGGTCGGGGCGGACGGCAGGTGTGCCGCCCGCCCGACCGAGCTATGAGTTGTTGTGGGTTATGCCTGCGCGCCGCCGTCGATTGCTTGGCTGATCAGCGTGGATGCCCGACCTGGTGAGGCGTTCTGGAAATAGTCCGTCAGGGCTGCGTCGACCTGCTCGATAACCTGCTGACCGCCGGGCTGCGCGCCCACGAAGTCGCGGACCTGCGCATCGATTGCAGGAGCGGCGGCAACGGTGTCGCGGACTGTGTTAGCTGCGAACTGCCCGACCGGTCCGGAGTTCTCCCACTCGGTGAGGACGTTCTGTGTCTGCGCTGTCACTGCGGGCTGGTCGACGTCCGGGATCTCGATGTCGACGGGTTCTCCGAGTTCGCCGGCACCGTATGCGGTGGCCGCGACGAAGCCGGCAACTCCGCCGCCTATTGCGCCCGTGATGAAAGCCGGAACACCTAGTGCCAGCGCGCCGATACCCGCACCTGCGCCTGTGCCGGCCAATCCGCCTGCCACCCAACCGATACCGGGGACGAACAGGTTACCCAAGCCCATACCGATATTGCCGCCAATGGTGCCGCCGATCAGCGCGCCGCCCGTCGCGAACGGTGCTGCGAGTGCTAAACCACCGGTCAATGCGCCGCCGGCAGCGCCGGCGACCTGCGCTGCAGACTCACGGCTTGCCTTGTCCACGGGAACACCGGTCGAATGCCAGAATGTCGCGACCATCGACTCGACAACGGCAGTGCTGTTGTTGGTCCGTTCCAGGTCTGCATCGGAAACCCAGTTCGGCTGCGCGATATGGAATGTGCCGAACCGGAGGGTATCGCGCGGGGCGATGATCGGCGCGATGATCTCGACCGGGCTGGGGAGATGGAGCTGGCTGTAATCGATCGGTGTGGCGTCGTAGTTGGCGGACTGACCTGTGTAGGTGTTGGTGTTGTAGTCGAAGTTCTGCAACGGCTGGTAGGAGATGTTCTGGTACTGCGCGGGCGGTTCGACCCAGTAAGTCGGCGCGGGCTGCGGCGGAGCCGGCGCGGGAGTTTCAGTGGTCACACCGGACTGTCCGCCGCCCTGTGAGATACCTGCCTGTCCCCCGCCGTCGGTAATGCCGGCCTGTCCCGGTGCTGCCGTTGCGGAAGGCGCGAAGGCGATGCCGGCCACGACCGCTGCACTAGCGACAACAGCGACAGTGCCCTGACGCGCTGCACGGCGGCGGCGATGCCGACCACCCTGTTGTGCACGCCGAGCGGCTCGGTTGCCCGCGGTGATGTCGATACTCATAGTGATGCCTTTCGATGAGGAAACTACTGGTGGAGGCCGATACGCACGTCGAATGGCAGTGCCGGACGACAGTGGGTCAGAGCGCGGCGTGGGCGATCAGGTCGATGACTGCCCCTGCAACGACAGTCAGGGATTCGGTGGTCGTGGAGCGAAGCTGGGAAGTCGCGATCCGCTCTCCCGACGCGAACAACGGCTCGAACGGCATCCGACGAACTGAATGGACGCCGACTTCGAGGAATGCGTCGACGGCTTCGATCTCGATCATCGGAGCATCACCTGGTCCGTCGGCAATAACGACGATCGTGCGGGCCAAGATGTTTGATCCCGCGGTAGCAGCGAGGTCTAGCAGCATCCGGTGCGCGGCAGCGGCGGCATCGCGGCGCAGTGGCACCGGAACGACGAGGACGTTCGCGTTCGAGGTCGCCCACTGCCAACTCCCGGCCAACCGGTTGTTGCCGGTATCGGCGATGAGAATCTCGCGATGCTCGGACAGGACATTGGCCAACGACTCGACGTCGTCGTATCCCAGGGCGGTACCGTCGAATCCGTCGAAAGCGCCGGCCACGACGTCTTCACCGCCTGGCTGACGTGCCAGGAACTGCGACAACTCGGAAGGACGGATACTTCCTGGTGCTGCGGCCTGTGCGGCAACTAGTGCGAGTACATCCTGACCGGCGCGCGGTGGAACGGAGACGCGGTCAGCGAGGCTTCCCCCGACCTCTGCAACATCCGCGCAGACCGTACTTCCGGCTCCCCGATGCTGAGCGATGACAGCGTTCAATCCGACTGCGATCGGGGTCTTGCCGACACCCCCTTTCGGGTTGGCCACTGTCACGATCGAGAACCCCGGAATCGGCCCGGTGATCGCACCAATTGCGGCGCGTTGACGCATCTCGGCGGACTCAGGTTTCGGTGCCAGTCCCAGGTTCAGAACGGCATTGAGTCGACCCCGCATACCTGTGCGCGCGGGTTCGCTTGATCCGGGCGTGATCTCGGGAGCAGCGAGTACCGACATCGCGGGACGCGTGCTTCGTGTGGAGGCGTGAGCCTGTGACCGCCGGACGCTTGTATCGGGGTTGGGACGCTGCCACGGGACTGGTGGGCGCTGCCGCTGCACGTTGCCTTCCCGCGGCACTGCGTCGGGGGCGGAAACCGGCAGGTGGCCGATGGGGGCCACGGACATCGTGACCGGTTCCGGTGCAACATCTGCCGGAGCTACTTCCGGCTCGCCTGTCAGTTCCTCGGCTACGCCCGGCTGCTGCGACTTGGCGGTGACGGACATCGTGACCGGTTCCGGTGCAGCATCGACCTGCGGAACTTCCCGCTCAGCAGCAGCCGCGACGATCGGCCCTGTCGGCAACGACCGCGAGACATTCCCGTCAGGGGCGACGGTGAGGTAATTCGTGCGTCCTGCTTCGTTCACGACGACCTCTACCGGTGCACCCGCATCAGCTGAATGCTTGCGGCTGTACGCAGCGATCACAGCGTGGATTGACTGCCCCTTGTCGGCGGTCAGTTTTACCTCTTCGGCCCCTGCCCCGCGCGCGACGGCGGTCCGCTCGCCGGTGATCTCGATGGCAAGGGCGGACATCAGGCGTTCGTTCCGCTGAATGCAGCGACGCCGGAGAGTTCGTGGTCCATCTCCGAGACGATGGTGACTGCTTTGTCGAGTGCCGCCAGAGCGTCCTCTCGTGCCTTGCCTTCGGGCAGAACCTCGATGATCTGGCGGCGGGTCGCGACGGCACTCTTGATCTCGTCGAGGCGCGGCTGAGTCAACTCCTGCTCTTCGCTGAGCTTGGCGAGCCACGGTGGGACGCCGTCTTTGAGGACCTTGCGCAGTGCGGTGATGACCGGATCCCCGCCGCCCTTCGTCGGCGCGAAGGGACCACGAAGCAACGTGATGTCCTCGGTGGTGGGGGTGATCGACTGGGAGATACGACGAGCCATGGCGATGGACCTTTCTTGTGGTGTTTCGAGGGTTTCGGGGGTGGAGCGTTCAGGGGTCACACGGACTCGAGGACCTTGTCCGGCTCCGGTAGGAACACCACTTCGTGCGGCCCGTAAGTGATGTGGTTTTTCACCCGTCCGGTGCCGCCCACGGTGATCGTGGTTTCGGTGACATCGCCGGTGTCCTTGTTGCGGATGACGGTCACGGCGAAGACTGTTGCCTCGTGTTCGGTTCCGTCCTCGCCGGTAACGAGGATCGTCATTCCTTCGGTCACCGAGTGAGCCGGAATCGCATCGACATCGTCGTCCACGGCTGCGGCAGAAACGGCCTGATCCGTGTGGTCTTCGCCGAGCTGCGTCGGCTCCGGGGCGTAGCCGCGTTCGCGCGCTGGCGTGGCCATCGAGCGTTCGGATTCGACGAACTGGCGCAACTCTTTCGAGTAGAACGCAATCTGCGGTTCCACCTGTGGCCGGAGCCCGTTGATGATCGCCTTCTCGGAGTCCGAAAGCTGATTCCACTTGTTCGGGTGGGGGTCGACGTTCGGGGTCCACCACATCTGCGCATCCACGGGAGAGCCGTCGTTGCCCAATGCCACACCACGACCGGGAACGGAGGTGTCGATTTCGCGGCCGACTTGCGAGTCTCCCCACAGCATCATCGCGCCGTCCTGCGAAAGATTACCGAGCGAAATTCGGGTGCCGAAGTTGTCGCGTGCGTTACCAGAGGCGCCGCCGAACAGTGACGCGTCGGGACGCTGCACACCAAGCAACAAGCGGATACCAGCGGATCGTGCGAGCACCGCGAGATCGGCCCACGCACCGAGCGGATCGAGTTCCTTGAGCATCTCGCGGGTCTCGTCGTCACCGGTCTTCGCCAGTCGCTGCCACTTGCCGGAGAGGATGAAGAATTCGTCGAGCACGGTGATCAGAAGCGGAAGCTCCGAGGGCTCGATCTTCTTCACGTGCACGTAGTGATTGCGGGCCATCATCTCGCAGTGCAGCGCGCGCACCAGCATTGCCGAGCGGACAGCGTCGTAGACGATTGCAGCGCAACCGGGATACCCCTCGAGTCCGTCGAGTTCGATCATCTTCGGATCGACGCCCAGGAACGGAATTCCGCGGCGCGCAGCTTCTGTGAGCAGTGTGCGGATAACCGACGTCTTGCCGCCGCCGGTCGGGCCGACGATCAGGCAATGCGGCTTGTTCGACTTCGTGGAAATGTCCCAGAACATGGTCAGATCCGATGCCGCTGTCGCATAGGGAAGGTGGCGCAGATTCTCGTCGACAAGTTCGAGTGGATGATCGACACGTGTGGGTAGCGGAGCACGCAACATCATCAGAAGAAAACCTTCGGACGGGAACCATTGCGTCGCCCAGGTGCGGCCTGACTCGTGGGTTCCGGCGAGGGAGGTGAGAGCCTCGTCGATTTTGCGCTGGAACCCGTGCACGCCGCTCGACATCGACTGGCTGTAGGTGATCTTGTAGCCGGTCTCGGAACCGTCCTCGTCGTACGAGTCGACCGTGACGGCCGCGTCCTTGAGCGGTCCGCCCACGAGGACCTGTTCGAGGACCCGGTGGCGATCGGAGCGGGTGTCGGGTTCGACTTGCTTGCGGGTGATGACGATCTGATCGCGGTGCGCTTGATGAGCAACCATGTGGGTCCACTTCCCTGATCGCCGGTTTACGGAAGCACGTACTGCACTGGTGAATTCGTCCATCTCTTTCGGACGGATGATCGCTCCGCGAGGAAGTTTGATCTTGGCGTTGCGCAACGCGCCAATACCGGGCGGGAATCCGACGGTGACCTTCACCGGAAGGTGCCGGGTGGCTTGTCGTACGTGGGCATCGAGCCGAACGCGGTGACGGTGCGAGATGAACCGCACGACGTCGAATGCGATCAGTGCGAGGGTGGCGAGCAGGAGGAGCCAGCGGTAGCCGTGAATCGACGCGGCTGCGATAGCGCCCTGGCTTTCGGGTGCTTGCCCGGTCAACTCGACAAGTCGTGGAACGTAGAACGCGAAAGCTGTTGCGATGACAATCAATGGCGCGATCGCGCTGTACTTGCCGACCACAGGTTTCTCCGATTTACCGGGCTGCCCTGTTGTCTTCTCGGAGCTAAACAGGTCGACGAGGAAGTCCTTGAGGGGGTCGTGCTGACCTCTGCCCATCGACTGCTCCTTTCGCTCGATTCGCACCCCTCTACAGGTCGCGCCGGGTGTGTTGTGGGAGCACCTTCGCAGAGTCGGGAAAAGATTTTCAAGGCGCCTGTGGATAACTTTTTTCCTAGCCTCCAGCCGACTCTCTGACACCTGTTCCCCGCATACGGATGGACAGCACCGAAACTCTGTCGATGACAGCTTTCACCGATACCGATTGCGGCACTGGATAAACCCGCCGCGAACCGTGGAATCCTCCGCTCCGCAAGGGGTGAAACGGCGACGGAAATGATCTTGATTCGAGTACTTCGAAGGGTATTGCGAGGCACTGAAATCAAAGCGCCGAAGACACCTCTGCGCACCGTCTTCAACCGCGAATTTCGGACCCCAGTCGCAGCGTCGTCAGTCGCCTTTCAACCCTGCCTGAAACGGGTCTCGATCACCCCGATGGCGACTGTTCGCGCCGTGATCTTGGTCCGGCGATCAACACCCGAAAGCAACCCTCCGACCAGCAGTTCCCGAAAAGAGTTGGCGCGGAGCAATTTTCATGACTACACTGCCGCTTTCCGGCCCAGAGGGCCGGAAAGCGGCAGTGACCCCCGGAGGGGGAACGGTGAATACACCCGTTTCACACACCATTTCGGAACCCCGCAAAATTACCCCCTGAAACTACCTCACTTCACACCTGCCAACGCTGGTACTTGAACGACAACATCCGCGGGCGTCTGGACCGATGAGTTCCCACTTCTCCGCACCCCCACACTTCGCTCACTCATGGCGGCGTTCCACAGCCCTTCGCGACGGGCTTCATCACCCCCGCCCATGAGTGGTCGAATCCACCTCTGCGACAAATCCCTTCCGCAGGACTCTGATGGCACCATGCCAGAAAAGTATCCACAGACTCATCACCACCACTGTCGACACAACGCTCCGAACCCCGCGCGACCACCTGCGAACACACCCTCCACTGCTCTACCCGTTGACGAAACCCCTCCCAGCAACGATGGAAGGACCCGCAACCACTCGACAGAAACCGGCATACGCGAGCCGAAGAACCTCTCACTGAGCATGACTCGTCCACCACAGCGCACGGAGTTGCACCGAACCCGATGCGCACTCACTGGAATCGAAGAGGTTATCCACAGGCGCCTTGAAGTCGAAGCACCACTTCTTCTATGTTCCCGCGCAACCACATTCGTGGGATCTGGTTTTCAACTGTTGGAGAGTGTTCATGTTTTCTATCGCTTCCACTGTGATCGACCTGTCGGTCGCGACGGCGCACCCACCTGCCCCTGCGGATGTCGTCACTCTCGCGCAATCGACGGACGTCAACACCGGCGGATTGCGGGCGTGGATCAAGGACAACGTGGTGTTCACGATCCTGATCGCACTCGCGTGTGTGGTTCTCGTCGGCGGACTCAAAGGCAATCTCTCGAGAGTCTTCACCGTCGGCGGACTGGGTCTGTTCGGACTCGCATATCTCGGGATCGCGACCTCGGAATCCGCCGCCACCGGGATCGGCAACTGGATCCTCGGCCTCGTCGGCATTCAGACGTAGCCCCTCCCGATATTCACCCCGAGACCACACGAACGGAGCACACAGTGATCGACAACGACGACCTGATGTACCGCGTAGACCGGCACTATCTCGGTCCGACCGGTTATCCCCTGCCGGTCCGGATCCGCTACACCGCCGGCCTCGTCGGCGCGTCCGCATTCGTCGTGGTGTTCGTGATCGCTCGGGGAATTTTGCATGTACCACTCGGCTTCAAAACCCTTCTGGTGCTCGCACTGATCACGGTGTGGATCACTACCCGCATCGCTAAATTCGTCACCCCCGACCGGCCACTGCGTTCGGTGTTCAAGGCCGCTCTCAACGACCTCGCTGCTCCGCGTCCCCCGAAGGCCGGCAAGACCGTGTTCGTGGCGCTACCGGCACGGCTTAGCAAACACGCATCCACGTCCGACGCCTGTGCCCATTTCGACGGTGAGGATCACCGATGACCCTTCACGACAACGACATTGCCGCACTGTTCGACCCGAAGGTCGAGGATCCGGTTCCGGTGGTTCTTCCAGGCTCGCTACCGCCGTCGTGGGCAGCTGCGCAGTCGAGTGCGCGCCGTCCCGAACAAGCATGGTCCGAAGCGGACCCGACACCGGTTCCGAAATACGACGACAGCGGCGAAGACGACTACGACGAGGACACCCAGCCAACGCAGTTTACCGATCCCGAGCAGGTCGCAGAGAAGATCATGCGACGTCGTGGTCGCCGCGGCCGGACCACGAAGAAGGCACGCAAGTCTGCCACCGATCGCGAGAAAGATGCCGCGAAGAAGCGAGTGGAGCGCGAACGCAAGGACGTCCACCTGAAACTGACCGGCACTTCTGCCAACATCACCCGAACCGCGACAACGTCAACGGCGTGGTTCTGGCAGCAGCAAGGACCCTGGAATTTCCGCACCACCGGTAAGCAACGCCGCTTCATCCAGGACGAAGCGATGATCTTGACCAACCTGCAGAAAGCAGGCGTGCGCAAGCTGCACCGCCGACTGGTGCGCACCCCGTTCCCGGTGACGCAGTGGGCGATCGACCACAACGCCTGGGCCACACCCATTCCGGATGTGCCCGGCGCGCTGTCGTGGGCGGATTACCTGCGCGGTCAGCAGCACGCGATGTTGTGGTCGAACGCAACAATGAAGGGCCGCTACTGGGGCATCGAACTACCCGAGCGTTCCGGGCTCGGGCGAGGTTTGGATTGGACTGCTCGAACGCTGCGGTACACGGCCGACTGGCCTCTACTCGGCCAGGTCTGCACGTGGGTGAACCGGTGGGCCGATGACGCCTTCGAGCGCGAGCAGAAGGCGCTCGCGGATCACCTCGCAGCGTTGGAGCGGATCATGTCGGGCCGCGGCGCGAAAGCTGTTCCCGCGTCCCCTACTGCGATCGATTACCTGCTTCGCCGCTCCGCAACGATCGGTCTCCCTCTCGAAGCGAGTGGAACGATCGCGGGCGGCGGCGACTGGACCGAGACCGACGTCGCGGCCCTCGAAGATCTCACCGACCTGTCCCTGACCCCGGGTGACGGCTACACCACCGTCTCCGGTGTGGTCGACGGCCGCACGTACACCGGTGTGGTGATCGTGTTGACGGTCGGGCGCATGGCACCGCTGCCGATCCCCGAACGGATGCTCCCGTGGCAGATCATCGGCGACCCTTCCGGGGAGCCGCAGGAGTGGTCGGATCGAATCGAACTGCACGACAAAGCATCGACCATCCGCAAGATGCGCTCCCTCACCGGCAAGATCGAAAGCCAATTCGACCACTACACCGTCGAACACGATCAGGTGCCACCGAAAGAGTTGGCACAGCAGCACGCTCGCGCGCAGAACGTGATCTCCGATGTCGAGGAAGACCATTCAGGACTCGCGACGCGCACCACCGGCTGGTACCGAGTCGCCGTCGTCGGCACCAGTCCGGACGATGTTCGACAGAAGGTCTCCGCTCTGCAAGAGATGTACTCCCCGCACATCGCGCTCGAACACGAGCACGGCCAGTACCAGTTGCTGCGCGAGTTCATTCCCGGCGAGCCGCAGGCGAACATCGCCCATGCTCGCCGGATGGACGTCGAAGCTGTCGCCGCCGGCATGGCCACGGTCAGCGACCGCATCGGTGACCGGCGCGGTGTCGTACTCGGTGAGACCTCCTCGATCTCTCCGCGACCGGTGATCTGGGATCTGTTCGCCGCCCACGAAAGGAAACACAAGTCGGGGCTGACTCCGATCGTCGCTGTGCCTGGATCGGGTAAGACGTTTCTCGCCGGCATGATCGTGTATCAGGCGGTGCGCGCCGGCGCCTACGGGGTCGTTCTCGACCCGTCCGGACCCTTGTCGAAGCTGGCGAGTCTCCCCGAATTCCGCGATATCGCCCGCGTCTACGCACTCACGGGTCGGGACTCACGCGCGGGAGCGTTGAACCCGTACCGGGTGATCACCAACCCCCGGCGCGAGGACCCCGAATACGACGCCGCCAACCCTGATTTCGCGCGCGACGCCGATCCGCATGCAGCGGCGCAATCGAAGTTCGCTGCCGACAAGCGTGCCGCCGAAGCGGAACGTGTCGAGGTCGCTGTCTCGGTCCTGAAGATGATGCTCACCGAACGTCATCTGCATCAAGAGCACACCGAACCGGTTCTGCATTTGGCGGCGAACATGGTCGGCGGCGACAGCGACCACAACCTCCGCGAAGTGCTGGCCGCGATCGAGACCATCAGTGAGAACAACCCGGATCAAGCGGTCAGGACATGCGCGAGTGGGCTGTATCAGCAGCTCGAATTGATGTCCAGGCTCACCGAAGCTCGTGTGCTCTTCCCCGAAGAAGGCACGATCGGCAGCGGCGCCGATTCCTTCGACAACGACATCCGCCTCACCATCTTGACGATGCCCGGCCTGCAGTTACCGCCCGAGGGCACACCATCCTCGCAGTGGACTCCCCAGCAGCGCATGACCGCACCCCTGATGCACATGGCCGCGTGGCTGGCGAACCGTCTCGTCTACGAAAAGCCGCGCCACGTCCGCAAAGTGCTCTTCCTCGACGAAAACAAGTACCTCGAATCCACCGGTGCCGGCCGCACCCTGAACCTGCGCATTGCACGCGACTCACGCAAGTACCTGCTCCGCGCGCTCGTCTGCTCGCAACTCCCGGACGACTTCCTCGGATTGGACGGCAGCGACGACAAGACCGCGCTGACCTACGAAGTGTTCGTCGGCGACGTCGGCGGCGATCCCCATGCGATCGCGGGCGCCCTGAAACTGCTCAAACTCCCTGCAGAGCAAGGCTTCGAGCAGTTCCTCGCCGAACTGGGAAGCGGCGGTGAAGACACTCTCGACGAGGACACCGACACCTCGTACCAGGATCAAGCACGACGCTGGATGATTCGGATGGCCGACGACGTCGAGTTGGTGCGCTCGAGCTGGATCCACTACGTGCATCTCGCACATGTCTTCGAGGCGCTGAACTCCTCGTCGTCGAAGAACGCACTCGGCGGGCCAGCATGATTACCCTCGAACGCCGCCCTGTGCCCGCGATTGGGAACACCCAAGTTGAGCCCCGTCGGGGGCGCGGTCACCGGTTGGGTGGGCGTTTGGGGCGCGTTCTGACGGTTCTGGCATTGGGGCTGCTGTCGCTGATCGGTGGCGGTGGGACCGCATCGGCGGGCGGATTCGACTGCAAGGACGTCCCTACCCCCGAATACCCGAACTCGGTCATGGCGTCGGAATTCGATTCTTCGAGCAAGGACCGCACACCGAAAGAGAGCGGCACCGGTTACGAGACCTACGGGTGGGCCGGCCTGTCGTGGCACACCTACGATCTCGGCTGCGGCAATGACCTGGTCAACGCGCCCCGCGCCGTTGCAGACACGTCAACAGGCAACCTTTTCCTGGCAATCGGCAAGGGATTCGCTGCCGCCGCATTCTGGCTCGACGACCAGACCAAGACCGGCCAAGCCGCTGAGGATGCCGGCATCGCTCCGGCGATGGTTCAGTTCGACCAGATCGTCTCCTCCATCGCCGACGGTATGTTCGGTGTCTACGGGATGTGGCTGGGTATCGCACTGACCGCAGTTGCGGCGATGCTCCTGTGGAACGCGCTCAAATCCAATGCCGCCGCTGTCACTCGCACTGTCGCTATTGCCGGAGCCGCGTTGGCGATCGGGGCGTTGTTCGTCGGAGCACCGCAGAAGGCGATTCAGATCGCCGACGACACCTTCGGATCGATCATCACCGACACCCAAGGGCAGATGCTCTCTGTGTCCGGAAACGACGCAGATCCACGCAACGTGTTGGTCGACAAAATCTTTCTCGACGACTGGCGCAAAGGCTGGTTCGGAACGAACTTCAACGACAACGAGTTGCAACTCGGTCCGCAACTGCGCGACACCTTGGCGTTTTCGTACGCGGAGCAGCTCCAGATCAGCGATGACAACGAGGCCGCAAGCGAACTGGCCGATAAGAAGGCAAAGGATTTCGAGGACAACATCATCAAGAAACTCGAAGGACTGAACCTCTCCTACAACCAGTTCCAGGGCAAGGACTCCGGGCGCACCGGCACCGGATTCATGGCGATGATCAAACTGATGATGCCGTCCGTCCTGTGGATCGGAGCCTCGATCCTCAAACTGACTGCGCTACTTGCCATCAGGCTAGCGATCCTGTTCGCGCCGATCTGGGTTCCGCTAGCTGCCATACACGGCGGCACCCTCGCTCGGGTATGCCGCGCCATCGCAACGGCATACATGTGGGGTGTGGTCGGCGCAATCGTCATCGCCCTCTACTTGATGGCGCTGGTCAAGCTTTACGACACCGGCAACGGGATCGTCGACGGTACGTGGCGGTTGTGGTTCATGATCATCTTGACCGGGGTGTGCTGGATGATCATGAAGCCGTTCAAGCGGATGTCGCAAACAATCACCCAGAACAAAGCCGGCCCACTCAACCGCAAAGCGCGCGGCGCTCAGTCGATGATGAAAAAGACATTCTTCGCTGCAGCGACGGGTGGGACGGGAGCCGTCGCAGGTGTCGCCGGTGTTGCTGCCGATCGAGTCTCGCAGAACGTGAAAGACCGCTACAACACCAACACTCGAGACGGCGCGGACAGCGGCGAGGCACTGTCACGCCCGGAGGGACGCGAGCTCAACCAACGCCGCCGCCAGGAAGTCGACCAGTCCCGCGTCGAAGCACGCAAGGCGATGGATCGCCAACAGCGGCTGACGAATTCGCGACGGGAATCAGCCCACGACGCCGCCAAACGGGATCTCCAGACGAGTGAGCCCTCCGAAACCGACACAGACAACGCAGCGGTGAAGCCTCGGATCCAGATACCGACGACCAACAGAGGCAGCGTAGTCGCCAGGCAGCTTGTCGGATCCGAGAGCGGCTCTGCACGCAGCTCCTCGTCGGTGAGCGAGACATGGGACGGCGGGCCGCGCTCGAACATCGCGCCGACCAAGGTATTCTCTCCAGTCTCTGCCGATGCCTCCGTGGAGAGGTCGGTTCCGAGACCCACACCCCAGCCGGTCCCGTCGACGCCGCCCCTGTCGACGGGGCGGTTGTGGACGCCGTCGTTGACCTCCGCAGGCGCTACCGACCACGGTCAGGGGTGACAGATGCCCACCAACACAGCCAATCCCGTACTCGCGCCGATCCGGCGATGGGTGCTCTACTCACGGACCAACCTGACGATCACGATCGTCTCCGCGTTCGCCGTGTTGTTCGTCGCCGGATCACTGTTCAGCCAGTCCCCCACCGCGGCGAACACGGCATCCGCAGCGGATATCACCGCCACCACGGCGACTGCGTCTGTTGATGCGGCGGTCGCCGGCGACCTCACCTACGACCTGGTCGAAGTCACCGAATCCGCCATCGCAGGAAAGTCCGTCGCTGCTGTCGCCGAGAGCGCCCCGGCCACAGCGATGACATACGCGCACACCTACGTCGACCAATCGCTCTCCAACAGCGAATGGAAAACCAAGCTCGGCAAGCACACCGCCGACGCACCGAGTGCGACCCTCGTCAACGCCCGCCCGCTCGTGCCGGTGGCGATCACCGGGCCGACGCGGAGCGAAGGCGTGGCCGGTACCGGCGGCGATAGCGCCGTGCTGGTCGTTGTGCCGACGCAGGTCGGCAACCTTCGCATCACCCTCAAAACAGCTGAATCCGGATCGGGTTCGGTGTGGCAGGTGCAGTCGCCGTTGCCGACGCTCGATCGCAGTGAGGTCGACAAGCTCGGTGCTCCGTCGCTGGCTAGTGCACCGACTTCCGAGACGGTCACTACCACCGCGGCGCCACGATCGACGACCAGCTCCCCCGCCGCGTCGACATCGACGCCGGAACCGGCAGCCTCGACACCCAGCCCGACTGCAAGCCAAGAGCCCGCACCGATCCCGGTGCCGGGTCCTATCCCGATCCCCGATCTCGACACCCCGCTACCGGGGGCACTGTGACGCGCCGGACGGTGGCGCTGATCCTCATCGCTGGCACCACCGCTGTTCTGGGGTTGTCCGGGTGCGCGCATGATCCGGTCATCCCCAAGAACCGCTGCGGCAGCACCTCGCCGAGCGAGAGCGACACAAGTGAATCACCAAGCAGCAAAACGGAACTGAAAGCATCTGGGCCGATCACTCAGCCCACCAAAGCCGGTACGACAACGCAAACCTCACCGTTCGGGCCCCGTTGGGGAACCGAGCACAAAGGCGTCGACTTCGCCGGCCCCGTCGGTACCCCGATCTACGCCGCCCTCGACGGCATCGCGGTCAAAGCCGGCCCCTCCGGTGAAGGACCCGGTGTCGGATTCGAGAACTGGATCGTCATCGATTCGCTCGTCGACGACAAGCCCGTGAGCACGGTCTACGGGCACATGTTCACCGACGGGATCCTCATCACCCCCGGCCAGCAAGTCAAAGCCGGTGACCATATCGCCAACATCGGCAACGCCGGTGGATCCACCGGCCCTCACCTGCATTTCGAGTACTGGGAAGGAGGACGACTGCAAGGCGGATTCGCGATCGATCCGCTGACCAAGCTCGGCGGAGCGTCCTCACCTGCTGGTGAGGACGGCGCCGGCAGTCCGAACATCGCCCTGGCCGCATCGTCGTCCTCGATCGACTGCGGCGCCGGATTCGGTGTCGCCGGCGGCGGGGATCTCAAAGCCGGATCAGTTCCTCCCGAGATGGAACCCTGGTTCCGCAAGGCAGGGTCGCTGTGCCCACAGATCACACCGTCACTACTGGCTGCGGATGCGAAAGCAGAGTCCGGGTTAGTCCGCGGGCTGGAATCCAAAGACGGCGCGAAGGGCATCACGCAATTCATGGACCCAACGTTCACCTCCTACGGCCAGGACGACGACGGGAACGGCAAGATCTCGATCTGGGATGACGGGGACGCGATCATGGCCCAGGGCCGGTACTTCTGTGAAATCGCAAAGAAGGTCGACGGCTGGATCGCCGACGGATCCGTCACAGGCGATCCGCGCTCGCTCTACATCGCCGGATACAACGGCGGCGAATACTCCGTCAAGAACGCCGGCGGCATGCCCAGCGGCGGCGACTACACCACCCAGACACAACCGTACGTCGCGAAAGTCCTTGCCTACGAAGCAGAGTTCGCGGCACCTGGAGGTAGCGGCGAGTTGGTCATCTCCCCCGGATCTGCTTCCGGTTCGCAGGTCGTCGAAGCCGCACGCCAGTACATCGGCACCCCGTACGTGTGGGGCGGCGGCAATATCAACGGCACCACAGGCGGCGGCTTCGACTGCTCCGGACTGACCAGCTACGCCATCTACAAAGGCAGCGGCAACCAGGTCACGTTGCCGCGCACCTCAGAGCAGCAATGGACAGTCGGCATCGAGATCCCGATCAACCAAGCACAACCCGGCGACCTCGTCTTCGGATCATGGTCAGGATCCGGTCCCGGCCACGTCGGAGTAGCAATCGGAGACAGCCAGATGATCCACGCCCCCACCACCGGGGACGTCGTCAAACAAGCTCCGTTACAGAGCGATATGAAAGCCCGGAGGGTCATGTGAGTACCGCACGCAAACTCGTTCTCCTCGCCATGGCCGCAGCGATCGTCGCAGGGCTGGTGCACGTGTTCTCCGACTTCGGGAGCGAGGACACCGGCACCGCGGCACCCGCCCCCTTCTCAGCAACACCGTCCACGGTCACGACGCCACGGCGACACCCTCCCCAGTCGTCGATGTCCCGCCGAACCCGGATACCGACGCAGCGGAAGACACTGTGCATCAAGCACTCTCCGTCGCCTTCACCTGGTACCCGGCCACCGACCGCAGCCCCACCGATGCCTACGCACGCGCACAGAACTGGTTCACCGAGTCTCTCGCAGAGTCGCTACTCGTCGACGTCCACACCGAACGCGGCCCCGGCGTGCAATGGGGACAGTGGGCTTCCGACAACGCGAAAATCGTTGCCGACGTGAACGTGGGCTGCTCGGGCTGCCCACCTGACACCGACAGCCGCATTCACCGCGTGGCCAGCATCCATCAGACGGCAATCATCGGCCACGAGACCACCACGGTCACACCTGACACCACCGTGTGGGTCACGCTCACCAAGGAAGGTGACCAGTGGCTCCTCGACAGCATCAGCTACTGATCGACACACACGCGACCAGCGCACCAAAAGTGAACACTCGTCGATCAAGAAAGTCCATATCCACAAAGACCTCAACACCCAACATCACACAGGCACAAACGGTTTCAGAACTCCCGGACGCACAGAATCCGGCAGTTCACCATCGAAGGAGAATGCAAATGAAACGCACCACACGGACTATTGCTGTCACCCGCATGATCGGTATCGTCGTCGCAGCAGCCTCGCTCGGCGCCGGACTCACCGCATGTGCAGACGACAACGTTGTTAACGATGCCAGTCCGCAGTCCGAAACTACCTCTGCCACACCTCAGATCCCGGCCATCGACGTCAACGACAACGTCGACGTGCGCCGCTACTACACCGTCGAGTCGATCGTCAGAATTGTCACGGGACGAGGCGGCGACAAGACGATGGTGCTTGGCGCGCTCGCTGCCGCGGAAGCCGAGAGTGGCTGGTACGCGGGCAACAGCGGCGGCGGGCCCGGGATGACACGTACGGTCGATGTGTTCGGTTGGCAATCCAGCTATCCGGGTGGCGCAGAAAGCAACCAGGCGACGGAGGCAGCCGTGCAGCACTTCATGGACGTCGCAGCGACGGTGCCGCCCGAAACCCGCAACGATCCGGTCGCCTTCGCAGTCGCCGTCCAATTCGCAGATCCGCGCGGCTATGACCCCGGTAAAAGAGTGTTCTCGCGCGCAAGTACGGACAGGGACAGCGTTGCCACCGAATACACCGCGAGCCTGCCGAAAGCCGACGCCGCGCTCCAGCAGGTGCAGTAGAGGACCGATCACCCGCGACCACATGCAGTCAGGCGCCACGCGCGTCGATCTTGACGCGGCCACCTGCACCGGCCTAACTGTCAAGCGCTCATGCCAATACAATCAGCGTACGTTCACGTCCAAACCAACACTTGCAAGCGGAAACATCACCGGAGCCTCATGCAAAGGCAAGCACTACCAATCGAACGATCCGGTAGGGTCCATAACGATCGGCCAGCAACAGTAGATAGAGAAGCCTATCGCAAACTCGCTAAATTTTTCCGGTCGAATTCTCCTTTCTTTAATAATATTGTCTAGCGCCTTGGAATGAACAATTAGACTACTGCCGGCGGCGTAAAATTGATTGGCCATATCGTGTGCTCATCCCATACAATATTAGAAAGGTCCGTTCCAATTAAGTCCGCATTTGAGAGTATGGAACCATTCAGATTCGCTCCATTCAATTTGGCCCCTTTCAAAGAGCAACCAGTCAAATTTGCATCAGATAGCGTCACTCCCGACATGGCAGCATCGGTGAAATTTGATCGTGAAAGGTTGGCATTTTTGAAATTAGATTCGATCAATATTGAGGCCGAAAAATCAGCCGCAGTCAAGTCTGAATTGCTAAAGTCTGTCCAGCTTAGATTCGCTTCGACGAATTTCGAATCAACGAGACTTGCTCCTTGAAGAATTGCATGATCAAGCATCGAACTGCTGAAGTCGGCGCCCGTCAGTATTGCCCCACTCAGATCCGCATCCGTGAGCGTGGATTTTGGGGCGACTGCGTTTGCCAAGTTCGCTCGAAGTAGATTTGCATCGGTAAGGATAGCTCCGTCCATTCTCGCTGAACTTAGATCCGCACCTCTAAGGTTGGAGCCGGTTAAGATGCAGTCGATCAATTTTGCTTCTCGAAAATTTACGTTTACCAAATTCGCATCTTCTAAGTTAGCGAAAGTAAGATCCGCCCCCACCAGATATGCATCGCGCATTTCCGATCTAATTATATTGGCCGATGAAAGATTAGAATTTCCCATCTTCGTTCCCGTTAAAATCGTTCCGCTCAAGTTTGATCTTCTGAAATCAGTGTTCGCGAAGTCACCCCCGGCGAGATTTGCGTCGGACAGGTTTGATTCGGAAAAATCTGCGCTCGTTGATTTTGATTTTCGCAGATCAACGTTGACTAGGATGGCTCTCGTGAGATCGGCGTTAGTAAGATCGATAGCTGTTAGGTCAGCGCTCGTGAGGTCTGATCGCCGCAGCTGCGCGCCAGCAAACATCGAGTTTCGTAGCCTCGCGTTTGTCAGATCCGCACCCGTCAGATTTGCGTTGGTAAAGTTGGACGTAGTGAGGTCGGCCTCACTCAGACTGGCGCCGAATAGATCTGCATCCGTGAAATTTGTCCCCACCAGTGTTGCGCGCTGCGCCTTGGCTCCAGCGCAGTTCGCTGCTGCCAGATTTGCGTTGGTTAGGACGGCATTGTGCAAAACTATTTCTGTTAGCGTGGCCTCCACTAAGTTAGCGTCGGTAAGATTGGCATGACTAAAGATTGCGAACGTTAGGTCCGCTCGGGACAGATCGGCGTTGCAGAAAATTGCTTCGACTGCTCGCGCATTTCGCAAATTCGCACCGACTAATGTGGCGCCTGAAAAATCTGTTTTCTCTAGGGTCGATGCCACTAAGTCCGCTTGGTCTGCGTTAGAATTAGCCAGATTAGCAGAGGATAGATTTGCGCCAAACATTGTTGCTTTTTTGAGTTGTGCGCCAAACAAATTCGACCAAGAAAGGTCGATGTCGACAAGTATTGATTCACCGAGGTCGGAATTCTTCAAATTTACATTTGATAGATTAAAGCCAGTAAGATTTACATTGGAGAGCTTTGATCGATCCATTTCTGTTGAACAGCTGGCCCACGATTTTTGATTTTCGACAGTAAGGTGTTTGCGTTGCAATATAACGTTGATTATTGTCTGCCGCACTTCTAGTTCTCTGGTGTCGGCACTAGTTGAATTTTGATCCGGATTCAATTTTCAAGATCCATTCTTAAATAGGCGCGCAAGACATCAATGCAAACTTGACGTTCATCGTCGTCACCAGCGGCATGCCAGTCGTCGGCGAGTGATGCGAGAGCGTATACACCCGCCAGACGTATTGCTGGAGATTCCGAACCGAGTTGACTTACTGATGCTGTATATCTGCTTCTCAGATCACGTTCTGTAGCGTCGCGACGATCGATCCGATATGTTTTTATTTCGTGTCCGTGGGTCATCTCAGTTGTGTGCTGCCGACGATAGGTAAGGTAAGCTGCGCCACCGATACCTATTATTCCCATAATAGTTACGGTCGTGCGGGCAGCATCAAACCACTGATTTCCATCGGGCTTCGAAAACCACATCGACCTGAGAGGTGCCTCGATTTGTAGCCAGGCCATGATCAAGAACATGACCAGGCCAAGGGTCGCTGTTATCAACGTTGCCCAGATTACTTGCCTACGGATCCGATTTGGCTGTTCGGCATCAGCTGTAGTGTTCAACACCGATTCATCATGTACGGCGCATGTGATCTGTAGCCCCTGAACACGCCGTTGTCGCAGGATTGGTTGTCAAGAATGGACATTAAGCCGGTTTTGGCTGGCATCTGGGTTCGGAGACCGCGCAGAAGCCCAGTGACGCTATCGCTGGTCATTGTCCGGGCACTGAGCACGGTGAGAACCTATACGCACTAGTTGCCCCGATTTTGAAGTTGTTTTGCGGTCAGCTTTCACCAGGATCTACTCGGCGGTTAGTGCACGCGAAAGGCCGCGCCTGCGGATTCCCCTGTTGATGAAGACCCGGATCTTGCTCGTAAGTTGCGAATGCTGCGGGAAGTTCCGCGGTGGATCGCTTGACGTTCGATGATTGAAGAATTACACCTCGCCCAGCTTCATCCCCGGCGTCGACGCCGGGGTGAAGTGCGCATAGATTCAATGATCGCCGCCAGCCATTCGCGGACCTCGGCCTTCTTGTCGGTGGCGTAGTTGTCCCTTGCCAAATGCAGTTCCTGATCCCGATATACCCGCGCCTTGCCGATGACCAGCGCCGCAATGTGAGCCGATGTAGCACGGAGGGCGGGCTGTGTTTTGCATGGCTCCACACTCGCACAACGCACCCGCGAGCGGCAGAGTAGACACCCCTACAGCAACGGTGTCTATCGACTTTCTGTAGATCGAATGCGGGACACCGCCATAGCTTCCCGCTGACTGACGGTGCCGGCTCCATCAGTGGGTGTCCGCGAGCCGTAAACCACGTGGTGCCCTACCGATGCCAGGCGGGCACCGAGAGCAGATCCGACCTTGCCGGTGCCGAGGATCGCGATACTCATTTGACTTCCCTTCGGCTTGGACGGGCGCCGGATCGACGACGGCCGTTGACCTAAACCGATTAGTGAGTGGTGACAGCGATCACCACGGCACCTCGCCCGCGTCCTCGAAGAAACCACCTGAAGGACCTCCGTCAGGAAGAGTCGCCAGACGGATCGCGGTGGCCGCGCCTTCCCGCGGACTGCGCACGCCACGGAAACCGTTCAAGTCGGTTGCGACGAAGCCTGGACAGGCAGCGTTGATGAGGATCTTCGTATCGGCCAATTCCTGAACGTATTGAAGCATCACAGCATTCAAGAAAGTCTTCGAAGGCGCATAAGCAACCGCGACAGGTCCGGTCGTGGTCTCACTCGCGGGGCCGGCCTGACGGGTCAGCGAACCGACACTGCTTGACATGTTTACGATCCGCGGCGCTTCCGAGTGACGTAGCAATGGCAACATCGCGTTGGTAACCCGAATGACGCCGATAACATTGGTCTCTACAACCGCGCGAACGACTTCGGGATCCACACTGCTCGGTTGCTGCGGCCACCCGCCGGTGATGCCTGCATTATTGACCAACACATCGAGCCGCCCCACGCGCCTTCCGATCAGATCAGCAGCCGCTGCAACGCTGACATCGTCAGTGACGTCCAATGGGACACCGAAAGCATCAACGCCTTCATCGCGCAATCGGGCCAGTGCCTCTTCACGCCGAACATCGTCACGGGCGCCGACACCGACACTCCAGCCCAGTTCACCTAAGCCGAGCGCGATCTCGTAGCCAATGCCCTTATTTGCACCGGTCACCAAAGCAATCTTTGTTCTTCTCATGCAATCGATCATGGGTGTTCATCCGACGCGGTCCAACACCGATCGGGTAACGAGCGATACCTCATAGGTATCGACCAAATTCTCCGACGGATAGGCTGACTACATGGAAACGCGAGAAATGCGCTACTTCGTCGCAGTTGCCGAAGAGCTGCACTTCGGCCGCGCGGCACAACGACTAGGCATCGCTCAGCCTCCGCTGTCGCGGGCGATCGCCCAACTCGAACGCAGACTGGGCGTCACGTTGCTACAACGCAACAGCCGCTCAGTGACCCTGACAGACCCAGGCAAGGTGTTACTGCACGAAGGGCGTGCAGCCCTTGACGCGATAGAAGCTGCTGAGCGCCGCGTGCGCCGCGCCGCACTAGCCGCCGAAGGTCAAGCCAGCATCGTTTTAGCCACTAAAGCTGGTGCTTCCAGCGAGCTACTGGCGAAACTGCTCCACGCCTACGCCGCCGAGCCAGGATCGATCCCGGTCGACGTAATGCTCTGTGGCCCCGGCGAACAAGAACGACAACTCCGCACCGGTCGCGCCGATGTGGCCATCCTTCACCAACCCTTCGACGAGACAGCGGGTTTCGACACAGAGGAACTCCGCACCGAAGGACAAGTTGCTGTCCTCCCCGCAGGTCACGCCCTAACCACGCGCACACAACTACAGCTCAGCGATCTATCCGAGGCGCCCGACCTACCACCACCGCGCTGGCCCAGACCCGACG
This sequence comes from Rhodococcus sp. MS16, assembly GCF_013277795.1. Classification (NCBI taxonomy): domain Bacteria; kingdom Bacillati; phylum Actinomycetota; class Actinomycetes; order Mycobacteriales; family Nocardiaceae; genus Rhodococcus; species Rhodococcus sp. MS16. The sequence goes on from NZ_VBTM01000002.1 coordinate 34,306, forward strand.
GCACCTACGCTGACGGCGCAGGCCCGGAAGTCCGCGATCACACCCAACTCCTGCAGCTCATCTCGTTGGGACGCACCCTGATGATTGCGCCCGACTCCTGCAGCTCGCAGTTACGCGATGACCTCGTCGCCGTGCCGATCGTGGACGCACCGCAAGTCACCACAGTCATCGCGTGGCCACCACACAGCCGGTCCCGAGCCGTCGCAGAGCTCGTTCAGACATCACTCCGCTTGTAGGCAGTGGCGCCTTGAACACCACAGCCGTCAAGATTTAGACGATCAGCTTCACACCCGACACAGCGAAGCGAGTGCAAACCGATCCCGAACTTCAGTCGAGTGCTCCGGATTCTCCGCGGACTGGGGTTCGCAATCTCACAGGGTCTCAAGCCGAGCATCGGCGCGTTCCTCGATATTGTGTGTACGTGAGCTACTTTGCGGGCCGTGTGGTCGTTGTGACAGGTGCTGGCGCAGGAATTGGACGACAACTATCACTCAGATTGGCAAGACAAGGCGCGTTGCTATCCTTAATCGATCGCGACCAAGAGGCACTCGACGAAACTATGAAAATCATTGGGATTCAAGGTAGTTCGAATCTAAGCTCAAGTATAGATGTAACAAACCGGACTGCGATGAACGATTGCGCTGTGGAAACTTCCGAGAAATTTGGCGGCGTCGATGCAGTGTTCAACAACGCAGGCATCTTGTATTCCGGCGATATCCTTGATTCCGAGTTTACGGACATCGAGCATGTAATGAATGTCAACTTTTGGGGCGTAGTCAACGGATCGAAGGCGTTTCTACCTTTCATCATTCGTTCCGATCATGGACACATCGTCAATGTCTCATCCGCATTTGGTCTAATGTCAGCTCCGGGGTACGCAGCGTACAACTCGGCAAAATTCGCCGTACGAGGATTCACGGAGTCGCTGTACCAGGAGATGCAAATCAACCACCCTCAAGTTAAAGTGACGTGCGCCTTCCCCGGAGGCGTCAAAACGTCGATCGCGCGAAGCGCACGAATGGCTGCCGCATTAGACAGGATGTCGGTCATCGAATCGTTCGAAAAGAACATCGCCAGAACCGAACCCGAGTTTGCCGCCCGCGTCATTGTACGCGGGGTGGAGCGAGGCAGATCTCGCATCCTGGTCGGCAAAGATGCACGACTCATTGATGTCGTGACAAGAATCTCAAGCGCCGGCTATCAACGAATCTTGCCAGCGCTCAATTCCGCCCGGTCAGGGCAAAGCACAGGACGTTCATCCCTGTAGTTAGCGCCCTTGTTCCCGATATTGGTCGTGACAGTTCGACAAGGTTTTGCGTAGTGTTCTTCTGTTCGCATCCGCGGGGAGAGGAACATAGACAGTGGCTGCAAAATGGTTGTTGATCGAAATATTCGGGGACGCTGCACCGTCCATCATCGGCGTGGGGAGCACGCCTCGCCGGTTCATGGCACTCGACAAAGTCCTCAAAGGTAGCGGCTCATTCGACACCGCGCTAAGCGTGATTGCTGAGGTAGCGGCGTCACTTAAGCAAATCGACCGGACGTCAGCTGACGGCGGACGTCGAATTATCGCGAAACCACTCGTTACATTCAGTGGACGGCTGCACGGCGTGTATTTCTGGTCTGGCAGACCTGGCGAACAGGTACCAGCGCCAGACCCAGCGGGAGCATGGATCTTCAACCTCACCGAAGGCAAAGCAAGCGGAAGTGACGACTTGTTGGATCTCTACGGGGTTCCGTCCTCCGAGCGCCACACAGAGAAAGCAATGGCTGGTGCATTCACCAGGCTTCGCACGAACCATGACGAAAGCGAAGCGCTTTCGAAGATCATTCACTCGCAACCAGGAACAATTCACCAAGCAGTGTGGACGGTTGAGCGGGACGACAAAGAGCTGAGAGCGGCTCACTTCTCGTGTCGAATGCTCCTAGAAGTCGATCCGAAAGATGGCCGATCACAGGTTATCCTGCGTGGCATTACTCAAGATATCGGCCCAGCGCTTTCCGTTGTATCTGCACCTCCTCCTGTTGTCCTCGAGTATCGGGTTCTAGAAGCAGCCACCAATGAGGGCGAGCATCGCGCCATTGTTAACCTGAAAACATTGCGGCTGATCCGGTGGATCGGGGAGCCCGTTCCAGGGCTGGCGTGGGAGTCTGTCGACGATCAGATCGAACCGGGTATGCATCCGGAAGATCTCCGAGTGGCACTTGCGATGTCGGAAGGGTTGGCAAGGGGAAAGACACAGGGAGCATTACGTTTCCGTCAACTTAGCGGTGAGTGGCAGACCTACGATGTGGACGCATCGCTGATGGTGTTGGATCAGCACACAACGGCGGGCCTGGTCATGATCCGAGCCGCACCTTAGTACCGCGAGGAGCAAACAAAGGGCGACGAATCTACAGATGGGGCCCAAAAGTGGATTCCAAACGGTAAATGCTGTCCTGAAAGCACATTCGAGGTCTCCCTCTCAAGAATAGCTGCACCACTTTGGATTTCGCGGAGCGACTTCGGAGCCTTCAAGGTTCTCCGGCTTCCGCCGGGTGGGACTTAGTGCCCAAATATGAAGCTAGACCTTGCAAATGGACTTAATCGATCTGTAACGTGCAGTCGTGCGCGCCCCATTTGGGGCCTCCGGCAGTGGGTGGTTCCAAGTGACCCCGCCAGGCAACGCCGTAGCGGTACCCCGTGGTACCGCTCATTCTCTTGCCTGAAATGTCACCGGAGGAATTGCCGTGTTCTGCTCATTCGAATCACACCAAACGCCACAATTTGGCGTGCCTCTATGCAGGCACGCCAGCTGGCCGTGCGCGTGCACGCTCGTAGCTGGCCTGCAATTCAGCAACGCTGATACCCAGAGCATCGGCCAATTTTCGAGCGCTGTCATCAGTCAACAAGACCTCGCCGCGCTCAATGCGAGCAATCATAGAAGTGCTGATCCCGGTCATTTTGCCAAGCTGCGGTTGAGTGAGACCAAGAAGGATGCGCCAATCGCCCGGAAACCGCTCCGCTTCCGGAACCACGACAAGCGCACTCATTGGAATCTCGAGCGTCTGGGCCACCAAAGCAAGCGTGTCGACCTGAGGACTGCGATTGCCAGTCTCCCACTGCTGCACCGTCGCTCCCCCAACTCCAGCTCGTCGAGCCAGATCTGCACGACTGATGCCTTTACTCTCCCGAGCACGACTAAGTCGCGCGGGATCAAACCCGCGCATCACTCGACGGCTCATAGGGGCGTTCCATTCATCATTGCTAGACACCATGCCGTACCTCCTCTAAGGTCTAGTCCATGCATGACTTTAAACGATGCAATTGTTGTAATAGGCATGATGCGCTGCCACGAAAAGTAGGTGAAATACGAGGAGGTAGACCACTTTCCTGAGACGAAAGTCCCCCAGCCGCTACGAACGGCCGGGGGACGAGACCAAACGGGTTGCCACCCGTCCAGCATTTCTTCCTATGCAGAAAGGATTCTGCGATGTCTATCTTAGTTGACCGTCCAGATGTCAGCGACAGATCTGGCGCCCTGTTTGCGCCACAGCTTTCGACTCTCGCGTTTCGTCGGGTCGCGGCTCAGCATGTTTCGATCGACGGCCGTTGCGATGCTTGCGGTTTCACGGTTTCGAAGCGCACTCCATTGTGCCCGGATGCTGCTGTTGCGTTGCGTGAGTTGTCCCGCCGGGACGGCGGTCGCGCCCACCGCGTTCAGTTGTTTCATTACGCGACGATCGATCTTCTTCGGATTGCGGGTGTTCATCATGAGGATCGCGTGGGCAGGTGCGCTCGCTGCGGGTTCGTGTTCACCGCCGAGTGTGACGTGTGCCCGACGTTGCGTGCTGTCCGGAGGGAGCTGGAGGTTCGGGGCGTGGTTCCGGTTGTCGGCGCCGAGCAGGGGCAGGGTTTGTGCTCGGGGAGGGCGCGGTCGTGGGAGATGGACGGCCGCAGCGCGACCGAGTGGCGCCGCGCGATCACCACGTGTGAGGCGTGTCCTCTGCTGGAGCAGTGCCGCGCGGATACGAATTCTGCGATCGAGTGTGGGGCTGGCCCTCGACGAATGATTCTGGCGGCCAACGCGTACGACAATCACGGCAAAGCCGTCGATCGAGATCGGCTAGAGCTGTACGAGTCGTTGACGAGAGCGTCTCGCCCGCGTTCGACATCGACGGCGGCGGCGTGAGTTCCGCGGTTCCACCGCCAACGGTGTTGGCGTGTGCGATTGATCCGCAGTCGTGGGATCTCGATGAGGGTTCGTACCGTGCCGGGTTGGATGCGCGAGCGGAGTGTTTCCGCTGTCTGCGTTTGGCAGAGTGCCGGCAGGAGTTGTCCGCCATGGTCGATGCGGGGACGCCGCCACAGTCGATGGTGTGGGCGGGTGTTGCGTTCAGTCATCGTGGCCGTCCACTCACCTCTGATGCGGCGTTGCGTTCGTATTATCGGCGCGTCGACGGTCAGCGTAGTTCCCGACGCGGCAGCGCCGCGTGAGGATTCGGGTGGGTTTGGTTGATCAAACAACGACCTCTCTCATCGACAGTCCGGCATGCGATATGCCATCCGTACTGGTTCTGCACACCTTCGAATCCGCATGGACGGTGTACGGAGTTCTTGCGGACATGAAAGGGCGCCTACCGGTTCGGGATCGCTATCACCGGGCATGGGTCCTCGTCGAAGTCGCTGGACGACTCCGCAGCCGCCAGTCCTTCGTCCGCACCAGCGCCCACCCGGGTGATTCTCCAGACGTGCGCGGTTTGATCGACGTCGACTCACGAGCGGTCCTGCATGCTCGCGACCTCATCGACGCTCACGGACCGCTGACCGTCGCCCCGTCCCCCACGGCGATCCCGGCACCATTCCTGCTCCCTTGCCTCGAATTCAGTAGCCCCTGCGCGGCCACGCCGCCGGCTTTGTTCGACGCCACCCGATAGGACACTTCGACATGAGTACCGATCCACTGCTCGCCGAACTGAAAGACCGAAACCGACCTCTCTCCGAAATAGTCCTCGACCTGAGTACCGGGGTGCTCCCATCCCCAGGCTCAACAGGTCTACCGTCCCAGCGATGGTCGTGGATGGCGGATCTCCTCACCCACCCGCACTGGGGAATGACGGCGGCCGTTGACGGACTCGACCACATCTGCGCACCAGTAGCCCAGTTGTGCCGACTGACCGCCAACGCGATACATCCATTGAACCTGCGCCAACTCTGGGCAGCCGAGCAACAACCCACCGCTGAGATGCTCGCCCTGCACTCCCCCAACAACACCGGCCATTGGGAAGTACTGACCGCGGTCCTCGAATTGATCACCGACGGACTAGACCACTGCCAGGGAGCAGACGTCTCCGGCGTCGAAGCTGTCACTGCAGCGTTCACCGCCGTCATCACCTCTCAACACCCCGACACGGCCCGCACAATCATCATCGCCGCCATCTCACGCGTGGCACACCCTGGACCCGTCGAATCCCCGAAACTACCTGTGCGACTAGGAGTTGCATCATGACAACATCGACGTACACGTCACCGTTGGTTGAATCAATGATCAGTACCGCCGCCCGCTCCATCCTCGACGAAATCGGGATCGACTTCCCCACCGCGTCCGAGTCCGCAGAAGTACGTCAGCTCGCTGAAACGATCGTCCGAGAGACTGTCGATGCGCTCGCGGGACCTCGGAGACTATCCGTCGGTATGCGCGAGCGCCTCCTCGACGTCGCTGATCTCGTGGCCACCGACGCGGAGACTGCATCAGTCGATCAGATTCACGAGGTTGCTATCGCGCTGCGTGACCTGCTCGATCTCCACATCCCGGTGAGGGTGGATCGACAGTGATTGCGCTGGTTCTCGCCGGAATTCTGGGGTTGGCAGGCGTTGCAGGGACGGTGCTTTCGCTGCGCACCGCGCATTTCTGACACCTCGCACGCCCGCGCATCCAAGACCTGAACTTTGAGGCCGTCTCGCCTTCACCGCGACGTGCCTCGTCCCGCCGCGCCCGCAACACCGAACTCCGGCCCTACACCTAACGAAAAATGTCACCCACCACCAAGCATTGACCGTTGAAAAACCTTGACACCCAACTCAATACACGCTGCATTCACAGAAACGACGAAACCCCCTTGCGGGGGTCCGTAACGATTCGCCGAATCAACACAGAGCCTGGCCGGGCTCTCGTCGTCACTGACTGAAGACGAAATATCCGCTCCGCCTTCGGTACTGCACTTTTCTTCACTCACATGAAGGGACTTACCTGATGACAGGTAATACGTCTCAGGCTATCGCACGCCCTGAACCAGCGCCAACACTTTCACAACACGACCCCACCGCACCGTTCCACATCATCGACGGTCAGCCCACAGCGCCCACACCTGCGCTACCGACTGATGACGAATGGGATCGTGCTGTACGTCAAGCCACCGAAAACGTCGCCCGCATAGAAACACTCAACGCAGCAAGCAACCAACGCGGCAACTCCTGGGCCCTCCCAATCAAAGATGGCCAACACGCCCGGACCCCCATCTGGACCAGCCGCACCAACTGGCAACACCAAGTCCGCGCACTCCTCAACTCCCCCACCGGCACCCAACTCTGCAAAACTCACACCGTCAGCACCGAAACTGCTTTCGCTGTCGCCGTCACCCACGCCCACTACGCCGACAGTAAAACCGGCCGCTCAATCACCGCCTCCCGCATCACCATCGCCACCCGCGCCGGAGTCAGCGTCAGCGTCGTCAAACGCGCCAGGCGAGTCCTCACAGGCCTCGGAGTCGCCACAGAACTCGTCCGCGGCCGCTACCTTCAGAAAATTGAATCCATGGCCGCAGAAGCACACCACGGACACAAGCAGTTCCGGGCAGCGTCCGTCTGGGCACTCATCTCACCCCGCACCGCGGTCACAACCATCACCGCACCCTTCAAGAAGTCCAGAAAACCCTCTCGCGCAACACTTCGCAGCGCCGCACACCGCGCCCACATTGCTTCTCTAATTTCTCCACAAACCGGCGGGCGTGGCCCCCTATCCCCCTCTGGGGGATTTGTTCTTCCATCTCTTGTTTTGAAGTTCTCACCAACGCACGCGCACACGCGAGCGGGCAAGCCGAAGAACACACAAAGATCCACACCACGTCCAATCGAGTTGCAACGCACCGCTGCCCAACTGATCGATCACATCCCGGCACTGAAAACCGTCAGGCACGTCGGCCACATCTGCGACGTCCTCGACCAAGCCGGCATCGACCCCGCCCGGTGGACCGGTCGCGACATCGTCCGCGAACTCACCAAGGACACCCAAACTCGGGGCTGGGTCTGGCCCGCACAACTCACACGCCCCACAGCATTCCTCCACTGGAGACTGGCACACATCGACTGGTCACAGCCCTCCCCTGCCGAACGTGCCCGCGACAACGACCGGACTCGTCTAGCCGAACAAGCTGCACGCCGACGGGAGGTGTACGAGCGGGATTCGAACGTCGCCGACGCTCACACTCGTACCGAAATCATGAAACAGCTGCGGGCGCAACTCTCGTCGAGAACGCCCGCATGAGCCCGAGCTATCCATCAGTCGGCGGCGGCAAGATCTTCGTCATCGGCAAAAATCAGCCTTCCGTCATCCAGCGCGATAGCCCACCGATGAACCGGAGCCCAATCACGCCCCACCGACTCCGAATCGATGACCATATTCGCGTAGTCCTCGATCACCACACCGGTACATGCCACGCCGTCGCTGTCAGGACCAGGCACCCTAACCGTGACCCGAGAGCCAACACCCGTCGCGCTATTGGTTCGGCCGTTCTTTTCGTTCATTCTCGGATTCTCCCCCGGCCACCTCCACTCGCGCGCACCATCCGTCACACGCTCCCCCGATGTCAGGACAGCATCGGGTCCGCCCGGGTCGTCTACGACGTGTGATCCGCACCCCGCATACGAGCTGCGTTGGTGCCGGGAAAGATGTGCCAGTGCGCAATGTGTGTCCTGTCGTCGTCGGGTTTTTGCTGGTACCAGCGTCGCGAATCGCTTCTCCAGTGGCGATCGACCCCCTCGGGGCGTCTGCATCTCGGCGGACTCGACGGGCGGGGGGCGGCGGACGTATCCTGAACAGGAGTGATCCATTTTGAACCAGGAGGTGAGGTGGCGATGACAACAGTCGAAGGCCACACCCCGCAGCAACGGCTGCTTCGCGCGGCCGCACGGCGCCGAGTCGACAACCTCGAACTCAATCGCGCTATCTACTGGGCCTCGCGAGATCAGAACCTCTCACACCGACAGATCAACGCCGTCGTCACCGATCTCTCCACAACCAGCATCCAGCGGATCCTGGCCCGCTACTCCGACGACCCGTCACTACTCGAGGAAACCCCCTCCGAAGTAATCGACAAGCGCGCCGCCGGCCTGATCGACGACGAGACCATGATGGACAGGCTCCTGAACTGGCACTACGAATTCGGTCATGTGCCCTACGTCGACGGAGTAGCCACCGACGCCTACACCGCCGGCGATTGGGACGACATCGAGCAGGCGTACTACCGCGATCGACTCACCGACGACGAGTTCACCCACCTCGTCGAACGACACAAGACGCAACTCGAACGTGCGGCCCGCGCTCAGTGACCGACGATCACCAGTTGCGCGGCGCCGTCGCCGCGCAACTCATCGCCATGTCCGCCCCGGGAAACCTGCTGCACACCAACGCCGATCACAACACCGACATCCGCTATACCGGCGAGATCACGCGCTCGAAGTTCCGTAAGCGCGTGATCGGCGAGTACCTTGATCGTCAAACCCCCTCGCGGGGTGGATATTCCGCGATCGTCACGGCGGGCACCCCGGGTGCCGGCAAGAGCACCGCCTTGCGTGAATACGGCGGAGACCTGGCCGGTTTCCGGGTCCTCGACCCGGACATCGTCAAGGATTATCTGATCGAGCAAGCGCTGCGTGACGGGATCTACGACGACATCCTCTCCCACTGTCTAGACGATGGGAGTACCGTCGCTCCGCGTGAGTTGGCGGCTCTCGTCCACCACGAATCGACACGGCTGATCGATCAGATCCGCCGCATCTGCATCACCCAACGCGAGAACATCGTGGTCGAAGGAACGCTCAGCTGGAAAGGTTTGCCGCCGAAACTCGTCACGGAGTTCACCGAAGGTGAGTACGAATCCGTCGAGGTCATCGCGATCGAAGCGGACCGTGGCACGTGCCATGAACAGGCGCTTTCTCGTTGGTGGTCCGGGCGCCGGCAATGGGTCGACGGTGCGGACAGCCTCGGTGGGCGCTTCACGCCGCCGGCCGCTATCGACATCTGTTACACCGACAACGAGTCGTCGCTGTGTACCGAGCACGCCATCGAGTTCGGAGAATTGGCGTCCGCGACGATCGGACGTACCCGCGTAGCTGTCCTGCGCCGCAACGATACCGGCGACTTGGACACGATCTTCGAACGCAGGCACCCACACGAGCGATGACTCCCTCGTGTGGGTGCCTGCGACCGTGGGTGCCGCTAATTAGCCCAGTCGATGGAGTACATCAGCTCGGCAATTCTTGGGGCGGCGGCCTCCACGACATCGAACGGCGCCCGGCACGACACCGTTGTCGATCGCGTATTGATCCCATTTCTCAGCAAGTTCTCTCGCAAGGTCTGGGTGGACGTCGATAAGGTCCAAGGTTTCACCCGGATCAGAACCGATGTTCGAGAACCTGGCAGCGAACCCTCACGCCGCCGCTCAGGTGTGGATCGACGCGCTCGCCGAATCAAGAAAACTAGCCGACCACATTCGCGAGTACTGGGACGAACCCGCCATGCTACGTACTCTTGCGCGTGATCCACGGACGAGTCTGCAACCAAAGTCGTTCCAGAAGTTGCGAACCTGCCCGCTTCCGTCCCAGCCGGCACGATCGCGGTGTGTGCAGGCGCTCCGTTGTACGTGCGCACCCGCTCACATGCCTCGACGCGAGTAGTCGAGCACGTTGTCGACCGCGATCTCCGTGAGCTGCCCGGCCTCGAGATCCTCGAGCGGACTGTTTCCGTCGAGCAGATCCGTACTCGTCAGCCACCAACTCGCCGCGCCGTACGGGTCCCGCTCGACATGGAGCCGCAGGTTCGCGTGCCGAACCACGTCGTGGATCTTGTGCCGCTCCTCGTCGAACTGAAACGCTGGGTACTTGTAGTTGGGTCGGGTCCCGATGGGCAGGCCGATCAGCTCACCGGCCTTGCGACGTTTCTGCGCGACGCTGCGGGTCGCTTCACTTGTCGGAGCGAGTATGCGGGCGACGTCCTTGGAGTCGAGGACATCGAGGGAATCGAGGGAATCGAGGGAATCGAGAATTGACCTTCGTGCATTCGCCAATGCTGTTGACCTGGATGGATCCTCGTCATCTGTGGAGGTCTCCGGTGGTGTCGTCGAGACCTCATCGGATACAGAGACCGACGCGATGAGAAGCTGTGCGAGCGCCAGACGCTGTGTGCCGGTCAGGGAAGCTGCTGAAAGTTGTGCGACCGCGGTGACGATGTCACCGCCGGCAGTGCCTTTCCCTGCCGGTGCGTGGAGGTCGTGATCTCGCGTGACTTTCCCTCGACCGCGCTCCGCAACGGCGCGGGAAGGGTGCAGTTCGGTGGTGTAGGCCTGCCACATTTGCGCCACGTGGACGCTGAATGCGTGAGGGAGACCGTCGGTGCGGATTGCTGCGGTCAGGTGCTCCACCGCCACGGAATCGATGTCGTAGCCGGCGACAGATGTCTGCGATCGGGCGATTTCGGTACTCATGGTGCTCCTTACCAGTCGACGGCAAGTCCAACTTGAAGTACCTATCGTACCTGACGTACCACAAGGGCGTAATCTTCACCCTTGAACGTCACACAATCTCAGGTTGGGATGATCCGCTATCGGCCGCGATGCTCGGCTGGGCCTCGCGTCGAAAGCGGTGGCCTGCCACTCGAGCCAGGGAAACCCCACGTCAATACACCTCGACATCCAATACTGCAGCCAGACCGACAATCGGCCGTGAACGAAAATCTGGTCGATATCAGCGGCCGGTGAAAGTTACTTAGTGAAAAGAGTTAGCACTCAACGTGCATGAGTGCTAAATTTTGATGAGGCCTACGCCACAAGCACAGGCACTGGACGAGTCCGTCACAAGCCACTGGCCTTCGGCCGATCGCGACGATCAGCCGCAGACGCGGTCTCGACCACCCCCGCGCGAATTCTTCGATCGAACAGACCGAAGACATCCCCGGACCGCGAACGCCGACAGATGCCCGTCGACACGACTACCGACGACACGAAGGAGGAGCATGACCACCGTCCCCCACAGCCGCCACACCGACAGCCTCCCGTGTGCCTCCTACCGCGACAACGACACGCAGCAGCAACACCGCTCGCGGTTACCCGCGGCGTCGATCACCTTGGGGGCACTGTCCATTGCGGCGTTCTGGATGGTCGGACTCGGCTTCGTACTGGGAGTAGCCGCCGCGGTGTGCGGCACCGTCGCCACGTCACGGCCCGCGGTCGCCGATGACGAAGCAGCATCGCTGCGGGCCCTACTCGGCATCGTTGCCGGCGCCGCGGGCATTATCGTATCCGCGGGCGCCGCCCTACTCCCCATGCTGGCGGCACTGTGAACCCCACACATGGTTTCTCCCTACGGTGAAACAGCCCTCTAGGTGTACCCGGCCATCAGGTTGGTAGCAGACGGCTGACGGGTGGGTGACCGCCGAGTGCGCTGTGGCGTCGTCGAGTGTTGTAGTTCTCGAGCCAAGGTGCAAGTGCTGCGGTGCGATCCGCGTTCGTGGCGTAAGGACGGCGGTATGCCCATTCGGTGGCGAGAGTGCGATTGAGTCGTTCGACTTTGCCGTTCTGCCAGGGACAATGAGGCTTGATGAACTTCTGCACAATCTCGTGTTCGGCGCACACCGTGCCGAGAGAGTATCGATATGCCCACGCGTTGTCGGTCATCAGTCGTTCGATCCGATCGATGCCGTGCACAGCGAAGTAGGCGATAGCGCGAGTGAGGAATCCCGCACATGTGACACCTTTCTCGTCATCATGAATCTCGGAGTACGCCAAACGGGAATGGTCATCGACCATCGAGTGGACGTAGTCGAAACCGACTGCGGTGGAACGCTTTTTGCTGGACGAGCCAGCGGATCGCCCGTGCGCTCGCCAACCACCACCGTCGGGTATGCGCCCGAGTTTCTTGACATCCATGTGCACAAGTTCGCCCGGTCTCTCGCGTTCGTAGCGGATAGCCGTGGTTTTGGAGGATCGGATTCTCGCGCCGGTGAGCGGATCGAGTTCACGCAGATATGGCATGCCGTGTCGACGGAGTACTCGCGCCACGGTGCGTGCCGGCACACCGAGCTCGGGGCCGATCCAGTCCTGGCCACGTCGATCTTCACGTCGGGCTTCGAGGATGCGGTTCTCGATCTCGTCGTTGGTGCGTGTCGGCATCGTGTGCGGGCGTGAGGACCTGTCCTCCAGCCCGGCTGTGCCTTCGCAGGCGTACCGATCGATCCAGGTTTTGACGCACTTACGGGATACACCCATTGCCGAGGCGATGTGTGCTTGCGGCCATCCCTGTCGGTGGCGCTCCACGATCAGAGATCTGCCGTGAACAGTAGTGCGGACATTACGGTGGGACACGAGAACCTCCGGTATGGATGTGGGCCTTAGACAAGCCACACCACACCCGGAGGTTCTCCCATTTTCAAGTCGACACGCCTGCTACCAACGTCCTGGCCGGGTACATCTAGGCGCGCTGATTCCCCACCCGGCCCCTTGGAGCAACTGGACTCTCGTCGGTCTGCTGATCGCACCACTGGCCGACGAGCGTCCTGATCGAGAGACTGCGTCAAGCGTCAATCCCGGGGCCCTAGTCCCTAGAAAAATACGCAGCATTGATAATTTGGCGCTCAAAGAACATCCACCCGCGGAGGATGGCGTAGTCAGCTCCCGATCACTAGAGGTATCGACCCATCCCCCTCTACACATTGGCCTCTCGTTCACCAGCCAACCGGCGAAGTTATCCACAGTGACTTTGTCGTCCGTACCCACCGCCGTCGACACTGAACGCACAATCATCCCGGCAGAAACGGACTCCACCTCATCTGCCGGGCAAGCATTCTCCAGACGGCAGATGAGGTACCCACATGTCCACCACACCAACATCATTCGGCCGTCGACGTACCAGAAAGACCGATTCCAGCCGCCGCGCACTAGCGCTCGGACTCGCCATGTCCACTCTCGGTGCCGCAACCTTGACGCTCACGGTTCCCTCACTCGCATCCGCTACACCGGCGAGTTGCACCGACACCCTTGCAGTCATAACCCCAGGTATTTCTCGACGACTACTCTGATCTTCGGTGGACACGGTTCCGGCAGAAGATGATCTGCCCAGTTCTCGATGGTTTGTGTGCCCTTGCGCGGCTCTACTGCGACCTGACCGATGTTGAACAGCAGCACATGTGTGCCGTGCAGCTTCCCTAACTGGTTCCGGAGGAACCGCACATTTGCCTCGTCGTCGTCGCGGAACTGACCGTTCGTGAACAGTATTCGGCGCAGGGTGTTGAAGTCCTCGCGCGCGCCGAAGGCGCGGATTGCCGACCCGAACGCAAAAAGGTCCTCGGCGGTGATCGCTGTCAGATCTGAGTCGCCGCGGTAGAGCATCAGTCGACCCAGAGACCAGATCAGGCCGTTACGCGCGTTGACGCCAGAGTGGCCCAGTTGTGTCAGTCGCGCCACCCACTGGTCGAAGAGGACCAGATCGACCCCGAGTCCAGCGCTACCACCGCGTCGATCGAAAAGACGTGCATACTTTCGACCGAGCAGGAAATCGAAGTCGAGGCCTATCCCCTTGGCCATGGACAGATACACCAAATACCCGCTTGCGCGGTGTGATTCAGTCCGCCCGTTGGACCGCATGCCCTCGCCGACGAATCCCAATCGCACCGGCAAGGGTGCCGCAAACCATTCCTGGAGGTCCGGCCAGTGCTCGACGAAGCGGCGATACGCACCCATCCGCTCCCACTGTGCCGGCGGCTGCGGCACATGGGTTTTCACCCACGCGTGATACTCGTTCTCGTCGACATGCTGTCGGCTCCGGTGCGATACCGACGACACCTCGACGCCTCCGACGCCCATCATCGGCGATCTCGCAACGCGGCCTCGTATTCATCGCGCACCTGCTTGTCCGACACCCGGGTATAGATCCGGGTCGACTCCGGCGAGGCATGCCCGAGACGTCGCTGCAACGCCAACTCCCGCATTCCTGCCTCCCACATCGCCGTCGCATGGGTGTGCCGTAACGCGTGTGGAGTCTTGTCGGCTGTCCGCAGTCCGAGTTTGTCGAGCCGCCGCGCGAACATCCTCACCATCGCCGCATACGACAACGGCTCATAGCGGCGCACGCCCTTGCCGCCGACCAGAAATATGAACGGACTCAGTGCGTCGACCGGGCGCTCGTGCAACACATACCGATTCACTGCATCCAACGTCCGAGACTCGAGCAGATCGACAACACGCTCCTGCCGCGATTTGCCCGCACACCCCGAGGGTGATCATCACGTTTGCGGATCGTGACTCGTCTGCGTCCGTATCCGATATCACCGAGCTGCAGGCCCAGGACCTCCCCCGGTCGCAGCCCACCATCGAGCATCAACAGCACCGTCGAAAGATCCCGCAAGCAGGTCATACTGCCCAACAATGCACTCACATCAGACTCGCTCAGAGGCCTCGGCAGACGACGCGGCAGACGAACTCGAATCTCACGGCTGACCGGTACCTGCCTGCTTGCATTCCCGGTGAACGGCCGATGCCGCTCAGCTACCATCGCCAGGCCCAGATCGCGGCGTCGCCGCATCGGATTCTCCCCTTCGCCGAGTTCAGCGATGATCGCCCAGTCGTAGAAGCTCGACACCGCCGCCAGTATGCGGGCCACGCTCGCGGGAGCCATCAACCGCCCCGTCGGGCCGACGGCAACCCGTCCCAGCTGCTGCGCAGGTCCGCGGACTGGCCGACGGCGCAACCAACCCAACAACTCCAACCC
Organism: Rhodococcus sp. MS16; assembly: GCF_013277795.1. Classification (NCBI taxonomy): domain Bacteria; kingdom Bacillati; phylum Actinomycetota; class Actinomycetes; order Mycobacteriales; family Nocardiaceae; genus Rhodococcus; species Rhodococcus sp. MS16. The sequence goes on from NZ_VBTM01000002.1 coordinate 49,322, forward strand.
GACTGCTGGACGGAACTCCCGCCAGTCCACCTCCGCTTCAGCGAAGAACTCGAATACGATCCGCAGGTCATACCCGTACGCCACCGCGGTGTTCGGGCTCCCTCCGGAATCGAGCACATACCTTAGAAACCGGGTCACCGACGATACCTGTTCGCCGTCAGACCTCACCAGGGCAACCGATGTCACGATCCCGTTGGTCTTCACGGTGTCCACGCGCATGAGACCAGCTCACCATTTCTCGACCCGATATCGGTCTCAACTCGCTGTGTGTTGTCCACATAAGAAAGAACGCCGCCGACAGCGCGACCTCGCTGCTGGGCACGCTGAGCCCGTTGGCGGAGCTCTCACTTCCGGGGCCGCGAACCCGGAGTCGACCAGCACCATGTACAACACCCCCGCCGGTACCCCGGAGAACGCCGCCAAACAAGTACTCGACAGCACCCACGATTCGGATCTCCCCGGCGCGTTGTCAAACGTAAACAGGATCGCGGCCGCTGCAACGCAATTGATCGACACAGGGAACACATCAAATCGCAGGAGACCTCAACAACCAGTTCGCACCACTCGTGACAATGGCCGCCGACATCGACCTCACATGGGTATCACAGATCCTCTCCGCCCTCCCAGACCCGACCGGCACCGCCCGAATCGCGGCCCTCGTCTGCAACCTCCTCTCCGGATTCGACATCATCCGCATCGCTCACAACATCGCCTGGGCCGTCCTCGAAGGAAGCCCGGCCGCACTCACCGGACTGCTGCCAATCGGACTCGACCTCGCCTCTGCCACAACAACAATGCTCACAGGAAAGGCGACCAAGACCTATATCTCTCTTGAGTGAAGAAGCCGCCCCAACAGTCTCGTCCACGCAGATCACCGCCAAGCCCAGAACATGGACCTCAGCGGGCTGACCAACTCCTTGACCGCGATGGCCGAAACACAAGACGCAGAAGGCCTAAACAGCACTCCTCGGCCAAGGCCTCGACGCCGCCACGTTCGTCGCTTCCGGCGCATACACCAACTACGCCGCGCTCACCGTCGACAACTCCGGCCGCAACGCACCCCAATGGCTCACCGACTGGTTCACCCTCCAAATCCAGCACACCACAGAGCAAAGATGCCAGCACTGATCGACGCTGCCGCGAGCGCAGCTGCCGAGTGCATTGCCCTTCTGATCTCACAATGGCAGAAACGCATCGTGTCCATCACCGAAACTGCAGGAAGTCGACCAGTCGCACCCTATCGACGCTAATGATCACTTCATGATTCACGGGGGCGGTCGATCGTCGAGAACATGCTCGACCGCAACCGCGAATTCCCCACTCTGATCCACACCGCCGAAAAACGGCCCTACCAATCGAGATCTTTAATCTACCGGCCATTTGGTTGACGGTTGAATCGCGTATGGATTAGATAGTGCGGAGATGAACTCGGGATCGTTCATAGGATCGGATGGATCGTCAATCTTCACTCCCCGAGACCGCACATCAGCGATGAGCATTTCCAAAACTTGATCAATCTTAAGGTCGTCTTTATGGTCGAAGTACACGCGCAGCTCATCCATGCCGCGAAAGACATGCGCATCGTAATGGAACAAGACTCGAATTTCGTCTTCCGTGTAGACGTCTAATGTCTTGTCTGCATCCCTAACTGCCCATCCGCCAGATTCCGCTTCAATGACCGTTTCCATAGTTGCGCCTGACAAATTATTGCGTCGATGCAATGGGCCGGATGATTCTCCACGATGGAACATATGTTGGTTGTCAGTTACTAAACCGTTGTTCCAGAACGGCGCGGCAATGTGAGAAGCCGCTTCATCTGGCCCATCAGGCCAGTAGGTGAATCCGCCGTCTATAGAGGAACGGTAGTAATACGAAATAACTTGCCCTGCCTGGACCTCCCAGCGCTCGAATAGGCCCGAGCGTGCCATCACGCTCATAAGCCATGGGGGCGTGTTCATCGGGTCCATGCCTCGCCAGCTACGTCCATCGAAATGCGCCGACCCGTCAGCAGTGGCAGGACCAGCAATGTTGAACTGAAAAAGGAAAGGAACTGCATACTCTGCCCCATGTAAACTCTTGACCGAATCAAGAAGCTTTTTGGAGTAAAAGGAGTCATGCGCACCTTCTTCGTAAACTACACCGTTTCGGGCAAAGAATCCACGAAAGGTCGGACGAAGGTCAAGTGCCCCCCCGGCATCCGCCGATTTACCGCCCGTTGTCGCATTCAACTGCGCAGCATTCTTGAAATACTGAGCGACAAGCAGTTTCCAAGGACCGCGATTGCGCAGGATCCAAAATAAGTTTTCGTTCTGCTCATCGGTAAAAATATCGCTCATCATCACTGGCGGCATTGATGGCACTAATCCTACGACCATGAGAATTACTCCTTCGTGTAAATTGATACTTCATCAAGTTGATAGCGTTGTTCAGGCGACAGTCGAGGTTCTTTCAATTCCAATCCTTCAAGAGAAGCATATATGTCCGCGATGTCGGAGAACCCGGCCGACGTAGAGTCGATAACCAAATAGAGTATTAGGTCATTGTTCAACCCAGGCTAACTCCGGGCGGAACCAGTATTGGTAGGCAGACTCCACTCCCTGGATGGAACCAGTGGTAATTAGTCTTGAAATCGCGGGTCGCCAAAATCGGTACGCGGTGGTGTTCACGAGTTCTCGGATTGCTGTCTTGTATGCTTCGTTAACGGTAGGGGGATCGTCGGAATTGTGTGTCACATCCAGTGCGGCGTCAACGGTGGAATTCGAGTACCCTGCCGTGTTACTCGCCCCGTTGGTGTGAAACACCTTATAGAGATTCTCGGGGTGGGCGCCGCCGAGGGCACTGAGGATCAGTTCATATTTTCCGGACGTCAGTGCGGCGGCGAATGCCGCCCCATCGAGGGGCTGAATATCGAGTTGTAGTCCGTTCACTCTCTGCAGCTGCGCTTGCAGTAGCTCCGCTTGCTGGTTGAGAAGCGGGCTGCCAGCAGTTGTAATGAAGGATACGACGACCTCTTTATCGTTATTACGGGCCCGATAGGCATCGATGAGCTTTTGCGCACCCTCGACATCCTGGTCGAGCCAGCGGGCCTCCGGATCGTAGAAGGGACTGCTCTCCGGCGCGAAGGTATCGGCCACAGGTTCCCCTGGGTAAATGGCGGCGATGAGCTGCTCACCGTCCACGAGCTTTGCGATTGCTGTGCGTACGTCGGGATCTGAGAGAGCGCCGTTGGAACTCATCCGGAACCCTGAACCGCCAAGCTGTGGGGTCTCGACTATGTTCATGCCAGCACTTCTCGCTCGCGTCACATACTTGTCGAAAGTGACTGACATAACGTTGATCTCACCAGCTTGTAAGGCGTTGTAACGCTGGTCGTCTGCTGGAATAGTCTTGACTACCAGCTTATCTACATAGGGACGTGGCTGATCCCAGTATGTCGGATTGCGATTGAGGACCATCTCGGTACCACGCGCCCACGAGGCCATTGTGAAAGGTCCCGCGCCGACCGGCGCGCCGCCAAAGTCCGCCCCCTTCTCCTGGATCGCGGTCGGCGATCCAACAAATGCAAGCACTTCCGACATGGCGAATGGAAGCTGATAATTGACTTCGGCTGAGGTGACTCGAATAGTGGCTGAGTCGACGACTTCCCAGGTAATCGATTTCGCAACTGCGGCGCTCGGTGAAAGCAACTGCGGGTCCAACAGGCGTAGCCAGTTGAAGTCGACGGCCTGGGCATCGAAGGGCGTGCCATCCGTGAAGGTCAGAGCCGGCCGCAGTTTCAGCGTCCACACGCGGCCGTCTTCAGAGGAGAACGACTCCGCCATGCCGGGTTCGAACTCGTCTGTCTCGGGGTCGTAGTACATCAGCGCACCGAACACAGCTTGACACGGTCCCAATCCAATGCCGATGGCGCACGTTGCAGGGTCAACCGACTGGGCGTCGGTATTGAACGAATAAGTGAGGATTCCACCACTCTGGGGATTGCCGGTCAGGTTAGAAGGGCCGGCCGCGCCACCGGAGCACGATGTCAGGAGGAGGGCAAGCGCAGCTCCGGAACCTACTATGGCCGAGCGAACGGACCGACTCTTGAATGATGTACAGCATCTCGCCAGCAACGATTCGCGTCGACTCGCCACCACGGTATCCAATCCGCCTCCAAGATTTATGGGACATTGTCCTAAAATAATGAGTTAATGGTAATATTCGCCACACAACCTGTCAATCCCTTCGTGGTGCGACCAGAGGGTTGCCGAAGTGTCGACTTGAAGGGGGTCTCTACCGTGCGGACACGGCTCTCCCGAGCCCGCTGATCACTTGGTCGCCCCACCGATGTTTCGCTCAGACTGTTCGTCGATCCGGTACCTATCAGATTGAGAATCTTGCGGCGAAGCGGTGGCGTTCCAGTACGGTTCAGCAAGGATTGATTATCCAAAAGTGGCCTCTACTTTCGAAAACTGCGCTGGACGAACGAAAGCTGGAGCGTTAACGCGCCGGACAGTGCTACGACTGACCCGGATGGTCCAGTACCTTCCGCTCAACATATTCCCGAAGAAGGAGATTTTCTCAAGTGAATCCCACCGAGATAACGCACGCAGGCCTCGCCGATTTGATCGCAAAATGGTGGTTTTATTACGACGAGTGGCAGCCCGGCGTACTTCGCGCGTTGCTTGCCGACGACTTCACTCTTTCGTGTCGAAGCGACACCGGTAGAACGAGTTACGAGGAGTTCATTCGATGCGATCTGCATGGGGCCGACGAAGCTATGGCGTGGAAGGAAGACCACCGACTTAACAGCCCGTACCCACTGCGTCATAACGGAAGTAACATCGTTATTACTAGTCGAAGTGACACAGAAGTGTCATTTACTTCATATATCTTTGTTACGAAAATTTTGGAAGGTCGCCCATACTTGTTGTCTACCGGAATCACAAGCGGTTCGGCGCGCGTGACATCGAAAGGTCTTTTGTTGCAAAGCATCCACACGGTCTTGGATACTCAGGACTCGGTGCGATATGCAGACAGGCCTGCTGTGGGCAGCGCCTTCTGACTCGCCTCATTCGAAATGTATCGCTTACCCGGCGGTACCGAGGTGCCCGCCTGGTTGCCTACTTTGTTGGCGGTCAGGCGGGCACTCCGAGACTGACATCCTCGAAGTGCCCGCAACCTCCGTGGTGACCATCACTTCTATCGTCGTAAAGATGCGGATTCATCTTTGCTGTTGGGTCCAGTTGTATGGTCATGATAATCACCGCGGCTTTAGGCCCGCATACTTCGGAGGGGAATGTCGGCAGCGGTGTTGAGGATTGTGAGCGAGGAGGCTGTCCGTCGGACGGCATTCTTAAATTCTGTGATCCGAGTTTCGTCAAATCTGTACCGTGGGGTGGAAATGGTCACGGCGCCGATAACCTGGTCTCCGTTGAATACGGGTGCCGCCACCCCAACTGCGCCCGAGATCTGTTCTCCATATGAAACCGCAGCGAGATCACTTCGAATAACGGCCAACTCGTGATGAATGGCTTCAGGGTTCCGGTTAGACTCTCCGACTCCAATGATCTCCTTGGAGCGCTTCTCTTCCATGAAGGCCAGTACCGATTTGCCGGCCGCCCCGGATCTCAGATGTAGCCTGTCGCCCTGGCCCAGGTGGTATTGGATGGGCTTGGATCCCTCACAGACTTCTACAAGAACGAGCGACGCCTCTTCTGGTTCTAGGAGCCCGAATGCAACGGTTTCGCCCACTTCGGACGCCAGAGAATCGAGGGCTTCCCGCAGAAGGCTGCACGGCTCGAGTTCGGCGAGGGTGCTTGACCACGTGATCGCCAGGACTCCCGGAACTAAGTTGCTGCCGGATTTACGGAAAAGGCCGCTAGCAACCATCTCCTCGACCAACCTATGAGCTGCTGGTGTAGAACAATTGGCGATTCTTCCAATGGCTCCGATCGGCGCTGAACCTTGTAGGTATGCATGTTCCAGAACTGTCACGAAGCGGTCGGTGACAGAACTCGGAGACTCGGTTGTAGGTGGAGTAATCGGTTCGTCAAAGCCCGAATTTGACAGAGCAATGACCGTTGCGGCCAAATTGGAGGCACTTGCCACTAGAGATCCGAGCTCAGCGACGTCGAGTTCCGCTTCGCGGACCCGGGGAATTGTCAGTCCGATACAACCCACTACATCGCCGCCGACGAGTATCGGAGAGCAAATGCCCATAGCTCCAGGGATTCGCTCCTCCCGACTGACAACAAACTGTTGCTTCCGCAGTTCCTGCAGACTCTGTTCCCGGACAGTCTCGAGCTCGTGCGTTGTTGGTGAACCTTGCTCTATCATTCTGGCGAGTTGTTCACGGGGCATGCCGGCCAGCATCGCCCGGCCAAGGGCTCCACGGTCGAGTGGCACCCTTGATCCGGGACTGACACGGTAACGGATCCTTCGACTCGATACTGCCTCGAAAATCGTTCGTCCTTGCAGATTCACCTCGTCCAGAAGCACCAGCAGTGCGGTCTCGTTCGTGCGAGCTGACAATTCTTGAATTTGTATGCGTAATTGCCCGAGGAGCCGGCTGCGGTGCGATGCCGCCCACGCATCAACCAAGATTCGGTGCCCCAGTCGATATTTGCCGCTGGGTAGTGCCCTACTCGCACCGCGTTCGCTCAGGCTCATCAGAATTCGGTTCACGGTTGTGCGGCTTAGGCCTAGCTCGCCAGCAATCTGGCGTACTCCGACCGAATCCGGCCAGTGTGTGACAAGTAGGTCGACCACCGCACCTGCTCGCCCATACATGCCCTCAGCGACAGGTGTTGACGACATGATTCTCCACTCTTGAGACGTAACTGGCGGACTGCGCCGATCAAACGAGGTCAGAGTATCGCTTTGCTGGAGCGCGCCTAGATGCACGTTGACGAACCCATCCCCTTCAGGTAAAAATGGGACATCGTCCCTATTTTGACGCAATGCAATTCAACCACACGTACCCAGCAGTAACGAGTACCACCCCATCTGTTGTTGTCGTCAATATTCCAACCCGAAGGAGACCGCATTTCCATGCGCCCCGTATCCACGTTGGACCCGGCCGATATGCGTGATCGAGAGATAGCCTCCGGTCTGCGCCGCATCTTGAGCCCGAGATCTGTGGCAGTCCTGGGTGTGTCGGGTCGCTCGACATCGCTGACAGCGCGACCCGTAAGACTCCTTGCCTCACACGGTTACGAAGGTGCGGTCTACCCCATCAACCCCAAGCACCGAGAGCTTTACGGCTTGCCCTGCTACGCGACATTGGCTGACGTCCCCGCGCCAATCGATCTGGTGATGTCGTTTGCACCTCCGGAGAGAACTGAGGCGGTGATCCGCGAAGCTGGAGAAGTAGGCGCGGCCGCAGTCGTCATTCTGGCTTCTGGGTTTGCAGAGGTAGGCGAGGCGGGACGGTTGCTCCAGGCTCGAATTATCGACGCAGCACGAGAATCCGGCGTGCGGATCCTCGGTCCGAACTGCCTTGGCCTGATCAACCGGGACATCGGCCTGTTCGCCACATTCTCAGCCGCAGCCGACCGACCCCAGGCAACGTCTTTCCCCATTGCCTATGTCGGTCAGAGTGGAGCGGTGGGCGGAGCGCTGCTCGACATGGCCAACGACATCGGCATCGGTTTCGCCAAGTGGGTCGCCACTGGAAACCAAGCAGACCTCGACATCGTCGAGGTAGCGACCGCGTTCGTCGAAGACCCCTCGATCAAGGTGATTCTCATGTATTCGGAGGGAATCGATAATGGACATGGGTTCGTCCACCTCGCGGAAAGTGCCCGCCGATACGGCACGCAGCTCGTCCTTCTTCGATCAGGTCTCTCCGAGGTCGGCCGCCGGGCCGCTGCTTCGCATACCGGGGCGATGCTCGGCGACGATTCAGCCTTACTGGCCGCCGCTCACCGTTACGGCGTGATCGTCGTCGATGATCTCAGCGAACTCCTATGGGCCGGCATGTCTTTGGCCTCGAACCTTGAGATAGTTGGCCCCCGGCTGGCAGTAGTCACCACTTCCGGAGGCGCAGGGATCCTCCTGGTTGATCAATTCCAAGCAAATGGCCTAAATGTTGCCCAATTGGCAAGCTCGACGATTGAGGAAATCCGTCAGATCATTCCACCGTTCGGTGTAGCGACGAATCCGGTGGACGTCACGGCACAGATCCTCAATTCCGCGGATTCCAGCGGAGATTTCCGCAAGCTCTTGGAGGTAATTGCTGCCGACTCGAATGTCGACGGAATCGCATTGGTCTTGACATTAGTGACAGGAGATCAAGCAGAGAGTCTAGCGGAAATGATTGCAAACCTTAAGGCGGATCTAGCTGTGCCACTCTGGGTTCAGTGGCTAGCTGGGCGTGAATTGACCAGCGCCGCCCGCGCGATTTGCCGGAATGTAGGCATACCGATTTACGAATCACCTCGAACGCTTGCACGCATCATCAAGCTGTCGCTGCCCACCGTCACTACATTGGAAAAGCCTGCCTCCTCCAACCAGACACGAAGCCTGCTCCTCGAACCCGCTCGTTTCGACCTGGGGTGGAAGGTACTCGATCTCATCGGAGTGGCGATTCCAAAGATGAGGCTAGCCACCAGTGCCTCGGAGGCTGTAATGCTGGCGCCTGAGCTCGGCGAGCGCGTGGCGATGAAAATCGAAGCAGCAAACGTGGCACACAAATCCGAACTAGGAGGTGTGGAAATAGAAGTTGCCCTTGATCAAGTTGCCGCGACATACGAGCTGCTTGTGGAAAGGGCCCGCGCTGCCGGAGTCACCGCAGAGGGCGTCCTCATCCAGACGATGGCAACGCGGGGAACTGAATTGATAATCGGGGCGATCAGCAAGGGAGACGGTTTTCCGCCAACGATCACCGTCGGCTTTGGAGGCGTGATGGCAGAGATCTACAAGGACTTCAGTGTCGCTGCTGCTCCTGTCTCTATCGAACAGGCAGAGGCGATGCTCAAGTCCTTGAAGGGGTGGCCCGTCCTGGACGGGTTCCGCGGTGCAGCGAAGGGCGATGTGAAGGAAGCAGCCAAGTGCGTGAGCAAGGTCAGTGAAATGATCTGGAGCGTTTCGGACCAAAACCTCGAGTTCGAGATCAACCCACTCATCGTCGGGACAGTGGGTAACGGCGCTACGGCCGTCGACGTACTAATCAGACGCAAGAGCAACTAGATCTCCAAGGCCTCTGGAGCGGAAACGATGACTCCGGCATCCCGACGGCATCTCTCAACGATCCATCCGTCCCACCGCAATGGTTAGGGAGAAGGCCTCGAACGTTCCTATCACGGCCGTTGGCTCGCGACAAGAAAGCAGTTGTCCGTGCAGCCGTCATGCTCGAATCAACTTCTACCGTTACGCGGCCACAGCGCCGCCACGTCTATATCTCTCATACTTCAAACCCTCTGCACCAGCGAGGGTTTCCTCTTCAAATGTGTGAATGCTGGCACCTTACAGAAGCTTTGTGCGAAGAAACGGAGCAAGAATGTTCTCGACCGCCCTACCGGGAATAGACCTCGACAGGATCACGGACTGGATCCAGCGCAACGTCCCCGCCATTACACTGCCGATCAGCATGAGCATCATCTCGGCCGGCCGGTCGAATCTGATCTACGAAGTTAGGGATTCAAATGGCATTCGCTATGTCTTGAGACGACCACCTCTCGGCGACGGTGCAGCTGGTACCCACGACGTCAAACGTGAGTGGGAAATTCTGACCGCGCTCAAATCCAGTCCCATCCCTACCCCCTCGCTTGTGGCACTCTGCGAAGACGTAGAAGTTCTGGGAGCACCGTTTTTCCTGATGAACTTCGTGCCTGGTTCTCCTCTCAATTTCGACCACGTACAACACATGACCTTGCCCGCGCGTATGAAGGTATGCGCATCGATGGCGCAAGCTCTCGGATTGCTGCACACACTCGACATCAACCAAGTAGGGCTCGGTAACTTTCGGCGCCCCCGCAGCTATGTAGAACGCCAGGTCGTCGGCTGGCTGCGGCGGCTCGACGCCATCGGAGACTTGGTGCCCTCTGCCTACAGAGCACGAATGCTCACCACGGGAAACCACCTTGTCGACCATCGCCCCGACGCGCCCCGGGAGTCCATCGTCCATGGTGATTTCAAGGCCGACAACATCATGCTCGACGGCAATGGGCAGGTGACAGCCATTCTCGATTGGGAGCTCACCGCAGTCGGTGACCCGCTCGTAGACCTCGGCTGGCTCATGATCTGGTGGGGCGACGACGATCACGCGGGTCCGTGGCTCTCCAAGCCAGTCAACAACTCTGGACAACTCAACTCAAGCTACGCAATCGCGGAGTTGTATTCCGCCGAGACAGGTATCGGTATCGACAATCTTGACTACTACAAGGCGTTCGCGTACTGGCGCCTGTGCGCAATCAACACCTTGACTAGAGCGCGGTTCGTTTCCGGAGCCATGGTGGGAAAGCACCTCGACATAGGCATCATGGACGCGCAACTCGATTGGCAGCTCCAGGCAAGCCAAGCGCATCTCGGCAACTGATTCCGCTCGTCGACTACCTGTCACTGCCAGACAATCCAAACCAACCCATTAGGAGCTTCGATGGATCTGACAATCTCTGCTCAAGGCGCGCAGGTTCTCGACAAAGTCCGCATTTTCATGGACCTCCACGTCTACCCTGCGGAGAAAATCTACGCCGAGGAACGTGCTGAACTTATGGCGCAGGGGCGGACAAACGATGTGCCGAAAGTACTGCTCGAACTCATCGCTACCGCTAAAGACCAGAATCTCTGGAATCTTTTCCTATCCAGCGAATCCGAACTCACAGCTGTCGACTATGCGATCATCGCCGAGGAAACAGGCCGCAGCCCCTATATTGCGCCCTCGGCAATGAACTGCCAATCTCCGGATTCTGGAAACATGGAAATGCTTGAGAAGTTCGCAACGAAAGAGCAACGCAGGAAGTACCTAGAGCCACTTCTGGCTGGCTCAACCCGATCAGCATTCTCGATGACGGAACCAGCCGTCGCATCCAGCGATGCAACCAATATCGAGACCCGCATCGAACGCGACGGCGACCACTACATCATCAATGGAAGAAAATGGTTCAGCACCGGAGCTTCTGACCCACGAACCGATATCCTGCTGGTACTAGGGCAGTCAGATCCCGAAGCCGATCGACATCAGCGTCACTCAGTCGTCATCGTTCCCAAGAACACGCCGGGCGTGACGGTTGTGCGGAACATACCTGTATTCGGTTTCTACGAACAACAGGGTCATGCAGAGGTCACCTACGAGGATGTCCGAGTTCCAATCGCTAACGTCCTCGGCCCCGAAGGCGGCGGATTCGCGGTAGCGCAAGCTCGATTGGGACCAGGACGGGTACACCACTGCATGCGTGCTATCGGCATGGCCGAACGTGCTCTCGAACTGATGTGTTCGCGCGCAACGTCGCGAACTGCCTTCGGGGGAAAGCTAGCCGATCAAGGCGTAGTGAAGGCAAACATCGCCGAGTCACGACTCGAAATCGACCAGGCGAGACTGCTGGTCTTGCGATGCGCGTGGCGTGTCGACCAGGTTGGAGTCAAAGCAGCACGAAGTGACATCTCAGCGATCAAGGTTGTCGCACCGAGAATGGCTGAGCGCGTCCTCGATCGGGCCATCCAGTTACACGGGGCCGCTGGAGTTAGCGACGTGACGCCCCTATCCGAAATCTGGAGCCGAGCCCGTACGCTTCGTATCGTAGACGGACCAGAAGACGTCCATATAAGGACCGTTGCTCGGTCTGAATTGGCACCGTATGTTGCCACGGTTAGCGGAACAGTCCAGATCTGAATGAGATCAAGGACCCGGACGAGCGTGTTCAGCATTGTCGACGGGCAGGACATGTACAAAAGGATGACCTGTCGTCAATGTCCGGTGCACCGAGTTCATCCAGTGAGTGATTGGTAGATTTGATTTTCTGCTTACCTAAATTTGAGAAGATAGACGAGTCGAGAACTTTTCCTGTGATTTATTAGTAGAGCCATGATAATTCCGACAATGAAGGAAATTAACTAATTGCGCATACCAAAAAACTACACTTCTAAAAAAGAGCAGGTGACGGCCGCAGATCTAGACACGGCTATCGCCGCCGCAGACCCTGGAGCGTTGCTGATGGCCATGGTGCACGTTTCCGGTGACTTTTGATACTACAATTTCCCATTCCTCGGTTGCCCTCCACGCCCAAGCGGTCGCCATTCTCAACCCCAATATCACGTCTCCAGAAAGTACCTTCCATGACAAGCGCAGCCGAAACAGACGTCCCCCAGGCATATCCGCCGAGCGCAGAGTTCGCTGCGGCCGCCAACGCGGGACCGGAACTGCAGGCTGCCGCAGATACCGACCGCCTTGCTTTTTGGGCGAATCAGGCTGAGCGCCTTCACTGGCACCAGAAATGGACCGACGTCCTCGACTGGACCGACGCCCCCGTCGCCAAGTGGTTCGTCGGCGGACAGTTGAATGTCGCCTACAACTGCGTCGACCGCCACGTCCTCGCCGGCAACGGTGACCGCGTCGCCATTCACTTCGAAGGCGAACCGGGCGATTCCCGCGATCTGACCTACAACGACCTTCTCGCCGAAGTCAGCCGCGCCGCAAACACTT
>NZ_VBTM01000020.1:0-145108 GCF_013277795.1 Rhodococcus sp. MS16
CCCGAACGATGAGTGTGCCCATGCCGGGCAGCGAGAACAGTGTCTCGACGATGACGGTGCTGCCGATCATGCCGCCGAGTGCCAGACCCATCATGGTGATGAGCGAGAACGACGACGGCCGCAGCGCGTCACTGAACAGGACGCGCAGCGTGGGCATGCCCTTGGCCTTCGAAGCGAGGATGTAATCCTCACGCAAGGTGGTCACGAGGTCGCTGCGCAGAACGCGGGTGAACATCGCCATCTCGAGAAGACTGATGGTGATTGCGGGAAGTATTGCGTGCGAAAGGTTTCCGGAGATGCTGTCACCGATTCGCACCCACTGCGAGCGCGGGAACCAACCCAACCAGTTCACCGTCACCATGATGAGGAGCAAACCGGCCAGGAAGCTCGGAATCGAGAGAACACCGAACGTTGCGGCGCTGATGACGCGGTCGATGACGCCACCCTCGTGATGTGCCGACCACAGTGCGAGCGGAACGGCGACAACAAGAGCGATGACAAGGCCCATCACTGCAAGCTGAACGCTGACCGGGAGAGCCGAGCCGATTGCGGAGAGAACTTCCTGCTGCGGCGGGACCAGCGAGGTACCGAGATCACCGGTAAGGGCGCTCGTCAACCAGTCCCAATAACGAACCAGGAGTGGATCGTTGAGTCCGAGCTGCTGGCGCATTTCCTCGTATTCGGCGGGGGTACGACCCTCACCCAATACCGCGACCGCCGGGTCACCGGGGATCAACGACGCCAGCACGAAGGTTCCGAAACTGACGATGAGGAGCACAATGACGAGCTGGCCCAACTTCTTACCGATTGCGCCGATGTTCATAGATTTCGTCTCCTTCGGGCAGCCAACTCGCAATTCACAGCAATTCCTCGTATCTCATTCGTCTCGGTTAACGTGTCCGGCCCCGCGAGGGCCGGACACGTGTAGGTCGAGTCAGGACTTCCAAACGCTGTCGAACAGCATGATTCCGTCGATGCTCTGCTTCAGGCCGTGAACGTTCGTGTTCCACACGTCCAGCGTCGGGACGTTGCCCCAGACGATCCACGGCACCGTCTCGGTGGCGCGTTCCTGAATCTTTGCGAGAACAGCCTTCTTGTCCTCGTCGTTGGTGGCAACACCGAGCTGATCGAGAAGGACGTCCATCTCGGCGTCGGCGTAGTTGGTGACGTTGTTACGGCCACCGGACTTGATGCCCGTGTACAGACGCTCGAACGGGTCTGCCTCGGACAGTGAACCGGCTGCGGTGCTCATGTCGTAGTCACGGTCGACGTACATCCGCTTGACCAGATCGCCTGCGCCGGTGACGTACTCGATCTGCGTGTCGAAACCGACTGCGTTGAGCATTGCCTGCACGCCGAGCGCAGTCGACTGTGCGGACGGCTCCTGGATGGAGAGGAAGGTGACCTTGCCGTCGAAGCCGTCTGCCTTGGCCTGATCGAGCAGTTCCTTGGCCTTGGCCGGATCCACACCGGTCGGAGCGACGTCGTTGTGCCAGCGGGAGGTGTCCTGGAAGATCACCTGTCCGGGAAGGCCCTTGCCGTTGTTGACGCGGGTGTTGAGGGTTTCGGGGTCGATCGCCATTGCCATTGCCTGGCGCACACGAAGATCCGAACCGGGGCGACCTTCGGCCATGTTGACGTTCGCGATGTAGCCGAGCGACGGGATGTCGATGAAGCCAGGGTTGCCGTTCTCGATCAGATCGAGGATCGGGGTGAGCGTACGCATGTACGCCGCGTCGATGCCACCGGTCTTGAGAGCCTCGGCAGTGGGCTGAGCTCCGACGATGCTGATGAGCTTGAGCTTGTCGACCTTCGGTGCGCCGCCGAAGTAATCGGGACGGGCAGCGAGCAACAGCTCCTCGTTGGGAGCAAAACGCTCGAGTGTGAATGCGCCGGCGCCGATCGGCGTGAACTGATCACCCTGCTGCGCAGCCGGAGCGACGATCATGCCGGGACCAGTAGAGAGCATCGATTCGATACCCGTCCACGGGTCGACGAGGTTGAAGACAACCGTCGACGCGTCCGGGGTGTCCATCGAGGCAACCTTGGCTGCCCACAGGCTCGACTGCGCTGCCTTGTTGTTGACGTAGCGGTTGATGCTGTCGACAACTGCCTTGGAATCGAGAGATGTTCCGTCACTGAACTTGACGCCGTCACGAAGCTTCAGCGTCCACGTCTTGCTGTCCGAGCTCGGCTCGAGGGACTGCGCCAACTGCGGAACGAACGTCTTCTCGATGGGGTCGTAGCGCATCAGCACGTCGTAGATCGCGCTGAGCTCACTGCCACCTGTTGCGCCGGCAACCTGGATCTTCGCCGGATCGAGCGATGTCACTGCGGAATAACCGCTGAACGTCAGCGTGCCACCCGTGGTCGGGGTGCCGGGATCAGCCTGTTCGTTGACCAATCCGATCTTGAGCGCGGAACCCGACTCGACAGATTCACCGCCGCCGCTCGACCCGTTGTCGGCGCACGACGCCAGGAACATACTTGCGGTGATCGCCAGCGTGACCGCAGCTAATCTGCGATGCCCGCGGCGGGAACTACGACTCATTCTGATGCCTCCAAGGCAGGAAAAACTGTGACTTCTTGTTGAACAAGAAACAGTGTGTGATGCGACGCACAGAATGGTTCGAACGAGTCCCGCTCAGTGGAATTGGTTAAGTTGCGGTCCTCAACGGTTATCTAAATCGCCCTGGCCTGCGCATTCCGCCAAACCAAAGAGACCTATCGGTCTAGTCCCGATCTAGTCCCGATCCAAGGTCGCTTCCTCCAGATCCAGCTCACGTAGCACCTTCCGTAGGACCTCGTCATCGATGCGGCCGCCATCGCGTTCGGCAATGAACACAGTCCGCTCGGCGTCGATCATCTCGAGACGCAGAGCCCGGAATGCCGCCGACGGGCTCTCCCCCAGATCGTCGTCGCTACGCCCAAGCCGCTCCCACGCCGAATTGGCTCGGTGCGTGTTCCAGGTCCGCAGGATGTCCGCCGCTCGATCCCGCACCGCGGGCACACCTCCGTCCTGCTCGGCAACCAACTCGTCCAGCCGCGCTGCTGCTGCCCGCGCCGCCTTGTCCTGCGCGGCCGCCTCCGCTCTCGCGTCGGACTGCGCTTCCTCCCCCTGAACACCGAGCGTGCGGATAACCCACGGCAACGAAAGACCGTGCAGGAGCAATGTTCCGACCACGACGACAAATGTCAGGAACAAGATCAGCGAACGCCCGGGGAACTCCTCACCACTGTTCACTGTCAAGGGAATGGCAAATGCTGCTGCCAGCGACACGACTCCGCGCATCCCTGCCCACGACACGACAAATACCGACCGCACCGACACGTCCGGTTCCCGCGCGCGGATCCGCGGCGACAACCACCGCGGCAGGTACGTGGCCGGAAAGACCCACGCGATCCGCACAACCACAACGGTCGCGAGCACCGCGATGGACGCCCACACCACCATCGAGGTGCTGTACCCCTGCAATCCGCTCACAACACTGGGCAATTGGAGCCCGATCAACAGGAACACAAACGACTCGAGGATGAGGTCGACGGCCTTCCACACGGCCGTATCCTGCAGGCGTGTCGCATAACTGGCCCGAGTGGAACGCTGACCCAGGAAAAGGCCGGCCACCACTACGGCAATGACGCCCGACGCATGGATCTCTTCCGCAGCCAGGTAGGTGAAGAACGGCACCACCAAGCCGATTGCACTCTCCATCACCGGATCGCGAAGTTTGCCACGCACTTTGGAGATCACGAACCCCACCGCAAGCCCGATCGCCGTTCCGCCGACAGCGGCGATCACAAACGTCTCGAACCCGCTCGCCAATGTGGCACCCGTGCCAACGGCCGCCGCCAAGGCAACCTTGTAGGCCGTCAGGGCGGTGGCGTCGTTGAGCAGGCTCTCACCGCCCAGGAGTGTCATGATCCGACGCGGCAGTCCGAGCCTACGTCCGATTGCGCTCGCCGACACCGCATCCGGCGGCGCCACAATCGCACCGAGAACCAACGCCGCGGCAATCGAGAACTCCGGCACGATCAGATACGCGACCAAGCCGACCGCTGCGGTCGTCGCGAGGGGCAGACCCACCGCGAGCAACCCGATGGGACGCAGATTCGATCGCAATGCCAGATATGAACTGTCCAACGCCGCCGAGTACAGCAACGGTGGTAACACCACGAACAGAACAAGATCCGGATCGAGCTCGAGATCCGGTACGCCGGGTACCTGACACGCGATCAACCCGAAGACCACCAGTATCAACGGCGACGACAAACCGAATCGACGCGCAACCGCTGCGACCAGCAAAGCCGCTACTACAACCCCCAGTAATATGCCGTTCACTCTGGCAGCATGCAGGATCGGCGGCCACCGTGCACTATGGATGGTGATGAAAAAAATCCTGAAGCGCGTCGCCGCCCGCACACCGGCACCCGAACCGGTGGCAAGCGGTTGCGAAGAATTGGCTGAAACGCCCGAAACCGACCCGGCCGCTTTAACTCCCGGCGTCTGTCAAGAATGCGCCAAGCTGGGCGAGGACAACTGGTCACACTTGCGAATCTGCCTCACCTGCGGCCACGTCGGATGTTGCGACTCCAGCCCGCACCAACACGCCACCAATCACTATCGCGAGACCGGACACCCCGTGATGCGGTCCCACGAACCTGGCGAGTCCTGGCGCTGGTGCTATGTCCACGATCTGATGGACTAGATACCGCGAAATACCTGGACACCCCGAAATACACCGAAGCCGGAGATGCAGTGCGCATCTCCGGCTTCAGCTTTGCCGTACTCAGTTATTCACGTTCCGTCAGTTGGTCTTCCACGCCTCGTCGAAGAACATGATTCCGTCGATGCTCTGCTGGACACCGTGAACGTTCTTGGCCCACACGCCAAGCCACGGCGTGTTGCCGAGGATCTGCCACGGCACAACCTCAGTGGCGCGTGCCTGGATCTTGGCCAGGACCTCTTTCTTCGCGTCATCGGACGTCGCGACACCCAACTCGTCGAGCAGCGTGTCCATCTGAGCGTCGGAGAAGCTTGTTGCGTTGTTACGTCCACCGGTCTTGAGGTTCGAGTACAGACGCTCGAACGGATCGGCTTCCGGAAGGTTGGCGGAGCCGGTCGACATGTCGAAGTCGCGGTCGACGTACAAACGCTTGACGACGTCGGCAACCGAGTTGACGTACTCGATCTGGAAGTCGAAACCAACGGCATTTGCCATCGACTGCAGCGCGAGAGCCATCGCCTGAGCCGAATTCTCCTGCATTGTCAGGTACGTGATCTTGCCGTCGTAACCGTCAGCCTTGGCCTCGTCGAGAAGCTGCTTGGCCTTGGCCGGGTCGACACCGATCGGAGCCTCGTCGTTGTGCCAGCGCGAGCTGTCCTGGAAGATGACCTGCCCCGGTAGGCCCTTACCTTCGTTGAGTCGGTTGTCGAGTGCAACGGGATCCGTTGCCAGAGCCAGTGCCTGACGCACGCGCACGTCGGCGCCCGGGCGACCCGGAGCCGTGTTGAGCAGTGACAGGTACGACAGCGACGGGATGTCGACGTAGCCCGGGTAGCCGGAGTCGATGAGGTCGAGCACGTTCGGCAGTGATCGCATGTACGCGGCATCTGCGCCGCCACTCTTGAGCGACTCGCTCGTGGCCTGCGAACCGACGATGCTGATCATGCGCAACTTGTCCACGTTCGGGGCACCCGCGAAGTAATCCTCACGAGCGTCGAGAATCAGCTCCTCGTTGGGAGCGAACTTCTCGAGTGTGAACGCACCCGCGCCGATCGGCGTGAACTGATCACCCTGCTGCGCGCTGGGCGCAACGATCATTCCGGGGCCGGTGGCGAGCAGCGACTCGATACCCGTCCACGGGTCGACGAGATTGAAGACAACCGTCGACGCGTCCGGCGTGTCGACCGACGCGACCTTCGACGCGTACAGGCTGGACTGCGGTCCCTTGTTGGTGACGTATCGAGCCAGGCTCGACGACACTGCCGCAGAGTCGACCTGCGTGCCGTCACTGAACTTCACACCATCGCGCAGCTTGAGCGTCCAGGTCTTGAAATCCGAACTCGGCGACATCGAGTTGGCGAGCTTCGGAACGAACTTCTGCGACGTGGGATCGTAACGAAGCAGGGTGTCGTAGATCGCCCCGAGCTCCGAGCCGGCCACCGAGCCGGCAATCTGTGTCTTCGAGGGATCGAGACTTGTCACCGCGGAGTATCCACTGAATGTCAGCGTTCCCCCCTTGACCGGATCGCCCTCGTTCGTCGATGCGTTGACGGGACCGATCGTCAGAGCTGAGCCGGACTCGGGTGCGTCGCCGCTGCCGCCGTCCGCTCCACTGTCGGCACACGAAGCCAAGAACAAACCGGCGGAAACAGCCAGTGCGACTGCTGCGACCTTTCGACTGCCGCGCCTAGAACTGCGACTCATTTACGAACCTCCAGATCGGACCTTCAACTGTGATGTGATGCGAAGCTGTCACAGTTTGTGACCTAAGGCACAAGTATTAATTCTCAGTCCCACTCAGTGGAAAGTACGAGGCCAATGGCCTGTGCGCCTTTCTGGCAGTGGGGGCTACCAGAAAGGCGCACGGGGGCGTAGCCCCTACTTCTTCCACACCTCGTCGAAGAGCAGAATCCCGTCGATACTCGGCTGAAGTCCGTGCACATTCTGGTTCCACACGTCCAAAGCCGGTCCGGTGCCCCACACCTGCCACGGCAGGGTTTCGTTGGCGCGTTCCTGAATCTTCACGAGGACGGCCTTCTTGTCGTCGTCGCTGATTGCAACACCCAACTCGTCGAGCAACTGATCCATTTCGGCGTCCGAGTAACCCGTGGTGTTGTTACGCCCACCGGTCTTGAGACCCGTGTAGAGACGTTCGGAGGGGTCCGCCTCGGTGAGGTTGAGAGCAGCGGTCGCCATGTCGTAGTCGCGATCGGCGTACATCCGCTTGACCAGGTCACCGACGTTGTTGACGTTCTCGATCTGGACGTCGAACCCGACGGCGTTGAGCATGGCCTGCACAGCGAGTGCCGTGGCCTGCGCCGACGGCTCCTGCATGGTGAGGTAGCTGATCTTGCCGTTGTAACCGTCCGCCTTCGCCTGATCGAGCAGTTCCTTGGCCTTGGCCGGATCCACACCGATCGGAGCGACATCGTTGTGCCAGCGAGACGTGTCCTGGAAGATCACCTGACCCGGAAGGCCCTTGCCGTCATTGGCCCGGACATCAAGGGTGGCCGGATCGACGGCGTATGCCATCGCTTGGCGCACACGCAGATCCGCTCCGGGTCGACCAGCGGCCATGTTGACGTTTGCGATGTAGCCGAGCGAGGGAATGTCGATGAATCCCGGGTAGTCGGACTCCACCAGATCGAGGATCGGCCCCAACGTTCGTATGTACGCGGCGTCGATCCCACCGGACTTCAACGCCTCGGAGGTGGGCTGTGCACCGAGAATGCTGACCATCTTGAGCTTGTCGACATTCGGCGCGCCGCCGTAGTAATCGGGACGAGCAGCGAGCAGCATTTCCTCGTTGGGAGCAAACTTCTCGAGCGTGAACGCACCGGCGCCGATCGGCGTGAACTGATCACCCTGCTGCGCAGCCGGAGCGACGATCATTCCGGGGCCGGTGGAGAGCATCGGCTCGATTCCCGTCCAGGGATCAACCAGGTTGAAGACGACCGTCGTTGCATCCGGCGTGTCCATCGAGGCGACCTTGGCAATCCACAACCCCGACTGCGGTCCCTTGTTGGTCATGTACCGGTTGATACTCGCCGTGACGGCCTGCGCATCGAAAGGTGTTCCGTCGCTGAACGTCACACCGTCGCGCAGCTTCAACGTCCACGTTGTGCTTTCTGCATTGGGCTCGAGCGACTCCGCCAGCTGCGGTTCAAACGTCTGCTCGATGGGGTCGTATCGCATCAGCACGTCGTAGATTGCACTGAGCTCGCTGCCACCGGTGGAGCCGCTCACTTGAGCCTTGGCCGGATCGAGCGTCGTCACCGGCGAGTAGCCGCTGAACGTGAGAGTACCGCCCTTGGTGGGCGATCCGGGATCGGCCTGCTCGTTGACCATTCCGATCTTCAACGACGACCCGGAATCAGCCGACTCGCCTCCGCCCCCGCCCTCGTTGTCGTCATTTCCAGCACATGATGCAAGGAACAAACTTGCGGTGATCGCCAGTGCGGCAGCTGCCGCGCGGCGACTACCTGATCGGGAATTGCGGCTCATCGAAACCTCCAGGTCGGTCGTACAACTGCGGTGTGAAGCGAAGTTCTCACAGTTTGTGACCTGAGACACAGTGTTTCGCAAAATAGCCTAAGCTGCGCAAAACGACGGGGGAAACACATGAGACTGAACCGCATGGGACTACTGAAGGACATCGGGAGCTGGCGACGCGGAGCAAAGCTGCAGCGACGCCTACGCGACCTCACCGGAACACTCGTGGTTGTCACCGGAGCCGGCAGTGGCATCGGCCGCGAGACCGCGCTCGCTTTTGCCGCCGAGGGCGCAATCGTCGTTGTGTGCGACGTCAACCTCGAAAGTGCCCAGGACACAGCCGCACTCGTCAACTCACCCGCAAGTGCCGGCGGAGCCGAAGCCGTCTTCGGTGGAGGCGCACACGCGTATCACGTGGACGTTTCCGACGAGCACGCCATGACTCGATTCGCGGAAACCGTAGCCGCACATCACGGAGTTCCCGACATCGTCGTCAACAATGCCGGTATCGGTTTTTCGGGAACCTTCGCAGACACCACTGTGGCCCAGTTCGAGCGAGTCATGAACATCAACTTCTGGGGAGTTGTGTACGGCTGCCGCGCCTTCTCACCGATGATGATCAAACGCGGCTCCGGCGGACACATCGTCAACCTCTCGTCCGCCGCGGCATACACACCCCAAAAAGCGTTGACCGCTTACTCGACCAGCAAAGCCGCAGTGTTCATGCTTTCCGATTGCCTGCGCGCAGAACTACTTCCGCACGGAATCGGCGTCAGCACCATCTGCCCGGGGATTGTCGACACCAACATCGTCAAGACCACCGAGTTTGCCGGAACCACTGCAGCGGAACAACTTCGAAACCAAACGAAGGCGGACAACTTCTACCGTCGACGAAACTTCACGCCCGACCGGGTGGCAAGCGCAATCGTCAAGGCAGTGCGAACCAACAAGGCAATTGTGCCCGTCACCCCCGAAGCGAAACTCGGGTACCGACTCAGCCGGTTCTACCCGAGTTCCATGCGCGTCGGAGCCCGCATCAATGCTCTATGAGGCGGGCTCTATGAGGCGGCTGTTAGCTCCCGAATGAAAGACTTCCCGTAAATCCTTGTCGGACGTCGTCTTTCGATCGGGGAAGCACTTCATACGTGTCCGCGTACTGCCCACTGAAGCCGGTCACGGTGATCGGTCGGCCAACCAGAATGGACGCCGGGTCGAGACCCGCCTGCGTGTTCACGAAGATGACAGTGTTTCCTCCCGCTCCCGACACCAAGATCTTGTGTCCGTACGGCAGATCGTCGATGACCGGCGCGCTGACGATGCCGGACACCGTGACAAGCCGTCCCTCACTGCTCTCGCCGATTACACTGAGCGGCAACCGCTCCGGCCGTACCGCCGGGGCGGAACCAAGACGCGTGACCACGCTCGGACGAATGACAAGCAGGCCCTCCTGATCCGCGAGAACACCACTGACCTCGACCTGGTCACCAACAGTCACAACCGAGTTGTCAGGATCACTGACATAAATGCCCGAATTGCCGCTCTGGAGACCAAATCCCTTGTCATAGAAGCTGGATTCGAAATCCCCGGATGACGTAGTCGCAATTCCCGACACCGTAACCTCGGCGCCGATTGGCAGCGAGCGAACGAGCTCGATCGAATTGACCGCTACCACCGATGGCACCGGAGGCAAAGGTTCGGCAACTGCAGGTGCGCCAGCGAATATTGCTACTCCCACAGCACCTGCAGCCGCCCAAGTCAGAACTCGAACATGATTCATCGATGAATCTCCCCCGTATGTAGTGAACAGCAGACAATGACTTCCGCTGACAATACTGAGCTACGGGCAAATATGAGGCAACCGAAGCCGAAGCGCGGCAAGAACGGTCAGGAACCCGAGCTACCGCTCGACCCGAGTGAGCCTGTTCCACCACCGAGGTCGTCGAGCGGATCAGATCCGTCGATACCGCCCGGGAACAGGTATGCCGTGGACACCGTATTGAGCGACGTACCCGAAGTTGCCGGCGCCTTGGCGCGCCAATTGACGATCGGATTCAACACTCCGAACGGGCCACAACCACTGGCAGACGGAATAGCGAAATCGGTTGTCGCACTCTTGACGGGGCTAACCTTCAACGCCCCCGACGGCGCTACTTCGAAAGCCGGACTGGATTCAGCCGTAGGCGTGAGGTGGAAGTTCACCGGCGCCGTTTCGGATCCCAGGTAGCAGTTGTTGCCGAGGAAAGCGTTGTTGATCTTCATCCGAACCGGGAGGCTGATATCCATGTTGGTGATCAGATCGTTGAAGACGGGCACGCCCACCGCCTGCACTTCAGCCGTGACGCCCGCCAAACCGAATAGATTGTTGAACGGAAGATCGATACCGAGCACACCACCCGGCACGGTCATCGGCTTGGCGTAAACACCGAAATGACCGTCATCGCGTGGCAGAAGAACAGTACTCACACCCTCGCCCGCCCCAGCTTCTGCCGCGATGATCATGTCACCGTCACCAATGGGCAGGTTGAACCCGTTGTTGTTGAAGGTCCCGCTGTTGACCACAACGGACACACAGGATTCGGCGGTCGCCGGACAAACAGCCGCGCCGGGAATCGACGCGGCCATCCCCCCGAGCGGCATGGATTCCGCCGAGATCCTCTATGCCGACGGAACCTGCAACGCCATCGCCCAGGGCATGCCGCGATCCGAGGTGCTCGCAGAGTTCAAGGCAGTTGGCGACGTGTATGCCCAGGTCACTCCGATGCCGTCACAGCGAATCGCCGAAATCTATGTGGAGACAGCAGAAAACACGTATTGCTGATCAGGCTTTACCGGCCAGCCAATTGTGCAGCCACGATGTAGCGGTGGTGCCCGAACCGTCGACTACGTAACGGGTGTAGTCGGTATGAACCTGTGACCCGTAGAAATCGACCAACTGATCGACACGCCGATCGTTGGCGCCGGGATCAAGTTGCGCCATGAGAGCGGGAAGCCCACCAGCAGTGATCAAGTCACGAACGATCACAGCCGCCTCGTCGCGCAACGAGAGAGCCGTTGCCGGAGTGGGATCGGAGACTTGCGCCATGAATCCGGCCAGACGCATCACAAAATCGTCTTCGGGCGTCGAGCAGTACAGATCGCCCGCAGCACACAGAGTGACGGTATCGGCTGACAGCCAACCGAATCCGCCGATCCGAGCACCACTGGCGCCGTTACCGCCAACCCACGGACCGATCAACACATCGGACTCGGCGCGACGCGGATCGGACAGCAGACCGACTCCCGCAACACGATTGGGCGGAACGACGCCGATGCCTGTCCCGATTTCGGCTGCGAGGTCGCCGGCCGCGTCGGCGCCCTGGCTGTACCCGACTATCGCGAATCGAGTGTCGCCGCACGACACCGCCATCGCCCCGATCATGCCGCGCGCATTATCGACCGCCTGCCTTTTCGACCTGGCGTAGACATTCGATTCCCACGGGAAGGCGGTAGCCGAGTACGTGACGTAGTCGGTTCGCACCGACGACGGGAGGCCACTGGTGACCGGCGCGAGCATGCCTGCACCGGGCGAAACGCCTGAGGGCTCCCACGTTCCCGGAATCGCCACGACATACAGTTCGGGGCAGGGCGCTGCGGACGCCGTCGGTGCGCCGACGGCCTGCACTACACCAGCGGCCGCAACAACCGACAACATCGCAACAAAGCGCTTTGCACCCATCAAACACCCCGCATCCGATCGGGCAGACCCCTGTAGTCACCGCAGATATTTGAGCAGCATACTTGGTCAGAGCCCTCCTGTGGCGACCTCAACCAGTACTTTCATCCGGCGACCAGCGGACGCCGCCTCAACTCCTTCGACGACGATGTCCGCAAGGGGGACACATTCCACCCAGTGGTCGAGTGGATAAGCGCCCGACGCCATCCGGTCGATGACGCTCTCGAATTCCTTACGCGAACACGAGAGAGACGACATCACTCGTGCCTCGGTCAACATCAGCGCATACGGGTTGAACTGGAGCGGTTCCTTGTACGTCGCTACCAGGACGACTGCGCCGCGCGCTCGCACCGATGCCAGTGCACTCTCGACTGTCGCTGCGACACCGGCACATTCGAACACCGCGTCGGCGCCGTTCCCGTCCGTTCGCTGGGCGACGGCCGCAGCCAGATCATCGATGCCGGGATCGATCACGTCGAACCCCATCTTCGTGGCCACGGCTTGGCGTACCGGCGACGGCTCACTCAGCAGAATCCGGTCCACTCCACCGGCCCGGAGGTTGAGGGCAGTCGCGATACCGATGGGCCCCGCTCCCAGGACGAGCGCAAACTGACCTGCCGCCGCGCCGGAGAGCTCTACCGCATGCAGTGCGACGGATAGCGGTTCGATCACCGCGCCCTGCCTGAGAGTCACGGAGTCCGGAAGAACATGCACGGCACTTGCCGGAACTGCGGTGCGCTCCGACAATCCTCCGCCATGCGCGTTGATCCCATGGAAGGCCGTCATTACACACAGATGCTCGAGACCGCTACGGCATCGCGCGCATTGACCACAGCAATAGTTGGGCGCCACCACTACTCGGTCTCCGACAGCCACGTCCACGACACCGGCACCGATCTCACAGATGATTCCGGAGAATTCGTGGCCGAGGACCTGCGGTCCACACGCGCCAGTCAAGGGATGCGGCTGATCGGAAATCCCGTAAGCGTGAATCAAGCCGAGGTCGCTGCCGCAGATGCCGTTGAACGCCACCTCGACCATCACGTAGCCCTCGCGAAGCTCCGGTTCCGGAATATCCTCGACGCGAAGGTCGTCGACGCCATACAGGACAGCCGCCCTCATGCCTTTGCCGCCAATTCGTCTTCGTACTTCTTTGTCATGTGCGCAATCGCGGCATGTTGTGCCTCGTTGTGACTTTCGCGTACCTTGCCCGCCCTGGTCGCCGCGTCGAATGTGGGCTGCGACTGTCCCTGGAAGTGCGGCGCCACTTGCTGCGCGATCAACTCGAACGAGCGCCGAGTTGCGGCGGGGTTCGCCCAGTCGGTACCCATGATCAGCATCGATCCGAACCCACCTGACTGCTCGACGAGTTTGCCGACCAGTTCCCGCGCCTGAGCCGGAGTTCCGATAACGCCCATGCCGGAGTGGTTCATGTACGCGATCATCTGTTCCATGTCGGCGCCGCCGGAGCCGAAGTGCGGGAACGCCGCGACCTTGCCGAAGTAGTCGATCCACTCTCCGAGCCCGAACCGCACATCTTCCTGCGCTTGCTCTTCCGTCTCCGCAATGTGCATGGGGCACACCAGTCGCCACTGGTCACGATCGACGACGGTACCGAACTCGGTGGCACGTTCCTCCATGATCCCGAAGTGATGACCGAGCGCGTCGAAGCCTTCCGGCGTGAGGGTCGCACCGATCGAGAGCAACCCCAGACCGTGCTTACCGGCCAACCGGGGTCCGGTCGGCGAGGCCACTCCGGCGACCACGATGTCGAACATCGGGTGCGAGTACGGACGAAGCTGCAGTTGCGCGTCGACCAGATTGTGCGTCTTGGTCTTAGCGGTGACGCGCTCACCGTTCAACAGTCGTACCACGATGTCGAGGTTGTCCTCGAGCAGTTCGCGGCACTCCGTGGGATCGAGTCCGATCATCGACGAGTCGGTCGGCAGTGAACCTGGACCGACACCGAGCATTACGCGGCCACGAGTGAGGTGATCGAGAAGCACCAACCGGTCCGCGACCCAAAGTGGGTTGTGGTAACTGAGCGACGTCACACCGGTGCCGAGCTTGATCCGTTTGGTGCGTTCTGCCGCTGCGGCGATGAAGATCTCGGGGCTGCCGATGATCTCACTGCCCGCGCTGTGGTGCTCACCGATCCACACCTCGTCGAAATCGAGACGATCGAGGTGCTCCACCAGCTCCAGGTCACGTTGCAACGCGAGCGTCGGGTTCTGTCCAACCGCATGATGC
The DNA here is from genome assembly GCF_013277795.1 of Rhodococcus sp. MS16. Lineage (NCBI taxonomy): Bacteria > Bacillati > Actinomycetota > Actinomycetes > Mycobacteriales > Nocardiaceae > Rhodococcus > Rhodococcus sp. MS16. The sequence goes on from NZ_VBTM01000020.1 coordinate 14,179, forward strand.
GGTGCAACGAAAGCACCGAAACGTAGCCTGCCCATGGAAATACTCCTCAATATCGATTGAACCAGTCGATACGACGCTAGAATTAGTTCTAGCTCAGCACCAGTGCACTTTGGGGGACATCAGTGAGTGACATCGCGTTGACCACTGCCGAATACGAGCGAGTTTTCGCAGTCCTCGATCGCTGCGATTCGGTGCGAACGGTGACGGAGTTCCGGGACGTCATAGTCGAGGCGATACCCGCAGCATTCCCCATCCGGCACACATCCTGTTTCGTAGGCGACACCTTCGAGAGCCAGTTCACCGACCGGAACGCCACGGTCACAGCTGCCGGCTCCGGCTCAGACAGCTGGGAGACGATCAAGGCGAATTACCAAGAACATTGGGCACGCCACGACGTATTCAATCTCCCGCAAGCACGGCAGCAGCTCCAATCGACAAGAGTCGCGTCACTTTCCGAGTTGGGCGGGCTACCCAAGCCTGCGGCGGTTTACGTTCACGAATATCTTCATCCGCACCAGATGCATTCGATCACTGCGATGCACCTCGATCTCGCGGCGGGCGGGCATGCACTGATCGGGCTGTTCGATCCCGACAAAGATGCGATAAGGCCGAAAGATCTTCTGGCTCTTCGACTCTTGGCCCGGCAGCTCTCGATACTCACTCGCGGCCTCCAGACCCTGCCAGGACTCGACTTGTTTGCAAAGCTCACGGCACGCCAACGAGAGGTAGCGACATTGGTCGCCGACGGCCGCAGTAATGCCTCGATCGCCGGGCAACTGAATCTCACCCAGGACACCGTCAAGAAGTACGTCAGCCGAATCCTTGCTGCGACCGGATGCGCGTCCCGCACCGAGCTGGCGATCGATGTTCGACGCCAATCTTTCTGATCAGTCGCCACTCGGATAAACCGGCTTCACGAAAAACCGCACCCCACCGTCGTGGTGGGGTGCGGTTTTGTCTTATCTCGTGCGACTAGCGCTGCGGAGCCGCCGTCGGGAGGATCGGAGCCGGAAGCGCCGTCTCACCTTCGAGGTAGGTGTCCACAGCGGCTGCTGCGGAACGCCCTTCGGCGATGGCCCAGACGATCAGGGACTGACCGCGGCCCATGTCGCCGGCCACGAAGACACCGTCGACGTTGGTGTTCCACTTGGACGTGCGGGCGACGTTGCCACGCTCGTTCAGGTCGACACCGAGATCGGTGAGCAGACCCGGCTTTTCGGGTCCGACGAAGCCCATCGCCAGGAACACGAGGTCGGCTTCGAGCTCGAAGTCCGAGCCCTCGACCTTCTCGAAGCGACCTGACTTCATCTCGACCTCATGGGCCTTGAGGCCGGTGACCTTGCCGTCTTCACCGACAAACTTCTCGGTGTTGACGGAGAACAGACGCTCGCCGCCCTCCTCGTGAGCCGAGGCCACGCGATACATCAACGGGTATGTCGGCCACGGAGTCTGCTCGGCGCGAGTCTCCGGCGGGCGCGGCATGATCTCGAACTGATGGACGCTGGCAGCGCCCTGACGGTGCGAGGTACCGAGGCAGTCGGCTCCGGTGTCGCCGCCACCGATGATGACAACCTTCTTGCCCTTGGCATCGATGGTCGGAGCATCGAGATCACCGAGCTGAACACGGTTGGCGATCGGGAGGTACTCCATAGCCTGGTGGATGCCGTCGAGTTCGCGGCCGGGGATCGGCAGGTCTCGAGCTGCGGTAGCGCCGCCGGCCAGAACCACTGCGTCGAACTGCTCGCGCAGCTCGTCAGCCGTGATGTCCACGCCCACATTGACGTTGGTCTTGAAGACGGTGCCTTCGGCTTCCATCTGCTCGAGACGGCGGTCGATGTGGCGCTTCTCCATCTTGAACTCGGGGATGCCGTAACGCAGCAGGCCACCGATGCGGTCAGCCCGCTCGAAGACCGTCACTGCGTGACCGGCCCGGGTCAGCTGCTGCGCTGCAGCCAGACCGGCCGGACCACTGCCGACAACTGCGACGCGCTTGTTGGTGGAACGAGCGGCGCGAACCGGCTTGACCCATCCCTCGTCGAAGGCCTTGTCGATGATCTCGACCTCGACCTGCTTGATGGTGACCGGATCCTGGTTGATGCCCAGGACACAGGACGCCTCACACGGCGCGGGGCACAGGCGACCGGTGAACTCCGGGAAGTTGTTGGTCGCATGCAGACGCTCGATGGCGTCGTGCCAGTGGTCCTTGTACACCAGGTCGTTCCACTCGGGAATCAAGTTTCCGAGAGGGCAACCATTGTGGCAGAACGGAATTCCACAGTCCATGCAACGGCTGGCCTGGGTCTTGAGGTTTTCCTTCGGGAACTCCTCGTACACCTCTTTCCAGTCGAGCAAGCGCAGTGGAACGGGACGACGGACCGGCAATTCGCGCGAACCGTGCTTCAGGAAACCGCTTGGATCACCCACGAGCTGCCTCCATGATTGCCTCGTCGACGTTTGCGCCGCGGATTTCGGCGTCCTTGATTGCCATCAGTACCTTCTTGTAGTCACGCGGCATCACCTTGGCGAAGTGGGTCACCTGCTGGGACCAGTCCGCGAGGATCCGCGCAGCAACCTCGGAACCTGTTTCGTCGCGGTGCCTTTCGATGACACTCTTGAGCCAGACGTACTCGTCGCCCTCGAGGTCCTCGATGTCCACCAGTTCACTGTTGACGTTGGCTTCGAAATCACGGTCCGGATTGAAGACGAAAGCGACGCCACCGGACATGCCGGCACCGAAGTTACGTCCGGTCTTACCGAGAATGACCACCTTGCCACCGGTCATGTACTCGCAACCATGATCGCCCACACCCTCGACGACGGCAGTGGCGCCGGAGTTACGGACTGCGAAGCGTTCGCCGACGATCCCACGCAGTAGCGCCTCACCGCTGGTGGCGCCGAACAGGATCACGTTGCCACCGATGATGTTGTCCTCGGCGACAAAGCCTTCCGCTGCGTTGAGCGGCGGGCGTACGACAATGCGTCCACCCGAGAGACCCTTGCCGACGAAGTCGTTGGCGTCGCCGTTCAGGCGCAGGGTCATACCGCGGGGCACGAATGCACCGAAGCTGTTACCGGCGGAACCGGTGAACGTGATGTCGATGGTGTTGTCGGGCAAGCCCTCTCCACCGAACGCCTTGGTGACCTCGTGGCCGAGCATGGTGCCGACCGTGCGGTTGACGTTGGTGATCGCGGACTCGAATACGACCGGCTCACCCTTGTCGAGTGCATTGCGAGCCGAGACGATCAGCTGCTGATCGAGCGCCTTGTCGAGGCCGTGATCCTGCGTTCCGGTGCAGTGGACATCCTGATCCATGAACGCGGACTCGACCTGGGTGAGGATCGGCGACAGATCGAGATTGCCTGCCTTGCTTCCCTTCCAGTGATCGAGAGCGCGTGTGGTGTCCAGCATGTCGACCTGGCCGACTGCTTCGAGCAGCGTGCGGAAACCGAGTTCCGCGAGAAGCTCGCGAACCTCTTCGGCGATGAACATGAAGAAGTTCTCGACGAATTCCGGCTTGCCACTGAAACGCTTGCGCAGCACCGGGTTCTGCGTCGCAACACCAACGGGGCAGGTGTCGAGATGGCAGACGCGCATCATGATGCAGCCCGAGACCACCAGCGGTGCGGTGGCGAAACCGAACTCCTCGCCGCCGAGCAGAGCAGCAACAACAACGTCGCGACCCGTCTTGAGCTGGCCGTCGACCTGCACGACGATGCGGTCACGAAGACCGTTGAGCAGCAACGTCTGCTGGGTCTCGGCGAGGCCGAGCTCCCACGGTGCGCCGGCGTGCTTGACGGAGGTCAGCGGGGTGGCACCGGTGCCACCGTCGTGACCGGAGATCAGAACGACGTCGGCATGTGCCTTGGAGACACCGGCCGCGACGGTTCCGACGCCGACCTCGGAGACCAGCTTCACGTGGATGCGGGCCTGCGGGTTGGCGTTCTTCAGGTCGTGGATCAGCTGAGCGAGATCCTCGATCGAGTAGATGTCGTGGTGCGGCGGCGGCGAGATGAGTCCGACGCCAGGCGTGGAGTGCCGAACCTCGGCCACCCACGGGTACACCTTGTGAGCCGGAAGCTGGCCGCCCTCACCGGGCTTGGCTCCCTGCGCCATCTTGATCTGGATGTCGGTGCAGTTGGTCAGGTAGTGCGACGTGACACCGAAGCGTCCCGAAGCGACCTGCTTGATCGCACTGCGACGCGAATCACCGTTCTCGTCCGGCGTGAAGCGTGACGGATGTTCGCCGCCCTCACCGGAATTGGAGCGAGCGCCCAGCCGGTTCATCGCGATGGCGAGGGTCTCGTGAGCCTCGGCGGAGATGGAACCGTAGCTCATCGCACCCGTCGAGAAACGCTTGACGATCTCGCTGGCCGGCTCGACCTCGTCGATCGAGATCGACGGCCGCTTGCCGATGTTGAAGTCGAACAGACCACGCAGAGCCGCAAGGCGCTCCGACTGGTCGTTGACCATGGTCGTGTACTCCTTGAACACCTCGTACTGACCGGTGCGAGTTGCATGCTGGAGCTTGAAGACCGTGTCCGGGTTGAACAGGTGGTACTCGCCCTCACGACGCCACTGGTACTCGCCGCCGACCTCGAGCTCGCGGTGAGCGCGCTCTTCCGGACGATCGAGGTACGCGACGCGGTGACGTGCAGCTACATCGGCTGCGATCTGATCGAGGCCGATACCGCCGAGCTGCGACTGCAGTCCGGTGAAGTACTCGTCCGTCAGCTCCTGCGACAGGCCGATGACCTGGAACAGCTGAGCACCGGTGTACGACGCGAGCGTCGAGATGCCCATCTTGGACATCACCTTCAGGACACCCTTGCCGGCTGCCTTGATGTAGTTGGCGATGCCCTTCTCGAGGGTCAGACCCTCGAGTTCCTTGTTCTGCAGGAACTCGTCGATGGTCTCGAAAGCCATGTACGGGTTGACCGCGGCAGCACCGAAGCCGATCAGGAGCGCCATGTGGTGCACCTCGCGGGCGTCGCCGGCCTCGACGATGAGACCGACCTTGGTGCGCGACTTCTCACGAACCAGGTGGTGGTGAACAGCCGAGGTCAGGAGCAGCGACGGGATCGGTGCGTAATCCTCGGTGGACTCGCGATCCGAGAGCACGACGAGGCGTGCGCCACCCGCGATTGCCTGCGAAACCTGGTACTTGATGCCGTCGAGCGCACGACGGATACCGTCGCCGCCTTCCTTGACGGGGTACAGGCCACGGATGACAACACTGCGGAAGCCGGGGAATTCGCCGTCGTCGTTGACGTGAACAAGCTTCGACAGATCGTCGTTGTGCAGGATCGGCTGCGGGAGCGCGATCTGCTTGCAGGAATCAGCGCTCGGGTGCAGCAGGTCACCCTCGGGGCCGAGTGTGGCACCGAGGCTGGTGACAACCTCTTCACGAATAGCGTCGAGCGGCGGGTTGGTGACCTGAGCGAACAGCTGCGAGAAGTAGTCGAACAGCATCCGCGGGCGTGCGGAGAGCACGGCGATCGGAGTGTCGGTACCCATCGAGCCCAGAGCCTCGGCACCGGAGAGGGCCATCGGCTTGACGAGGAGGTTGACCTCTTCGCTCGTGAAACCGAAGAGCTGCTGACGCAGAACGACACGCTCGTGCGACATGTACGTGTACGGGCGATCCGGCAGATCGTCCATGTGGATCAGACCTTCGTCGATCCACTCCTGGTACGGATGCTCGGCAGCGAGTTCCGACTTCAGTTCGTCGTCGCTGATGATCCGGCCCTGAGCCGTGTCCACGAGGAACATGCGGCCGGGCTGGAGGCGGACCTTCTTGACCACGGTGGACGGATCGATCGGCAGAACGCCGACCTCCGACGCCATGACAACAAGGCCGTCCTCGGTGATCCACAGACGCGACGGACGCAGACCGTTGCGGTCCAGCACTGCGCCGATGACGGTGCCGTCGGTGAAGCACACCGACGCCGGTCCGTCCCAAGGCTCCATGAGAGCCGAGTGGTACTCGTAGAACGCCCGACGAGCGGGGTCCATGCTCTCGTGCTTCTCCCAGGCTTCCGGGATCATCATGAGAACTGCGTGCGGCAGGCTGCGGCCGGCGAGGTGCAGCATCTCGAGCACCTCGTCGAAACGAGCGGTGTCGGATGCGCCCTGGGTGCAGATCGGGAAGATCTTCTCGAGGTTCTCGCGGCCACCGAAGACGTCGCTGTCGATGAGGGACTCGCGAGCGCGCATCCAGTTCTCGTTGCCGGTGACCGTGTTGATCTCACCGTTGTGAGCGACCCGACGGAACGGGTGCGCCAGCGGCCACGACGGGAACGTGTTGGTGGAGAAGCGCGAGTGGACGAGGCCCAGCGCGCTCTCGACACGATCGTCCTGCAGATCCAGGTAGAAACCCTTGAGCTGCGGGGTGGTGAGCATGCCCTTGTATACGAAGGTCTGGCCGGAGAGGCTGGGGAAGTACACCGTCTCGCTACCCGGGCCGCCCTTGCCTGCGCCCGCGCTGCCGAGCTCGTGCTCGGTGCGCTTTCGCACGACGTAAGCACGACGCTCCAGGTCCATGCCGGTGAACTTGTCACCCTCGGAACCGATAAAGATCTGACGGAACGTCGGCATCGCGTCGCGCGCCAATGCGCCGAGCGACGAGTCGTCGGTTCCGACCTCACGCCAACCGAGAACCGTCAGGCCCTCTTCGACGACGATCTTCTCGACCGCGGCAGCAGCCTCGTGAGCTTCGGCGTCGCCCTGGGGCAGGAATGCGATACCCGTTGCGTACGCGCCTTCGGCGGGCAGCGAGAAGTCCACGACAGCTCGGAAGAACTTGTCGGGAACCTGCAGCAGGATGCCTGCGCCGTCACCCGTGTTGGGTTCGGATCCGGCAGCGCCGCGGTGCTCGAGGTTCACCAGAGCGGTAATCGCCTTTTCGACGATGTCGCGACTGCGGCGACCCTTCATGTCGACAACAAATGCGACTCCACAGGAGTCGTGCTCATTGGACGGGTGATAGAGGCCCTGGGGGCCTGGAAGTTGCTTCATACCCAGCCTTCGTATGCCATAAATATGCACCGACGACCAGCAACGCTGATGGTCATCAACTTGCAATGCAAGTTCGTAAGCACCGGCACGACGATGTGTCCGGCACAGTCGGTTGAAACTTCTGCGAGTCAACCGTGTAACGAAAACGATAATTCAGAACCCCAGCATGCGCGCAACTAAGGTAGCCCTATATTTGCTCTGAACTGCGGCGATGCAGGACGCCCGAGAGCGCCTCGGAAAGATTCAGGGCTGCGTTCGTGCAGAAAAGTTCCGCTTCACAGGATACCGAATCCCCAGGCAACCGGCCTAAAAGTGCGACAAATGCAACAACTGGCCGCAGCGATAAAGATCAGCTGCGGCCAGTGTGTCTGAAACTGTAGCAAAAGTTGATCGATCAACCAAGGGCTGCTGCGGCATCAATTGTTAACGGAATCTCATTCGTGTGATTTCCCTACGCTCCCTGCGATTTCCGTACGCTCAGCCGCATGACAACAGCGGTGGTCGTGGGCAGCGGCCCCAACGGACTGGCAGCGGCAATCGAACTCGCCCGACACGGTATCGCGGTCCACGTCATCGAAGGCGCCGACAAGATCGGCGGCGGCACCCGCAGCAGTGAATACATTGTCGACGGACTCATCCACGACGACTGCGCGGGCTTCCATCCCACCGCGCTGGCATCACCGTTCTTCCGCGGACTCGACCGGGAATTCGGTTTCGCCGATCACGGATTGGAATGGCTCTGGCCCGAAATCGATCTGGTCCATCCACTCGACGACGGGACCGCCGGGGTTCTGTGGCGCGATATCGACCGAACTGCCGACGAGATGGGCGTCGACGGTAAGCGGTGGCGCTCGGTATTCGGGTATCTGTCGGAGCACTTCGACGCGTTGGTCGAGGACGTCTTTCAACCAATCGTCCATATCCCGAAACACCCGCTGATACTGGCCAGGTTCGGCGCCGGCGCGATTCTCCCCGCAGCTGGTTTCGCACGTATGTGGAAGACCCCACAGGCCCGGGCGCTGTTCGGTGGCAGCGCCGCGCACATGTTCGGTGCGCTGACTACCCCACTGTCCAGTGCGGGCGGACTCATGCTCACCGCAGGCGCCCACGCACACGGCTGGCCAGTCGCCCGCGGCGGCTCCGGCTCTATTGCCGCTGCTCTGACCTCCATTCTGCGCAGCCTCGGCGGCACCGTCGAAACCGGAAACCGGGTCACCGACTTCTCCTCGTTGGCCGGCTACGACATCGTGATGCTCGACCTCGCACCCGACGCCGCCGCTCGACTCCTCGACGGCCATCAGCCCGATCGAATTGCGCGGGCCTACCGCAAGTACCGCTACGGACCCGCCGCCTACAAAGTCGACTACGCCGTGCGCGGCGACTCCGACGGAAGCGTCGTACCGTGGACGAATCCACACGCCCGAAAAGCCGGCGCCTTGCATCTCGCCGGATCGATGCCGGAAATCGCCGCCGTCGAACGTCAGACCGCCCAGGGTGAAATGCCCTCAGCACCATTCATTCTCGTGGGTCAGCAGTTCCTGGCCGACCCATCACGATCAGTGGGAGACATCCACCCACTCTGGTCGTATGCACATGTCCCGCATGGATATTCGGGTGATGTCACCGAGTCCGTCACTCGGCAGATCGAACGCTTCGCACCCGGTTTCCGGGACCGGATCGTCGGCGTGCATGTTCGCAACGTCCCGCAGATGGAGGCCTACAACCCCAATTACGTCGGCGGGGACATTTCTGCCGGAGCAAACACACCGAGGCAGCTCATCGCCCGCCCCAGGTTCGGGTTGGATCCTTATGCCACCGGAGTTCCTGGTGCCTTCCTCTGCTCGTCCGCAACTCCCCCGAGCGGCGGCGTCCACGGGATGTGCGGCTACAACGCGGCGCAGTCGGCGCTGAAGACCAGGAGCTGAAGCGTCCCCGCGGGGACGCTTTTTCGGACAAATGCCTCGCCACAAGACGGTGATTACCTAGTCGTCCGGACACCACTTCAGTGTCACAGGCGTCAGCTCACCCGATTCGGGATCGAAAGGGATTATGCGGAAATATCCTGAGTTCTGATCAACCTCGTCGTCATCGTTGAATTTGATTCCCGACCAAATACCCATCATCGTCGAACCTGCGTGGGCGAGCGCATGTTCGACTTCGCGCTGGGTCACCAGAACGGCAGCGCCAAGAGTCTGTGTGCCTTTGGCTTCCAAGTACAGCAGCTTTCCGCCCTTTTCGGCCGTCGCATCGAAGGGACTACCAAGCCTGGTATCCGTTATCTTCCAGCCCCGCGAACGATAGTGCTCCATCAGGCGGTCTTGTGCAGCATCTTCGATCTTCTTCCGGAGCACCGGGTCCTGCAGTCGCCCCTGAGCTGCCCCTCTACCCAAGCGGCCTTCCGCCTCGACATCAAGGCTGTCCCGGTGTGCAACCCACAACATTTCGAGATCCAACGCTGCGTTCGCCGCCAGCATGATGCCGCCGCCCTGAGGCCGCCAATGCTGCTCAGGCATAGCCTCTTCCAAGGCCTCAGTCGGCAACAGATCTTCGACTGCGAGGACTACATCCCACCGCAGGTCGACATAGTTTGCCGGACGCGCGGAACCATCCCAATGCTTACTCTCGTAAATTTCGCTGGTCACTTTTCCGCTGGCAACTATTCCTCGTCCCTTAGTTCCCTGACGAAGCAGGAAGACCCGGTCACCTGGGCTCACCCCACCCTTTCGCACACCGGTAGACCAGCTGTCCTTGACCTTTACGCGTTTGACTGTTTGGTCGATGGCATCGAGATAGGCGGCACCCCAATCCCATTGATCCGGATTCCATGTAACGATCAATGCAGCATGCATGGCCGATACCTCCTACGCAGACTGGTCCGTACCAAGATCGTAGGGTTCGGTCGCACTTCGGGTTCGACTACAAGCAGTATCCGTCTGAATTGCGTAGATTCTGATCGAAACGTCCCTGCGGGGACGTCTTTTCGGACAAAGCGGGAGGGCTACAACGTTGGACGATCCACCCGAAGAGGCATACGGGCGCGTCACGAACCCGGAACGGTTTGCTCCGTTGATATCGGCTGCCGAAGAGTTGATCCGCGATCTGGTATCCAGGTTCGACGTGACGATTTCCCGCGGTCCGGCGGCACCGTCGAAGTCTAAGACCGTCGCGACGTTGGAGTCTGTACAGATAACTCCAGTTCACGTGGACCAGGCACAGCTCGCGATCACCTTCACGTCGTTTCCCGGGTTGTATCTCGACGTCGGTGCGTGGCAGCACATCGCGCTCCCCTCCTGCGGATGCGACGCGTGCAGTGAGGACGCAGAATCCACCTTGCGGGAGTTGGCTGAATACTCCGAAGCGCTGACTGCTGGGCAACTCTCCGAACGCATCACCGGCAATCTTCGGCCAGTGCTCGAACATTCCTGGGACGGCAACGGCTGGAGTCGTAGCGGCAAGACGCCTTTGTCCAGGGAACGAGCCGCTGAGCTTCGGGCCGCACCGGTGCAACCGCCGGCAGATGGCCGTTGGATGCCGTGGTCGACGACACTGCCCTCCTGACGACACTGCCCTCCTAGACTGAAATCTCAGACGCGAAGGACAGGAGGCCGAGGTGGCCGATAAAACCGGGGTAGCCGCTACAACAGTGGCCGAGGTGATGGCCGAATTGGCCGCGCTCGAGGATCCGAAGGTCCGCGCGGTGAACGAGAAGCACGGCGACGATCACGGCGTGAACCTCACCAAATTGCGTGCCCTCGCGAAGCGGCTGAAGACGCAGCAGGAACTCGCACAACAGCTTTGGAAGACGGATGACACCGCGGCTCGCTTGTTGGCGATCCTGATCTGCCGTCCGAAGGCGTTCGACCGCGACGAGTTGGACGCAATGTTGCGCGAGGCGCGCGCGCCGAAGGTTCACGACTGGCTTGTGAACTATGTAGTGAAAAAGAACCCGCACGCCGAAGAGCTTCGCCTGGCTTGGTCAGGCGATTCGGATCCAGTGGTCGCGAGCGCCGGTTGGGCACTGACCACCGAGCGCGTGGCGAAGAAACCCGAGGGCCTCGACCTAGCGCGTCTGCTCGACGTCATCGAGGCGGAGATGAAGGACGCCCCCGATCGCTTGCAGTGGGCGATGAACCACACCCTGGCTCAGATCGGGATCGAGCACGCCGAGTACCGGGCGCGGGCAATCGACATCGGTGAACGACTGCGGGTACTCGAGGATTACCCGACTCCCCCGAACTGCACATCTCCGTTTGCACCCATCTGGATCAACGAGATGGTCCGACGACAGAACAACGCGTAATTTCCGGACTACCTCAACCAACAAAAAACGAGGCCACAAACTCGAAAGAGTTTGTGGCCTCGTCTGTGGTGGGCGAAGGGGGACTTGAACCCCCACGTCCCTAAGGACACTGGCACCTGAAGCCAGCGCGTCTGCCATTCCGCCACTCGCCCGAGCAACGTCGAAACATTATCACGACAACATTTGAAACTTCTATTCGTACTGGTCACGGCATGAAACGAAGAACACAGGGTACTTCAGTGGGAGGAACCGATATCATGCAGGAACCAGAGGCAGATACTGCCGAACAGCCGTTTGACAGTACCGTGGAACCTGACAGTAGTTCGAACGACACGCGAGTGGGCGATGCCGGCGCTAGTTGCCGAGCATTTTTCCACCGGGAAATGCGAAGCGAGAGGAGACCCCGATGGGCATCGTTCAGCGTTTTGAGCGAAAGCTTCAAGGAGCTGTCGGCGACGCATTCGCACGTGTCTTCGGCGGCGGCGTCGTACCGCAAGAAGTAGAGGCTGCGCTCCAACAGGAAGCGCGCGACCGCGTCGAGCACCTCGGCGGCGGAATTCTCCTTGCCCCCAACCACTATGTGATCACGATCAACAATTCGGATCACGAGGAGTTGGCGGCCGACCGCGACCTCACTATCAAGGCTTTCAGCCGGCATCTGCAGGATTTCATCCGAGATCAGGGCTGGCAGACGTATGGCGATATTTCGGTGACTTTCGAGCCCTCGCCTACATTGCATACCGGTCAGTTCCGCACCCGCGGCACTGTCGACCCGGACGACGATGCCGACCAAGCATCGCCCCGGTCCAATGTTCCGCAGGTATCGTCTCGACCGCCACAATCACCTGCACCTATTGTTCCCCCTGTTTCGAATCCAGTCCCGTCACAACCAGGAGCCGGCACCATGACGCAGAACTCAGGCTACGAGTCCAGCCGCGAACCGGCTGGTCGCCAGCCCGATCAGCAGCCGGCGCGCAACGGATACTCACACGACGACGGCAACTACCCCGCACCACGGGGCCAGGAAGCGCCGCCTCAGAACGGGTACGACCGCGGCGACGGTTACCGCACCGGTGACGATCAGCCGCAGCAGGCGCCCTACGACCAGGGTGGATACAACCAGCAGGGCTACCAGCAGCAGCCGTACAACAACAACCAGCAGGCGTACCAAGGCAGCTACGACCAGCAGGGTTACCAGCAGCAGCCGTACGACGCTCAGCAGGGCGGCTACCAGCAGCCTGCCTACGATCAGCAGTCCTACGACCAGGGCGGTTACAACCAGCAGGCGTACCAGGGTGGTTACGACCAGCAGGGTTACCAGCAGCAGCCGTACGACGCCCAGTCTTACGATCAGGGCAGCTACGACCAGCAGGGTTACCAGCAGCAGCCGTACGACGCTCAGTCTTACGATCAGGGCAGCTACGACCAGCAGGCATACAACAATCAGGGCGGCAACTACGACCAGACACAGTCGTACGCCCAGCAGGGTTACAACCAGGGTGGTTACGCGCCCGCAGCCCCGCAGGCTGCTGTGACGGCAACCCTCCAGCTCGAGGACGGCAGTGGACGCCACTTCCAGCTCCGCGATGGCAGCAACATCATCGGCCGCGGCCAGGAAGCACAGTTCCGTCTTCCCGACACCGGTGTTTCACGTCGTCACATCGACATCCGCTGGGACGGCCGGACGGCAATGCTGTCCGATCTCGGTTCCACGAACGGCACCACAGTTAACGGGGCGCCGGTTCAGGACTGGCAACTCGCCGACGGCGACATCATTCGCGCTGGTCACTCCGAGATCTTGGTCCGTATCCTCTGAGTGTGACGAAGGTTGCTGGCGAATATTCCGATAACAATCGAACATAGGGCGGTCCGTCGGCGCGCCTCCGGCACTCCATGTCAGTATCGTGATCTTTCGGGGCCCCGTGCCCCATATGATGCTGCCAGTCGACAACGCTCGAACCCTTGCTGCGGCGGGGATCGAGCCATAGAAGGAGGTGGACAGCCGTGCAGGGCCTGATTCTGCAACTCACACGGGCAGGCTTTCTGCTCCTCTTGTGGCTGTTCGTCTGGGCAGTCCTGCGCACGCTGCGGTCGGATATCTACGCCGGCTCCGGAGTGCGTGTTCCTCAGCGGTACACACGCGCCGGGAAAGTCCTCCCCTCCCTCGGTAAAACGAAGGTGCCTCGCTATCTGGTCGTCACACAGGGCGCTCTCGCCGGCACTCGCATCACGTTGGGTTCGCAACCCGTCATGATCGGTCGCGCCGACGATTCCACGCTGGTCCTGACCGATGACTACGCGTCGACGCGCCATGCGCGGCTCTCCCAACGCGGGGCCGACTGGTACGTCGAAGATCTTGGTTCCACCAACGGCACTTACCTGGACCGCGCCAAGGTCACCACGGCTGTGCGGGTCCCGTTGGGTACCCCGGTCCGTGTCGGCAAGACGGTAATCGAGTTACGCCCGTGACCCTTGTTCTCCGCTACGCGGCGCGCAGCGACCGTGGTCTGGTGCGCTCCAACAACGAAGATTCCGTGTACGCGGGCGCTCGCCTCCTGGCTCTGGCCGACGGTATGGGCGGCCACGCGGCCGGTGAAGTTGCGTCGCAGCTGATGATCGCGGCACTTGCCCATCTCGACGACGACGAGCCCGGCGAGGATCTGCTCGGCAAGCTAGAGGCGGCAACGCGTGAGGGCAACGACTCCATTGCCGATCATGTCGAGGAAGAACCTGAACTCGACGGCATGGGGACAACGCTCACCGCGATTCTCTTCTCGGGCAGCAAGCTCGGCCTGGTGCATATCGGTGACTCGCGCGCGTATCTGCTGCGCGACAACCATCTGACGCAGATCACCCGCGACGACACTTTTGTTCAGTCCTTGGTCGACGAGGGCCGGATCACTGCAGAGCAGGCACACACTCACCCGCAGCGGTCGCTGATCATGCGCGCGCTGACGGGCAACGAGATCGAGCCGACGCTCACCATGCGCGAAGCCCGCGCCGGCGATCGTTATCTCCTGTGCTCCGACGGATTGTCCGACGTGGTCAGCGACGAAACCATCGAGAACACGATGCGCGAGGGCTCGCAGGAAGAGTGCGCGGACCGACTCATCGAGTTGGCCCTGCGCAGCGGCGGTCCGGACAACGTCACCGTCGTCGTGGCCGACGTCATCGACCTCGATTACGGACAGTCACGTCCCATCGTCGCGGGCGCCGCGTCCACCGAGGAAGAAGAGTTCACTCCTCCTCCCAATACCGCTGCCGGACGCGCTGCCGCTATGCGTCCACCACGCGCGACACCCAAACGTGTTGTTTCCCAGCCTGAACCCGAGCCGAAGAAGAAGCGGAACCGGTTGTGGTGGGTGGTTATCGCCGTTGTGCTGCTCGCGGTGATCGGAGTTGGCGCCGTCATCGGACGCACCGTTATCCGCAACAACTACTACGTCGGCGCCGACGAGGGCCGCGTCACGGTGCTGCGCGGAATTCCCGGTTCCGTCCTCGGTTACTCGCTGCAGGAAGCTGACCTGATCGGGTGCGTCGGCGACGACGACGTCCTGACGCTTGTCTCCCCGAACGAGATCCCGAGCGATTGCAACGTCCTCGAGGTGACCGATCTGCAACCGTCGGCGCAGGAACAGGTCAGGGCCGGGCTGCCGTCTGGCAATCGTACGGACGCGCAGAGCCAGATGATCCGGCTCATCGGCGGCGACCTTCTGCCTCGTTGTGAATCGATTCCGTCCACCACGACTTCGGCGACTCCGACGCCGCCGCCGGTGGGAACAGCGGTGGTTCCGACTACCGAAGCGCCGCCGCCACCGGTAGAGCCTGTGCCTCCCGTGGCAACAACCACCACTCCGACACCGGCACCGACCCCGACCGGAATTCCCGGTCAGACTTGCAGGACGGTCAACTGATGTCGTCCAACGCCACTGCTGGGACGGCTTTTCCGAGCCCGCCCGGAGGTTTTGCTCCGGCGCCGGTCCAGTCCACTCGGCGCAACATGGAACTGATGCTGCTCGGGTTTGCCGTCATCATCACCACGGTGTCACTGCTGCTGGTGGAGGCAAGCCAGGAGCAGAAGATCACTCTGGATCTGGCGAAGTACGCGCTCGCGTACACGGGTCTGTTCCTGATTGCACACTTGGCGATCAGGCGATATGCGCCGTACGCGGATCCGTTGCTGTTGCCGATCGTGGCATTGCTCAACGGCCTCGGCCTGGTCCTGATTCACCGTCTGGACCTGGCCGACCAACAGACTGCGCTGTACAACGGCGTCGAAGCGCCATCGCCGGACGCTAACCAGCAGGTCATGTGGACGGCCCTGGCGATTGCGGGTTTTGTTCTGCTGCTGGTGTTCTTGAGGGACTACCGGTTGATGGCCCGGTTCAGCTACACGCTGGGTCTGGCCGGACTGGTGTTTTTGGCGATCCCGGCAATCCTGCCGGCGAAGTTCTCGAGCGTGAACGGCGCGAAGATCTGGATTCGTCTGCCCGGATTCAGCATTCAGCCTGGTGAGTTCGCCAAGATCCTGCTGATCATCTTCTTTGCGTCGGTCCTGGTTGCCAAGCGCGATCTGTTCACCACGGCCGGCAAGCACTTCCTCGGCATGGACTTTCCGCGTGCCCGCGATCTCGGTCCGATCCTGCTCGCCTGGATCGTGTCCGTCGGGGTGCTCGTGTTCGAGACCGACCTCGGTACGTCGTTGCTGCTGTTCAGCACGGTGCTGGTGATGCTGTACATCGCCACCGAGCGCGTGGGGTGGCTCGTGATCGGTGGCGGACTGCTCGCCATCGGATTCTTCTTCGCCTACAAGATGTTCGGCCACGTCCGCGTGCGCGTCGACACGTGGCTCGATCCGCTCGGCGACTACGCCAATACCGGCTATCAGATTTCGCAGTCGCTGTTCGGCCTGGCCACGGGCGGTATCGCCGGTACAGGCTTGGGCAGTGGCCGGCCCAATCAGGTGCCGTTCGCCAAGACCGACTTCATCATCGCGACCATCGGCGAAGAGTTGGGGCTCATCGGCCTCGCTGCTGTCTTGATGTTGTTCCTGATCCTGATCGTTCGTGGCCTGCGCACGGCACTGGCCGTGCGTGACAGCTTCGGCAAGCTGCTTGCCGCCGGCTTGTCGTTCACCATCGCGATCCAGATCTTTGTCGTCGTCGGCGGCGTCACCAAGCTGATTCCGCTCACAGGTTTGACGACGCCTTTCATGTCGTACGGCGGTTCGTCGCTTCTCGCGAACTACCTCCTGATGGCCATCCTCATCCGAATCTCCGACGCAGCCCGCGCGCCGGTAGTTGCCAAGAAGAAGGGTCCGCCCCCTATCGCCGACGCCAATACCGAGATGATGCCGCGCGTATGAACATTCCCCTACGCCGCGTCGCGATGGCCGTCATGTTGATGGTTGTCGCACTCCTCGCCAACGCGACTTACGTTCAGGTCATCAAAGCCGATGACCTGCGGGCCGACCCCCGCAACTCGCGGGTGCTGCTCGACGAGTACTCACGCCAGCGCGGTCAGATCTCCGCTGCCGGTCAGGTACTGGCCTCGTCCAGCATCACCGAGGATCGGTACAAGTACCTGCGCGAATACCCCAATCCGTACCCGTACGCGCCGGTGACCGGCTTCTACTCGATGCAGTACGGCAGCACCGGCCTCGAGCGCACCGAAGATCCGATCCTCAACGGTTCGGACAACCGGTTGTTCAGCCAGCGATTCTTCGATCTGGTGTCCGGTCGCGATCCGCGCGGCGGAAACGTCGTGACAACTCTCAATCCGGCAATGCAGCAGGTTGCCTACGACCAGTTGACCAGCAAGGGCTACACCGGTTCCGTCGTTGCGATCGAGCCGAGCACCGGCCGAATCCTGAGCATGGTGAGCACACCGAGCTACGACCCGAACCTGCTTGCGGGCCACGACGGCGCCGAGACGACAAAAGCGTGGGACGAACTGAACGCTGACCCAGCCGATCCGTTGGTGAACCGGGCGATTTCCCAGACCTACCCGCCCGGCTCGACGTTCAAGGTGATCACCACCTCGGCTGCGCTCACGAACGGTGCTACCCCGGAGGATCAGTTGACTGCGGCGCCGCAGATCACGCTGCCCGGAACCAGCACCACGCTCGAGAACTACAACGGAAGCACCTGCGGATCCAATCCGACGGCGTCGCTGCGTGACGCGTTTGCGCGTTCCTGCAACACCGCATTCGTCGAGCTGGGTATCAAGGACGGCGCCGACGCCATCAAGGACGAGGCCAAGGCATTCGGCATCGGCCCCAACACTCCCGCCATCCCGTTGTCGGTCGCAGACAGCACCGTCGGCGACATCCCCGACGACGCGGCCCTCGGACAGACCAGTATCGGTCAACGCGACGTCGCTGTGACGCCGCTCGAGAATGCCGTGATCGCCGCGACCGTCGCCAACGGTGGTGTGCGGATGGCTCCCAATCTGATTTCCCAACTGCAGGCACCGGACCTGACCGAGCTCAGTGCACCGGCCCCGGTATCGATGGGCCAGGCGATTTCACCGACGGTGGCGGCAACTCTGACCGATCTGATGATCGGCTCGGAGAACTTCACCGGCGGCGAGGGCAAGATCCCCGGCGTCCAGATCGCATCCAAGACAGGCACCGCCGAGCATGGCGTGAATCCGCGCGAAACACCGCCGCATGCCTGGTACATCGCGTTTGCACCGGCTCAGAATCCGACGGTTGCAGTCGCCGTCATCGTCGAGAACGGTGGCGACCGCGGACTTGCCGCTACCGGTGGCTCGGTGGCTGCACCGATCGGTCGAGCAGTTATCGCAGCCGGAATACAAGGGGGCTGAACCATGGCGTTGAACAATGGCGCTTTGATCGCCGATCGTTACCGACTGAACCGTCTCATCGCCACCGGCGGTATGGGGCAGGTCTGGGAAGCCACGGATTCCCGGCTCAATCGACGCGTTGCCGTCAAGGTACTCAAGTCCGAGTTCTCGTCCGATCCGGAGTTCTTGGAACGTTTCCGGTTCGAGGCGCGCACCACAGCGCAGCTGAATCATCCTGGCATTGCCGGTATTTACGATTACGGCGAGACTCGGGACAGCTCAGGCGATTCCACTGCCTACCTGGTGATGGAACTGGTCAACGGCGAACCGCTCAATGCCGTGTTGGCGCGCGTCGGCCGCCTTGCGGTTCCGCATGCGCTGGACATGCTCGAGCAGACCGGTCGGGCGCTGCAGGTTGCGCACGATGCAGGTGTGGTGCACCGGGACGTCAAGCCGGGCAACATCCTCATCACACCCGCAGGTCAGGTCAAGATCACCGATTTCGGTATCGCGAAGGCCGTCGAGAGCGCGCCTGTCACGCGCACCGGAATGGTGATGGGCACCGCCCAGTACATCGCTCCCGAGCAGGCCCTCGGGCAGGACGCCACGTCGGCCAGTGACGTGTACTCGCTGGGAATCGTTGGTTACGAAGCACTTTCAGGCCGTCGCCCGTTCACCGGCGACGGCGCTTTGACCGTCGCAATGAAGCATGTCCAGGAGATTCCGGCTCCGATGCCGGCCGACCTGGCGCCCAACATCCGCGAACTCATCGACATCACGTTGACCAAGGACCCGGCCGGTCGCTACGCAAACGGTGGCGAATTCGCCGACGCCGTCGCAGCCGTCCGCGCTGGAAGACGTCCGCCGCCACCAGGATTGGGCCAGGGCGGCACGCTGCCGCCGACGGGCGCCACTCAGATAATGCCCCCGACCGCCGGCTACGCGGGTCCGGCCGCGATGGCCGCTGACGATGCGGCCGCAGCAGGTGGACTGACCAGTGGCCAGAAGGCGATGGCGTGGGCCGGCGGTGGATTGATCGCTCTGGCGTTGATCATCGGCGGCGTGTGGATCGCGACGGACGGACCTGACAATTCCTCGCCGGCCGTCGTGACGTCGTCGACAACCACGCGTCCCACGACGACAACAACGCGGCCGACGACAACAACGACGCGTCCCACCACCACCACAACCGTCGAGCCGACCACCACGACAACGCGGCCGACGACAACAACGACCGAGCCGACCACCACGACAACAACGGTGCCGACTACGACGACCACCACCGAGCCGACCACCACAACGACCACAACCACCACGACAACTACAACCACCACGACAAACGCTGCAGAAGAACCGCTAGGACAAGACGAATGACGACACCTCGTAATCTCTCCTCCCGATACGAGCTGGGTGAGATTCTCGGCTTCGGTGGAATGTCCGAGGTTCATCTGGCACGCGACCTCCGCCTCAGCCGAGATGTAGCCATCAAGGTCCTGCGGGCCGACCTCGCGCGTGACCCTACGTTCTACCTGCGGTTCCGTCGTGAGGCACACAATGCTGCCGCACTGAATCACCCGGCGATCGTGGCCGTCTACGACACCGGTGAGGCCGAGACCGACGCGGGACCGCTGCCGTACATCGTGATGGAGTACGTCGACGGCGATACCCTGCGTGACATCGTGCGCAGCAACGGCCCGATGGCGCCGCGTCATGCGATGGAAGTGATCGCGGACGTCTGCGCCGCACTCGACTTCAGTCACCGCAACGGCATCGTCCACCGTGACGTCAAGCCGGCCAACATCATGATCAACCGCGCCGGCGCCGTGAAGGTGATGGACTTCGGTATCGCCCGAGCAATCTCCGACGCGTCCAGCCCGATGACGCAGACGGCTGCCGTGATCGGCACCGCCCAGTACCTCTCACCCGAGCAAGCTCGCGGCGAGCAGGTCGACGCACGTTCGGACGTCTACTCGCTCGGCTGTGTGCTGTACGAGGTCCTGACCGGTCAGCCGCCGTTCTCCGGCGACTCTCCCGTTGCCGTGGCGTACCAGCATGTCCGTGAGGATCCGCCGACGCCGTCGGAGATCAACCCCGACATTCCGCGCGAGCTGGATTCGATCATCCTCAAGGCGATGAGCAAGAACCCCGCCAACCGTTACCAGAGCGCGGGCGACATGCGAAGCGATCTGGTTCGGGTGCTTGGCGGCCAGCGTCCGAGCGCGCCGATGGTGATGAACGACGAGGATCGCACCACGATTCTCGGTGCCGTCGGCAGCGAGACCGGAAATCTCCGCACCGCAGCTGATCCCGTTGCTCCCGTCACCACCGCCGCCGCGAGTAGGCGGGCACCGGAGCCGCCGGCCAAGAAGAAAGGTCTGCGCTACGCGTTGATGGGCTTCGCCGCCGTCATCGTCATCGCGTTGATCGGTGCCTTCCTGTGGCAGGTGAACTCGCCGAAGACGGAAACCGTCGCCGTGCCGACTGGCCTGACCAATCAGCCCGCCGATTCCGCGGAGGCGACTCTCCGCAACGCCGGCTTCAACGTCGAGCGGCAGAACAAGACCGACAAGGTTGTTGCGCCGGGCAATGTGATCACCACGCGCCCGGTCGGCGGAGTCAACCTCGAAAAGGGCAGCACCGTCACGCTCGACGTCTCCACCGGACCGGAACAGGTCGCCATCCCGCGCTTGACCGGATTGAGCCAGGACGACGCCGAACGCAAACTCACCGCCATCGGCCTGCGACTCGATCCCACGATCGGTCAGGCCGCGTCGACGATCGCCGAGGTGGACAAGGTTGTCGGTCAAGATCCGGCGGTCGGGGTTTCGGTTGTTCTCGATTCGGCTGTCTCGATCACCGTCGGTTCCGGTCCCGAACAGGTCCGCGTTCCCGATGTCACTGGCCAGCGTGAAGAGGTGGCGCGACCCAACATCGAAGGTGCCGGATTTGTCGTTCAGATAACCGAGATCGACTCAGGCCTGCCTGCAGGCCAGGTCGTCTCCACTGATCCCGTCGGTGGAACGTCTGCCACCAAGGGCTCGACGGTGACGCTCCGGGTGTCAAACGGCAACAAGATCGCGATTCCCGATCTCACCAACAAGACCGTCTCCGAAGCGTTGACCACGCTGCGTGCCGCCGGTTGGGCGGGAACGGCCGGCCAGTTGGTGCAGACGCAGACCACCACACTGATACCGGAAATGGTCGGCAAGATTCTCTCGCAGACTCAGCCCGCCGGGTCCGAGATCTCCAAGGACGCGGTCGTCACGGTCAGTGTGGGAGCGTTGGGAATTCCCAACCGATAGGTCAGAGTCGGTAAATCAGAGTATTGCCGGCAGGGCTCCACCGAGCGCCGACGCGACCTCAGCTTCGAGGGCCGCGACAAGCGCTTCCGGTGGAGCCTCGCCGCATACCGTCAACCAGTTGGCCAGCATCCGATGCCCACCCTGTGTGAGGACGGATTCGGGGTGGAACTGCACGCAGTGAATGGGAAGTTCGCGGTGGCGCATCGCCATCACGACGCCACTCTCGGTGTGCGCGGTGATTTCCAGTTCGTCGGGAATGGTGTCCTCGAGGACCGTCAGCGAGTGGTAGCGCGTCGCAGTGAACGGATTGGGCAAACCGGCCAGAACGCCGACGTTCGTGTGAAGAACCTTGCTCGTTTTTCCGTGCAACAACTCCGGTGCACGATCCACGGTGGCTCCGAAAGCCGCGCCGATCGCCTGATGGCCGAGGCAGACACCGAGCACCGGCGTCTTGGTATCGGCGCACACCTTCACCAGGTCCATGGTCACTCCCGCGCGCTGCGGAGTGCCGGGGCCGGGGCTCAGGAGAATGCCGTCGAACTGCTCTGCAGCCGCATGAAGCCCGCCCGGAGCGGTCAGTCGCGGATCGTCGTTACGCCACACCACGGCTTCGGTTCCGAGCTGACCCAGGTACTGAACCAGGTTGAACACAAAGCTGTCGTAGTTGTCGACGACGAGAATCCTCATAGGAGCAGGGTAAACGCCCGAGCTAACCGCCGGTGTACGCGGGCACTGTGATCTCGCCCGAACTCGCCTGCGTGTAGCCGAGGCCGAATCTGGTGGCGTACTGCTTGAACACCCGAATTCCCGGTTCACCGGCCAACGCCGCCTCGAGCTGTTCGGTGTTGCCGATCGCTCGCATCACGTACGGCGGGCTGTACGTCCGACCATGCAGGAGCAGAGTGTTGCCGATACACCGCGGCGCCGACGTGTTCACGATTCGCTGGTCCTGCATCCCGACCGCTTCGGCTCCGCCCGCCCACAGAGCGTTCAGGACACTCTGGACGTCCTGCTGATGGACCACAAGGTCGTCCGGGGTGGCGTCGACGGGATACTTGCCATCCGCATTACGCGGAGCGTCGGTCATGGTGACGACTACACCGGGACCGGTCATGGCCGTCAGACCCGCGTCGACGGCCATCGCGTCGAGTTGCGCAAGCGCCTCGGCAACGCCGTCGTCGGACCGCGCGGCCTCCACTTGCAGTTCATTCAGTTGCGCCGAGAGTTCGTCGCGCGTCGAGGAGATACCGTCGGCGTTTGCCTGTGCGCTGCGCACAAGATCGGAGAGCCTGGTGCTGTCGGTGACCTGAAGCTGATTTTCTTCGGCCGAACGCGAAGCGGTGGCGACCATCAGTCCCGCCACGAGGCAGACAACAAGGACACCGACGCGCCAGAAGGTGCGTGACCCGGTGTTGCGTGACCCGGTGGACCTGACGGTTTGTCCCACGTCACTCTCCTAGTTCCTGTCCTGGTTCTTCCTCTGTCATGCCCAGTCGGCCCGTGACCGGCCGGACCCAGCTACGTTAGCGTGTAGGTACACATATGCAGGTCACACCGTAAGAGCGAGGACGTTATGCCCAAGTCGAAGGTACGCAAGAAGAACGACTACACGATCAACCCGGCGAACCGCACTCCGGTCAAGGTGAAGATGGGTCCGTCGAGCACGTTGTACGTGTCGGTGATGCTCGGTTTCATGCTTGTCGGATTGGCATGGTTGATTGTGTATTACTTGGCCGCAGATTCGATCACATGGATGAACGACTTGGGAGCGTACAACTTCCTGATCGGCTTCGGTTTCATGGTTGTCGGACTCATCATGACCATGAAATGGCGTTGACCTGCGCGTTCCCGATTTAGTCCTGATCGTGACCGGCTTTCAATTACATGGGTGTCATTCATCCCCAGTGTGGATAACTCCTGTGGACAACCTAGGAAGTTATCCACATGCTCGAGGATGAATTTCATCCACAGCCTCGTGACAACGGCTCGAACGTAGTCTCGTGGGCCACTCCGATGGGTGCTGTCTACGCGATGTTCGCGGGTGGAATCGCGCTTGCGATCGCCGCGATCGTGGTGCCGACGGAGACTGCCGGACGGTTCCTTCTCGCCCTTGCCGTGATCGGATTGTTCGTGATGGCCGGGCTCGCCCTGAAGCAGCGTCCGCGACTCGCCGTGATCGACGACAACGGCACCCCAGCTATCGCCGTGCAGCGTCTACTAGCGCGCCACGTGTTTCCCCGGCCACAGATCGACCGGGTGCGCCTGGTGCGCTACCCGCGTCTGAGTCGACGCGTCCCCATGCTCGAGATCGACATCGTGGACCGTGCGACCGACACCGAGAAACTGTTGATCTTCGGACGCTGGGATCTGGGCACCAACCCCGAGGATGTCCTCGAGGTGCTCACAGTCCACGGCTTGGTGCCGCCCGAGAAGTAGAGTCGAGCGGTGAGTAGTCCGGAGAGCGCAGAGCGCGATCGCCTTCTCGACCTAGCTGCCGACTACGTGCTCGAGTTCGGCGTCTCCTCTGCAACGCTCCGCGGGTTGAGCCGCGCCCTCGGCTCCAACAATCGCATGCTGCTGTACTACTTCGGGAGCAAGGCCGGTTTGCTCCTCGAGGCACTACGCCGCGCCGGGCTTCGCTTTTCCGGAATAGCCCACCTCCTCGATCTGATCCGCGATTCCGAGATCCCCATCGCGGACCGTCTCCACGGCGCGTGGGACATCCTCGCCGACCCCGAACTTGTTGCCTACCATCGGCTCTTCTTCGAACTCTTCGGAGTGGCCGCATTCGATTCGGAGCAGTACCGACCACTCCTCGAGGGCGTCGCAAACGAGTGGGCCGACGAAACCGCCCGTGCTATAGCCGAAACCGGCGTCGACGCTGAACTTGCCGAAACTCTGGGACACGAAATCGTCGCCGCGTGGCGCGGGTTCCAGATGACGCTGATCGGCGGTGGGGACAGCACACTGGTCGATCGCGCCGCTCGGCATCTGACGGAGTCGATCATCGCTGCTGCGGAACCGATTACATAGCCAGCGCCGCAAGGTCCGGTTGGACGATGTCGAGGGCCTGCTGCGGAACCGCGACGGCTTCGGTCGACCATCCCCAGATCGAGTACAACTCACGGTTCGGATCGGTGTATCCGTCACGGCCGTGCAGCACGCGGTAGTTGTCGATGCAGATCATCTCGCCGGCCTCGGCGCGGAACATCGGTCCACTGTCGCGCACGTGAGTCACCGTCTCGCTCCATTTACGGACCATCGGCCACTGCGCATCTTCGGATTCACCCTCGATCGGCGCGAGGAAGGGGTGGTATCTCGCCTGCTCACGACCACTGGCAACCGTCCTGGCGATGGGCGAGAACGTGGACTGCTGAAAGTTCGGTTCGGAATGGTCGATGTCCACGCTCCAGCAGAAGTCCGCGAGCTCCGCCGTGGACGGATCCAGTGCTAGCAGTCTGGTGAGCTTGACCGCATCGATCAGGAACGAATCTCCACCACTGGGAAGCGCCGGCTGTTTGCACCACAGGAACAGATAATCGGGCGCGTAGTCGCCAAAGGCAAAGCCGTCGTTGTGTGCCGTCATACGGTCCGGCGACATGTCGAAATACCGCTTGCGGCCACGCTTGTCCACCGGCTGCTCGTCGACAACAGCAGCTTCCGCGTCCTGGCTGCGAGCTGTTGCCTCGAACTGGCGTCCGACGCGAATGTACTTGTCACCGAGTAGCTTCGACGCAAACGCAATGGCGTCGGCTTCCGTATGCAGTCCGCCGAACACCGCGGCGCCGTCAAGCGCGATGGCTGCCCGAACTGCCGCCACGGTGTCCACGCGCCGGGGAACGACACTGGCCGTGGTCAGTTGAGAAGAGAACATTCGTGACTCCCTACGTCGAGTTGAACCAAGTGGTTCAACTTCAGAGTAGGGAGGTGGGATTTCGCCGATGTAACTCCGGAAATCGATTCGGTTACGACTGGCGGCGCTCAGATCACCTTGCCGGGGTTCATAATTCCGTGCGGATCCAGAGCATTCTTGATCGCGTGGTGCATCGCGACCACGGCCGGCGAGAGTTCCTGGGCCAGACCACCCATCTTGAGGAGGCCGACGCCGTGCTCACCGGTGACGGTTCCACCCAACTCGAGGGCGTTGTCGATGATCTCGGCAAAAGCGGCCTGGGCACGCGCACGGGCCGCCTCGTCGTCGTGCGGCGTGATCAACAAGGGGTGCAGGTTGCCGTCACCGGCGTGAGCGATATTCGCGATGTGGGTGTCGTGCCGAGCCGAGATCTGTTCGATGCGGGCCAACATTTCCGGAACCGCGGCCTTCGGGACGCAGATGTCCTCGGTCAGCACTGGGCCCAGTCGCTCGAGCGCCGGATACGCGAGACGACGAGCCGAGAACAGCGCGTCGGCTTCTTCCTGGTCAGTGGAGCGGGCACTCCACGTAGCGCCGGAACGGTTGAAACACGCCAACATTCGTTCGGCTTCGGCGTCGCCGATCTCACCGGGAGTGTCGATCCGTCCGAGGAGCACCACCTCGGCATCGGCGGAGAGGCCCATGTTCTTCCACGCGTCGACGGCCAGCAGGCATTGCCGATCGATCAGTTCGAGGGCTGACGGTGTGAGACCTTCTGCGGCAACGGCTTCGACAGCTTTGCCGGCGGCAACAATGGAGTCGAAGTAGCCGACGATGGTGCGTTCGGGATCGCGCTGAGGGCGAAGTTTCACGGTTACCTCGGTGATCACGCCGAGAGTGCCCTCCGATCCCACCATAAGTGCCGAAAGATCGAATCCTGCAACACCTTTGGCTGTGCGACGCCCAAGGCGAACGAGTTCGCCGGTGCCGGTGACCACCTGCATCCCCAACACGTAGTCCTTGGTGACGCCGTATTTGACGCAGCACAGACCGCCCGCGTTGGTCGCGACGTTACCGCCGATAGTCGACCACGGGGCGCTGGCCGGGTCCGGCGGGTACCAGAGGCCTTGCTCGGCGCAGGCCTCACGCAGGTGATCGTTGACCACGCCGGGTTCAACGACAGCCAACCGCTCGAGAGTGTTGATCTCCTTGATGGCGTTCATCGCGTCGAAGGCAATCACTACACCACCGGAGACGGCATTGGCTCCACCGGACAGCCCCGTTCCGGCGCCACGCGTCACCACCGGCGCACCGTGCGCGATGCAGGCGCGGACAACGGCCTGGACCTGCTCCGCAGTGCGAGGACGCACAACGGCAACAGGCATGGCGTACGGAGCCCATTCGGCATCATCGTGCGCGTAGCTCGCCATGATGTCCGGATCGACGATCAAGCGATCCGCATCGATCTGCGAGCCGATCGCCTCGAGGAGCGCGGCGGAATCGACGGTGGCCTGATCAAGCGGAGTCATAATTCCACGATAGTGACACCCGAAATGCCAGCCCATGTAGATTTACTCCAGGAAATCGGCGAATGCATGGGCTATTTCTCCATGCACGGGAGTGACAATGCACGAACAATGGCTACAGATGCTCCTGACCGAGGCATCAACGGATGAACTGATTGCTCATCGTGATCAACTCGCCGAGGCCGCACCTCTTGGCGCGGTTCACGACATCGAACAGGCCGCACGATCCGCTCTCCAACTGCGCAGCCTCCTCGCCCAGCGCCGCCAGCGCGCCACCGAACTGTCCGCTCTCAACGACATCGCAACACTGTTGACCACGATGCACGACCATCACGCGCTACTGCAGGAAATCGTAGACCAGGCAAAACGACTCCTGGGAGTAGATCTCTCGTACCTCGCGCTCATTCACGGCGACATCCTGATCATCGAAGTGACCAGCGGCGCGTATACGTCACAGCTACTCGGACTCACCGTCCCGTTCCGCGAAGGCCTCATCGGACGCGTTGTCGAAAACTCCTCTCCCGCATGGACACCGGACTACCGCAATGATCCGTCGTTTGCGCACATCGGCCCCGCCGACGACGCCGCTCGAGCCGAGAACATGCGCGGACTGCTGGCCGTTCCATTGCAGGTGGACGGCAAGATCCTGGGCGCGTTGTGTGCCTGTAAGCGCCAGGAGCGACGCTTCGGCAACGAGGAGGTTGCACTACTGTCCGCACTTGCCGCTCATGCGTCGGTGGCTATCGAGAATGCTCGCCTCCTCGAGCAGTACCGCGCGACGGTCGCGGAAGTCAACGCCGCCAATACCGAACTTGCCAAGCGCACAGCACTTCTCGAACAGACTCTGACGTGGGACCGCTCGCTGACCCAAGTTGTGTTGCGCGGCGGAGGAGTTCGCGAACTGGTGCAGGAGGCATCGTCGTCGACGCGATGCCCGGTGTTCTTCGTGACCGGCCCGGCCGAAATCCCGTCAGGACTGCAGCACCTGCGTGGCACTGTGGTGCGCGCCTTCGAAATTCTGGCCGCAGATCGACGTGAACAAGCGCTGACTCTGATCGACGGTGATCAGTTCCTGTTTGCCGTCGAGGTCCGCAGCGCCGGGGATCGCCTCGGCGTGCTGTTCCTGACTTCACGCCAAGATCCTACTGCGGCAATGCGATTGGTTCTCGAACGCTCGGCCCCGGCCGTAGCGCTGGCGCTGGTCGGCGAACGTGCGGCCCGGGAAGCCACCCGCCGCGCCCGCGACGCGTTCCTGGTCGACCTCATCACCCGGCCGGCACCGACGCCGTCCGAGGTGACGGGGCAGTTCCGGCTGGCCGGTCTCAATCCGGACCGCTCGTACACCGTGGTGGTGGCCCGCCCTGCCGACGCCGTCGAACGAACGCGTCGGAGCATCGAGGAGATCACCTTTCCTCCGGGAACCGTTGTTGCCGAACATGGTTCCCGCGTCATTGCCATGATTCCGGGGATGACACCCGCCGAGGTCGCTGCCACCTGGGTACAACCACCTGAGAATCCCACCGTCGGTATCGCCGATCCAGCCGTCGGCGGAGAAGGTCTGGCGCGGGCATACGTGGAGGCACAGCGCACCGTCGACGTTCTCGAGACTCTGGGCCGAGAGTCACAGGTCGAGGCCGCGAGTTCGCTCGGCATTTATCGAATCCTGCTCAGCCGCACCGGCCGAGACGAACTGGAAATGCTGACGCAGCGCTCCCTGGGGCCGCTCCTCGAGGAGGAAACCCGGCGCGGTGTTCCGTTGCTGGACACCCTTGCGTCGTACCTGGCTCACAACTGCCGGCACTCCGCGACGGCAACTGCCCTCGCGATCCACGCGAACACCCTGTATCAACGACTCGAATCCATCGACCGATTGATCGGCGCCGAATGGCGTCAGCCGGACCAGGCGCTCGATCTTGCGCTCCTGATCCGGCTGCGTGCCGGTGCGGGGAAGCTCGGTCAAATCTGAGCAGGATTGTCCGATCGCTTTGCCAACATCACAACAAGGGTTGCAGCACAGAGCATCACGCCGCCCACCACCCACAGGCCCGCCTTGGCGTTTCCGGTCACATCGGTGAGCCATCCCGTGATGTACGGAGCGCCGAAGCCCGACGCGTTGCCGATGGAGTTGATCATCGCGATACCGGCGGCCGCACTCGCTCCCGTGAGGAACGTGGTGGGCAGATACCAGAAGACCGGCAGCGCGCACAGTACGCCCACAGCGGTGAGCGATACGGCGATCATGACGGTGAACGGCGAATCCAGGTACAGCGCAATCGGAATAGAGACGGCACCGAGGAGCGTCGGCGCAGCCACGTGCCACATCCGCTCACCGGTCTTGTCGGAGTGACGGCTCCACAGCACCATCGCCACGGCACCGATTGCGTAGGGAACTGCCACGATCAGGCCGGTCTCCATGAGCGAGAAGTCGGTATCGAATGTCTGCTTGAATCCGGCGACGATGCTGGGCAGGAAGAAACTCAGGGCGTACAGGCCGTACGTGATGCCGAAGTACACCAAACCGAATCCGATAACCCGCGGATCACGCAGTGTCTTGGCGGCCGACTGGTGACCGGCGTCGCCGAGTTCTCGTTCCTCGTCTTCCATCGATCGCATGAGCCACGTGCGCTCTTCCAGGGTCAACCACTTGGCGTCGGCGGGTCGATCGGTGAGATAGAACCACACGACAAACGCCAGGATCACCGCGGGTAAGCCCTCGATCAGATACATCACGCGCCACCCGGCCAGGCCGAACAAGCCGTCGCCGTACTGGATGATCGCAGCGGACAGCGGTGCGCCGAGGGCCGACGACAGGGGAAGTGTCAGCAGGAACAGGCCCATCAAACGAACGCGGTACTTCTTGGGGAACCAGAATGTCAGGTAGAGCAGCACGCCGGGGAAGAAGCCGGCCTCGGCGATACCCAAGAGAATTCGCAGGAAGTAGAGACTTCCCACATTCGGTACAAAGGCCAGAGCCGCGGCCAGAATGCCCCAGGTGAGCATGATGCGCGCGATCCACAAGCGTGCGCCGAAACGGTGGAGGGCCAAGTTACTCGGCACCTCGAACAGGAGATAGCCGACAAAGAAGAGGCCGGACGCGAGCCCGAACATCGTCTCGGTCATGCCGAGGTCGGCGCTCATGGTGAGCTTGGCAAACGCGATGTTCGTACGATCCAGATAGTTCACGAAATAGAGCAGGATCAAGAACGGAATGAGCCGCCTGGCTACCTTCTTCACCACACGAGATTCGATCTCGCTTGGCGCAACTCCACCGTCAGGGGTGGCGCGATCGGTGGAGGTCATTGCGGGTGGTACTCCTAAGAATGGCCGGAAGCATCGCTTCTACTTACGTGACTCGAGCCACAGTAGAATTCATTGCTTCGTCGCACTATGTGGATTATCTCCACAGAAGAAGTACCGCTATGTGCACTATCTCTAGCCGCTGGTGAGGAACAGCCCCTGCTCGCGCAGTTGCACGACGCGCATCACGATGATTCCGATCGTGACCACGGTGACGGCGCCAAAAGCGATCCAGCCGATCCGGACTGCTTTCAGCCGATCTTGACCCGCACCCAACCACTGCGGCACGTACAGGAATGCGGCAGCGGCAGCAGCGCCTGCCAGCAGACCACCCGCGTGTCCCCAGAACGAGATGCCTGGCAGCGAAATGCTGATGATCACATTGATCGCGATCACCGAGATGATCGGGACCGGGCTACGACGCAGACGCAACAACAGAACGGCCTGCGCGCCCATGATGCCGAAGATCGCACCCGAAGCACCCGCGGTCCACGACAGCGACGTCACCGACGCAAAGACCGGTTGAAACGCCATCACCGACGCGCTGCCGCCGACCAGCGACACGAGATAGATGCTGATGTACCGGGAGCGGCCCATCACGATCTCCGTGTCGCGGCCCAGGATGTAGAGCGCATACATGTTGACGGCCAGATGCAGGATTCCGAAGTGCAGGAATCCCGACCCGATCAGACGGAACCACTCGCCGCCCGCAACCAGTGCGGGGTTGAGGGCCCAGTTGGCGAAGATCGACGAATCGACCTGATTGTTCATGATGCTGCGCGACTGCACGAGCGTCGCCAGGAACGCCAGGACGTTGAGGCCCATGAGCGTGTACGTCACGACCGGCACCGGCCGCGCCTGCGTCACGGTATTACCCGCGACGCCACGCACGGGTCGAACATCGCGTTGACCGGCAGCTACACAGTCAACACATTGGTAGCCCACCGCAGCCTCACGGAGGCAATCGGGGCACGCCGGGCGGCCGCAACGATTGCAGGAGAGAGCAGTGGGTCGATCTGGATGGCGGACGCACCGCGGTTGGGGCGGGAGGCCCTCACTCGCACCGCCGCCCCAACCGGGGTTAGTCATCTTCGTTGTTTACCTGTTCAGGAGATGGTGATGCTGTTGATGACGACCGGCTCGACCGGGCGATCGGAGCGATCGACCGCGGTGGAGGAGATAGCGTCGACAACCTTGCGCGACTCGTCGTCGAGAACCTCACCGAAGATGGTGTGGCGACGGTTCAGGTGCGGCGTCGGGCCGGTGGTGATGAAGAACTGCGATCCGTTGGTGCCCGGGCCGGCATTAGCCATGGCGAGCAGGTAGGAGCGGTCGAACTGCAGTTCCGGGTGGAACTCGTCGCCGAACTGGTAACCCGGGCCGCCACGGCCGGTTCCGGTGGGGTCGCCACCCTGGATCATGAAACCGTCGATGACGCGGTGGAAGACTGCGCCGTCGTAGAACGGTCCGGTCTTGGCGCCGGATGCGTTCTCGGTGGAGTATTCCTTCGAGCCGTCGGCCAGGCCGACGAAGTTCTCGACGGTCTTCGGCGCATGGTTGCCGAACAGAGCGATCTTGATGTCGCCGCGGTTCGTGTGCAGCGTTGCGGTTGCGGTCTGATGAGTTGAAGTCACCACCCCATCGTGCCATTGTCTGGCTTCCGATGGATGTGAGGCTGCCAAACCGGGGCAAAAGCCAGCGTTCAGGCTTTCCCAGGCGATCGCCAGTTTCACGGAACCTCGTTACCAGGGAGCGCTGGAATCATTCGAGATGCGCACATCAGCGCAATCACCAACGAAAGGCACACACCATGGACCTGAGCTACCTGACTGATCTTTTCGGCGCCTTCACCGATCTCTTCAGCGCCCTCGATTTCTTCAGCGGATCGCTCGGCTGACACCACACCTGCACTGACCACGCGCTGTTGAACTGTGGGGCTGCGCTCCCGCCCGACTGTGGCTCCACAGCTCAACTACCGCAACAAGATCTAACACATCGACGTGAAATCCAGCGGCGCGGCGGGTAGATGGCGTCCCCGTGGAGTGTCGTCCACCAGAATCCCGTCATGGACGACGACGTGACCACCGACAACAACGGTCACCGGCTTTCCGCGCAGCCGCCGACCTTCGTAGGGCGTGTAGTCGGTGGCCATGTGCAGGTCGGCGTCCGAGACGGTCCATTCCAGATCCGGGTCCCAGATAGCTACATCGGCATCGGAACCCGGCATGATCGAACCCTTGCGCGGATAGAGCCCATTGGTGCGAGCCGGATTGGCAGCCGTCAACTGCACAAAACGACTCGGCGACAGACCGTTGGCCGCAACAAACTTCGAGAATACGACGGGCAGGCGAGTCTCGACGCCAGGCAAGCCGTTCGGCATATGACGAACATCGTGGCGGTGTTGACGCTTCTGAACGGTGTCGTAGCAGCAGTGATCGGAACCGATGGTCGTGATGTGACCGGTGAAGAGGTGCTTACCCAATCCGTCGACGGTACCGCGTGAACGCAGCGGTGGGCAGCACACAAATCGTTCCGGTTCTGAGCCTTGGTACTCCGAATCATCCAGTGTCACATGATGTGCCACGACCTCGGTGAAGGCTACCAACCCACGCTTGCGAGCATCGGCAACCAGTTCGACAGCCGCCGCCGACGATTGATGCACAAAGTACACCGGCGCCCGTTGCGATTCCGCAATAGCCAATACTGCTGCTACCGAGGCTGTTTCAGCTAATTCCGGACGCGTGGTCGCCATCCCGGCCGCATCGATGTGCCCACAACTGGCGGCGGCATTCTGCGCGTCACCGACAATGGCGTCCGATTCGCAGTGAATGATCACCATGCCACCAAGATCACGCGTGGTTTGCATGGTGCGCAGAATGGTGTGTTCGTCGGCCATCGACTCGCCGGCATAGGTCGTGAACATCTTGACCGTGCGGATTCCGGCGGCAGCCATCGTAGCCAGTTGATCGGCCGTCGTGTCGTCCCATTCGACAACACATCCGTGCAGAGCCGAATCACACAGACCCTCAGTAGATTTGGTTCGGAGCTTGTCCGCCGCATCCAGCGGATCCTGACCCGGCCTAGGTATCGCAAAATCGATGATCGTAGTGGTGCCGCCGAACACTGCGGCGGTGGTGCATTCGGCGTAGGAATCGAGCGACGTGAATTCACCCGACGTGAACCCGACGTGGCAGTGCGGATCCACCCCACCCGGCATAACCAGCTTCCCCGTAGCGTCGAGCACCGTCGCACCGTCCGGAATCAGCCCGCCCGGCTCTACTATTGCGATGATTTTGCCGTCGCGCATCACCAGATCGGCAAGCCCGCTCCACGACGACTCCACCAGCGTTCCGCCCCGCACAACAGTGAGTGGGGAGGTGGTCACGACTTACTCGCAAGGTACGCACGCCAGCCGCCGCGGTCGCTGATGTCCACCACCTCGGGACGATCCAGCCACTCGGCCCGCATGCGCATGGACAACGACCCTCGTCCGTCGGCAAGAAGAATCACGCCCAGTTCCAACTCCTCCGGCTCACGGGGCAGCAGTTCGAGTCGAAGGAGGTCGTAGTCGACCTCGTACAGCTCACCGGGCACGGTGAATCCACCTTCGGCCACCGGGTGCAATCCGGGGAATTCGTCTCGCACGGAGAAGAACTGGTAGTTCGGCGCGGTATCGGCCGCACCCAGGAACGTCGCCCCTGCCAGCGCGTCGTTCAGTGTTCCGCCGGACAGTGCTTGCCCGTTCACGAACATCGTCACGGTTGCCATTCTTGTCTCCTCTAGTTTCGAATAACGTTGGTATCAGTGCGAGGCGGTCAGTCGCGCCGGCCCGAAGGAAGTGACATCGACAGCCGGTTCCTTGCCCTGGACCAGAGCTGTGAGGACGTCGGCCCACAGCGACGCAAAGGTGAACGAGTATGTTCCACCCGCAACAAAAACGCCTGGTGCACTCTCGAGTTCACCGATGATCGGCAATTCGTCCGGTGTGGTCACAACCGGGCCGGTCCAGACGTCGGACAGCTCGATCTCACCGAGGCCCGGCATCAACCGCCCAGTCTGGGCGAGATTGCCCGCGATGCTCTCCTCGCGGATCGGTGCCGCACCTGCAGTCCGGAACTGTCCTGCGGGCCATCCACCGCCGAGCACTATGCGATTGCGCCTGTCCTGCTTGATCGAAATACCCTCACCGACGTGCTGTACCAACACATTCAAGGTTTCGGGCGGGGCGGCAAGGGTGTGCATTTGCAGCGACAGAGCCCGCAGTTCCAGTTGCACGTCGACCATCGCGGCGACCTCTGCCATCCACGGACCCGCAGCATTGACCACGTGGGGTGCCTGCCACGTCCCCTTCGCGGTACTGACGTTCCAGGATTCACCGATCCGCTCGATTGCCGTGACCTTGGTATCGGTAGCCAGCTGCGCACCACGAGCGACCGCTTCCGCCAGGAGAGCCGGGCCCGCGATATCGGGTTCCGCGTAACCGTCCAAGCCGCACCAGCTGGCACCGGCAATGGTCGATCCGAGTAACGGAAGCTCTTGGCGTACTTCGTCACCGGTGAGAAGACGGGTCGGAATTCCAACTTCCCGTTCCCATTCGTGCTTCTGTACCAGAGCGGCACACTGCTCCTCGGTCTCGGCAACCATGTAACCGCCGCAGCGGACCAGGCCGACACCGCCGGGAACATCGTGCTCGAGCTGATCCCACAACTGACTCGCCGCTAGCTGCAGTGGAAGCAGACGACGCACATCCAGTGCCACACCCTGACCGGGTCGGCGCGTGTGAATCGTCTGAATGTGCAAATTTCCGGCCGTCGTTCCCGATCCGGCGCAATTGGGTACCGACCGATCAAGCACCACGACGCGGAAGCCTGCATCGGTCAGTCGAAATGCCGCTGCAGCTCCCACAATTCCGGCACCGATGATCACGACATCGACCTCGCTGGTCATGAACTCGGTTGGCATGAGCTCGGTTGGCACGGGCTCAGTGGACATGTGTGAACTCCTTCGACGTATGTGCGCTGGCTTCGGCTATGCCGGATCGATCGATGATCGACTGCAGGGCTTCGATGATGCTCGGGTCGGTGACCGGCAGCAGCGGTTCCCGCACGTGACCGCCTGGCTGCCCCAGCAGGTTCATGACCGCTTTGAGCTGGGGAATCGGTGACGCGTGAATGCCGCTGTAGTCACCGTTGATCAGCGCACCGGACAGTGCGCGGTAACGGTCGGCCCATTCCTGCGCTGCCGCAGCATCTTTTGCGGCAACAGCGCGATAGAAGGGGACACTGAAGGGAGCGCCGACGCCACCGCCGTCGATGTTGCCGTCACCACCGAGTTCGAGAAGCGCGGCCAGTCCGCGGCGATGCAGGAAACTACCGAAAATCCTTACCTGCGAAGAGAACTGCTCGACGGTGTCGAGCATGCTCAGCCAATCGCCGGTGCTATCCTTGATCGCCACCACATTCTCTAGATCCGCGATGCGGGCGAATAATCCGGGAATCTTACCCATGTCCACCGAGACCCCGCGCGGCCAGTTGTACGCCATGAACGGTAGATCTGTTGCTGTGGAAACACTTTCGTAGTACGCAACCGTTTCGTCGGCCGACGTGTGAACGTACGGCGGCGGGGTCGCAAGAATTCCGTCCGCACCGGTGCCGGCCGCGTGCTTCGCGAGTCGCCGTGATTCGTCAGCCGTGTATGCGCTCACTCCGATCAGCACGGGGAAGCGACCACTCACGGCGCTCACTGCCACCTCGGCGACAAGTTTGCGCTCGGCATGGGTCTGGGAAAACCACTCACCGGTGCTGCCGTTGATCAGAACTCCGTCGACGCCCATACGTGCGTAGAGATCCATGAGCTCGGCAAATGCATCGACATCCACCGCTCCAGCAGCGTCGAACGGGGTGGGAGACGCGGGCCAATAGCCCGACCAAGCGACATCGTCGCGATTCATAGAAGTAGACCTCTCGATGGAGATGCACAGACTGTGCGAATGGGATCGATTCCATACATTGCTCCGAACCGGTAAAATCGTCAAGCCAGGAAACAGACTCGTAACACGGGCATAGTCGAATGAAGCAACCACGCAGTCAATGAAGCCAAGAGGACACGATGACAGTCACCCTGATCGATGTCGCAAACGCCGCCGGTGTTTCGCGAAGCACTGCATCACGCGCATTGAGTGGATCGGCGTTGATCTCTCCGCAGACCAGGGCGGCCGTGCAGGAAGCCGCGCGCAAGCTGCAGTACCGCCCCAATCGCGCCGCGAGCGCGCTGCGCTCCCGGCGGTCACACCTCATCGGTCTCGTGATGAACAACCTGCTCAACGCGTCGTTCCACACGGTCGCCGAAGTAGTGCAGAAAAGAGCGTCGGACAAGGGTTTTCAAGTCATCCTCTGCATCACAGACGCTGATGTGTCGCGTGAACGTGACGTGCTCGAGATGCTGGCCGAGCACGGCGTGGACGGGACGATCGTGATCGGTAGCGGCCGTAACGCCACCGCGACCAACGACCTGCTCTCGGGAAGCGCCGTCGTCAACCTCATTCGGACTGTGGAAGGCAGCAAAGCACCCAACGTTCTTGCCGACGACATCGACGGTGCCATGTTCGCTACCCGTCATCTACTCGCACTCGGCCACCGCAACATCGGCTATATCGGCGGCACCGACGACGCGACGTCCGGCCGTGAACGGTTCGAGGGATACCGCCGCGCGCTGGCAGAGTACGGCGTCGAGGTGGATGAATCACTGGTCAGAAAAGGCTCTTTCACAACGTATTTCGGAGCCGAGGCAATAGGTTCCCTGCTCGATCACGCGCCGAAGATGACTGCGTTGTACGCCGCCAACCACGAAGCGGTTTTCGGCATCCTTCCCACCCTCGTCGGCCGTGGCGTGAGCATTCCGAACGAGTTGTCCCTGGTGTGCCACGAGGACATGCCGTGGCTAGAGATGTGGCAACCCGCGATCACCACGATTGACAACGGTGCAGTACAACTGGCCAATGTCGCAATGGATCTTCTTTTCCAGCAAATAGATTCGGGGAAACTCGGCAAAGAAGACCATGGCCGTACCTACCGGATCGGCTCGACGCTGATCGACCGAAATTCCTGCGCGCCACATGACGGAGGTCACTGAAAACAGCAACGATCGTGGCGCACGACACGCTGTTTCGTTAACAGTTCGTTTCGTCGGTATCTCTCGCGTTAACGGCGTTGACCCTTCATCAATCGCGTGCCAAGCTCAGTGCAATCGATCCCATGAAACTGATTCGGACGATTCAGAGCCTCCCCAAAATGTGCTTTGGAGCCCGAAAAAATGTAGGCGGAAGCCACTCCCGAAAGGCAACTCGAAAAATGCGCAGAATCCTCGCAGTCGCAGCCGCCACCGCTTTGGCAGCCACCCTCACAGCCTGTGGATCGGGAAGCGACGACACTGCCGCTCCCACCGACTGCACCCCCACACTGGGATCATCGGACCTCGCAGAAGAAGGCACCCTCACCATCGCCACCAACGCCACGCTCCCACCGATGCAGTACGTGGACGAGTCAGGCAAGGTCGTCGGAATGCGCGTTGACCTGGGCAAGGAGATCGCGAACCGCCTGTGCCTGCGCGCCGACTTCGTCAACATCGAGTTCGACGCCCAGATCCCCGGCGTGCAGAGCGGCCGTTGGGACATGATCGACACCGGGATGTTCTACACACCAGCTCGCGCCGAGACCATCTCGCTCGTTCCCTACGAGGTTCAGGCGGTCTCCGTCTCGGTACCGGCAGGAAACCCCGAGTCCATCTCGTCCGTCGACGATCTGGCCGGTAAGACCATCGCCGTCGAGGCACCGGGATACGAGTTCGACACGCTCAACGCATTGAACGAGACATTCAGCGCCGCCGGCA
This sequence comes from Rhodococcus sp. MS16, assembly GCF_013277795.1. Taxonomy (NCBI): domain Bacteria; kingdom Bacillati; phylum Actinomycetota; class Actinomycetes; order Mycobacteriales; family Nocardiaceae; genus Rhodococcus; species Rhodococcus sp. MS16. The sequence goes on from NZ_VBTM01000020.1 coordinate 52,166, forward strand.
AGCCGACCATGAACGTGCAAACCTTCAAGACGAATGCTGATGCTTACCAAGCACTTTCGGCAGGACAAGCGGACGGGGCGGCGATCGTGAGCTCGGTAACCTCCTTCTACCAGAAGGACGGCCGCTTCGAGACGGGCGTCGACGGCATCAACAACTCACCCTTGGCCCTCGGATTCTCCCAAGGCAGCAAAACTGCCGTCGAGGTGGCGCGCGTCCTCACCGACATGCGTGCCGACGGCTACCTCCCCGCTCTGTTCGAGGAATACGGCGTCGACGGTTACGACGGCGATATCTCCGTCAGTACCGGCCCGCTGCAGCCCTGAGCTCCGCTCATCTTCAATGCTGAGCTCCGCTCATCTAGCCGAAAGGTAACCCCATGTGGTCCTGGGATGCATTCTTCTCGATCTTGACCAGTAAGCAGCTGCTCGAGGGCGCATGGGTCACCATCTGGCTCACTGTCGTCAGCATGGTTCTCGGCCTGATGCTGGCCGTCGTCGTTGCTGCGGCACGCTCCTCCCGCTGGTGGATTCTGCGGGCAATTGTCGGCTTCTACGTGTGGTTGATGCGCGGCACTCCCCTACTGGTGCAATTGGTCATCATCTATACCGGCTTGCCTCAGGTGGGAATCAAGCTCGGAGTCATCGAGTCCGCCCTACTCGGGCTTGTTCTCAACGAAGCCGCCTACCTGTCCGAGATCGTCCGGTCCGGACTGATGTCGGTGCCGGCCGGTCAGACCGAGGCGGCCCGGGCGCTGGGCATGTCGCCGTTCAAGGTATTCCGAGTTGTAGTGCTACCCCAGGCATTTCGCGTCATGATTCCTCCGCTGGGCAACAGCTTCAACGGATTGCTCAAGACCACAACCTTGGTATCGGTCATCTCGGTCCAAGAGTTGTTGCGGCGCACACAGTTTCTGGTACAGGTCAACTTCCGAGTACTCGAAGGCCTGTGCGCGGCGGCTCTGTACTTCCTCGTCCTGACCACTGCCTGGGGAATGATTCAGCGTGTACTCGAAGCCCGCGCCGGCCGGGGATACGACCGTAACTACAAGCGCAAGAACACTTCCGGCGATGCAAAAGTCGCCGAGTCGGCTCAGCTAGCGGAAGCAGTGAACAGATGACCACCACCGACATTGCCGCCGCCACAACGGTTGTTCGCGTCGAGAACATGATCAAGTCCTTCAACGACGTCCGGGTACTCGACGGCATCGATTTCAGCGTCGCCGAGGGCGAAGTTGTACTGCTGCTCGGACCGTCCGGTAGCGGCAAGAGCACCCTCCTGCGCACCCTCAACTGCCTCGAGATCATCGACTCAGGGATCGTCGAAGTATGTGGCGAATCGATGGGCTACGTCGACAGCAACGGCAAACGGCGCTTGCGCAGCGAAGCACAGATCGCGAAACAACGGCAGGGCACGGGGATGGTGTTCCAGAATTTCAACCTCTTCCCGATGATGACCGCCGTGGAGAACGTCGCAGCCGGCCCACGTCACGTACAGGGAGTACCGAAGGACGAAGCCCAGGCGCAGGCGCGCGAACTCCTCGCCCTGGTCGGGTTATCCGACAAAGCCGAGAACTACCCCTCCCAGCTCTCCGGCGGACAACAACAACGCGTGGCCATCGCCCGAGCACTGGCCATGAAGCCGAGCGTCATGCTTTTCGACGAGCCGACCTCGGCGCTCGACCCGGAAATGGTCAAGGAGGTGCTTGACGTGATGGTCCGGCTTCGCGACGAAGGTATGACCATGGTGGTGGTCACCCATGAAATGGCATTTGCCCGCGCTGCCGCGGATCGCATCGTTTTCATGAGTGACGGCAAGATCGTCGAAGACGCTGCTCCGGATCAATTCTTCGACAACCCTCGGAATCCTCGCACCCGGGCGTTCCTGGGGCAGATCCTGTGACAAAGTGGAGTCATGACACGAGTGACCGAGTCCCTCAGCAGCCAGCTTCCCGACACGTTCGACCAGGCCGTGGCCCGCGTCGAAGACTCTTTCGAGGAAACAGCAACCCGCATCAAGGAATCTGACGCAGCCGACAACGCCCGTCGCATCGCCGCTGTTGTCGCCACGGCAACTGCCCGTGGCGCCGGACAGCTCGGCCTGTTCCTGGGCCGTCAGAGCGCTGTTCTCGCCAAGAAGGGCGTGGAGTGTGCAAAGTCCCTCCCCGCCAAGTCAGCGGCGCGTGCAGAGCGTGAACCGAAGCCGCGTGGACGTAAGCGCATCGGCCTGTTCGTCATTGCCGGTGTGGCTGTGATCGGTGGAGCTGTTTTCTACAAGAGCCGCCACCGCGAGCACCCGCCGGTGGCGTCGGCTCCGCCGCGAGTTGACGAACAGACTGCGTAGATCTTGAAGCAAAGAGGCCCGGAACACAGTGTGTTCCGGGCCTCTCTTCGTTGGTGAGCGCCGGTCAGCAGTTCGACGGCGCCGGAACGTTGTTGAACCGATCGATCATGTAGCCGATGGATTCCGGTGTTCCCGTGATGTACGGGGCTAGATGGCCCAGTGCAACACCCGGAGCGACAGAGGGCAGCTCGTTGACGGAGAACTGCACCGTCGCGCCGTTGCTGCACCATTCCCGCGCGAGTTCCTGTCCCTGGCCGAACGGCACGATGTCGTCAGCTCGCCCGTGCTGGATCAGGACCGGCGACGTCGGCGTCAGGTTGCCGATCTTCTGTTCTGCCAGGATCCCCTGTGCAACGGGCAAGCGATCGAGCACAACCGACAACGATTCGCCCGATTTCGTGAACTCAGACGTCTTCTGGAAGGCAAATTGCAGGCCCGTCTCGCCGACGCACTGATTTTTGGTCGCCGCGAGCATCGCGCGTCCACGATCGTTGATTTCCGCGTCGAGTAGCGGCTCCACGTCGGGGTACTGAGCCACGATTCCGTTGAGCGCGTATCCGATCAAGCCGGTGAGAAATGTGCCGTCGATCTGCTCGAGGGTGGCTTCCAGATCAGCCGGAGGAGCGCCCGCGTACGTGCCCTTCAGATCGAGCTCCGGGGCGTACGACGGCTTCAGCTCCGTTGCTGCAGCGGCAGCGCCGCCACCCTGCGAATAACCCCACAGGCCGACGGGCCCGTTGTCGGGAATGCTGGTGTTCGGCAGTTGCTGCGCAGCCCGCACCGAATCGAGGACGGCGTGCGCTTCGGCGGCGCGGTTCACGTACGTGTGGTCGCCCGGCGTTCCCAGCCCGTCGTAGTCGGTGACCACAACGGCAATGCCGTTGAGCAACAACATATTCACCCAGATGGACTCGTAGCCGACCATCACGTCCGTCGGAAACCTGTATTCCAGTCCGGTGTTGAACAGCTTGGACGGGGCACACTGGTCACCTTGTCCGTGAGTACCTACTGCGCTGGCAACCAGTGGACGCGCCCCCTGCCCGGTCCACGGGTTTGTCGGCTCGAGGTACGTGCCGGTGACTGCAACGGGAGCACCAGTGGCGTCTTCGCTGCGGTACATGATCTTGGTGGCGGTAGCCGGCCACGGACCATTCGATCCCGGCACGCTGAGAAGCAAGGGCGTCGGCTCACTGCGAATGAGGTCGCCGTTGTCCCCGGCGGGCAGTTCAGTCGGCGGAGTGTAGAAATCCGCCGGCTCAGCTGCTGCGAACGGCGCCGTTGCAGCACTGACCACCAGTGCTGCAACGGACAGGCCGGCTGCCCACCACATTCGGTTCTTCACGTTCACGTTCTCCCCACGTCGTTTGCACTGTGCTCTGACACACAGTGAACGCAGGGTAACATATACCGCAAAACAAACTTACCGGTAAGGAAAGAACCTTAGAGTCGTTGCTGTACAGCTACTTTCACCTATTTCGTCGGCTCCACATTGTTGGTCAGGAGCGCACGCAACTGCTCGGTGTTCTCCGGCGTCCACGTCGTCGGATGCAAGATGTTGGCCCACATGTCCGCGGCATCTTCGCCGTAGTTGTGCCCATGACCCGACGGAACATCCGCCGAGAACACCATGTCGAGCGTGACCTGCCAGAACGTCACAAGAGGAATCCACGTCATCCCCGGATCGACGTCGCGGCCCTCCGGCTTTTCGCTCAACCAGTCCGGCTTGTTGAGGAGGAGGTCGAACGACCACCACGTGATGGGGTCACTGGCGTGCTGCCAGTAGACGATTCGATCGTCAGCCCAGTCGGCCTCGAGCTCCAAGTCGATCGGATCCGCGGCAAAACGGATCGACTCGCCGCCGTCGATCACGGGAAGAATCTCCCGCGAACCTGAGTCACGATTGTTCGTGATCTCCTGCCACTGCTCCGTGAAGTTGGGTGTGCCCACCCACAAAGCTCCGTCCACGCGCGTCATCATGTCCTGGTCCCCGGCAAAAGCGGCCTGGCCGCCGTACGAACCGAGGCTCTCGCCGAACACGACCAACTCGGGACGCGTCTCCACGGGCAGGTTGATCCACTCCGCAAAAACAGCGTTGAACAACGCGCGGCCGGCAACCATCGGAGTTTCGCGGTCCGCGATGAAGGCCAACGGACTCGGCAGGAACGAGTACTGCATCGACGCAATGGCGGTGTCACCGTCCTCGACATATTCGAACGCCGACGCCACATCCTCGTTGACCCAACCACGACCCGTGGTTGTCACGACGGCCAGAGTTCCGCGGTCGAACCCACCGGTGCGCTTGAGTTCGTCCACAACCCGGTTTGCCACGCCGCGAATCGAATCCGAGGACTCACGCCCGGCATACACGCGGATCGGCTGCTTCGCCTCACGCCCCGTCAGCGCCGTGATCTCCGCCGCGGTGGGGCCACTACCCATGAAGGTGCGCCCTTCCTGCCCCAGCGAGTCCCAGGCTTCCGCAGACATCGGTGAACCACTGCGTTCGGCAATGAGCGGCTGTTCGATACCGTCCGGAGTTTCGGTATCCGCACCAGAGAAGCTCCAGTTCGCGAACGCGATCAACCCGTTGTACAGCGCACCGTTCACGACAAAGACAGCAAGAGCGAGAACCACAACAAGGCTGGCGACCTTCGCCGCTTCCTTCGGGACAAACCGCAATGCGAACTGCGAAAGGCGGTTCGTGGAATGGCGAATGCCCCGCGATGCCTCGAGCAGAATGAACCAGATGAACAGCGAAATGAGCGCAACCAGAAGGTAGTTTGCCGCACTGTCACGCGGCATACCGACAAGTTCACGGACGATCCGCTGCCACCGCGCCCCCAGAATCAAGAAGAGCGGAACCGCGATCACGGCCACCACCGCCATCGTCCGCCACGCGATCTTCTTCGTGCGCTCCGACCACTGCGGTTCGACGCCACACTTACGAACCGTCCACGCGACCAGAGTTCCGATCGCATAACCCATTGCCAGCGAAATGCCCGTCGCAACGCCCTGCAAGTACCACACTCGGGGCAGGAGCGACGGGGTCATCGACCAGGTGAAAAACACCAGTGCAAAGGCAAGGCCGACAGGATGAAGCGTCCCGCAATAGCGGCGTATGCGGTCCCACACAGATCTCATGCGGGAATCGTAAGCGCAGAGCGTCCGATTTCAGGCACCGTACCGCCCAGTCGGCATGCTAATTCTCACGATCTGGGTGCGCACATACAAAAACACCCTCCCAGTTTCCCGGGAGGGTGTTTTCTTACTGTGGAGCCTAGGAGATTCGAACTCCTGACATCTGCCTTGCAAAGGCAGCGCTCTACCAACTGAGCTAAGGCCCCGTTCGGTTTTCCGACCGGAGTCAGAGTACCTATGTTCTAGCTTGTTTCCAAATCGTGCCAAACCTTGTCTCCGCGCTGACTTTTGATCAACTTGGTGACTACGAGAGACACCAGAATGCTAGCCCCGACAAGCAGGAAAACCTTCATTCCAGCAACCCTTCTTCGGCACAAGGAGTGGGCCTAGGAGGACTTGAACCTCCGACCTCTTCATTATCAGTAAAGCGCTCTAACCACCTGAGCTATAGGCCCCTGAACCGGTTTCAAAGATTACCCCACCGGCCCGCTAACACCAAAACGGGTCCGGTGGGGCAACGTTTATGCAGGTCAGTCGCGGTCTGCGAGAGTTACCTCGACGCCGCCAACCAAGTCACTGCAGAGGTTGTAGATGAACGATCCGATCGTGACGAGCGCGGTGAACAACACCATGTTCGCCAAACCGATCACTGCGGAATAGCCGAAGACTTGCCCCGCTGTCACCAGTCCGTCGGATCCGCCATCGGACACGATGTCCGTAAAAGCGTTGTTCAGGCGGTCCCAGACGCCCATACCGTCCAAAACGACGTACAGAAGACCGACAGCCACCATCCACACGAAGAAAAGTGAAACCGAGATCACAGAAGTGATCTTGAGCGTGGACCACGGATCGATACGACGGATCTGCACCGTCGCCCGTAAAGGCCCCCCGCTGGACGCAGCCGCAACGGCAGCGACGTGATTTTTGTCACCGACGGCCGCCTGCGGCAGGGGATGCTTCGCCTCGGAGAGGTCCGGCATGTCCTTCGGCAGATCCTTACGGCTGATATGCCGAGTCGGACCGTCGATCGCCGCAGCCTTGGCCCGGGGACCGGCCGGAGCATTTCCGGCCGGTGCGTTGGGCCCCTTCGGCGGGGCAACCGTCTTATTCGCAACCGTCTTATTTGCCACAGTCTTGTCGGCGACGGTCTTGTTCGCGACGGTCTTGTTGTCGACCGCGTTGTTCATTGCCGCGTTGTTCGTGACCTTCGGAGCAGCCGTTCCCGTGACCACCGGCCGAGCCGGCGGCTGCGACGGAGATCCAGGACCTGTTGGCCGCTGGTTCGGCGGACCGACCGGCGGTTTCCCGGCAGCAGGTGCAGGCCCCTTCCGAACCTCGGGTCGCGGCGCAGCCGGACGGGTGATGTTGGTCTGGGGTTCGCGCTGCTGCACCCCAGGCTGCTGCGTAACAGGCTGCTGTGCCCCTGCGTGCTGCGTAACAGGCTGCTGTGCCCCTGCCTGCTGCGTAACAGGCTGCGGACCTGACTGCTGCTGACCACGCTGCCACGGCGGCGCCTGATTACCCCGTGCCTGATTAGCCGGTGCAGGCGCGTCAGGTGCCTTCGGGGCAGCGGAAGCAGCAGGTGAACTCTTCCCAGCCGCAGGCTGTGCCGACTTGTCGGCCACAGCCTTGGAATCGGCGGCAGAGCCGCTTGGCTTACCAGCGGCTGGAGGTTTCGAAGCCTCAACGGGAGACTGCGAGCCCCCTGCACCCGCCGGAGCAGCTGGCTGCTCCGGCTTTGGGGGCGTCGAACCGGAAGTGCTCGTGCTCTTCTGGTCACTGCCCGGCTGGTTGGGAGTGCTCACTAGGACTCCTTAGCTCCATCGGCATTGTCTGCACTGTCGGTGTTTGCGGCAGCGATCTCTTCGGGTTCGTCGGCGTTGCGCGCAATTGCGAGCAAGGTGTCGCCTTCGCCGAGGTTCATCAGACGCACGCCCTTGGTCTGGCGTCCGGCCTTACGAACCTGCTTGGCAGCTGTCCTGATGACGCCGCCGCCCGAGGTGATCGCGTACAGCTCGTCGTCGTCGTCGACGATGAGCGCTCCGACCAGAGTGCCACGTTTCTTGTCGTACTGAATGGTGAGTACGCCCTTGCCGCCGCGACCCTGGACCGGGTAGTCCTCCATGCCGGTTCGCTTGGAGTAACCACCGGAAGTGGCGACCAGCAGGAACTTGCCTTCACGGACGACGTTGAGCGAGAGCAGCTCGTCCTCGCCGTTGAAGCGCATGCCCTGGACACCGGACGTTGCGCGACCCATGGGCCGTAGTGCTTCGTCGGTGGCCGAGAAACGGATCGACTGGCCCTGTGCCGAGACGAGAAGCAGATCGTCGTCGGCGGAGCACAGAACAGCTCCGACCAATTCGTCGTCGCCGCGCAGGTTGATGGCAACGATGCCGCCGCTGCGGTTGGAGTCGAAGTCCGTGAGCTTGGACTTCTTGACCAGACCGTTGCGGGTGGCAAGTACCAGGTAAGGCGCGTCGTCGTACGTCTTGATCTGGATGACGGACTGGATGCGCTCGTCCGGCTGGAAGGCCAGCAGGTTGGCGACATGCTGACCTCGAGCGGTGCGGCTGGCCTCGGGCAGTTCGTATGCCTTGGCGCGGTAGACGCGGCCCTTCGTGGTGAAGAACAGCAGCCAGTCGTGCGTCGAGCTGACGAAGAAGTGCGAGACGATGTCGTCCTGCTTGAGGCCGGCACCCTGAACGCCCTTGCCGCCGCGCTTCTGCGAGCGGTACAGGTCGGTCTTGGTGCGCTTGGCGTAGCCGGTCTCGGTGATCGTGACAACAACGTCCTCACGGGCGATGAGGTCTTCGTCGTTGACGTCGCCGTCGGCGGCGATGATGCGAGTACGACGGTCGTCGCCGTACTTGTCGACAATTTCCTTGAGCTCGTCACGAACGATCGCGCGCTGACGCTCAGGCTTGGCCAGAATGTCCTTGTAATCGGCGATTTCGATTTCGATTTCGGCCAATTCGTCGACGATCTTCTGACGCTCGAGGGCGGCCAGACGTCGCAACTGCATCGCGAGGATCGCGTCGGCCTGAATCTCGTCGACGTCGAGGAGGTTCATCAATCCGGCCCGGGCGACGTCGACGGTCTGCGACGCACGGATCAAGGCGATGACCTCGTCCAAAGCGTCGAGAGCCTTGACCAGACCACGCAAGATGTGAGCGCGCTCTTCGGCCTTGCGGAGCAGGTACTGGGTGCGACGGACGATGACCTCGAGCTGATGCGTCGTGTACAGACGAATCATCTGGTCGAGGCGCAGTGTGCGCGGCACACCGTCGACGATGGAGAGCATGTTGCAGCCGAAGCTGGTCTGCAGCTGCGTGTGCTTGTACAGGTTGTTCAACACAACCTTGGCAACCGCGTCACGTTTGACGGTGACAACGATGCGCATGCCGACGCGGTCGGAGGACTCGTCGTGAATGTCGGAGATGCCGGCGATCTTGGCGTCACGAACCTGATCCGCGATGGAGGTGATCAGGTTGTCAGGGTTGACCTGGTAGGGCAGCTCGGTGATGACAATTGTGGTGCGGCCCTTGGCATCTTCTTCGACCTCGACCACACCGCGCATACGGACGGAGCCGCGACCGGTGGTGTAGGCGTCCTGAATACCCTGGCCGCCTACGATGAGGCCGTGCGTCGGGAAGTCCGGTCCCTTGACCCGCTCCATGACGGCAGCGAGAGTGGATTCCTCGTCGGCTTCGTAGTTCTCGAGTGCCCAGTAGATGGCTTCGGCAACTTCACGCAGGTTGTGCGGCGGAATGTTGGTGGCCATACCGACGGCAATACCGTTGGAGCCGTTGATCAGCAGGTTCGGAACGCGGCTGGGGAGAACCGTCGGTTCCTGCGTCTTACCGTCGTAGTTCGGTGTGAAATCGACTGTGTCGTGGTCGATTTCACGCAGCATCTCCATGGCGAGCGGCGTGAGACGGCACTCCGTGTAACGCATGGCGGCGGCGCCGTCGTTGCCACGGGAACCGAAGTTGCCCTGACCGTCGACGAGGGGGTACCGCAGCGACCACGGCTGGGCCATACGGACCAGGGTGTCGTAGATCGAGGAGTCGCCGTGGGGGTGGTAGTTACCCATGGTCTCGGCGACCGGACGGGCAGACTTCACATATCCGCGATCGGGGCGATTGCCGGTGTCGTACATCGCGTACAGCACGCGGCGGTGCACGGGCTTGAGGCCGTCGCGCACATCCGGCAGAGCGCGACCGACGATGACGCTCATGGCGTAGTCGATGTAGCTGCTCTGCATTTCCTGCTGGATGTCGACCGGTTCGATGCGGTCGTGCTGCGGTCCGTCCGGTGGCAACGTGGTGTCGGTCATGAGTTCACTTTCTTAAGAAGAAGATGGGGGCGAGCCCCTTGTGCGCCTTTGTGGTTGTCGGAGCTACCGGAAAGGCGCACAGGGCCGTAGGCCCTACACGTCGAGGAAACGGACATCCCTGGCATTGCGGATGATGAAGCTGCGCCGGGCCTCGACGTCCTCACCCATCAACACGCTGAACAGTTCGTCGGCGGCAGCGGCATCGTCCAACGTCACCAAGCGCAGAACGCGCACCGTCGGGTCCATCGTGGTTTCCCACAGTTCCTTGGCGTTCATCTCGCCAAGGCCTTTGTAACGCTGGATGCCGTCGTCCTTGTTGATCTTCTTGCCGGATTCGAGACCAGCCTTCACCAAGACGTCGCGCTCACGATCGGAGTACGCGAATTCCGGCTCGCTGCGCTGCCACTTCAGCTTGTACAGCGGCGGCTGGGCCAGGTAGACGTGACCGTGCTCGACCAGCGGGCGCATGAAGCGGAACAGCAGCGTGAGCAGCAGCGTCGCGATGTGCTGACCGTCGACGTCGGCGTCGGCCATAAGCACGATCTTGTGATAACGCAGCTTCGCGATATCGAACTCGTCGTGGATGCCGGTGCCGAAGGCGGTGATCATCGACTGGATTTCGGTGTTCTTCAACGCGCGGTCAAGACGGGCCTTCTCGACGTTGAGGATCTTGCCGCGCAGCGGCAGAATTGCCTGGTACATCGAGTCGCGGCCGGACTTGGCCGAGCCACCTGCCGAGTCACCCTCCACGATGTAGATCTCGGACTTTTCCGGATCGTTGGAGCGGCAGTCCGCAAGCTTGCCCGGCAGGCCACCGAGATCGGTCGCGCTCTTACGACGAACCAATTCGCGGGCCTTACGGGCAGCGATACGGGCCTGCGCCGACGAGACCGCCTTGTTCACGATGGTCTTGGCATCAGCGGGGTTGGCCTCTAGCCAGTGCTGAAGATGCTCGTTGCACGCCTTCTGCACAAAGGACTTGACCTCGGTGTTGCCGAGCTTGGTCTTGGTCTGGCCCTCGAACTGCGGCTCACCGACCTTGACCGACACGATGGCCGCGAGACCCTCACGGATGTCGTCACCGTTGAGGTTCTGCTCTTTTTCCTTGAGCAGCTTCTTGTCACGGGCGTACTTGTTGACGACCGTGGTGAGCGCCGCACGGAAGCCCTCTTCGTGCGTTCCACCCTCATGCGTGTTGATGGTGTTGGCGAAGGTGTGCACGGACTCCGAGTAACCGGAGTTCCACTGCATTGCTACCTCGAGCTCGTGGCCCGTGCCCTTGGCCGTGAATCCGACCACCGAGTTGTGGATGGGGCTCTTGGACTTGTTGATGTGACGGACGTAGTCCTCGAGTCCACCCGGGTAGTGGTAGACGCGGGTCTTGGCCTTGCGCGGAGCGGCAGCAGCCGCTTCCTGCGTCTCGGCTGCCGACTTGGGTGCCTCCGCAACGTCGATCGATTCCTCGTCGACATCGATGACCTCGGCGCGCTCGTCGGTGAGCGTGATCGTCAGACCCTTGTTGAGGAAAGCCATTTCCTGCAGGCGACGCGCAACGGTCTCGAAGTTGTAGCGCGTGGTCTCGAAGATCTCGGGATCCGCCCAGAAGCTGACCGTGGTACCGGTCTCCTTGGTGGCGGGACCTTGAATCAGCTCGCCGGGCTTGGAGTCCGTGTACGTCTGATGCCACTCGTAGCCGTCGACCTTGATGTCGACGTCGAGCCTGGTGGAGAGCGCGTTGACCACCGAGATGCCCACACCGTGCAGACCACCGGAGACGGCATAGGAATCGGAGTCGAACTTGCCACCGGCGTGCAGCTGAGTCAGCACGACCTCGACGGTGGGAACTCCGGACGCGTGCATTCCGACCGGGATGCCACGACCGTCGTCGACGACGCGAATTCCGCCGTCTTCGAGGAGGGTGACCTCGACCTTGGTGGCGTGTCCGGCCATCGCCTCGTCGACAGAGTTGTCGACGACCTCCCAAATCAGGTGGTGCAGGCCGCGCTCACCGGTGGAACCGATGTACATGCCTGGGCGCTTACGTACCGCTTCCAGTCCTTCGAGGACTGTGATGGACGACGCGTTGTAGTCCTTGCTGGAAGTGCTTGTATCTGACTTCTGGGCAGCCACGGGTTGGTAGCTCTCCTTCTCCGTCAATACTCGAGCGCAGCCGTCAGCAAGCCCTTGCGGGTGTCGTCGGAGCGGGTTCGAGAATGTTGCCGCTAGTTACCGGAGACCATCTTACTGGTAAGCACCGACAGGAACCGCCCAATGACACCCCTGGCTGCGCCACAGGCGAATTATTTTGGTCCTGGGAGGGTGAATCGCTAGGACGTTTGCTTCTCCCGGCGACGCTCTCTCAGGCTCGCAATAAAGGCCTGCGCATGTTCGGCAACCTCGCCGGCGTGTGAAATCGGCGACCAGTGACCGGCCGCAATTTCGGTTCGCCGCAGGTCGGAGACCCATTTTTCCGTATCTTCGAAGCCCACCGGGCGAACTGCCTTGTCGTACTTGTTCAGGATCAACTGAACGGGAACGTCCGTGTACCGTTCACGCGGTTTGCCCAGAGCAGGCCGAATATTGGCTCGGTACAACTTGAGACCGTTAACCATGTCGTCGGCAATTGTCGGCGCGGTCACCACCGATTTCGGGTCGAGACCGTCGAAAAATCCCAGAAACGCCGGCCAGTGCTTGGAAAACCACAGCCGCAACGGCACCGTGCACAGACCTGGAATCTGAAACAGCACCGTGTACGCCGACGCCACAGCTTGCGCGGCCGGCCCGCGGAACCGCCGCTTGAACGCACTGGAACGGATCCATTTACCGAGATGGTCGAGATTCGGTCCCGATATGGAACTGAAGGATGCGATCTTTTCCTCGGCGCCCGGCTCGCAGACGGCCTCCCAGGTTTCGACGGATCCCCAGTCATGAGCAACGACGTGAACCGGCTCGTTCGGACTGACGGCGTCGATCACGGCAAACAGATCACCGGCCATCGCACTGAGTTGGTAGTCCTGCACTCGCGACGGGATCGTGCTCTCGCCGGCCCCACGGCTGTCGTAGGTGACAACACGGAAATTGTCGGCCAGCAGCGCCGCGACGCGGTTCCACAGTTCGTGAGTGTCCGGCCACCCGTGAACGAGGACGATCGTCTCACCGTCCACCGGGCCCTGCTCGAATACGGCAAGGCTGACGGCACCGTTGGTGACGCTGCGTGCAGTTACGGCATGGAGAGGCGCGTGCTTGGTCATCTGCAGACCCTTCGTAGGTGAGTAGAACTAGAGATCGAGTACCAGTCGTCCGCCGTCGGAACGCGACACACAAATCAGCATCTCGTTTTCGCGTTCGGCATCGGTCAGTCGGTTTTCGCGGTGATCCGGAGTGCCGGCGAGAACCTTCACCCGGCAGGTCCCGCAGAAGCCTTGCTGGCACGAGTAGCCGACACCGGGCAGGGTTTTCCGAACAACGTCGAGTGCCGACTGGTCGGCATTCACGGTCAACACTTCACCGGAGCTGACCAATTGAACTTCGAACGGGACCCCGCCAATTACCGGCGGAGCTCCAAATCTTTCGAAATGCAAAGCCGTGGAGTAGGTTTCACGAAAACTCGTGCGCACTGCGTCGAGCATGGGCGTCGGGCCACAGCAATATACGGCTCCACCTTCCGGAGCCTTTTCCAGAAGATCTGTGGCAGTGGGTAATCCGAATTCATCGTCAGGCCGCACGAATACTCGTTCCGATTCCCAGGTAGCGATCTCCTCGAGGAACGGCATGGACTCGCGGGAGCGGCCCGAGTACACGAAGTGCCAGTCCATTCCCAATTCCTTTGCGGCCCGCACCATTGCAATGATCGGAGTAATTCCGATACCACCGGCAATGAAGAGTGCACCACCCTCGCCGACAAAGGGAAACCCGTTGCGCGGACCACGAACTGTCACGTGCTCGCCTGGTTGCAGTGCATGCATTTCGACGGAACCACCACCACCGTCGGGAATTCGGCGCACGGCGACGGTATATCCCCTGCGATCAGCGGGGTCACCGCAGAGCGAATACTGTCGACGCAGACCGGAAGGCAAATGGAAATCCAGATGAGAGCCGGGCTGCCACGGGGGAACCGGTGAGCCGTCTGCAGACTCGAAGCGCAGGCGGACAACATTCTCGTCTGTCGCCACGACCTCGCGGGCACTGACCATCATGTTCAGCGCGGTATCCGGGTTGTGACCGGCGATCTTCGGGTTGTAGTCATAGGCCGTCAGAACGCGAAGGTACTTGTCCGCCAACAACTCTGTGATCCGCATAGCCCGATCGGGGCGAGCGCGACCTGCGAGATCTGGCGGAGCCTGATGCCGCGGAAGACCGTCGTGCCCGATCAGGACGTCCTTGATCCTGGCAATCGACGGAATCACCGTGCCGCCGCCTGCGCAGCCGGCGAGGACGCCAGGTACTTCACGGCCTGAGCCGTCGAACCTTCTTTTCCGGGGTGATACGACTTCGAGAAGTACGTCGACATCCGCTTGACCAGTTCGAAACTGGTGGGGACGGTGCCGCGCTTGCCTGCTGCCACAAAATCCGACAAGTGCGGGCGACGCCGACTCGGCGCCTGGTTGGCAAGTTCGGGATCGTTGCGCATCAGGAATCGGGTACCGCGGATCCACAACCACACGATGACGGGCGTGACCAGGATCTGAGTGCGGATACGGCGGGTTTCACGCTTGTCGAAGTAGCGCATCACGTCGTACGCGACGGAGCGGTGTTCGACTTCCTCGGCTCCGTGCCAACGAAGCAGGTCGAGCATCGTCGGGTGCATACCGGCCCGATCCAGACCGTCGGCGTTGAGAACCCAGTCACCGAGAAACGCTGTGATGTGTTCGATGGCCGCGATGATCGCCAGACGCTCGACCAGGTGATTTTCGGCTCGCAAGCCTGTCAGGGGACGGGGTCCGAGCAGCTTCGAGAAGGCCCATTCCATCTGCTGCGTGTACGCCGTCGGATCAAGTCCATTTTCTTTCAGATGGACCAGCACACCGGTGTGAGCACCGGCGTGCATGGCTTCCTGGCCGATGAAGCCGACAACGTCGTCACGAAGTTTCTCGTCCTCGATGAGAGGGAGTGCTTCCTTGAACGTTTCGACAAACCACTCTTCACCGGCCGGGAGCAGCAGATGCAGCACGTTGAGTACGTGAGTACTGAACGGGTCACCCGGAATCCAGTGCATTGGCAGGTCGGACCAGTCGAATTCGACATTGCGTGCCTGCAACAAGATGTGATCAGGCTCGGCGTGTACCTTGCTCGGCATCTGACTACCCCTTCATGCTCTGTGACACAGTTCACCCAGAACTAGGGTAACTGTAACATGAAGTAATAGGTACAACCAGGCCTTGCTCAGCCGTACGTATCGCGAGGTCCGCGGCCTTTGACGTGCCTTTCGCCCTTACGCCAACTGGGCGCGCTCGGCCCGGTAATCCGTAGTGTCTTCACGACGCCGTCACCCACAGCCACTGCGATTTTCGCGAGAATCTGGGACTGCATCATCCGCAACTGAGTCGCCCAGGCCGTCGACTCCGCCGAGATGCTCAGAACCCCTTCACGAAGGGAAATGGGCTCGGCGTGCGCCGAGATGTCTTCACCGACAACCTGCGGCCACCGGCCGAGAACCGTCCCTTCGGACACTCTCGGGGACCAGCCGCGTGATTTGGATACCGCGCTGGTCAGTGCACCGAACGGTTGTGGGTCGCGGGCATCGGGGCCGGGGCCGGACCACCCTCCGCGTCGACGCGGCCTACCGCTACCGAACTTGGGCGACGACCGGCCCTGGCCGACAGCTTTGCCGTTGGCCTTAGCCGCAGCACGGGCCTCCTCGAGGGCTCGGCGAGCCAAATCGATACCCCGAAGTTCGGGCTCTTTTTCGTCAGTCACGATTCTCGACCCCCTCGGACAAGTCCGTCGTCGCAGACCAGTCTTTCGAGACTATCCGTGAAATACGACCTTCGGGTGTTTCCGATGCTTCGACGCCGAACTTGGCTGCCTCGAGTTCGTCCGGAACGTCCTCCGGAACTGCGGCGGTGACAATGACCTGTTCAGCGGTGGCGGCGACCGCAGCCAACGCACGGCGACGGCGCCGATCCAATTCCGCAAAAACGTCGTCGAGCAGCAATACGGGGTCACTGCCTTCTGTTCGCAGCAACGCAAACCCCGCTAGCCGCAGCGACAACGCAAACGACCACGATTCCCCATGACTGGCAAAACCCTTTGCGGGGCTGTCCCCGAGAATCAACTCGAGGTCGTCACGGTGCGGACCGACCAGACATACACCCCGATCAATTTCCTTGGTTCGCATCACCGACAGTTCGTGATGGAAACGCTCCTCGAGGTACGCGACGTCGTCGATTCCGGGAATCCTTGTGGGATCGGTGAATTCAGGATCCAAGGACATTCCGAGGCTGCTGCGGTATCGCATCGACGCTGGCCTCGATTCCGGCGCTATCGAGCGATACGATTCGGCAAGGTGCGGAGCGAGATCGTGAACCAACTCGAGGCGTCCGGCCAACAATTGTGCGCCGTGCGCCGCCAAATGCCCGTCCCACACCTCGAGGGTGGAGAGAACATTCTCGCCGCTACCGGAACCGCGTCGTAGTGCCCCGCCCGCCGTTTTCAGCAGCGCTGAGCGTTGACGTAACACCTTGTCGTAATCCGCACGTACAGCGGCCATTCGAGGGATGCGGAACGTCAACAATTCGTCGAGATATCGCCGGCGGTCACCAGGATCACCGCGAACCAACGACAGATCCTCCGGCGCAAACATCACGGACTGAAGGATGCCGAGTACTTCGCGGGGACGCCGCGCCGGCGACTGATTTATCCTGGCGCGGTTGGACTTTCCCTCGATCAGCTCGACGTCGATGGTGAGTTCACGACCGGAATTGACCACCGTTGCACCGGCAAAAGCGCTAGCGGAACCGTTGCGAATCATCGGGGCATCAGAAGAAACCCGATGAGAAGACAGCGTCGACAAGTAGCCGAGCGACTCGAGGATGTTGGTTTTACCGTGCCCGTTGGAACCGAGGAACACAGTGGTTCCCGGTACCAGATCGAGTGTCAGGGAATCCCACGAACGGAAGTCCCGCAACGAGAATCTACGAACGAACACTCATGCCGCCCAACAGCAATTATCAGCCTGGAAGTCGAACCGGCATCAGCAGGTAGGTGTATTCGCTCGAGGGCGCAGCGAAGTTACCCGACTCGTCCGGTGTCGGATCTTCGTCGGTAGCCGGACGCAGAACTGCGGGACGGCTGGGCGTCGTGAAGCCGAACAGGACGTTCTCGCTGTGCAGCGAGTTCAGTCCATCCGTGAGGTATCCGGGGTTGAACGCAATGGTCAACGGCTCACCCTGGAACGTTGCGTTGAGAGTTTCCTCAGCGCGGCCGGCGTCGTCGCCACCAGCGGAGAGCAGCAGTCCCTCGGAAGAGAACTGCAAACGCACCTGAGCGCCACGCTCTGCCACGAGAGCTACACGCTTGATGGCTTCGATCAGTGGAACAACCTCGACGGTTGCCATAGCCGTGTGCTGCGCCGGCAGAAGCTGGCGGAACTTCGGGAACTCGGCATCGAGGAGGCGAGTCGTTGTGCGACGGCCGTCGTTGACGATACCGAGGAGGCCGTCGTTGCCGATGCTCGAGCCGGAACCGAGAGCCAGCTCGACCGGTGAACTTGCGTTTCCGGCAAGCGTTTTCGCGGATTCGGACAGGGTCTTTGCCGGGATGAGAACCGCAGCCTCGACATCGGGGTTTGCCGGCATCCATTCGAGCTCACGGACAGCAAGACGGAAACGGTCGGTCGCAGCCAGAACAATGGAATTCTGGGCGATCTCGACGCGAATACCGGTCAACATCGGCAGGGTGTCATCTTTACCGGCTGCGATGGCAACCTGACTGATCGCTTCGGAGAACAGATCTACCGGGATGGAACCCGACTGCTGCGGAAGCGTCGGAAGCTGCGGGTAGTCCTCGACCGGCATCGTCGGCAGGGAGAACTTTGCGCTTCCGCACGAGATCAGAACGCGAGTGCCCTCGAGGGTGACATCGACAGGCTTGTTGGGCAAGGACTTGGTGATGTCGGCAAGGAGGCGACCGGAAACCAGGACCTGACCGACAGTGGTGACATCTGCGGAAACGCGAACCTGAGCGGATACCTCGTAGTCGAAGCCGGAGACCGTGAGTCCCTGTTCGGTTGCATCGAGAAGAACGCCACCGAGAACGGGAACCGGCGGCCTCGAGGGGAGGCTACGGGCAACCCATGCAACTGAATCTGCGAACTCTTCCCGGGATACGCGAAACTTCAGGCTTCCAAGCTCCATCGCCGGGTAATTCCTCTCGGTAGGCATGTTCTGGTGACAGCAAGTCTGGCACAGACGTCAGATGACAAGTTTGGCACAACGGGGTGCGACGCCAACCGTATGCCCTCGAGGGGCGATCAGGAAAGCCGAGACGGGGACGAGCGAGGCCCGTTCCGAGGTTCCTCACAGGAGTTGTCCACAAATCTACTTTTAAAGAGCTTTTCCTAGAAATTTCTCAGTAGTAGTAATAAGTCCTGTGCAATCTGTGGAGTAACGGTTGTCGATGCAGGTCTGCCCCCTCGAGGGCTTGTGGACTTCTCGAGGACAGACTCGAGGAGCGATCAGGCCCCTCTGTGCACAGACAAGAAGTTTTCGGATTACTCCTCGAGATCTCCACAGACTTTCGAAGTTATCCACACAGTTATCCCCAGATGTGAATACTTTCCAGAAGAAACGAAAGGTTTAACTAAATCGGCGTGTCGAACCCTGGCGTGTCGTGGGTTTGGAGGAATGACACGCCCTCGAGGGACGCAGTCGACACAGCGGTGCCCCCTCGAGGGAAGGACTTTCCCCCTCGAGGGGGCACCGGTAAAAATGCAGGTCAGCGCTTGGAACGCTGCTTGATCCGAGCCGTCAGCTCTTGTACCTGGTCGTACACCTTGCGACGTTCGGTCATTTCCTTACGGATCTTCTTGTCCGCGTACATGACCGTGGTGTGGTCACGCCCGAACGTCTGACCGATCTTCGGCAATGACAAATCCGTCAGCTCACGGCACAGATACATAGAGATCTGGCGTGCCTGAGCGAGCGGACGGGCCTTACCCGGCCCGCAGAGGTCGTCGATCGACATATTGAAGTATTCGGCCGTCACTGCCATGATCGTCGCCGCATTGATCTCGAGGCTCGACGAATCAGGCATCAGGTCCCGAAGGACAACTTCCGCCAACGTGAGATCCAACGGCTGCCGGTTGAGCGAGGCAAACGCGGTGACACGAATCAACGCGCCCTCGAGCTCGCGGATGTTGCGCTCGATCCGGCTGGCGATCAGCTCGAGGACGTCGTGCGGCACCTCGAGGCGATCCATCCGCGCCTTCTTGCTCAAGATCGCGATACGCGTCTCGAGTTCCGGCGGCTGAACGTCGGTGATCAGGCCCCATTCGAATCGCGTTCGCAGACGCTCCTCGAGGGTTGCCAACTGCTTGGGCGGCCGGTCGGAGGAGACGACGATCTGTTTGTTCGCGTTGTGCAAGGTGTTGAAGGTGTGGAAGAACTCTTCCTGGATACCTTCCTTGCCTTCGATGAACTGGATGTCGTCGACGAGGAGGACGTCCGTCTCGCGGTAGCGGCGCTTGAATGCCACCTTGCGGTCGTCGCGAAGACTGTTGATGAAGTCGTTCGTGAATTCTTCCGTGGAGACGTACTTCACGCGCATACCGGGAAAGAGCCGTTGCGCATAGTGGCCGGCCGCGTGCAGCAGATGCGTCTTGCCGAGCCCGGACGCGCCCCAGATGAAGAGAGGGTTGTAGGCCCGGGCGGGCGCCTCCGCGATCGCGACCGCGGCGGCGTGAGCAAATCGGTTGGACGAACCGATGACAAACGTGTCGAACGTGTACTTCGCGTTGAGGCTGTTTGCACCGGAATTCGACGAGGATGGCGTCGACGGCGGTTTCGTGAAGTACGACGGCCACGATTCGTGAACGCTCGCCAATGCTTCCCGGTCGTCGTCGACCTCTTCGCTCTCGGCGGTCTCGGAGTCGGATGGTTCTCCGTCGCCTTCGGTGAATCGGCGTCGACGGTAGGCGCCGGAACTGCTGACCGATTCGAACTGCCGGCTTCCTGTGCGCTCTTCCGGTTCTGCCGAATCTTCGTCGGGAGGAGCGATACGGACGCCGAGGCCCTCGACCTGTCCACCGAGATGTCGTCCGAGTGCTTGCAGAATCGGTTCGCGCAGATCGCGCTCGATGGTCTCCTGAGCGAAGGACGACGGAACCGAGAGGAGTGCAAATCCTTGCGCGAGTGTGAGTGGTCTCACCAGGCGGACGAATGCCTTCTGCTTACTACTCAGTATCGGAAGATCGTTCCCGGGGTCATCACTCGTGAGTTCTGCAACCACGTCGACCCAGGCACGTTCGAGCGCGTTGGGATCGTCGTTCACGTGGTTCCTTCCGTGTTTCACCGACAGCGAGTTCGCTGGCGCTACCGAGCACGTTGCTGCGGCATGGATGTTCGGTGGTGGGGATGTGCGCTGGTGTGACACTTTTGTTATGTCTGTTGGTGTGTCTGCCACCTGAGGTGAGAAACCTCGTAACAGCCTACGAATATGCCACCTGAACTGTGTTTCCACACAATTATCCACAGATGTGGACAAACGTGCACCGAGTCGGTTTATTTGTGGGATTTTTCCTGAGAATCCGACCCGAAGTCGATCTACCTGGCCTTTTGATGTAACTCGAGGCGTTGGACACTCGGCGGTAGCGGTGCGTTGATACTCACAGCCCTGTGGATGAATGCCAAAACTTGGGTTTCCGCGTCGCAACCTGACCCCCGGACCGAACGTGCAGATGAGGCCTTGTCGAGTGCTTCTCTGCCGGAATTGCGTACACCGGGTTTTGTATGCTCTGAGCACCGTTGCGAAAATGTTGCCAAGGTCACACTCGGTGCCTCGCTCGAGGTCAACGACCTATGCACATCTGGGTTCGAAAATCGGGGATTCGAGGACATTCGGCGTGTCGCTTCTGCTTCGAAGGAGTGTCCGCCGAATGCGCTGGTTTGACCTTGGCAACGGTGGTAAGTAACCTCGAACAGTCACCCGCTGGTGGTGATCGTTTCGTGCTGACTACATATGTCGGGTCGGAAGGATTATCCAAGCCGCTTGCCGGGTGGAGAAGACCGTTAGATCCAAGGCGCTCAGGTGGCGCCGATCAATTAGAGGGCGCCGGGAGGCGCCAATGAACTTCGAGGAGTGTTGACCGTGGCCAAGGGCAAGCGGACGTTCCAGCCGAATAATCGCCGCCGCGCGCGTGTTCACGGCTTCCGTCTTCGTATGCGTACCCGTGCGGGTCGTGCAATCGTTTCGGCGCGTCGCCGTAAGGGCCGCGATTCCCTGACAGCCTGATCTGATTCTGAGATCAGGAGCTCGGGGTGTTGCCTGAGCCGTACCGGTTGCGCCGCCACTCGGATTTTTCCGTGGCGGTGCGACGTGGTCGTCGTATGGGAAGACGCGACCTTGTCGTGCACGCGTTTGATCGCGAGCAGGTAGAGGCGTTGGTAGTAACAAATCACGGTCCCCGATTCGGGCTGATCGTGAGCAAGGCTGTCGGGCCGGCGGTGATTCGACATCGAGTCGCGCGCCGGCTTCGTCATATATGTGCAGACCTCGCACAACAGGTTTCACCGGAAACAGACGTGGTTATTCGTGCACTTCCGGGTAGCGCGAGCGCCAGTTCCGATGAGTTGGCCAAGCAGTTGCGCGCAGGTCTGGGCAAAATGAATCTATTGGTGTCGGTAAGTGAAGAGCCATGAGTACTCCGCTCGATGAGCAGATCGAAACTCCCCAAGCCTCCCGTTTTCTGACGGTTTTGAAGGCTGTGCGTCGCGCTCCCGCCACTGTTCTCATCTTCTGTATCGAGTTGTACCGGACGTATGTGTCGCCCCTGCGGATGCCGACCTGCCGGTTCACCCCCACGTGTAGCGAGTATGCGGTGGATGCCCTCCGTACACACGGGGCGATCAAAGGCCTTTTCTTGACTGTGGTGCGGTTGGCGAAGTGTGCCCCCTGGCATTCTGGAGGGTGGGACCCCGTTCCGCCCCGTCGTGGCCGTGATGCGGGTTGCCGCCACCGCGGTCCTATGGACGAACAGAGGAGTACTTAGAGCCGTGCTCAATTTCATTTACTATCCGGTCTCCGCGATTCTGTGGGTCTGGCACAAGGTCTTCGGCTTTGTGTTCGGCGCAGACAGCGGTTTCGCCTGGGCACTCGCAGTGGTGTTCCTGGTGTTTACGCTGCGTGCGGTTCTGTACAAGCCGTTCGTGAAGCAGGTCCGCACCACCAGACAGATGCAGGAACTGCAGCCGCAGATCAAGGCTCTGCAGAAGAAGTACTCAGGTGACCGTCAGCGTCAAGCTGTCGAGATGCAGAAGCTCCAGAAAGAGCACGGATTCAACCCGATCATGGGTTGCCTCCCGGTCTTGGCTCAGGCACCCGTCTTCATCGGTCTGTTCCACGTTCTACGTTCGTTCAACCGAACCGGAACCGGTATGGGTCAGCTGGGTATGGATCCCGCTACGAACGCCAGCACGCCTAACTACGTGTTCAGCGCTGCGGATGTGCAATCCTTCCTGGACGCACGTCTGTTCGGTGCACCGATCTCGGCTGCGATCACAACCCCAGTCGCACAGCTTCAGGCTTACGTCACCGAGAACGTTCCCGAGTTGCCGTCACGACTGAACATCATCCTGGTTGCAGCTCCGCTGATGATCATCGCGAGCATTGCTACGCACTTCAACTCCCGCGCATCCGTCGCCCGCCAGTCCGAAGCTGCCGCAGCGAATCCACAGTCCGCGATCATGAACAAGCTCGCGCTCTACGTTTTCCCGCTCGGTGTTCTGGTCGGTGGACCGTTCCTGCCTATCGCGATTCTTCTGTACTGGGTTGCCAACAACATCTGGACCTACGGTCAGCAGCACCTCGTCTTCCGCAAGATCGACGCCGAAGAAGAAGAGAAGAAGCAGGAAGCGATCTCACGTCGAAACGACAATGCTCCCAAGCCCGGTGCTCGCCCGAATCCCGCCAAGAAAAAGGGATCTCCGGCCGCACTGAGTGCGACGGAATCATCAGACGAATCCGAGTTGCCCGAGGTATCTCTCAACAAGGCCGACAAGCCAGCGACCAAGCCCACCGGCTCGGGGGGTGGCGGCGCTTCGTCGAAACCGAAACAGAACCGGCCACAGAGCAACCGCGGTAACTCCCCCAAGCGCAATAAGCGGCGCTGATCGAGGAAAGAGAACGACCAATGTCCAGTGATGCTGACACCGCTTTGGATGGAGAAAACGCAGACGTGAGCACTGAAATCGCTGCGCCCGTTACCGACGTCGACGTCGAAGATTCAGACATCGACGATTCTGACGACGACCTGATCGAAGAAGGCGAAATCGCCGGCGATTACCTCGAGCAGTTGCTCGATGTACTCGACTTCGACGGTGATATCGACCTGGACGTCGAGGGCGATCGTGCGATCGTCAGCATCGACGGCGGGGACGATCTGACCAAGCTGGTTGGCCGTAAGGGCGAGGTTCTCGACGCTCTCCAGGAATTGACCCGCCTTGCCGTCCAGCAGTCCACAGGCGAACGTAGCCGCTTGATG
Source organism: Rhodococcus sp. MS16 (assembly GCF_013277795.1). Classification (NCBI taxonomy): domain Bacteria; kingdom Bacillati; phylum Actinomycetota; class Actinomycetes; order Mycobacteriales; family Nocardiaceae; genus Rhodococcus; species Rhodococcus sp. MS16. The sequence goes on from NZ_VBTM01000020.1 coordinate 75,673, forward strand.
CTCGATATCGCCGGGTGGCGCGCAGGCCGTCGTGAAGCACTCAGTGCCCTCGGTGCCGAGGCTGCTGCACGTGTTCTCGAAACCGGTGAGCGTGAAGAACTGGCGCCGATGACGCCGTTCGAACGCAAGATCGTGCACGACGCCGTCGCCAAGGTGAAGGGCGTATCGAGCGAAAGTGAAGGCGCTGAGCCGTCACGTCGAGTGGTTGTCCTGAAGGACTGACACTCCCCCAGCAGTACGAGAATGCGAGCCCCGGATTCGATCCGGGGCTCGCATTCTTTTTGCATTTTCCGGCAATCGGTTTCACGTGAAACGGTCGCGGAAACGGCACCCTCTTCTGGTATCTCATGAACGATCACCTCGTTGCCGATATCCGTCACCACGGCAACGAATGTGACAGTCCGTGTGTCGAGCCCGAGGAGCCAACTGACCGAGACACCTCGTTGGCGGGGGCACTTGGGGCGGTAGATCGCGTACAACCGTCGATGATTGCTTGCCTGACGAAGTCGAGATCGATCAGGTCATCTTCGGGACCGATCTGTGACGGCAGAAAGCTCGTTAGGGCGAACGGTATTCGAATCACAGTTGGTTTCGGCGGAGGTACCGGCGGAGGGCTGTCGCTGTAGTCGACGTCCCATATGAGCGCGCCTTCCTCGAAGGTCGGAAGCAGGCCGGAATGTTCGGTGCCCGATTCGATACTGATCCGAACCGAATCGACATAGTCCGTCAACGACGCCGATACAGGATTGCAGTCATCAGCGACCTCCCAGCCGAACTCGCGAACGAAACCTTGTTGCTGCCGAGCGACCTGAATCCAGTCGTCGCCGAGTCCTTCAGTGTCATGGAGTGTTTCCGGATCTCGGCAGTATCTATGGTTGGCGACTAATTCGTCGAGACCGAGCAATCCGAAGTTCGGGAACAGGCTACCGATTAAGTCCCCTCCCCCAGTCGGCTGTTCCTTGCTGTCATGAAGTGAGTAAAACCCGCACCCATGTACGTGAGCCACGAGTTGGTAAGTGTCATTTTCAGAATGTCTGGGGCGGGATGAATGCGCCGGATGGTTTCACGTGAAACGCCTCACCTCAAGTTCAATGAATTAGACAGTTTTCGGGATGAAATTTCCCCATATAGGAACCCTGCTTAGTTTCGTCACTGTGATGATACTGCTCGAGGGGTATCTCTCTTTGAATGGGCATGTTTCACGTGAAACCTGGCGCGACCGCGAATGAGTTGGCAGACTCACAGCGAGTCGACGCGTAGAAGTGAACACTTGTCGGCGATAACACGGATAATAACTTTGGTCTTGATTGTTGATTTCGCGGTATACGCGGGAGGATGTTTCACGTGGAACAAAATGGTGCGGCGTCGGTTGACTGGGATGAACAAGCGACTGCGCGCGCTGTGTTCGGCGATCGATACGACATTGCAGAACGCTACTACCAATCTCTGGCGACGGACGGTGTTGAGCGCGGGCTCATCGGACCTCGTGAAGTGCCGCGACTCTGGGAACGTCACTTGCTCAACTGCGCTGTCATTGGTGAGTTGATCGCCGAAGGTGAGTCTGTTGTCGACGTAGGAAGTGGAGCCGGGTTGCCGGGTATCCCTCTCGCAATCGCGCGGCCGGACCTCAAAGTCACTCTGGTCGAACCGCTTCTGCGGCGGTCTGTGTACCTCGCCGAGTTCATCGAATCCAACGGATTGGATGTTCTGGTGGTCCGGGGGCGCGCCGAAGAATCTGGCGTAGTGAAGGAAGCCGGCGGTGCCGACGTAGTGACGTCGCGTGCTGTTGCGCCGCTGGAAAAGCTGGCCCGTTGGTCACTCCCCCTCATTCACGAGCACGGTCGGATGCTTGCGCTGAAGGGTTCGAGCGCTGCGGAAGAGATCGAGCGCGACCGAACCGCGTTGACCAAACTCGGCGCGGGCAAGTTCGAAATACTCGAGTGTGGATCCAAATTTCTCCGGACGCCCACTGTCGTGGTCAAGGCCGAGCGTCTCCCCAAACGGCGTCAGCGATGACGAAGGAAGTACACATGATGAGAGCACGCAGTGGTCGATTCGCAATCGAAGGAGCAGTCAATGTCGGGTCGATCTGAAGCCGTGGTTTCACCGGAAATTGTTACTACGTCCGAAACCGCTCCGTCGCCGGAGACCGCTGTTTCACGTGAAACAGCAACACCGCAGCCGAGCGTGAACGCGGACCCGGTGATCAATGACGACGAGAATTTCACGGCTCCCTATTCCGAGATCTCCTCGGAAGAGACTCCGATCGGCGCTGCCGCGCATCGCGCAAGCCAGGTGCTGCACCCGCACTCGGTGACCCTGCCCAAGCCCGCTTTCCGTCGGGTCATCACGATTGCCAACCAGAAGGGTGGCGTCGGCAAGACAACAACAACCGTCAACCTCGCTTCTGCGCTCGCCCTTCAAGGGCTTACCGTCCTCGTGGTCGATTTGGACCCTCAGGGCAACGCCAGCACCGCTCTGGGCGTCGTTCACACCTCGGGTACCCCTTCGAGCTATGAGCTCCTCATCGGCGAAGTGAAGGCCGTTGACGCGGTTCAGACAAGCCCGCACAGTGAACGGCTTCTCTGCATCCCCGCGACAATCGACTTGGCCGGCGCCGAGATCGAACTGGTGTCGATGGTGGCTCGCGAGAATCGTCTCAAGGGCGCGCTCAACGACAAGGTGCTCGCGGAGCTGGACGTGGACTTCGTCCTCATCGACTGCCCGCCGTCTCTCGGCCTTCTGACCGTCAACGCGATGGTCGCGGCCAAGGAAGTTCTGATCCCGATTCAGTGCGAGTACTACGCCCTCGAGGGTGTCGGCCAGTTGCTGCGAAACATCGAATTGGTGCAGGCACACCTGAATCCCGATCTGCATGTCTCGACCGTTCTCCTGACGATGTACGACGGCCGCACCAAGCTCGCCGACCAGGTGGCAGAAGAGGTGCGTAAGCACTTCGGCGACACCGTTCTCCGGGCTGTGATTCCCCGAAGCGTCAAGGTTTCCGAAGCTCCGGGCTACGGCATGACCGTTCTCGATTACGACCCGGGTTCACGCGGGGCGATGAGTTACCTCGATGCCGGCCGCGAATTGGCCGGACGCTCTGTCACCACTACGACGCAGGAGCAGTGAGATGAGCCAGGCACGTAAAGGCGGATTGGGCCGCGGCCTTGCCGCACTGATTCCTACCGGTCCGGCCACTGCACCCGGACTGGGGGCGGCAGCAGCGGATCTCATCATCGGCGGTGAGGTGGGAAGCGGTGACATCGGAAGCCGTGAAAACGGCGGCGAGACGGCCAACCCCTCCCCTCCCCCACCGAAGACAGCGGCCACCAAAACGGCAAAATCCAAAGCTGGCGCCGCAAAGACTGCAGTGCCGACCGCGGATGAACTCGAGTCTGAACTGACATCCGCTGGCGCTGTCTACCTCGAGATCGAACCGAGTCTGATCGAGACCAACCCGAAGCAGCCGCGTCACGTTTTCGACGAGGAAGCACTTGCGGAGTTGGTGCATTCCATCCGTGAGTTCGGTTTGATGCAGCCGATCGTGGTTCGCCGCAACGGCGACAAGTACCAACTTGTCATGGGTGAGCGCCGCTGGCGGGCGAGCCAGGAAGCCGGCCTCGAGAAGATTCCGGCGATCATTCGTGAGACCGACGACAACTCGATGTTGCGTGATGCGCTCCTCGAGAACATTCACCGTGTTCAGTTGAATCCCCTCGAGGAGGCTGCCGCGTATCAGCAGTTGCTCGAAGAATTCGAAGTGACGCACGAGGAATTGGCGAACCGTATCGGTCGCTCGCGCCCCGTCGTGACCAACATGATCCGTCTGCTGAAGCTGCCGGTGGCTGTCCAACGACGCGTCGCTGCCGGCGTCCTGTCGGCCGGGCATGCTCGTGCATTGCTCTCCCTCGAGGCGGGTGCCGACGCTCAGGAAGTGATGGCGGCGCGCATCGTGGCGGAAGGAATGTCGGTCCGAGCGACAGAAGAAGCTGTCACTTTGGCCAACCGCGCTGACAGTGAGATCGCTCCCCCACAGAAGCGGAAGCCGATCGTGATGCCGGGTCTGCAGGATGTGGCGGAGCGGTTGTCCGACTCGTTCGACACCCGCGTGACGGTGAGTTTGGGTAAGCGGAAGGGCAAAATTGTGGTCGAGTTCGGCTCGGTGGATGACCTTCAGCGCATCGTGGGCATGATGGAAGCGCAGAAATCGAACAAGTGACGAAACATCGATATCCATCCATACCAGCTAGTTTCGTCACTGTGACAAAATGTTGATGCTGAGCGGTTCCTGGAAGTGAAATACTTTGAACCGCAACAGTTTTGATGTGGCGGGTGCAGCGGCAGCGCAGACGGAGTTGTGGTGGCTTATTCTGGAGAAGGAAAACGCGTCGGGTAGGGCAAAAATGTGCGGCGGAGACCTAAATGTTCGGCAGATACCAAAATTGAGATCGCGACCTACGGAAGTGAGTTAGCCAGTGTCGACTCACGTCATCACATCGCTGCGGCTTGACGGTCTCGATCAACTTTCGGCACACGCTCGCCGCTGTGTGTTCTGGGAGATGGATCCGGCGGCCCTTCACGATGCGCGGGGATTCTGCGATCAGGAATTCGAAAAAGAAGCGTGGCTGTCGATGGTTATGCTCGAGTGGGGATCCTGCGGCCAGGTCGCGGTCAAGGACGGCAAACCACTCGGCAGCGCTCTCTACGCCCCTCCCCGCACCATTCCGCGCGCCCAGATGTTCCCCACCAGTCCCGTCAGCTCTGACGCCGTTCTGCTGACCAGTCTTCGGCTGGAGCCGTCGGGCGTCGAGGAAAGCCTCGGGCCGGCCCTCATTTCCGCTGTGGTGACCGATCTCGTTCGACGCGGTGTCCGAGCCCTCGAAGCTTTTGGTATCCGCGCACATGAGCAGGAGTCGGCGTCGGATATCGCGTCGGCAACTGCAGCATTGGAATGTTCACCGGAGGAATGCATGATCAGCGCAGATTTCCTCGAGGATTACGGCTTCGAGGTTGTTGCGCCCCATCATCGGTACCCACGCTTGCGGCTCGAACTCGATCGGGACCACGAGTGGAAAGTCGACGTCGAGGAAGCCCTCGATCGACTCCTGCAGGCCGCGGCCCTCGAGATGATTCAGGTCGGTGAACTGACACGCGTGTGAGTAACGCGCGTGTCAGTTGCGGTCGGATACCGAAAGTTCTTCTGCGAGAAGCTCGGCAAACGTGAACGTGCCGGTGGGCTGATCGTCCTGCCCAAGCAGGTACAGGCGTTTGACCGAAATCAGGATGGCCTCGGCGATGGTGTCACGCATGCGCGGATTGGTAAGCACCGCAGCATCATTCGCGTTCGAGAGGTATCCGAGGTCGATCTGTACCGTCGGCATGTTGGTCAGTCGCAGCAATTCCCACGTGCGACCATGAGTCCTGTTGTCCTGCAACGGGGTTCGGGCAACGATCTCGCGCTGGACGAACCCGGTGAGAATCTGACCGATCTTCGAGACCGAACCGTGTGAATTTCCGAAATGGAAACTCGCCACACCGTTTGCGGACGGGCTGGGATTGCTGTCGCACCGCAGCGAGATCATCAGGTCTGCGTCGAACGCGTTGGAAGTTGATGCCCGATCAGCCTCTGACGGATCGACATTGTGCGGCCGCGAGAGGAACGTCTCCATTCCGGTTGCAGCCATACGCCCCTCGAGGCGCATCGCAAGATCCCACAGCACATCGGACTCGGAGATACCGTTCACAATCGCTCCGGTGGACGGGCCGCCCAGACCGGGATCGATGACGATCCGCTTTCCGCCCAGCTGCGGGCCCTTGCGCCGCACCAGTTCTTCCTCGCTGATCGCGTGGGGTGAACCGCCAGTGACACGAGTTCCGAGAAGGTCGAGCGAGCGCAGAGTCTGGGGGCCGCAGATGCCGTCGGCGGCGATGCCGATCTCACGCTGGAAGGACGACAACGACTCGTGCGTCATCGGCCCGAAGAAGCCGTCGACGCGCCCCGAGTAGAAGCCGAGATCCTGGAGTTTGGTCTGTAGTGCTGCCACGTCGTCGCCGTACAGCGGAGCGGACAGCTGGTAGATCAGAGTGCGGGCGCCTAGGCGGTACGACGCCTCACGAATGGACCGATACGTTGCCGGGCCCACAATGCCGTCGACAAGTAGCCCACGTTGCTGCTGGAAGGCACGAACGGCGCTGTCGAGGTGATGATCGAAGATGACGTCCGGCGCAACCCAATGGGCACCGTCGCCGCTTTCACGTCGAATGCTGGACGGGATGTGGTGCAGATATCCCAGCTTCGTCAATGTGCCCCGAATCTCGGCGACGGCCGGGCCGTGATCACCGTGTCGGAGTCGATGCATGCGTGAAAACCTCTCGGATCGGCAAAAGAATTCGATCGATGTGCCTGGAAGTGGATCTGATCAGGCACATCGATCGATTATCTCAGAAAACCTGGGGATTGCGAGAATCCCCTACGTTCACAGGGTACTCAGAGTACGTCCGAGAGTTCCTTGAGCAGCGCGGCCTTGCCCTTTGCGCCGACGATGGTCTTGATGGGCTGTCCGTCCTTGAACAGGATCAGCGTCGGGATCGACATGACCTGGAAGTCGCGGGCTGCGGCCGGGTTGGCGTCGATGTCGAGCTTGGCGATGGTCAGCTTGTCGCTGTTCTCACCGGCGATTTCCTCGAGAACCGGGGCGACCATCTTGCACGGGCCGCACCAGGTTGCCCAGAAGTCGACGAGAACGGGCTTGTCGCTGCCCAGGACGTCCTGCTTGAAGGAATCGTCGGTGATGGTGACGGTATTCGACACTGTTACTCCTCGAGGGTTGGGTACGACAGCTGGGTGAATCAGGGGGCGCCGACGACGTCGACGGCGTGACCGGCGGCATCGAGGGTGTTTGCGGTGATGTCGCCGCGGTCGGCGAGCCAGCGTTCGGCGTCGATCGCAGCGGAGCATCCGGTGCCGGCAGCGGTGATGGCCTGACGGTACGTGTGGTCGACCAGGTCGCCGGCCGCGAAGACGCCGTCGACCGAGGTTGCGGTGGAGCCGGGTGCAACGCGGACGTAGCCGGCGTCGTCGAGGTCTACCTGGCCCTTGACGAGTTCACTGCGGGGGTCGTGGCCGATGGCGACGAACATGCCGGTGATCTCGAGGGTGGAGGTCTCGCCGGTGACGGTGTCGCGGACCACGAGGCCGGTGACACTGTTCTCGCCAAGGACCTCGAGGGGTTCGGCGTTGGTGAGGAAGCGGATCTTCTCGTTGGCCTTGGCGCGCTCGAGCATGATGCGTGAGGCGCGGAACTCCTCGCGGCGGTGCACCAGGGTGACCGAGCGGGCGAAACGGGTCAGGAAGGTTGCTTCTTCCATGGCGGAGTCGCCGCCGCCGACCACGACGATGTCCTGGTCACGGAAGAAGAAGCCGTCGCAGGTGGCGCAGGCGCTGACGCCGCGGCCGAGGAGACGCTCTTCACCGGGAATCCCCAGGTAACGCGCTGCGGCGCCCATCGCGAGGATGATCGCGTGTGCGGCGTAGGTTTCGCCGTTCGCGACGACGGTTTTGATCGGGCCGCTCAGGTCGATCTCGTCGACGTCCTCGGTGCGGATGTCGGTGTCGAAGCGCAGAGCCTGCTCACGCATCTGTTCCATCAGGTCCGGTCCCATGATTCCCTCGCGGAATCCGGGGAAGTTCTCGACCTCGGTGGTGGTCATGAGGGCGCCACCGAACTGCGTTCCCTCGAACAGCAGGGGCTGGAGCTCAGCGCGCGCGGTGTAGACACCAGCGGTGTAGCCGGCCGGTCCGGAACCGACAATGATGACGTCATGGACCGCGGGCGTGGTTTCCAGCTGGGTGGTCATGCGAGCCTTCCAATAGTGAGTGCAGACCCTCCGCTTCTTGGAGAGCCGTACCGATCAACACCAGGATAAGGGGTGTTGTTCCCGGGCCCGGCGCAAAAGTGGTCGGGCGCTCAGCTGGGGTCGTGTGCATACGGTGCGACCAGGGCGCCAGCACTGCGGCGCACCTGATCCGGATCGGTGCCGCGTTCGATTTGTCGGACCCCGGTGTGAACTATCGCGTTGATCAGTTCGGCAGTGACGGCGGGGTCGCGTGCGCCGAGTTCTTGCAGCGTGTGCAGCAGCGGAGTGACAAGATCGCCGTGCAGTGCCCGGCTCTTCTCATCGAACTTCGGGCCGGGTGCGATTTGGCTCAGTGACGCCGCGATCGCGTGTTCTCCGTCTGCGGCCAGGATCAGATTGGCGTCGACGTACGCGAGGATGCGACCGGCGGGGCCGTCGGCCTCCGCCATGGCCTCAGCCAACTTCTGCGACCACCGCGGGAATGAATCCTCGACCAGTGCGTCGAGTAGGTCCTGCCGGGAGTTGAAGTACTGATAGACGCTCGATCGGGCCAGTCCGGCGCGCCTGGCTATCTCACCGAACGACGGGATGTCCGCGGTTCCTTCGGCAAGAACCGCGCGGGCAGCGTTCAGGAGCGCACGACGCTGCGCTGCGCGATGCTCGCCGACGGTAGCGGCGTTGATGCGTGGCACGTGAACTCCTTTCGTACGCTGCTCGGTCGTCGAACAGCCTAGTGGGGAGTTGCGCGCTATGTGGTCGCTGGGCGCAGAGCCTCTCGGACGACGCAGCGCGTGCCGGTGTAGATGGTGGGCATGCACTTGTTGCAGTGGACGCACAGCCCTTCGGAAACCGATTCGGACTGAAACTTGTTGACCAACTGCGGATCTCGAAGCAGTGCCCGAGCCATGGCTACAAACTCGAAACCTTCACCGAGTGCGCCCTTGACGGTGTCGACGCGATTGATGCCGCCGAGCAGGATCAGCGGCAGACTCAGCGCCTCGCGGAACTGGCGGGCGAATGGAAGGAAGAACCCTTCCTCGAAGGGGTACTTGGGAAAGAGCGTCGGGCCGTACAACTTGAGACCGTAACCCACGAGTTTGGGCTGGGACGCAACAAATTCCGCCATCGGAACGTCGCCGCGGAAGAAGTACATTCCGTTGAGAAGTGAACTGCCGCCGGTCAATTGCATGGCGTCGAGATGGCCGTCGGCCTCGAGGATCTTGGCGATTGGCAGGCTCTGATCGAGCCACAGTCCTTTGGGGACGCCGTCGGACATGTTGAACTTCGCCGTGACGGCAACCGACGGTCCGGCTGCCCTGCGGACTGCTTCGATCACCCGACGCGGATATTCAGCGCGCCTGGCGACGGTTCCACCGTATCGATCGTGGCGTTTGTTCAGATTGGGGCTCATGAACGAACTGAGCAGATAGTTGTGGCCGAGGTGCACCTCGATGGCGTCGAATCCGGCGTCGACGGCAATGCGCGCGGTGCGCTCGTAGTCGGCGACAACGCCGTCGAGTTCCGCGAGTGTCGCTCCCTTGACGAGACCCATCGCGGGCGGACTCAATCGCGTCGACGGGGCCAGGGTTTTCGTTTTGTTGGAGAGGGTGTTGGCCACTAGTCCGGCGTGGCCGATCTGTGCTGCGGCGAGCGCTCCTTCGGCGTGGACCGTCTCGGTCAGGCGGCGCAGTCCGGGCAGCGCCTGTTCGTTCATGACGAGGGTGTCGCGGTGGACGCGGCCACCGGGTGAGACTGCGCAGTACGCGACGGTGGTCATGGCGGCCCCACCGCGAGCGACCTCGGCGTGGAAGTTGATCAGGTCGTCGGAGATCGCTCCCCGCGGCATCACGCCTTCGAAGGTGGCAGCTTTGATGATGCGGTTCTTCAAGGTCAGCGGCCCGAGACGGGCCGGTTCGAAGATCGTGGGGGTCATGTTCTTCTTCCTGCTTCGGCAGATCCATTACGATGCCAGTGGACTCGTATCTACGACGATATAGCGCCGACGCCAAATCTGTTCGACAATTCGAGACGATGAACACCACAGGATCTGGTCGCCCCCGAGACCCACGCATCGACGACGCAGTCCTCGAAGTCACCCGCACCATGCTGCTCGAGGTCGGCTGGGAGCAATTGAGCGTGCGCGCCATCGCCGCCCGAGCCGGAGTCAGTAGGGCGTCGATGGCGCGTCGATGGTCGTCCAAAGCGCACTTGGTTCTCGGATCGATCCTCGGCGCCACCCCGGATCTGACGCCCTTCGAGGGAACGGATCGCGACGGGTGGATCCGCTGGGTGGTGGCCGGTAGCGCGCAGTTGTTCGCCCGGCCCGAGGTTCGTGCCGCGGCGCCCGGACTATTGGCGGCATTGCGCGATCACGACGATCTACGTAACGAGCTGTGGCGCGGGTTCAGTGGGCCGAGTACCCAGTTGTTCCTGGAAGATTCGGAAGACCGCGACGCCGCACTGTTGGACGCAAAAGCTGTGCTCGTGATGGCGGCCGGCGCTGCGATGTTCTCGAGTCTTATTGCGGTGGAAGATGATACGGAGGAACTCCGCGAGCGCATCCTGGCACTGCTGTTGCCGGTCGCAGAAAAGTGAACTAGCCGATAGTGTTGACGGACAGCGTGTTCGGTTTGTCAGCGCTACATTCCGGGCCGACGGCAAGGATGGTGATCTGACGTGGCTGCGTGCCGCGCAGTAGGAGCACCACGGCTGGGTTGCCGTCGACGGTGACCTCGCCCGATCCGAGAAGTGGCTCATCTTGCGAGAATCCGTTTGCCTGCAGGCAACCTGCCAGTTTGAGTGAATCCTCTAGTGGGCCAAGATCTTTGGATCCGATCAAGGTGAGGAATCTTTCGGGAGTCCGGTTTTCGCTTACGGTAGGAGTGGGTTGCGCAGTGATGACGGCGTTCGGTTCGGTGGGGCGTACCGCAATCAACACAGCCACAACCGCTACGGCTGCTGCAGCAGCGGCACCACCCATCAGTAGCCGGCGTCGCGAGCGGGCGATGGAGATTACATTCGAATCGGAATCATGTTGCGTCTGTTGCTGTTTCCACTCGCTGTCCAATGCGCTGTGGATGCGCGCTGCCAACTCGGGCGGCATGGGCTCGTGCGGGGCGATGCGCTCGTCCCACGTCCGCAGTGAATGACTGACGTTGTCGAGTTTGCTGACGAACGCCAGCGCGTCAGGATCGTCGTCGACGAGGACCCACAAGGCAGCACTGGTTTCGGGGTCGAGAACACCGCCGTGAAGATCGGCCAGCAAGTCTTCGGAGAAAGGTGGGGCAGGAACGTACGAATCGTTCACGAGCCTCCCCTTTCTGCGCGCGGCTACCTGTTCTGGTGCTCACAAAGATTAGACGCGTCGACATCACGATCGGTTCCCTCGGCCACCCAACTCGGCCAATTCGGCGGCTAGACGCTTGCGCGCGCGAGCGCAGCGACTCTTCACCGTTCCCACAGGGATGCCGAGCCGAATTGCGGCCTCGGCTACGGGATAACCCTCCATGTCCACCGCAACGACGGCAGCGCGCTGCTCAGGCGGCAGCAGGGCCAAGGCTTGATCGACGGTCATCCTCATGTCCACGGCTTCGACATGATCGTGAGAATCGCGAGGTTCCTCCACATTGTCGGCGGAGAGCGAAAAGGCTTGGCGTGACTTGTTTCGCCGAATTCGATCCAGGCACGCGTTGACAACTATCGCGTGGAGCCAACTTCGCACAGCGGCATCGCGACGGAACTTGGACGCGTTGCGGTGCGCAGACAGCAAGCCTTCCTGCAAGGCGTCACTGGCGTCCTCGTCCGAATAGCTGGTACGCCGGGCGACGTGCCATAGATGATCCTGATGCCGGGTCAGCAATTCACGGAAAGCATGTGGATCGCCCGCCACATGTGCTGTCAGTAATTCGACATCCGTTACCTCGCCCCCGGTGCCCCCCCGATAAGTGTGCACCGGCGGATGTTAACCCAGGAGCGGGCCATCGGGAGGGGTCAGGGACGGGCTATCGAGCGGCGTTGAACGTTATGTCCGAGATGGCTGTTTGGTTTTGTCCGGATTGCGTGCTGAGTTCGGTAATCCAGATGAGAACGTACTGACTCGGGCTGTCGGTGGTGACCGGAATATCCGTGACACCGTTCTTCAATGTTCCGGTCCCGATTTGCTTCGTCTGATCGAGAGTTGTTCCGGCAGAAGGGGCAGAACGGATTTCAACGACGCTACCCGGCGAATCGGACGTGATGGCAACGTTCTTCAGAGTCGCGGCGTCGTCCAGCGTGACCATCAGGCCGACGCCGTTCTTCAGCGCCGGGAACGGCTGGAAGTACGAGTCCGTCGACCACTCCGTTGTGGGGTTTCCGTCGATGGCGTTCTTGGCCGTAGCCGGCTGATCCGGGGTGCCCTGCGGCGAGAACACCGCGACCGTCGACGCACCGACAGGGGCCGTGGCAACCGGCGGGGCAGCGGGAGCCGAACTTTCCTCGGGTGCAGCAGCTTCCGAGGTCAAGCCGAAGCTCTGTTCACTCAAGGGAGTGTTGGAACTGCTCCCGGAGAGGAAGCTGGCAACCCACACGCCGAGCAGGATCAGCACGATGACGGTGAATACGCCCAGCGCGGTCAACGCGGCGAGCATGCGCGTCGACTTCTTCTTCTCGGCTTCGATGGCCTCGGGATCCGTCAGAGCGTGTCCGGAGTTGCCGGGGTCGCGATGTCCGAGGCGCAGGGCGGGAATCAGTTCCGTCTTGTCGTTGACGACGGACGCTTGATCGAGAATGTGTTGCACCGTTGCGGCAGTGCGGATTCCGCTCTCTGCTTGCAGTGCGCGCGTGGCAACGGCCGAGATGTCGAACGGCACCTCGGGACGAATTCCTCGCACCTCGACGGGATTCCCGGAAGCGTCGCGGCCGGCCGGGAGCAACCCGCCGACGGGTCCGGCTGACGGCTTTGCCAGCGGCCACCGAGCCGTGATGAGGGCGTAGAGCATGGCGCCAAGACCACGAACGTCGCTGGTGGAATCGGCGTCGGCAAGCGTTGCGGGGAACGCGAGTACGGCGTCGCCGTTGATGCTGATGCGCACCCGATCCGGGTGATCGATGGACAGCGCGCCACCCGAGCGGTGAGCTGCCTCGGCAGCGGCAGCGAGGCTGCGGATCGCGCGCGCGGCACCGATGGGCGACGGCGTCGTCTCGGCCATTTCACGCAGTGATCGGCCAGGCGTCCACTCGGCGACGACGATGCCGCCCGAGCTGCCGCGGACGACGTCGAGGACCCGGGCCAGGCCCGGCGAGTTGATCCGGCCAAGGCGCAAGGTGCGGGAGAGCACGGCCTGTGGACCGGACTGGGCGTTGTCGTCGCCGCGCTGTTCCGCGTCGACAAACGTCAGGGCTACTTCGCGATCGAGTTTGACGTCGAGTGCTTCCCAGAACTGCAGTCCACGAGTGCCACCGTGCGGGGCGAGCAGACGGTAGCGGCCGCCGGCGACGGAGGCACCCGGAATGAGCTTCGGTCCGCGGGGAGAGGGCCGGGAAGTAGAGGTGGGTGCAGCGGGCGGCGTCTTGGCAGATCCGGCGGGCGGCACAGGGTTGGGGGGCACAGCCTTGTTCGGCACAGCCTTTTGCGGCACCGCCTTGTTCGGCACAGCCTTGGGCGGCTCGGACTTGATTGCCTGTGTCTGCGGCGCCTGTTGCTGTGGTGTTTGCTGCTGTGGTGTTTGCTTCCGGGGAGCCTCTGCTCGCGGCGCACCCGTAGGCGCTGCCCCAGCCGACGTGGACTCTTTCACGGCAGAAGTTCCGGCATTCTTGTCGTCGGAGACCTTGTCGTCGCTCACCCTCGCTCCTTCACTTTCGGTTGCCCATCCCCGTGTCTGTGCGGGTTGCGACCTTGTGGTTCCAGGACCAGGGTACGGCAGCGCACCTGGTCGTTCGTGCTGGTTCGATTCCGTTCGCACGGCGGGGATCAGCTCGGTTACAGCATCGTCGTCGCGCTGCGCCGAATTACCGGTGGCGGACTTCGAGGCTGGTTCGGGGCGACCCAACACAGAACGAATCTTGCGGGAGACCGCAACCGTTACCGAGCGCACTTCGGGGATCTTCTTGAAGTACAGGATCGTGAAGGTGATGGCGAGCATAAGAATGCCGCCGACGGCTACGCGAATGAAGGATCCGGGACCGCCCAGGTTCTCGGTGAGTTTGTGGAATCCGAGTACCCGGTCGACGGCAATCATTGTCAGTGAACCGGCCAGGGAGGCGACGACGACGGACCATACGGTCTTACCGACATTGGCCATCTGGAGGTTTCCGAGGCTGCGGTGCAGAAGGTATCCGCCGATGACCGCACCGGTGATGTAGCCGAGTCCGTTGGCTGCACCGAGCAAAATCACGACCTGATCGGTATCGGATGCAACCAGTGGGACGAGAGCGGAGAAGGCGATCTTCACTGCGGTGATTCCGAGAACGATCCACGTCGGCGTCCAGGCTTGTTCGCGGGCGTAGAACACTCGGAGTTGGATCAGCACCAGCGCGTACGGAATCAACGTGAATGCCGACCAGCTCACGGCAGTGCCGAGACGTTCGGCCTGTTCAGGTCCGAAGCGGCCGTAACCGTAGAGCGCTTCACCGACCTGGGGGCCCATGAAGGTGAGGAACATGATGATCGGAACGAGCGTGATCATGGTCAGACGCGTGGCGACCGACAGATCGTCGACGACGGCCGGGGTGTCGTCGGCTGCGGCGTTGCGGCTCAGGCGCGGCATGATCGCGGTCAGAACCGTCACACCGAGGACGCCGTACGGCAACTGCAGCAGCAGCCAGGCCTGGCTGTAGATCGCGGGGCCGGCTTCGTCCGCGTGTGAGGAGATGCGCGTCGCGAAGATCATGCCGATCTGACTGATCAGGACGTACAACACGATGGCGACGGCCATGCCGCCGAACTGACGTAGGCGGTCGTCGAGACCCCACAGCGGCTTGAGGGAGATGTTCTCGCGTCGTAGCGCGGGAATGAGGCTGGCAGCCTGCACGATGACGCCGACGGTGATGCCAATGCCGAGGGTGAGCAGTTTTGCGTCACCCATCGAGACCGGATTCAGCGAGATCTCACCTGGTGTCAGGCGGTAGATCACGAGCACCACGAGGACGACCATGTTGTTGAGCACCGGCGCCCAGGCTCCGGGTTTGAAGACCTGACGGGTATTGAGGAACGCCGTGAACAGCGCAGACAGTCCGTAGAACAGGATCGCCGGCAGCAGCAGATATGAAAGAGCTGTCGTCAGGTCGGTGCTGACCTTGCCGTCTTCGGACAGGAAGACGTATTTGGTGAGCACAGGTGCGGCCAGGGTCGCGAGTAGCGCGGCCATGCCGAGAAGGACAAGGGACGCCGTGAAGAGGCGTCGGATGAAGGCTTCGCCTTTGTCTTTGTCTTCGCGTTCGGCGCGGACAAGGACCGGCACGACGATCGCGGTCAGAACTGCGCCGAGAACCAGCTCCGCGATCATGTTCGGGATCTGGCTGGCGACTGTGAACGAACTGGCGATGGCCGGACCGAGAACCATCAGGATCATCAGCTGCTTGGCGAATCCCGTGATGCGGCTCGTCAGTGTCGCGATGGCGATGGAACCCGTCGCCGCGAGAAGTCGTGAGTTGGATTCCTTGCGGTCTCCTGGCAGAACATGAGAGTCGGGGTCGACGTCACCGGACTCGGAGACGGGACGGTTCGCCAACTCCATTTCCGCTTCCCGGTACCGCGGGTAGTCGCGGATGACCGGAATGGTCATGGTGGGTGAGTCGTCGAAACGTGCGTCCGGGTTGACCGGCTGGATCGGGTACCCGCGTTCCCACGGTGGCATGCGCGGATGTGACGCGGTTGCGGTGCTCCGGCGCGTGATCGCGGACCGTTTGCCCTCAGGCGGATTCCCGGTCATGAACGTTTGTACCCTTCATCAGCTGGGTCGGGCTGACCCCGATATCGATGCCACAGCCGTCGTCCGGCCAAGAACAACAACAATCCTCCTGCTGTGGCTGTCACAGCGGCCAACGGACGACCGTATGCATTCGACCGTACGGTCACGCTGGTCGGGCTGCCCAATTGGAACCCGTCGGTGGTGGTGAGCGAGAAGCTCACGACCACCTTGCGGGAATCGTTCATTTCCGCTGGCACAGTCAATTGTCGGCTACCGCGCGGCGGCAATTGTTTGGGACCGATGTCACTGATCTTCATCTCCGGCGGAGCGTCCACCCGCAGGTTGACGTTGACGGCGATCGGCAGTTCGTTGCGGGCCACGAGGAGCAGCGGGCTTTGCCCGGACGCCAGTGTGTACACGCCGCCCGGCGATACGACGCTGACGGCTTGATAGAGACCGTTGACGCTGGTGGTCACGTTGCCTGCGCGGATGCTTGCAGCACGTTCGGCATTCCGGACGGACAAGATACTGGTATCGCGCCGGTTGGCCGAACTCATCGCGCGCAGCAGATCCTCACGCAGCGGGGCGGTGAAGGAGCGCGGAGTGAGCAGAACCTGCGGGTCGTCGACGAGTGAGAGTTCGAGCGCATCGATTCGGGGCAGTTGAGCTTGTGCCGTGTCGATGACCGCTGTTTGCGGACCGTCCTGAGTTGCCCGCTCCGGATATTCGAGAGTTGCCGTGCCCGTAGCGCCGGGTTGTGTGCCGAGCAGCGCCGGAAGGGACTGTGGTGTCGCCAGGCCGGAGCGGATGAGCGTGGCGAGCATCGACAGCATCGCGCCGGCGTCCTCCGCGTCGGCGCTCCACAGTTGCGGCGGCGCCAGAATCTGATTGCGCGGCACGGCGGTGGGAGTCAACGCGGACCACGCCATCGCGCCGAGTGCGTCCTGGCGCCGGGCAACCCGCGATTCCGTCTCGAGTTGCGGCGCGGTGTCCTCGTCGATGTACGACGGCGTCGACGGGTTGGATCCGGTCGCGGCAAAAGCTGCGGCCGCCGCTGTGTCGAAGGCAAGTGCGTCGACGGTGTCGGTGATGCGCGAGGACAGTTGTGCCTCGCTCGAATCCACGGACGAGGCCGCTACGAGGGTGGTTGTCGGCCTGGTGCTCAGAGTGTCAACGGTGACGGAATCGAGGACTCCGGAATCCGGCCACACGAAATTGCGGAGCGAAGTCACGCCGAGAATGGTGTCGACGATGTCGGCCGGCCGGTCGATGGCCGTCGCCGTCAGTTCGGGATGGGCGACGGTACCGACTGCCGCGAGATCTGCCTGCGCAAACGGAACCGACGTCGTACACATCGATGCTGCCAGCGTCTTGATTCGCGACAACCAATTGGACGCCGCATCCTGTCCGCGACCGTCGTGGGCTGCGCCGGTGGGGTCTGCCGCGTTGTCGACGACCAGATAACCGCGGGTCATGTTGTCGACCGTGATCACGAGGTCGGGGTCGATGGCGAGGCACAGCGAATCGCGCACCTTGTTGTCGGCGTCGATCTCGGGTTTCGTGGCATTTTCGACGGCGTCGACAAGCGCGTCGAGGCGTCCGCCGTCCGAGAGTTCGGTGGCGAGGTCGTCGTTGATCAGTCGAACGGGGTCATTGACGGATCCGGGGATTCCGCCGACCAGGCTGGGAGCGGTAGCGAGCGGCCACATCATCGTCACGCCGACGGGATTGGACGTGTCGGGTGCGACGACGGCTGAAGCCGAGGTGCTTGACGTTCTTGTGTTGGTCGCGCTGGGAACGCCGAGAACCGGGAGGAGGAAACGCGCGTCGTCGAGCCGGGCTGCGCCGCCGTATTCGGGGGTGCCGTTGACATTGACAAGCATCGGATAGACGCCGGGCTCGGAGATCTCCAGTGAGGTTCCGGTAGTGCTGCGCAGTGGCAGCGAGAGGGTGAACGGTCTGGATTCGCCCCGCTCGAGGCTGGTGGCGACGGTGTCGAACTCGCCGACTGTGTCGAAGATGGCTTGGTCGAATTCGAGGGCATCGCGTACGTCGGCTGCATTGTCGATGGCCGGCGCTCGTTGCAACCGCACTCCGACGTCTTCGACTGGGCGGTCGCCGACGTTCTTGACCGTGCCCTTCACCACGACGGTGGGCGTGCTGGTTGTCGTGACGGTGGTCGGTGTCGTGGATTCGATGGACAGCTCGAGGAACTTGCCGTCGGTGCTGGTGCGTGGTGCCTGAACGTGTTTGTCGTGCGAGGCGGGGAGCGCGTGTGCCGGGCCCGCCCCGAGCGATCCCGTCACACCGACAGCGGCCATCACCAGAGCGGCGATGCCCGCTCGCCGTAGAGCCATTTTCATCCTGCGTCCGGTTCCTTCGGAAGCATGGGGGCGTGGGGCATCTCGGCGATCATCTGTGCGGCAAGTTCGGCTAGTTTTCGTTCGTCCGCGTACGCCAGGCGTGAGTGCAGTTCCGCGAGCGGTACCCAGGCCACTTCGGTGACCTCGACGTCTTCGTCGGACAGTTCGCCACCGAGGAACCTCAAGAGATAGTGGTGCACCGTTTTATGGACGCGTCGGCCCTCGGTGACAAACCAGTAGTCGATGCTGCCGAGTGGCGCGAGGACGGTTCCCTGAATGCCCGTTTCTTCCTCGACCTCACGCATCGCCGTCTGCTCGGCGGTCTCGCCCTGCTCGATGTGTCCCTTGGGCAGTGACCACAACAGACGACCACGGCGGTCGGTTCGTCCGATCAGTGCAGCACACAGGCGTTCGGGCGGGCCGCCCCAGCCGTCGACGACCAATCCGCCCGCCGAAGTTTCGCGGACTGTACGCATCGGGGATCGTTCAGGATTGCCGACGGCAGGACGACGCCGCGAGTTGCGGCGGCTCCTGTTCGTTCGTTCGGCACCTGACACCCCATCGATACTAGTTGGCATCGTCTGGTTGGCCGGTAACCCGCGCAAACCGGGTGCTCGCGTTGATATGCGCGTTCTGCTATTTGCGCACCTTAAGTAAGCTCAATCGACGTGACTGCCCCTACCTCCGATGCCGATCGCCGTGCACGGCTCCTTGCCGACGCTTCCGACACATTGCGCACGCTCTCCGATGTGTTGACCCCGCTGGGTGAGCGCTTCGCAGCGGCCGGCCACGAGCTGTACCTGGTAGGTGGCAGCGTGCGCGACACAATCCTTGGCCGGTTCAGCGGTGATCTGGATTTCACGACGGACGCGCGCCCCGAGAAGGTGCAGGCTCTCCTCAAGGGCTGGGTCGACAAGCAGTGGGATACCGGGATCGACTTCGGCACGATCAGCGCCATCAAGGACGGCCAGGAGATCGAGATCACGACGTTCCGGGCCGATGCCTACGATCGTGTGTCGCGTAATCCGGTAGTCCGGTACGGCGAGAATCTTGCCGACGATCTGGTGCGTCGTGATTTCACGGTCAACGCGATGGCCATGGCGATAGGCGCCGACGGTTCGTTCACGTTTGTCGATCCGCTGAACGGCATGGACGCTCTGCTCGCCGGGGAACTCGATACGCCGTCGGCTCCCGAGAACTCGTTCAACGACGATCCGCTGCGGATGCTGCGTGCGGCGCGGTTTGTATCTCAGCTTGGTTTCACGTTGAACAATCGCGTTTTCGACGCCATCAAGGACATGGCTTCGCAGATCGAGCGGATCACGGCCGAACGTGTGCAGACCGAGCTCAACAAGCTCATGCTCGGCATGTACCCGTTGGACGGCATCAACGTCATGGTCGATTCCGGTTTGGCTGATTACGTGCTGCCCGAGATCCCGCAGATGAAGCTCGAGATCGACGAGCATCACCAGCACAAGGACGTCTACCAGCACTCTCTGACGGTGCTGCAGCAGGCCATCGACCTCGAGGACGGCGACCCGGATCTCGTATTGCGTTGGGCCGCACTGCTTCACGACATCGGCAAGCCGGACACCAAGCGTAACGAGCCCGGCGGCGGCGTCAGCTTCCATCACCACGAGGTTGTCGGTGCCAAGCTCGTGCGCAAGCGTTTGCGTGCCCTCAAGTTCTCCAAGCAGATGGTGGACGACATCTCGCAGCTCGTGTTCCTCCACTTGCGTTTTCACGGTTACGGCAAGGGGCAGTGGACGGACTCTGCCGTGCGGCGGTACGTCACAGATGCCGGTGAACTACTCCCCCGCTTGCACAAGTTGGTGCGCGCCGACTGCACCACCCGCAACAAGCGGCGAGCCGCGCAGTTACAGGCCACCTACGACGACATCGAAGAGCGGATCGCCCGTATCGCCGAGCAGGAAGACCTCGCTCGGGTGCGTCCGGACCTCGACGGCAACGCCATCATGGAACTGTTGAACATTCCTGCCGGTCCCCAGGTGGGTAAGGCGTGGACCTTCCTCAAGGAATTGCGCCTCGATCGTGGTCCCCTCGACCGGGACGAGGCCGAGGCCGAACTGTTGAAGTGGTGGGCTGCCCAGCAGTCCTAGCCTTCTCGCTTCTTGCGGTTGATCAACACCGCCGACAATCCGGCGGCGTAGACGCCCGCACCGGCAAGGGATAATCCGACACTCTTGCCGTCGGGTGCGATCACCGTCGACGCGGCGGCGATCGCACCGATGAACGCGACGTTGAACACGGTGTCCTGCAAGGAGAAAACCTGGCCACGACGGTTGTCGTCGATGTCGATCTGCATCGCCGCGTCGCCGGCCAGTTTCACGGTTTGGCCGGCAATGCCGAGAAGGAATGCGGCGATCAGGAGTGATCCCTGCGTCAGTGTGGTGACAAAAACGAGTTGGATGATCACGGCGGCCGTCAGTGCGTAGGTGACGGTTCGCGAGCGACCGAGCCGCGGAATCACAAACGGTGTGATCAGTGCGGCGATCAGCATGCCGATGGCCGTAGCGCCAACGGCAACACCGAATCCCGCCATCCCACCAGGGAGCGCCGAGCCGTTGGACGTGTCCCGAAGCACCAACACCATGATCAGTGTGTTGATGCCGAAACAGATTCTGTGCGCGCCGATTCCGATCATCGTGGTAGTGACACCGGGAGCCTCCCAGACGGCAGTGGCTCCGGTTTTCAGGCCCGTCAGAACGGAATGAAGAGCGCCCGTGTTGGTTCTTTCCGAGGTGGTGGGGCCAAGGGATCTGGCGGTGAACCGTGCTGCCGCCACAGCCGCGACGGCCGATCCGACAGCAGCGCACGCCACGGCGATTGCGGACGCCCGATCACCGGCACCCACAATCCCGATAATGCTCACCGCCGCGGTTGCGCCCAGGGCCGACACCACTGAACCTGCGGTTGTGAGAACGGAATTGGTGGCCACCAACCAGGATTGCCGAACCACTTTCGGGAGTGCAGCCGAGACTCCGGCGCCAACAAATCGGCTGACCCCGATAGCCGCCAATGCGCACAACAGCAGCGGCGTGTCCCCTCCCCCGCTGGCGAGCAGAACAGCGGTCGTGAGGATCAGCAGACCGCGCAGAACACTTGCCCACAGCAGGACGAGGCGCCGGTCGAGGCGATCGAGGAGCGCACCCGCAAAGGGTCCGATGATCGAATAGGGCAGCAGCAGTACGGCAAACCCCGCCGCAATCGCCACAGGATCCGTCTCGCGTTCCGGGTTGAACAGGATCGCGCCGCCCAGCGCGGCCTGAAACAACCCGTCGCCGAACTGGCTCGAGAAGCGGACAAGCGCCAACCGTCCGAGGCCCGGGGATTCCCGCACGGTGTGGAGCGTCCGGGACCAAGCCTCGCGGCGGTTCGAGGCTGGGGTCATGTAGTGAAACTCTAGCGGGAACCGAACTATCGACCGTCGAACCGGTCCCGCAGGGCATCGAGGCCAACCAGGTACACGTTGTCGCCGAAGGCGTTCTCCACGACGGGGATGATCTCGTCGCCTCCGTCGTAAGTGGCGGTCCACCTGACTTCACAGCCGTCAGGCGTCGGAACTACTTCGATGCGCGCAATGTAGTTCTTGACCGGAAGCGGTTGGTCGAGTACCTCGTAGCTGTAGGTTCGGCCGCTGTTGTCATGCTCGATCAACTCTTCACGTGCTACGACATTGCCGTCGACGATGAATCGGCGTACGGCACCTGGCGTGGTCGGGTCTGCGCTTTCTTCCATTTCGGAAGGGGGGACGCGCGGGTGCCATGAGGCGAGTTCGTCGAATCCTTTGATCACAGACCAGATCTGGTCCGGCTCGACGGGCAGAGTGGTTGTTCGTAGAAGCGTGGGCATAAGTACCTCTCTAGTGCTTCGCTCGGTGTGACGTGGACACTAGGGAGCTCGTGGGCCGGGTGGGAACGCAAATCCCATTCATTGGAAAGGTGCGTGCTCTTCAGGCTGCCGCGGTGCGGGCCTGTTCTGCTCGCCACCAGCCGACAGTTTCGCGCGCTGCCTGATCGAGTGGCGTCGGCGACAGCCCGAGGAGGGCTTCGCTGGCAGTCGAATCCATCACGAAAGGCTTGGTGAACTGGTAGTTCATCTCTGCCAGTTCGCGGGTATCGGTGTGTACCTTGCCGACGGTATCGAGAACCCAGGCCGGGAGTACGCCCACCTTGGCGGCGGGGGCTCCTGCGGCGTCGGCAAACGCCTCGGCAATGGTGCGTTGGGTGAGCGCGGGTCCGGTGGGTGCGTGCAGGACGGAGTTCCACAGTTCCGGGTTGTGTGCCGCGGCGATCATCGCTGCCGCAAGATCGGGTACGTACGTGAAGGAGTGTGGCTGATCTGCGGATCCGATTACCCGAATCTTCTTTCCTGCCATCACTTTCGGAGCCATGCGTTCGCCGGCGTGAGCTGTGCGCACGTAGGGGCCGAAGAAGTCCGACGCCACCACGCTGACGGTGGGTGTGGCAGAGGCTTCGCGGGTGCGCAGTAGCATCGCGCGCACTCCGCGCTTACCGCCGCTGACGTTGCGGGGGTCGGATTCCGTCATCACGGTGTCGGAGTTGTACGCGTAGAGGCTTTCGGGGAACACCACAACGGCATTCAACGAGGCTGCGACGTCGAGGATGACTTTTTCTGCCGCGGGGAGTTCGCGTTCCCAGTCCGCGGCGTTGTAGGCGGCATGAATGCAGTGGTAGATCGCGGTGGCGCCGTCGGCGGCGGCGCGCAGTGCGTCTCGATCCGACACATCGACGCGTCGACGCTCGATCCGTGGGTGCTGCGGTCCGCTTCCGGATCTGGTCAGGAGACGGACGTTGATCCCCTGCTCGGCGAGTTGTAGCGCCACGGTGGATCCGACTGGTCCTGCGCCGGTGACGATTTCGAGGTTCGACATGATGTCTCCTACCTGAGGTTCGTGGGTTGGAGAGCACTGCTCTCGATTTCTAGGATGCGCCTCATGATGTGCAATGTCAAGAGCACTGCTCTCTTTTATCGGCACTGCTCTCGTTTGTTGGCTCTGCTCTCGGAATTGAGGCAAGCTGTGTCCATGGCCGGCACCCCCCGCGAACGCGCGCGTGAACAGACCTTGCAGGACATCACCCGGATCGGACGCGAACACTTGGCGGCGGTCGGGGCTGCTGCTCTGTCGCTACGCGCGGTGGCGCGAGATCTGGGCGTCGTATCCTCGGCGGTCTACCGGTATGTGGCCAGCCGCGACGAACTGCTCACCCTTCTTGTCGTGGATGCTTACACCGAGCTGGGCGCCGAAGTGGATGCTGCAGTGGATGCTGTTGCGGCAGAAGATTATCGGGGGCAGTTTTTGGCGTTGGGCCGAGCCGTGCGGGCCTGGGCGATACGCGAACCCGCTAGATACGGACTGCTGTTCGGCAGTCCGGTGCCCGGCTACAACGCACCGGGTGAGCAAACCACCGGGCCGGGCACGCGGGTGGTCACCAGGCTGATCGCAATAGTCGACAGCGCGCATCGGGCGGGTGCTCTCACATCGTTCCCCGACGCAGCAGTCGGTGAACCCTTGAAGGCGGATCTGGAACGTGTGCGCGCGGAGATGGGCGTCGAATTGCGGCCCGAGGCAATCACCCGCGGAACCTTGGTGTGGGTGTCGCTGTTCGGTTCTGTGAACTTCGAGGTGTTCGGGCAGTATGGATCGGACACCTTCACCGAACCGGCCGAGCTTTTCGAGCGGCACCTCGCCTTGCTCGCGGGAATGGCGGGCTTGGAGTGAGATGATGTAGGTGTGTCGCACGCAGAAGAACCCGAAGACCGTATGGCCTGGATCGAACCCGAGGTTGGGCCAGGCAGCTTGTTGGTGTCGTCCACCGACCTCGTTGAACCTGCGTTCCGCCGCACCGTCATCTACATGATCGAACACAACGACGCGGGAAGTCTTGGCGTCGTGATCAATCGGCCGAGCGAGACGACCGTGCAGAAGGTCCTTCCGCAGTGGGCGCCGCTGGCCGCCAATCCGTCGGCCCTGTACGTCGGCGGGCCGGTGAAACGCGATTCCGCACTGTGTCTCGGCACCGCGCGCAACGGGGCAATCATCGACGGTGTCGCGGGTTTGCGGCGCGTCGACGGCAAGGTGGTGATGGTGGATCTGGATTCCGATCCCAACGTGATTGCTCCGCTGGTCGAGGGAATTCGTATCTTCGCCGGGTATTCGGGTTGGACTGTTGGGCAGCTTGATTCGGAACTCGAGCGTGACGACTGGATGGTGACCGCTTCCTTGCCGTCGGACGTTGTGACGCCGTCGCGGATCGATGTGTGGGCCCGGGTGCTACGACGCCAGCCCTTGCCGCTGGCCATGCTGGCCACTCATCCCATCGAGGTTGAGCGGAACTGATCTAACCAACTCTGATGGGATCCCGGTTCGCGAAGCGTTGCGCCAGCGCGGCACACACGATCAGCTGGATTTGATGGAAGATCATCAGCGGCAACACGATCAGGCCGACAGGCTGACCCGCGAACAGGACAGCCGCCATCGGCAGGCCCGTCGCCAAGGATTTCTTCGATCCGCAGAAGATGATGACGATCTGATCGGCTAGATCGAAGCCGAGCCTGCGCCCCGCGAAGGTTGTCACCGCAAGCACCACCGCGAGGATCACGCAGCACACCGCCACCAGGATCAGGATCTGCCAGATCGTGATGGTGCTCCAGATGCCTTCCTTCATGCTCTCGCTGAAGGCGGCAAAGACAACCAGAAGGATGGACCCGCGGTCGACGAACTTTGTTGGCTCTGCGTACTTTTGAAGCCAGCCGATTACCAGTGGCCGGATCAGCTGGCCAATGATGAACGGGATCAGCAACTGCACGACGATGTCGAGGATCGACGAGAAATCGACGGTTGCCTCGCCTGTGGTGTTCATCAGGAGAACCACCAGCAGCGGGGTGATGAAGACGCCGATCAGGTTGGAGAACGACGCACTGACGATCGCGCCCGCAACGTTTCCCTTGGCAATTGACGTGAAGGCGATCGACGACTGAACCGTCGACGGGACCAGGCACATGTAGAGGATGCCGGTGTACAGCTCGTCGCTGATCAGCGTCGGCGACAGGAATCGCAGTGCCAGGCCGATCAAGGGGAACAGGATAAACGTCGACGCCAACACGACGCTGTGCAGCCGCCAGTGTTTGACGCCCTTCCAGGCTTCCTGCGGCGAGAGGCGGGCGCCGTAGAGCAGGAACAGGAAGCCGATGGCGATCTTGGTGGCCCAGTCGAGCACTGTCTCAGCGGTGCCCGATACCGGGAACACACTTCCGAGCACTGCGGCGATGATGATGCCGAGGATGAACCCGTCGATGTAGAACCTGCTGAGAAACTTCACCTGGCTAAGGATAACGACGTGCTGCGCGGGCGTTGAAGGTCATCATGACCAGGCACAAGAGTGCTCCGATGATCGACAGTTCGATTATCGCGGTCTGCATCCCTTGGACGGTGATGGCGATGCCCGCGAGAATGGACGGTATCGCCAACCCCGCGTAACTGACGGTAAAGAACGCCGCGAGGATCGCGCCGTGGCTTTCGCGGGCGTGTGCTCGCGCCGCGGCGTTGACTCGTTTCATGCCGCCGGCAAACACCAATCCGTGCCCGGCGCCGACCACAATGGTGACAACGCTCAGCAGTGCGAGGCTCGGAACGATATCGACGACAAGCAACCCGATCATCCCGAGAGCCAGAATTCCGAGACCGACGATCGTGGACGCGCGGGGGTCCATCCGGCTGCCACCGAGTTGAGCGATCACGGAGCAGATCATGACCAGTGCGGCAGCGCCGCCGGCAAGTAGAAGATTGTTGATCCCGAGCAAGCTGGTCATCCAGGACGGGACTACGGATTGGAACAGGCCGACCGCTCCCCAGGAGAGCGCCACAGCAAGTGAACTGAGCCAGAACGTTTGCTGGATTACCGCGGGAACTCGGGGAATCTGGAACAGGCTCTTCGGGCGAGCGGTCCTTGTGCCGCGCGGCAGCAGCAACAGAACGATCAGGGCGGGAACAAACGCGACAAGGAAAATCAGGTACGGCAGGCGCAGCGGTTGGGGCAGGTATTGCGCAATTGCGCCCGAGACGAGCGGTCCCAGCGCGCCCCCGAGCGCACCCGTCACAGTGGAGACGAGAGCTGCGCGACGGTGATCGAACGTCGGCTCCTGTTCAACGAGCGCCGCGCTACCGGCGGCGCTGACTGCGCCCACTGCAATTCCTTGTGCGATCCGACCGAGAAACAGCCAGACGGTGGCGTCGGCAAAAGCGAGGACAAGCGTTCCGGCGACGCTCAAAGCCAGTGACATCAGGAGCACGGCGCGTCGGCCGAGAAAGTCGGAGAGTGGGCCGAAGAACAGCAGTGCCGGCACCAACCCAGCGACGTAGACGCCGTAGATGAGCGTCTGGATTGTGGGCGTGAATCCGAACTCGCTGCGGTAGAGCCCGTAGACGGAGGTGGGCATGTTCGCGCCGAGCAGGATCACGGTGAGGACGTAGCCGACACCGTAGAAGTGTCGATTGGTCCGGCGGGTTGCGGTTTGCGCGGTGAGTGCTGTCGTGGACGTGGGAAGCCCCTCCTCAAATACATGGGTCGTCCTACGTATCGTAAGGGAGTGGAACGAATGGCGCGAATGGCGCAAAAGCTGTGAGGATGGGCAGATGACAGTGGTTCGCAAGGAATCGGCGTACGAACAATCCCTCGAGTGGATGCGTGCGCAGATCGCGGATGGTTCGTGGACCGTCGGCAATCGCATCCCGACGGAGCCGGAGCTGATGAGCGTCCTGGGCGTCGGGCGGAACACTGTCCGAGAGGCAATCAAGACCCTGACATCTACGGGTGTGCTCGAGATCCGGCGGGGATCGGGCACCTTCGTCCGCGCGCGGACGGACATCGGCGGTCTGCTGGGCCGCCACGCCGCGGTCGAAGAGATGACGTACGTCTTCGAGGTGCGTCGGGCGCTCGAGGTCGAGGCGGTCCGATTGGCGTGCGAGCGGCGCACGGACGAGGACGTCCGGATTCTGCATGAGCTGGCGGAGAAGCGAGACCACGCCGGGGACGATTTTGTCGAGGTCGATCTCGGCTTCCACATCGCGGTTGTCGAGGCCGCACACAATCCGGTTCTGAAGGAATTGTTTGCCGGCATCCTCGAAACCGTCCGAGCCACCTACAACGTGACGGAAGGCGTGCACCCGCCGTCATTGACGTCGCTGCATCACCGAGGTGTCGCGGCAGCCATCGAGGACCGAGATGTCAACAGAGCCCGCAGTGCCGCGTGTGGCTATCTCGAGAAGACGAAGGAAGCGATCGGGACGAGCGCGATCGATTAACTGCTCCGGGCGTCGGCGAGGCTGTTCAATGCGCCGGCGATGTCGTCGGCTTTCGGGGTGGTGACGGTGAGCTTGTCGCCGCCCGCAAAAGTAATGACGACTGCGGGGCCGGTGCGCGTGACGATGCCGTAGTTGCGACGCCCCTTGCTCTTGAGTCCCCAGCCGCCGAAATCCGCAAATGGTTTGATCTCCGCGACCTTGGCACCGACAACCTCGTCGACGCCGTAGGTCATGGCAGGCATGCCCATGTTGAACACCTTGATCTCGGTGGTGTCGACAACAACGCGGAAGCGAACGAGGGTCACGCAGAACACGGCAAGCACGAGGAACAGTGCCAAGAACCAGACGGAGCTGACCAAGCCGAGGATGATTCCGGGCGCCGCCATGATCAGTCCGAAGATCACGGAACCCTTGGTGGAGAACCCGACGTCGTCGGTGATGGGCAGTGCAGCGTCGCTTCGGGGCAGAGCGCGGTTCGGAGCTTCTGTCGCCGCGGTGCGCTGGCGATAGTCGCGTAGCAACGACGCTCCGAGCAGGCCGACGACGCATCCTCCGAGCGCTCCAGCCGCGAGGGCTCCGATGGGCGCGGGAACGGACGACGGGTCGACCACGTCGAGTTGAGCGTGGAGCGATGCGACCTGGCCACCGGTGATGATGCCCACCACGATCAGGCCGAGGACGATCATGAATCGACGCATCATCAGCATCGCGGGTGCGAGAGCTGCGATTGCCGAGAGTCCGGCGCCGAACAGAATGGTCAGCAGAGCAAACGTCCACGCGCTGGTCGTGGGTGTCGCAAAGCCGTCGGCCGACGTCATGGACCAGTGCGTGGCGATCTTGTCGGGGAGCCGGGTGTCCCACAGTGTTGTGAGTACAACGCCACCGAGCGCGCACAGCACGGGGATAAGGAGACCGAAGAATGCCCCGGCGGGATCGATTACACGATGTTTCACGTGAATCAATGAGTCGGCTGGCAAGCATCCTTGAGCGAGCAGGCACCGCAGGAGCCGGTGCCGCAGTCGGCGGCATTTGCCTTGGCTTCGGGGGTTTCGGCCGCGGGTTCTTCGGTGTGTCCGCAGTTGCAGTCGTTGCCGCAACCGCTCTGCTCGGGCAGGGCTGCGGCCGCTCGGGCGCCGATGCTGCCGCCGAAACCAGCGGTGAACACTGCGCCCACCACGGCGACAAGAGCGATGCCGAGGCCCATGGCGGTGCTCATCGTCAACGCGCCGATGCCACCGAGAACGAGGAGGCCTGCCGCAGCGGCCATCGTCGGGCCTGCCACCTTGTTGGCGAGCGCAAACGATTCTTCGCTTCGCAACGTATCCGGGGTCCGGATGCCCGCCCAGCGGTTACGCGGAAGCTTGCCGATCAGTCCGGCAACAGCGACTCCACCAACGGCAAGAGCGAGCACGAACAGCACTACAGCAACAACGATCACCCATACAGGATAGGCGCGAGTGGAGTTGATGGTATGCCCGGGTGGCGCAGGCTCTACCCTGGTTAACGGTATTCAACGGCAGCCAAGTAGATAGCGACCACAGTGACCGAGTCTCCGCAGTCCCCCGATTCACCAGTCGACGCCACCCCGCAGCACCGCTACACCGCGGAGCTTGCCGGCCAGATCGAGCAGCGCTGGCAGGACCGCTGGAGCGAGGAGGGCACGTTCAACGCGCCCAATCCAGTCGGTCCGCTGTCCTCCCCCGACGGCGTGCCCGCCGACAAGCTGTTCGTTCAGGACATGTTCCCGTACCCCTCGGGTTCGGGTCTGCACGTCGGCCACCCGCTCGGCTACATCGCCACCGACGTCTTTGCGCGCTTCCATCGCATGCACGGCCGCAACGTCCTGCACACCCTCGGCTACGACGCCTTCGGTCTGCCGGCCGAGCAGTACGCCGTGCAGACGGGTACCCACCCGCGCACGACCACCGAGGCGAATATCGCCAACATGAAGCGTCAGCTCCGACGCCTGGGCCTGGGCCATGACGAGCGTCGTAGCCTGGCGACGACGGATGTCGACTTCTATCACTGGACGCAGTGGATCTTCCTGCAGATCCACGGCGCGTGGTACGACAAGGCGGCCGGCAAGGCCCGTCGTATCTCGGAGCTGGAAGCCGAGTTCGAGTCCGGTGAGCGCGCTGTCGACGACGGCCGCGACTGGGCTTCTCTGACCGTGGCCGAGAAGGCCAAGGTTGTGGACTCGTACCGCCTTGTCTACCAGTCCGATTCGATGGTGAACTGGTGCCCCGGTCTGGGTACCGTTCTGGCCAACGAAGAGGTCACTGCCGACGGTCGTAGCGACCGCGGCAACTTCCCCGTCTTCCGCAAGCACCTCCAGCAGTGGATGATGCGCATCACCGCGT
This sequence comes from Rhodococcus sp. MS16, assembly GCF_013277795.1. Classification (NCBI taxonomy): domain Bacteria; kingdom Bacillati; phylum Actinomycetota; class Actinomycetes; order Mycobacteriales; family Nocardiaceae; genus Rhodococcus; species Rhodococcus sp. MS16. Next base: position 105,491 of record NZ_VBTM01000020.1, read on the forward strand.
ACTCCGACCGCCTGGTCGACGATCTCGAATACCTGGATTGGCCGGACAAGGTCAAGGCCATGCAGCGCAACTGGATCGGCCGCTCGTACGGCGCCGAAGTTACCTTTGCGGCAGGTGAATACGGCATCGACGTGTTCACGACGCGTCCCGACACGTTGTTCGGTGCCACGTACGTGACGCTGGCTCCCGAGCACGATCTGGTCGACAAGCTTGTTGCCGAAGAATGGCCGGAAGGCGTCGACGCACGCTGGACCGGTGGCGCCACCACTCCTGCGGAAGCTGTTGCGGCATACCGTAAGTCGATCGCTGCCAAGACGGACCTGGAGCGTCAGGAAAACAAGGAGAAGACCGGCGTCTTCCTCGGTTCCTACGCGATCAACCCCGTCAACGGCCACAAGGTTCCGGTCTTCATCGCCGATTACGTTCTGACCGCCTACGGTACCGGCGCGATCATGGCTGTTCCGGGACACGATCACCGTGACTGGGAGTTCGCCAACGCTTTCGGTCTCGATATTCTCGAAGTTATTGCCGGCGGCGATGTTTCGGAGGCCGCGTACTCCGGTGACGGCGCTCTGGTGAATTCCGACTACCTCGACGGTCTGGACGTGGCTGAGGCCAAGGCCACCGTCATCAGCAAGCTCGAGGAGTCCGGTCACGGCAAGGGCACCATCCAGTACAAGCTGCGCGACTGGCTCTTCGCGCGTCAGCGTTACTGGGGCGAGCCTTTCCCGATCGTGTACGACGCTGCCGGAAACGCGCATGCTCTACCGGATTCGGCTCTGCCGGTGGTTCTTCCGGAGGTCGAGGACTACGCACCCGTGTCCTTCGATCCGGACGACGCCAACTCAGAGCCCTCTCCCCCGCTGAACAAGGCAACCGACTGGGTCAACGTCGAACTCGACCTCGGCGACGGCCTGCAGACCTACCACCGCGACACCAACGTCATGCCGCAGTGGGCCGGTAGCTCGTGGTACCAGCTGCGCTACATCGACCCCACCAACCAGGACACGTTCTGCGATCCGCAGAACGAGGCCTACTGGACGGGCCCGCGTCCGGAGCTGCACGGCCCCAACGATCCCGGTGGAGTCGACCTCTACGTCGGCGGCGTCGAGCACGCGGTGCTGCACCTGCTGTACTCGCGGTTCTGGCACAAGGTGCTCTTCGACCTGGGCTATGTGTCCTCGAGCGAGCCGTACCGTCGCCTGTACAACCAGGGCTACATCCAGGCCTTCGCGTACACCGATGCCCGTGGCGTCTACGTGCCCGCCGAAGAGGTCGTCGAGAAGGACGGCAAGTACTTCTACGACGGCGCCGAGGTCAACCGTGAGTACGGCAAGATGGGCAAGAGCCTGAAGAATGCCGTTGCGCCGGACGAGATCTGCGCCGAATTCGGTGCGGACACTCTCCGTGTGTACGAGATGTCGATGGGTCCGCTGGACACCTCGCGTCCCTGGGCGACCAAGGACGTCGTCGGTGCTTCGCGCTTCCTGCAGCGCGTGTGGCGTGTTGTCATCGACGAGGAGACCGGCAAGCCCCGCGTCACCGACGACGCCCCGGGCGAAGAGACGCTTCGTGCACTCAACAAGGCAATCGCCGGTGTCAGCGAGGATTACACCGCACTGCGCGACAACACTGCGGCCGCCAAGCTGATCGAGTACAACAACCACCTCACCAAGGCCTTCCCCGGCGGCGCTCCGCGCTCCGCCGTCGAACCGCTGGTGCTGATGCTCGCTCCCTTGGCACCGCACCTCGCAGAAGAGCTGTGGTCACGCCTCGGTCACACGGAATCCCTTGCACACGGGCCCTTCCCGGCTGTCGAGGAGAAGTGGCTCGTCGAGGACACCGTCGAGTACCCGATCCAGGTCAACGGCAAGGTGCGTAGCCGCATCAGCGTCCCGGCGGATGCCGATCGCAAGGCTGTCGAGGAGATCGCCCTGGCCGACGAGAAGATCGTTGCCCTGCTCGAGGGCAATGCGCCCCGCAAGGTGATCGTCGTGCCCGGCAAGATGGTGAACATCGTCCTCTAGGGCCTTCGGCCCCGTGCGCCCTTTTGGTAGTTCCGGCTACCAGAAGGGCGCACTTTTTTGTCTTGAATCCGACGACACGATCGGGATGGCCGCTGAGCGTCATCGTCAAGTACTGGGTGGTCGGTATTCCATTAGCCAAGACCGCCGAATACTTCGGCATCCAGTTCGACCTGGAAATCGTTGCCTTGGCTCACAATTCAGTCACTGCCAGGCTCGCGATTGAGGCTGCCGTTCAGTCGTTGTCCTGATTGTCCCGCTCCGCGGAACACGACGTAGCGCGCGTTCGACGCGAGGGCTGTGATGCAGGTAACACGTTACCGAGATCGGTAGCTGTCGTTCACCGCACTTCCCAGCAAGGCCCCCGGTTGGCTGTATTCGACAGGGGGTCAATCGAATTCGCAGATTTCCCGAAAGGATCTCCAGCCATGGCGTCTGATATCCACAGCTCCGGTTCGTCTCCCAGTCTGTCCGAACCGACATCGATACCGGAGCGGTGGACTCCGCGACTGGTGTTCTCGCTGGCGTCAATCGTTCTACTCCTGGAAATGCTCGCAGTGAGCTACATGATGATTTCCACGGCGTTGCCCGCAATTTCGGTGCACTATCAAACGACGCAGGGAGCCTGGCTGCTGACGTCGTTCCTGCTGCTGGGTGCGGTTGCGTCGCCACTGCTCGGCAAGCTGGCAGATATGTACGGCAAGCGAAAAATCCTGCTTCTGGCGGTTGCGGGTGCAGCAGTCGGATCCTTCATCTCGGCGATCGCGCCGAGCTATGCCGTCCTGATTCTGGGCCGGGCGCTGACGGGTCTGCTCGTTCCATGCTTGTTCTTGAGCTACTCCCTCATTCGAGATGTGTTTCCGCCGAAAACTGTTGCGCTGGCTGTCAGTATCGCAACTTCCGGTATGGGTCTGATCGCTATTCCGGCGCCGTTCCTCACGGGTTGGTTGATCGACAACCACGGTTTCCGGAGCATCTTCTGGTTCTTCTTCGTCGGGTTGATAATCCTTGGCGGCATGATCTTCGCTTCGACGGCGGAATCTGCTGTGCGACTACGCTCGTCGGTCGATCTGATCGGTGCGGCGCTCCTCGGATCGGGTATCGCAGGAATTCTGATCGGCGTCAGCTTCGGTCCGACCTGGGGCTGGACGAGTGGTTCGACGCTGGCTTATCTGATCGGCGGCGTCGCGCTACTGATCGCGTGGGTGGCCTCTGCTCGCGCCATCCGTGAGCCGCTGATCGACCTGCGCTACTTCGGTAAGCGTTCGGTGATGCTCACTGCCGTCGGCGCAGGGTTCTGCTACGGCGCTTCGGGCGTATTCACGATTCTGCTACCGATGATGGTGATGACCCCAGCAGTCCTCGGGTTGGGATACGGATTCGGCGTCACGGCAGAAGGATTCGCGATCTTCCAGGCACCTCTGGGCGGCATGGTAGTGGTCGGTGGCTTGATCGTCGGCTTCCTCGTTGGCCGCAACATCCGACCTCGTCTGCTGATGATCATCGGCATGACCCTCATGGCGGTCGGGTTCACCTTGACAGCGACCATCCACGACAACAGGCCGCTGCTCATCATCTTTGCCGGAATCTTCGGCGTCGGTATGGGTATGGGCTACGCGTCGATTCCGAACCTGCTCATCGAAGCAGTGCCGCCGCAGTTGCAGGCGACCACGGCGAGCATGGTCGCGGTCTTCCAGAGCATCTTCCCCGCAGTGCTTCCCGTCATCGCCTTCACGGTCTTGAACTCGCACATCGCGATGGCGATGGAGGGCGCTGTGTTCTACACCGACGAGGGCATGCGTATCGCGTTCCTGATCGGCGCTGCTGCAGCAGTTCTCGGCGCGATCGCAGCTGTGTTCCTGCCGCGAAACATCGTCCAGATCGGCGCAGAAGACGGCGCGGCGCAGGAGACGTCCCTCCTACCTGCTCACTGAGCGGACACGCTGCGCGTGTAGATCCGGGCTGACAGGATTGGGTGTACCGACGAAAGGACTCCCATGACGTTCGCGGATCTGGACGGCGATGAACTGTGGAGTTATCTGCAGGAGCGTTCAGGATTGCCCGGCCCGCGCGCGAACCTCGCGCTCATGCTCGAGTTCGCGCGCGGCGCCGACAGCGACGACATCCTGCAGGCGGTGGAGTCCGAAGACGAATACATCCGCTGCTGTGGGATCGTCGGGTTCGGATTCATCCTTGTTCGTTCGCGCGACGAGGCTGTCCTGGACAGTCTGACGGAGGCAACCACCAGTGCTTCGTGGCGTGCACGTGAAGCTGCCGCGATGGCCGTTCAGGCGATAGGCGACACGGATCCGGAATTGTTCCGGGCGATCATCGAGCAGTGGGCACGCTCCACCCATCCATTGACGCTGCGCGCAGCGGCTGCCGGGATCTGCGAGCCGCGGCTGCTGAAGGACAAGACCAACGCTGTGCTGGCCGTCCGGGTGTGCCGAGACGCTACCGAGTGGATCGTCTCGCAACCAGCTGATTCCCGTCGTGACGCCGACACACGTGCTCTCCGGCAGGCGCTCGGATACTGCTGGAGCGTCGCGGTCGCGGCGGATCCGGAGAACGCCCTGCCGGCATTCGTCTCCCTGGAGGCGTCGGACGACACCGATGTCGTCTGGATCGTGCGGGAGAACCGGAAGAAGGCTCGCCTGCGCAAGGTGCTCGAAACCTGACCCGTGGATCAGAGACGTAGGTTATCCTCAGAATTAGAACCTGTTCTAACTACGAGGGGTAGACCATGGCACCGTCCGCAGAGGTAATCCGCAAGACCGTCGACGCCTACATCGAGACAGTCGCCACGGGCACTGCCGCCCAGGTTGTGGCCCTGTATGCCGAGGGTGCAACGGTCGAAGACCCGGTTGGTTCCGACGTGCGCACCACCCGCGAGTCCATTCTCGAGTTCTACTCCGTGATCGAGAACTTCGACCAGGAAGCTCACCTGCACACCCTCCGCATTGCCGGAAACGAAGCGGCCTTCCACTTCTCGCTGATCACCAAGCTCGGTGAGCAGACGCTGACCATCGCGCCCATCGACGTCATGACCTTCGACGACGACGGAAAGATCCTGTCGATGCGCGCATTCTGGAACCAGGAAGACATGATCAGCGCCTGACATGACGGTGAAGACGATTGATGTCGACGGATTCCGTTGGCAGATGGACGATTCCGGTTCAGGGACAGCTGTGGTTCTGTGTCACGGCTTCCCTGGCCTCGGCTACAGCTATCGACATCAGTCGACGGCCTTGGCAGACGCGGGTTTTCGGGCGATCGCGCTCGACATGCCCGGTTACGGCGGCACTACACGCCCCGATGCGATCGACGAATACACCAACGACGCGGTCGCCGCCCGGATGATCGCGCTTCTCGACGCTCTCGGAATCGACAAAGCCGTCTTTGTCGGTCACGATTTTGGCGCACCGGCTGCGTGGACCACCGCTCTGCGCTACCCGGATCGTGTTGCGGGGCTGGTCTCCTTGGCGGTTCCCTATGCGCCGGACCGCTTTCCGGCCAGGCCGTCCACAATCTACGCCGCCATGGCGCGCAAGCACTTTCTGCACATCCACTACTTCCAAGAACCAGGTGTGGCGGAGCGGGAACTCGACGCCCAGCCGCGTGAATTCCTGCAGCGACTCTTCCACGCTTTGTCCGGTGCCTATCGATACCTCGATGTGTGGGATCACCCCTCCGAGGGAAACGGCTATCTGGACGTACTCCCCGAGGCGCCCGCGTTGCCGTGGTCGTGGCTCACGGAAGAGGACTTCGATGTCTACGTAAAGACTTTTACTGCAACAGGATTCACTGGAGGATTGAGCTGGTACCGAGCCTACGACGCCAATTGGGAACGCAGTGCGGATTTGGACGGCGCTCACATCAACGTCCCGACGCTCTTCGTCGCGGGCGCCGAGGATCCGGTCATCGCGATGAGCGGCCCCAAGGCATTGGACCGCATGAAGGACACCGTCCCCGACTTGCGAGGTGTGCACCTTCTCGGCGGCGCGGGGCACTTCGTACAACAAGAACGTGCTGCCGAGGTCAATGAACTTTTGATCTCTTTCCTTCGGTCTCTCTAGGCGAAATCGGGCCGAAGGTCTAGCGTTGCGCAGATGCGCACCAGGATCTTCGATCGCGGTATTCGAGTGGGTATCACCGGTGCTCTTGTTGCCGGTTCGCTTCTGGCTCTGGGTGTGTCCGGTGCCGCCGCCGCTCCGCCCTGCCCTGGATCGTCCCCCGCAATCCTCAGCGCCCAGATTCCGGGCGCGGCCCTCGAGGGTGTCACCGTGGACGGGCATGGTCGCCTGTACGCGACAGACCTGGTGAGTGGGCGAATCTTCCGAGTCGACGCGCCGGGTGCGGCAGCAGTCCCGATCGCGACGGTTCCCGGCGGTGCGGGCGCACTCGCGTGGAGCCCGGACGGTTCACTGCTGGTGGGCACAGGAGCGAACGCGAGCGTGTTGATCGGTGATCTGACGCGGGGCGCTTCGGTTGCGCGCGTTGATGTGAACTCAGGCGCGGTGACCCCCGTTGCCGGTGGTCTGAGTGCTGCAAACGGCCTTGCCGTGGCACATGACGGAACGATCTATGCCACCAACGATTTTGGTTCGCTGATCGGAAAGGTCAGCCCCAACGGCGCCGTAGACCCGGCGTGGGCGAGCCTCCCGAGTGCTAACGGGGCCGCATTGAGTGCCGACAATCGCTGGCTTTACGTATCGCGCACGTTTGCCAATCCGGGGGTCAGCCGCATCTCCGTCGACAATCCGGGCTATTCGGAGTCGCTGGTTGATCTCGGTGGTCTCGAAATATTCTCAGCCCCAGATGGTTTGACGTTGGATTCGCATGACCGCGCGATCGTCCCCACGGACATCAGCGGTGAGGTGTGGCGTATCGACGGCCCCGGTCAGTACTGCGCGCTCACCAGTGGACTTCAGGCATCGAGCGTGTTGACCTACGGGCGCGGCAATTCCGGATTTGCGGCCGGACACCTCTACCGGGCCGGGTTCGACGGAAAGATCTTCGAGATTCCGGCGGGATTCGACGCGGGTGCTCAGGCGGCGACACCGTAAGTCGGACTTCTCGACTACTGCTGCCGGGAGTGTCCAAATCGGCCATACTGGTCTGCATGGCGGAAACGAGTGCGATCGACGAGGCCGAGAGAGCTGGGACAAGCCTGCCCGCGGTACCCCAGCCACTGCTGACGCCGCTCACGGAGGCTGCGATCTTCCTGGTTTTCACCATCGACGAGGGTGGTGAGCAGGCAGTTCACGACGTTCTGGCTGATATCTCGGGGCTGCAGCGATCCATCGGATTCCGGGTTCCCGCAGGTGGCTTGGCCACCGTGGTCGGCATCGGTTCGGATGCTTGGGACCGATTGTTCGAGGGCCCGCGACCTGCGGAACTGCATCCGTTTGTCGAGCTGACGGGTGACAAACACCACGCTCCCCGCACGCCGGGTGACCTGCTGTTCCACATCCGGGCCCGTCAGATGGATCTGTGCTTCGAGTTCGCTTCGGTTGTGACGACGAGGTTGGCCGGGGCGGCTTCCGTGGTCGACGAGGTGCACGGATTCAAGTATTTCGAGCAGCGCGATCTGATGGGGTTCGTGGACGGCACCGAGAACCCGTCCGGACAAGCGGCATATGTCGCGGTCACAGTCGGCGACGAGGATCCGGAGTTCGCGGGCAGCAGCTACGTCATCGTCCAGAAGTATCTCCACGACATGTCGGAGTGGAACGCTCTGCCCGTTGAGGAGCAGGAGAACGTCATCGGACGCTCCAAGCTCGAAGACCTCGAGATGGACGACGACACCAAGCCTTCCAACGCTCACACCGCACTTACCGTCATCGAGGACGAATCTGGCGAGCAGATCCAGATTCTGCGTGACAACATGCCGTTCGGCCATGTCGGCTCGGCGGAGATGGGCACCTACTTCATCGGTTACTCGGCATCGCCGACGGTCACCGAGCAGATGCTCCGCAATATGTTCATCGGGAATCCCGTCGGCAACTACGACCGCATTCTCGATTTCTCGACCGCCGTCACCGGTATCAATTTCTTCGTTCCGACGGCGGATTTTCTCGACGATCCACCGGACGTGCCGGCCAGGCTCGTCCCCGAAGCAACGTTCACAAAGCCCATCTCTGACGGTTCTCTCGGAATCGGCAGTCTCAAAAGGAGTGCCCAGCAATGACAAACCTGCACCGCGACCTAGCACCCATTTCGGCAGCAGCGTGGGCCGAGATCGAAGAAGAAGCCAGCCGCACCTTCAAGCGTCACGTTGCCGGCCGCCGGGTTGTCGACGTCGAGGGTCCGTCGGGCGACGATCTTGCCTGTGTTGCGTTGGGGCATCAGGTTCCGATCAGTTCACTCGCGGACGGGGTGATCGCACACGCTCGTCAGTCGCAGCCGATCATCGAACTGAGGGTGCCGTTCACCGTCAGCCGCCAGGCAATCGACGACGTCGAGCGCGGCGCAAAGGATTCCGATTGGCAGCCGGTCAAGGACGCGGCTCAGAAGATCGCCTTTGCCGAGGATCGTGCCGTGTTCGAGGGATACCCGGCGGCAAATATCACGGGTGTGCGCGCGAGTGGTTCCAACCCTGAACTGAAGCTGCCCGCCGACGCCAAGGATTACCCCGAGGCCATCAGCCAGGCTCTCACGGCGTTGCGTCTGGCCGGGGTCAACGGCCCGTATTCGTTGCTGCTCAACGCAGATGCGTTCACTCAGATCAATGAAACCTCCGACCACGGCTACCCGATTCGCGAGCACATCAGGCGGGTGCTCGACGGCGACATCATCTGGGCTCCGGCTATCGACGGTGCGTTCCTGATGTCCACGCGCGGTGGCGATTACGAGTTGCACATCGGGCAGGATCTGTCGATCGGATATCTGTCGCATGATGCCGAATCGGTGGAACTGTACTTCCAGGAGTCGATGACATTCCTCATGTACACCAGTGAAGCCGTTGTCTCACTGACGTAACCGTCGATACTGAACTGGTAACCGTCGATACCAGGGCCGGCGCGGCAGTTCGCCGCTGTCCTGCAGGTGGGCGACAAACGCTTGGGCGTCGGCATGTGACGACGTCTTCGGTCGCCCGACGGCCCAGGCCGTGAACAACTCGAGATATCGATCGCCAAGGGTGTGGCGCACCATCGGAAGGTGGTGCGCCACTTCTCCGGCGCGCTTGCGAATCAGGGCCACCGACGCGACAGTGGTGTCCGCTGCATTGAATCCCGGCGGTAATTCACCGCCCGCGACCAACGCCCGTATCAGGGCCTCTTGACGTGCTCCGAGGCTGCTCATGTGCGTGACCACTCGGTATTCGCGGTGATACGACGCAGTCCTGCAGCATCGGCTATGGCATCGAGTTCGCCCAGAAGTTCGTGCGCTGGTGGGTAATTACCGTCCCGCTCGAGCATGATCGCGGGATGGTGCCCTGCCGCGGTGAATTGCTCGAGCAGTTCCACGACCTGCCGGGGAACGGGATCGGTGTGGGTGTCGTGGTACTTGCCGTCGTGCACGCTGCCACCGGCGATATGGCAATACGCAATGTGTTCCAGGGGTAGTCGGCACAATTCGGTCCATGCATCCAGGCCACGGTTGAGCGAATTCGCGTAGACATTCGCGATGTCGAGTACCAACCGAACCTCGGTGCGTTCGATCAGTTCCGACAGAAACTCGGCCTCGGTGAGTTCGTCGTCCGGCCAGTCGAAGAGAGCCGCGATGTTCTCCACCGCGAGTGGTACGGGGAGATTCTCCTGGGCGTGGGTGATGTTGCGCGTCAGGACATCCAGAGCCTCGTACGTCCGGGGAACCGGCAACAGGTGCCCCGCTTCGATGCCGCCGGCGCGGACAAACGCGATGTGCTCACTGACCATCGGCACGCCGCGCAGCCCGGCTACCTGGGCCAGGTGCTCGACGCGCCGAGGATCGAGCGGGTCCGCGCCACCCAGCGACAGGGAAATGCCGTGTGGGATAACCGGAACGGCTAGCCGTTCCAGTTCGGGCGGCAGTGAACTGCCGAGGGATTCCGCAATCACCTCACAGAACGCGAGGCCGTCCAGCTGAGCGATGATCCCCGAGATCTCGGGGCGCCATCCGATTCCCAGGCCGTGGAGAGTCATCCCCCGCACCCTCCGCCGCCGCCACCACATCCGCCACCGCCACCGCCACAACTACTTCCGCTGCCGTCGCCGCCTCCACTGCTTCCTCCGTCGGCGCCGATTCCCGCTGCGGACGCCAGCGCCGGATTGATCATCAGGAATGCCGATCCCGCGAAGAGCGCCGCGGACATGCCGGCCAATCGTGGTCCGTAGGCGGAGAACGCGGGTTTGTTGCGTGGAGCGAGGTAGTCGTGAGACTTCGTCAACGCAGACCGCGCCGCGTTGCCTGATGCTGTGCGATCGAACGTCAATCCGAGGACGGGGATCATGAAGCCGGTGGCGATCACAGCGAGAAGCAGGAACTCGAAGGGCTTGTCGCCCACTACCCCGAACACGATTCTCGCAACTCCGACTGCCACCAGGATTTTCAGGGGAAGAGTGGCGAGCCAGATCGACCGCCGCGTACTAGGTGCCGTCAGATATCCCTTGTCCACCAGTGAGTTCCGCAGCTGAGCCGATTCCACGGTCATTCGTTCGGCGAGTTGGCGTCGACGGTGGGGTGAGGCGTGCTCAGCCAACTTGTCGTAGACCGTGCGGGTGTACCAATCGAGTGTCGCGTCACCTGGTCCCAGCCGCCGTAGAATCGCGCCGTCGATCGTGATCAGATCGGCGCCGCGCAGGATTGCCAACGATGCTGCGATAGCGCGGGCCTCACCCGTGAGCATGCCGACTTCGGGTGGGGTGAGCTGATCGATGAAGTCGACGGGGACCTGGCGTGCTCGAAGCGTCAAGCGCCACAAGACGGTCAGAATCACCAGCGTGATCGCGACAATGATGTAGCCGTACAGGAATTCTCGGCTGGGGATTCCCCAGGTGTCGGCGGCGTAGGCGTTCATCCTCCGCACCCCCCGCCTCCACAACTGCTGCTGCTACCGCCACCATCCGAACCCGAGAACGAGCCGCAACTGTGGGAACTCGAGCCTCCACCGCCGGGGCTGTACGCCGCGCCGGCAGCCACAGCTCCTGCCAAAGCGGGATCAACCAGAACCAGTGCGCCGGAACCGAACAGGGCTGCCGACAACCCGGCGAGAGATGGCCCGTAGCTCGTGAACGACGGCCGCAGTTTGGGCGAGAGGTACGAGTTCTCATGCTTGAGTCGACGCAGTTCGCTTTCACCTAACGCAGTGCGTCGACGATTGATGCGTAGCAACGGAATCAACGCTGCCAACACGATGATCGTCAGAAGCAGGAATCCGACGGGCTTGCCGCCGGCCACGCCGAAGATCAACCGAACCACACCGAGGCCGATGACTGCGACCAGAGGGGTGGTCCGCAAGAGTGCGTCGACGCCCTGCTGCGGGCGCTGAAGGTAGCCCCCGTCGATCAGTCCAGTACGGAGTTGGGCGAGCGCGACATTCATCCGCCCGAGCAGGCGCACTTGACGTAGCGGTACTGTGCCGCTGCCGAGCCGCTTGTGGAGAGTGCGGGTGAACCAGTCCAGGCGGCCCTTGTCCTCCTTGGTCAGGACTCGTGCGGCTTTCCCGGCGGTGGTGATGAGATCGGCGCTGCGCAGTATTGCCATCGAGGCAAGGATAGCCTGGTAGTCGCTCGTCAGAGCACCGACTTCGGGGGGCGTCAGTGGCCGTCGAACCGCGTCGACAACTGTTGGTGACCGGCGTGCTGCCATTCGGCTGTAGAGAGACAGTCCAACAGCGACTGCAGCGGCTACGAGGTACCACTGCAGGAAGGTCTGGCTGGGAATTCCCCAGGTGTCGGCTGCGTAGGTGCTCATCCTCCCCACCCCCCGCTGTCGGTCAGGATGCCCATTTCAGCAGGCGTCAGGGGGCGGGCGATCGCCAACGCGCCGTGGGTGGCGGCGACGTATCGCGCGCGGCAAGGTTCAGTCGAAAATTCCCACTTGTCCGTATGATTATTCATTGCGCTCCACCTTTCAACGTCCTTGTCCTACAACTGATGTCAGTATCGGGGCGCGTTGCGAGAAAGCGATATCCAGGGGTCGATCGTCACCATTCTGTTACCGTCGAACAGGAGTTTTACCGGCCGGTAGGTCGGAGAACTACCTCCGTCGGATGAGCGTCGGCGGGAGTTTCGACGGCAGTGCGCACCGCACGTGCCACAGTGGAGGCCTTCAGGAAGCTGCTCGGTTCGTAGTTTCCGCCCTCCCCGGCAACAATCTCGCGCTGCATATCGGTGTCGATTCTGCCCGGGTGGATGGACGTCACGCGCAACGACGGTTCCTCGAGCCGCAATGCGTCGCCGAACGCCCGGAGTGCAAACTTGCTGGCTGCGTACGATCCCCAGCCGGCATTGGCGCGCAGTCCGGCGCCGGAGTTGATCAGCACGACGTGACCGCCGCCGGCACGGAGAGCGGGAAGGAGTACGCGAGTCAGTTCGGCTACGGCGATGACATTGGCCTCGAATGTGCGCCGCCACTGATCGACCGAGGATTCCTCGATGGTCCCGAGATCCGCGATACCGGCATTGTGGACCAGGACATTCAGCTTGTTGACGGGAACGGATGCGGCGACGGCGTCGTAATCGGTGAGGTCGACGGGCCACGATGTGGAACCGGGCAGTTCGGCGGTGATCGCCTCGAGGGAAGCCGCAGAACGGGCGCCGAGCACCAGGTCGTGGGTCGGTGCGAGTTCGCGCGCTATCGCAGCTCCGAGGCCGCGGCTGGAACCGGTGATCAAGGCAGTAGGACGCATGGGATGAGCTTAACGACCCATGATTGTTCGGCTACCCGAACTTGTGTATTTGATAGCCCTGACATTAGAGTTTTACTATGACGACTCGCGACGCGAAAAACTACCGCCGCCTGGGGATTGTTGCTCTGGCGGCAGTGTTCCTCGCTGGATGCTCTGCGGTGAACTCCGCCGACGATGACCGCCCGGTAGTACTGACGACGTTCACCGTCCTCTCGGACATCGCGCAGAACGTCGCGGGCGACAATCTTCGCGTCGAGTCGATCACCAAGGCCGGAGCCGAGATCCACGGATACGAACCGACTCCCGGTGACATTCGTCGTGCCAACGAGGCCGATTTGATCCTCGACAACGGCATGAATCTCGAAGCGTGGTTCGCCAAGTTCGTCGACGGCCTCGACGTGCCGCACGTCGTGGTGAGTGAGGGCGTCGAGGGCATTCCCATCGCTGGTGACGCCTATGCGGGCAAGCCCAATCCGCATGCGTGGATGTCGCCGTTGAACACACAGATCTACGTCGACAACATGGTGGCCGCATTCAGCGATCTTGATCCGGATAATGCAGCAGCATTTGCCGAGAACGGGGCGAAGTACAAGGCGGAACTCCAATCGGTGCAGGATCGGCTGGTCAGCGGACTGGCAACGCTGCCTGCCGGTCAACGCGCGCTGGTGAGCTGTGAGGGCGCGTTCTCCTACCTCACCCGAGATGCCGGGCTCAGTGAGGCGTACATCTGGCCCGTCAACGCCGAGCAGCAAGCCACCCCGCAACAGATCATTGCGGCCATCGACTTCGTCCGGGCCAACGCCGTTCCCGCGGTGTTCTGCGAGTCGACGGTCTCGGATGCCCCGATGCAGCAGGTCGTCGGCGCAACGGGAGCGAAATTCGGCGGCACTCTGTACGTCGACTCGTTGTCCGAAGCAGACGGCCCCGTGCCCACGTACCTGGACATGATTCGTCACGACACCGACGTCATCCTCGGCGGACTCACCGGAGGCACGTCATGAGCGAAGCGATCCGCGTCGAGAACGTCAGCGTCCACTACGGCGACGTGCATGCGCTCGAGCATGTCGACCTGATGCTGAACTCGGGCAGCGTGTGTGGCCTGATCGGGATGAACGGCTCGGGAAAGTCGACGTTGTTCAAGGTGATCATGGGAATGATCAAGCCGGACAGCGGGTCTGTGCGTATCGCCGGCATCGAGGCGGTGGTGGCCCGAAAGAAGGGGTATGTCGGATACGTTCCGCAGAGCGAGGACGTCGACTGGAGTTTTCCGATCAGTGTTCGCGACGTGGTGATGATGGGCCGGTACGGTCACATGGGGTTTACCCGGCGTCCACGACGCGCTGATCGAGATGCTGTTGCCCACGCTCTGGAGCGAGTGCAACTGACAGAATTCGCGGACCGCCAGATCGGGCAGTTGTCCGGTGGTCAGAAGAAGCGCGCGTTTGTTGCGCGCGGCATTGCGCAGGACGCGTCGATCCTGTTGCTCGACGAGCCTTTTGCGGGCGTCGACAAGCGTTCCGAGGCAACTATTTCCACACTTCTTCGGGAACTGGCGGCCGACGGACGGTCGATTCTGGTCTCGACGCATGACCTCCACGCGGTTCCGAAACTGTGTGACGAAGCGGTACTTCTCATGCGGAAGGTACTGGTCCATTCCGACCCCGATACCGTGCTTCGGCCGGAGAACCTTGCCCTCGCCTTCGGCCTCGACGTGATGGACAGGACCTGATCGATGAACATCGTGGAACTACTTCTCGATCCGCTCGAATACGGATTCATGGTGCGCGCCTTGGCTGTTGCCGTAGTCGCCGCGGTGGTGTGCGGCGTGCTCAGCTGCTGGCTGGTGCTCATCGGGTGGTCGCTCATGGGTGATGCCGTGTCCCACGCCGTCCTGCCGGGAGTGGTGCTGGCTTACGTCGTCGGAGCACCGTTTGCCATCGGCGCTCTGATCTTCGGGCTGATCGCCGTCGCGTTGATCGGATTGATACGCAACACGAGTCGCGTCAAGGAGGACGCCGCGATCGGGATCGTCTTCACCACACTCTTTGCCTTCGGGTTGGTGTTGATCTCGGTCACGCCGAGCCAGACCGACCTCAATCACATCATCTTCGGTAACTTGCTCGGCGTGAGTTCGTCGGATCTTCTGCAGGTGGCGGTGCTCGGTGCTTTGGCCCTTGGCGTACTACTGGTCAAGCGCCGCGATCTCACGCTGTTTGCCTTCGATCCCGTCCACGCCAACGCAATCGGGCTCTCCCCCAAGCGGCTCAGTGCGTTGCTGTTGGGAGTTCTCGCGCTCACCGCCGTGGTCGCGCTGCAAGCCGTCGGGGTCGTGCTGGTGGTTGCCATGCTGATCATTCCCGGTGCGACGGCTTACCTTCTGACCGACAGGTTTTCGCGGATGTTGATGATCGCGCCCGCCATATCGGCAGCATGCGCGATCACCGGCATCTACATCAGTTACTACCTCGACACCGCGTCCGGCGGCATGGTGGTGATGACGCAAGGGATCGTCTTCACTCTGGTCTATCTGTTCAGCCCCAGCCACGGGGTTCTGGCCAAGTGGATTGTGCAGCGGCGCAGACGATCGCTCAGTGTGCCTGCAGGCGCCCGTCAATCATCTCCAGAACTCGATCGCAGTGACGAAGCACTTCGTGATCGTGGGTGACCATGACGGTGGCGACGCCGCTCGAGTGAGTTTCGCGGGCCAGTAGTTCGACGATGTCGTGGCTGCGTTGCCGGTCGAGCGCTGCGGTGGGCTCGTCCACCAGCAGTACGGAAGGATCGCTGATCAGAGCGCGCGCAATACCCACTCGTTGACGCTCACCACCGGACAGTTGACCCGGTCGTCTGCTGGCGCGGTGGGTCATCCCGACGGCCTCGAGCAATTCTGCCGGCGTTTTCGATCCCTTTCGGCCGGTGATCTTCTCGACCAGACGCAACTGATCGGTCGCGCTCAACGCCGGAATGAGATTGCCGGACTGGAACACGAATCCGATGTTGTCGCGGCGAAACTCGGCCAGTTTCTTCTTGGACAGGCCCGTAATGGTGGTGCCGTTCACGGTCACGGTGCCGCCCGTCGGGGTTGTCAGTCCACCGGCAACGGCAAGCAGACTGGATTTTCCGGCACCGGACGGGCCGACGACGGCTACGATCTCGCCGGGCAACACACTCAGGTCGACATTGTCGAGTGCGGTGACGTTGTTGTCGCCGTCGCCGAAACAGAGCTGCGCCGCAGCAAGATTCAATCCGAGCGTGGTAGTTGTAACGGTCATCGGTTTTCTCCTAGCGCGGCAAGGGGGTCCACAGACGAGATGCGGGCGATGGCAACAACGGCTCCGGCAAGACCGAGGACGGTGAGCAGTGCTGCACCGCTGACGACGGGGCCCGCCTCGAGAGCAAACGGCATCCCGGATCCGGTGAGCAGGCTACCGAGACCCAAACCTACGGCCACACCGGTCAATACGGATGCAACGAGGACGATCACCGCCTGCATCAGACCGTCGCGCAGCAGAAATCCGGTGGACGCTCCCATGGCGCGCATGACTGCGATTTCGCGGCTGCGCTGCACCGTCCAGATGGTGAAGAACGCACCGACCACCAAGGCTGATATTGCGTACAGGAAGGCCTTGATCATCGTCATCGTCATCATCTCGGCGCTGTAACCCGGTGAGGATTCGAAAGATTCAGTCAACGTCTTCGATGCGGTTCCGGCAGCAGCGTCGCCGGCACTCAGATCGGGAAGTGCACCGTCGACGCCTTGGATGGCGATAACACTGCCCTCGTTGTAGGCGTCGGCGCGCGGTGCCTCACCGGACTTGGTGCCGGCATGGATCTGTTGCCAGGTGCTCAGCGGAACATACGCAACGTCGACGTGGCCGAAAGTTCTTTGGTCACTGGTGAATCCGACAACTGTTAGATCCGTTCCGAGGCGGTCGACGGTGACTGTATCGCCGAGATTCACACCCTCGTCGCGGGCGGTGTTGCTGACGATGACGGTGTTCTCGCCGCTCAGCGCGGTACCTTCTGCGGCCGCAGGTTCGAGGAACGAGCCAGGCTCGATCCCGAAAAGTGTGAGGTCGACAGGGGTGCCGTTCTGGGTTTTTGCATTCACGATCATGTTTCCGAACAGGGCTGCATTGGCTACGTCGGGACGCTCACGCCAGGCTTGGGCCTGCTCTTCGGTGACCACCGAACGGCTGAATGCGGAATCGGATTTGGTGCCTTCGGCAAATGCAAAGGCTTGTGCCGGTGTGCGTTGCAGGCCCGATACGCCGTCGTTGACGAGGCCGGAAGACAGTCCGGCCATGATCACCATCAGGATCGAGATGAGGGCGATCACGGCGCCCATCAGCAAAAATCGAGTTCGCGCGAACACGAGTTCGCGCACGGCCAGAAACATGATGCCTCCGAAGTGTGTCGGCGACCTGGCCGACGGTTGTACGACAATTACGACGCTGTAGCTATTACGACACTGTGTCGTAATCATACCGACACCCTGTCGGGAACATGTCGACAGGGTGTCGGTAAATGTCGTTATCTCCGTCAGATCAGCGCATACACCGTCGCCGGCGACCCGGAACCGCCACGATTGACAGTGCCTCCCACAAGCACATGCGCACCCGTGGTGGGGAGGGCACTCAGGTTGGCAAGATTCTCCAGACTGATGCGATGGGCGCCGTACAGCAGGGTGGAGACGGCGTAGCTGTCGTCACTCCCGGCGTCGGGTCCGAAGGTGTCGGTACCCAGGGCGCCTCGTCGGCCAAACCGTCCGGAATCGAGGAGCCACCGAACTGCGTCGACGCCGAAGCCTGGCTGATGAATACCGGAGGCGTCGATGTTCGCGTACAGATCTGTGCCCCAACGGGATTCCCAGCCGGTCCACAAGATCACGGCAGCGCCGTCCGGTATCCGCCCGTGCCTCGATTCCCAGTCGACCAGATCGTCGACCCTGAGAATGTAGTCGGAATTCCGGGCAGACTTCTCCCGGATGTCGATTTTCACTGCGGGTAAGTACAGGTCGGCAGGATCCAGTTGATCCGCGGTCAGGCCGCCGAGTTCAAAATGTGCCGGTGCGCCCCAATGTGTTCCGGTGTGTTCACCCTGCTTGACGTACTGCAGGTAATAGCCGTCAGCTTCGACGGTGGTGGCCGTCTCGAGGGCGAACTCCGGGTCGCCGGGAAAGATCGGCGTGGATGCGGGGTCGTTGACATGTGAGAGCGAGACGATGCGATGCGGTGTGCCAAAGCTGTTGCTTTGCAGCGATTCCCACGAAGACCAGCGAACATTGCGTACTGCGATCACCTGGCCGTTCGGGCGGGTGTCAACGTATTGAGGGTATTTCGAAGCCAGGGCGTCGATCGCGCTCTCCGCCTCGTCGGTTCCCGGCTCCAGAATTTCGGCATCACCGTCCGCCCGTACCCACCACAGCTGCGACCAGTCGTCGTCGTAGCGATCGACCAGCAGGCTGACATGGCCCGTCGCGGCTATGTTCTTCAGCCGGCGAAGTGCGGTTGTGGTTTTCGGTTTGTGGTCGACACACGAGTAGACGGTGTTGCCGACAACAACAAACACGAGCGGCACGATGTGGGGAACACTGTTGGTATCGGCGGTCGCCAGTCGTGCTACTCGTGCTGTGGAGAATCGTGCTTTCGGATCGTCCATATCCACAGCGTAAGTGGATCAGGGGTTGCCGCGAGCGGCTGCTGACGGAACAGTGGACCCATGGAACCGGATGAAGCGCTTCGGGAGATCGCCTACTGGCTCGAACGATCGCGGGCCGAGACGCACCGAGTGAAGGCCTACCGGCGTGCCGCTGAGGTCTTCGCAGGGCTGTCGGACGACGAGAAGGAATCGCGTCGCAAAGCCGACAGTTGGAAAGCCCTCACCGGCATCGGACCCAAAACAGCGACGATCATTGCCCAGTCGTACGACGGTGTTCCCGAGTACCTCGCCGAGTTGCGGGGACAGGCGCAACCTATCGGCGACGGTCCGCTGCGGCAGGCTTTGCGCGGCGATCTGCACACGCACTCCGATTGGTCGGACGGCGGCAGCCCCATCGAGGAAATGATGCGACGGGCTGCCGCGTTGGGCCATGACTATTGCGCGCTCACCGACCACTCACCGCGTCTGACCGTCGCCAACGGGCTGTCCGCGGATCGCCTGCGAGCTCAACTCGACGTCATTGCCGCATTGAATGCGGAACTGGCCCCGTTCCGGATCCTTACGGGTATCGAGGTCGACATCCTCGAAGACGGTTCCCTCGATCAGGACCCGGATCTGCTCGACGAACTCGATATCGTGGTGGCGAGTGTGCATTCCAAACTGCGATCCGAACGCGAGGCAATGACTCGCAGAATGCTTGCCGCGGTGCGTAATCCGCGGGTAGACATTCTCGGCCACTGCACCGGCCGGCTTGTCGAGGGTGGTCGCGGTACTCGTCTCGAATCGCAGTTCGATGCCGAGAGAGTATTCGAAGCCTGCCGCGAATCCGGTACTGCTGTGGAGATCAATTCCCGGCCCGAACGTCGTGATCCACCGTCGCGGTTGATCGAGTTGGCCCTCGATCTCGACTGCGTGTTCTCCATCGACACCGACGCTCATGCTCCCGGCCAATTGGCATGGCAGGGCTACGGGTGCGAGCGCGCCGAAAAGTGCGGCGTCGACGCCGATCGGGTGATCAACACGTGGACGGCCGACGCGCTCCTCGAATGGGCTGGCAACTGAGAGGGCTGGAAGGCAGCGGTGGTCCGCTGCGACCGCGCCGAAGACCGAGGGCTCTTACTGCTTTCCATGTTGATTACGACGGCTGATCTCAATCAACTCGGGTCAGGTAGCGGTGGCCGATAAATGAAACGGCGATAGTGATGCACGCAGCGATCAACAACGCGAGCGCAACGTGCAGCAACAGAAGTAGTGCTCCGACAATTGCGCCGACGAAAATGGTGACGATCGCGCCGACGCGCCGATTCCACAACGCGGATCCCGTTCCGAAGAACGTCTCACTTGCAAGCGAGGTCAGGGTCGAAGTGACCACGACCGTGGTCATATCCTTGACCGCGAGAGCCCTTGCTACCGCTGCCTGCTCGCCCATGACCAGTGCAATAACCGCTGCGAAGACGATCTGTTGGACTGCCGACATGGTGTCGCCGACCACGAACATCGATACGGCTAAGCCGAGGAGAACTATTCCACCTGTCGCGAATAGTGCTGTGGTCCGTGTGTGCCATCCTGCAGGCGACCCGCGAAGCAGCAGCCCGCACGTACACGCCCCAAAGGTAAAGGCAATCAGTGCGATTGCTGGCCCCAGTACGGGAAGCTCGTCGGCGCCGGCAACGGCCATACCCAGTATGACGATGTTGCCGGTCATGTTGCCGGTGAACACCCGGTCGAGGCCGAGGTATCCGACCGCGTCGACTAGTCCGGTCACGAAGGTCAGGGCCATCATCGTTGCAACGCCGATGCTTTCGTGGTTGAAACTTGCGCTTGCGGTGGTGCCATCGGTGTTTTGCTTGTACGAGATTGTCATGAAGTTTCCTGAGAATACAGCTGAGACCGGGGAGTGTTGTCTCCCCGGCAACAGGAGACGGGTTCAGAATATGAGAACCGAAACAATGGTCATCAGCACGAGTCCTGAACAGACGGGGATGAAGCATTTACGGGCGAGATCGAGGACTGACACTCTGGCGAAACCTGCAACCGCGATAAGTGATGACCAGGCAACGAGAGTTCCCCCGCCAGACCAGATATTGCCCATCTGGCCAATTGCTGCGAGGGTTGCCGGATCCATTCCTACTGCCGGGCCGAGGGCTCCGGCCAATGACCCGGTAAGTGGCAGGCCGCTGAAGCCTGATCCTTCGAGTCCGGCGATCATTCCGATGATCAGGATCGCGAACGATGTGACAAACGGATTCTGCGGTAGATGGGACTGGCCTGCATTCACGAGATCGAAGAGTAGCGTCGGGCCTGCTGTATCGGCTGGTAGAGCAAGTATCTGGGCAGAGAAGTCGCCGTTCCCGATGAAAAAGAATCCTGCGATGGGAAGCACTATCCCCATCGCCTTGAAGGCGAAAACGAGACCGTCGATCAGATGCTCGGAGGTCGTCTCGAAGAATCCTTGCTTGTCATTAGTGGCCGCGGCCGCGAACAGAATGAGCGCGGCGATACCACCGACCATGGCCGCGGCGTCGCCACCCTTGAGGTCCGGGACGATGTCAGTGAATTTGCCGATGAGTAGGTACACAATGAATGCAAGGTAGGCGAGCGGCACCAGAACTGCGAATGTACGTGCGGCCCTGATGCTTTTGAATACGTGGTCGACGGTTGCCTTCATCGACGAGTCATCGGTGTCGACGCGTTCGGCCACCGACACACCGACATTCGCTCCGGCCGTCACCAGAACTTTCGACCCGCCCGCCGCTCCGGTACCAGGCAGGGTTCCGCTCGGTACCGGAGTGCCGCCGGCGGAGTCGCCGTCAGCCTGGGTCGAGCGGCCGTTCTCGTGCTCGGCTCGCGATTCCCATTCCGTGAGAAGTTCGGGCGATGGTGCTCGCATATTGCGGCGCTGCGTCAGCCACGTGATGATCAATGCGGTGAGTCCCACGATCAGTGACATGACAAGAGCGCGGTCGGCAACTACATCTGGATCGACACCGGCGGCAGTTGCGGACAGGCCAGGCGCAACCTTGATGATGTAATCGGCCGAGAGCGCCATTCCCTGCCCACAGATGGCGATCGACATACCGACTGCCATAGGCGAGAGACCCGCGCGGATCGCGACCGGAATCAAGACCGCCCCGATGAGCGGAACCGCCGGTGTGGGCCAGAAGAACAGCGAGATCATGTACGTCACGGCGGCAAGAACGAGAAAACTACTTGTGCCACCGCGCATAACTTTCCGGAACGGCGCAACCATGAGTCGATCGGCGCCCATCTGACGCAACGCTCCGAGCATCGCAGTTACCAGAGCGATGATCAGGAAGATGTTGAACAGTTCTTTGGCGGCGACGAGACTTGCGTTGAAGATTGATGCGAGTCCAGTGACAAGGCTGTCGGAAAAGACGAATGCAGTCAGAAATGTACCCAGTACCGCCGGCACGACTATGTTCTTTCTGAGCATCATTGTGGCCAGGATGACGAGTATGCCCGCGAGGTACACCCAGTGTGCGGCAGTTAGATTTACTTCCACGTTGCGCCCCTTATGAGTTCGTGCCAAAGTCGCGATAACTGATTGAGTGATAGTGCGCGGGGCGGTTTCCAGGGTCAACGGCTAGTCTGCACACTCGAGTCCGATCCTAGATGTGCAGGATGTCCCATATTGCGCAAAACTGCGCGGCGATATGACCGTTGAGTTAAGAATTGTTGCGCGACTGCGCTTTTCGATGACATTCTGGCCATAAAATGTGGGTACCCTAACCTTAGCTGGGCACGTGGTTCCTCTGTGCCTTGCCTTCAAACCGCAATGGAACGGATAGCATGATGAGTGCAACTACGGGCGTGACCGCATCGAGGATGAATGCGGGAGTTGACGGGGGCACATCACCCGCACTTGCCGCACTGCTGGTGGGAACTTTCGTCGGGACGGTCAGCAACAACATCGTCAACGTCCCACTCACGGCCATACTCGACGATTTCGAAGCTCCATTGAGTAGTGGAATTTTTGTTGTCGTCGCATTCTTGTTGACCTTCGCAGCGGCGATGCCCCTGGCAGGCTGGATTGGTGATCGGTTCGGGCGCAGGCGGGTTTACTGCGCAGCGTTGATCGGCACTGCGATTTGCTCGCTGGGCGCGGCATTGGCACCGTCACTCCCGGTGCTGGTGATGTGGCGCTCGTTCGGAGGTGTTGCGGCGGCCGCGTTCGCGCCCGCCGTCATGGGTCTCATTGCCTGGCTGTTCGGCCCGGCGCGGCGGGCCAGAGCAGTCGGGGCTTGGGCTGCAGTCAACGGAATCGGGCAGGCCATGGGACCTTCACTGGGCGGTGTGGTGAGCGACTTGATGGGCTGGCGGTGGGTATTCGTTCCACTCATCCCAGCGGCGCTCATCGGCTACTTCGCCACCATGAAGTTCATTCCGCGTTACCCCGCGAAGAAGATGCAGCTGGACTGGGTGGGTGCGATCACGCTGACCAGTGGCGCCGGTTCCATCGTCCTCGGGATCAGTCTCGCTTCGCAAGGGAGCCGAAGTGCTTGGCTGAGTGGAATTCTCGTTGTTGCCGGAATCGCGCTGGTTTCTGTGTTCGTTGCCTGGTGCCTACGGGCGAAGGACCCGTTCGTTCCGATAGATCTGGTCCTCGAATCACGTTTCCTGCGAAGCGCACTCGCGGCTTTTGCTCAGATGTTCGCGCTGGGAGCCACGTTGCTTGCGTTACCGCTCTACCTGACTTCAGGCGGCAGCTCCACGACCTCGGCTGGACTTGTTCTCTTTGTACTGCCGCTATCGATGACCGTTTCAGCGCCGGTAGTCGGACGCTACGTGGACAGGCTCGGCGGCCGAATGACGATGCGCTGCGGTTTGTCGATCTTAATCGTCGGATTATGCGTTCTTGCAACGATTCTTCAGCTCGACGTCCGGAACATGTGGTCCTTGAGCGCGGTGCTGATTGTTGTCGGAGTCGGAGTCGCGATGGTGCAAACGCCTGCTGCAGCAGGCTCGACCCGTTCACCTGCCGGCGCAGTAGGTACGGGGCTCGGTCTGTTCAATCTGATCCGTTTCGGCGGGTCTGCAGTGGGCGCCGCGTGGGTCGGAATCGCCGTTAACGTGGCAGACAGTCCGTTTGCCCTCCTATTCGGGATCACCTCGGCTGTTGTTGCCGTCGGGTTCGCGGCAACCTTTGTCGGCGAGGATCCAATCGCGGCGTGATTTCAGGTGTTCCGCGTCTCTCGGTCAACCCCCGCCCGCACCGTGGCCAAAAGATCCAACCTCAATGCCAACCAGATCGTGAATTGATTTTCGGCTTGCTTGATATCGAGACCCATCGACCGAGAGATCCGATCAAGCTTGGAGATCATCGTATTTCGATGCAAGCCAAGTTTGCGGGCCGCAGCATTGATGTTTCCGGCTTCGGCGAGATAAGCAAACAGGATTTTCTCGAAGTCCGGTGGTCCGCCGGGGCCTCGTAGTGGCCCAAGTATGTCGTCGATCAACCGACGGCTCTCGTCTGACTCGGCCGCAACCGCAAGCACCCCGAATCCGCGGAGATCTCGGTACGAGACCGAACCCGACAGTTCGAGTCGCGCTGCGATACCGAGTGCAATTCGAGCGTCACGGTAGCTTGCGGCGATATTCTTCGCTCCGTGCGATCGTCGGCCATGAGTCACCGGAATGCGCTGTCCCAGACGCTTTTCCAGATCAAAGGACATGGCATTGGCATAGTCGTCGATCTCGTCCTGACTCTCGCTTCGCAGTGACCTGACGACAATGAGAAAATCGCCGATCACGGTTACGTGGGAGGCGACATCCACCTGGGGCAGTACGCCTGCCGCGTACCGGGCGAGACGCACCATACTTGCACCCGGATGCGGGCCCGTCCGGTCGACCAATCCAGGTGCGACGAAGACGATGTAGTCGAGGTCGAGATCAATTTCGTGGAGTTCGGCGCGAGTTTTCAGGTCGAGGTCACTGGCGAAGTTTCCGTGGACAAGGGCTTGAACGAAGTCGCCCTTGGCGCGCTCTTCAGCTTCGTCGACGCTTCGCTGCCGTAGCATCTCGGCACCGATAATCGAGCCGGCTTGCTCCACGACTACCTTGTACTGAGCGATGTCGTGCCGCCGTGGTTTGCCGGCGAGCGTAAGGACGACAACCCATCCCTCATGCCGACCGGCGAGATGCATGGCAGAGGCAACTGCTGTCACGGAAACTGAATTCGAATGCGCCGGAGGAAGCTCGAGAACATGCACTTCATGTGCGTGGAGAACTTCTTCTTCCGTCCTGCTCGGAAGGGCTGCCGTCAGGGACTGCACCAGCGCCGCAGTCGCTTCGCTGTCTTCGGCGGGTAGTCCGGACTGGACGATCAACCTTCCCCGGACGTCGAGGGCGAGGGCGGGGCGAGAGGTGAGAGAGCTTACTTCGCGAACGAGCATCGGTACGCCGGCGCCACGGTGAAGTAGGGCAGCAAGAGACTGATGAACCATCACCCCGTACCGCATCACATGAGCTTCCTGAGTGAGTGCGCGCTCGGCGAGGAGTTTGTTCAGCACGGTAAATCCAACGGGGAAAGCCAATTCCACCGCCGGTAGTGCCTTCGGCCAGACTGTGCTGGAAGGAGCCGTCCCGTCGACGATCACAGCACTGGCACCACGCGCGAGTAGCGATTTCAATGCCAGGGCGGCGCCCGAAAGAGTATCCGGACGGGTGTAGACAACGACGCCTACCAGCGAATCCGGCCTGCTCAACACCTCGTCCCACGGTAGGCACCACGTAACCTGGGAGTCCATCTGGTCGTAACCTGACAGCACGTGCGCCTTGTCGAAGATCGGTTCCTCGAGGAGACCCCGTAGCGATAATCGTTCGGCTTCGAATTGCTCCGAGTCCGTCATGTTCTCGGTCTGTCGATGGTTCATGACTGCGCTCCTCGCGGTGGATCAAGTGTGCAGTATGACCTACGGAACCAGCCCATGTCATGTGCAGTATGACTATCACAGTGCTGCTCGTCCGGGTTCTTTTGACCATCGTGCGGAGGGATCAGGGCTGGTAGAAATCCATCTATCAGCCCAACCAACACGACGGAGACGATATGCACCAAGTTCACCGGATCACACTCGACGATGCTCTACCGCTGCTTGCCGCCGGACGTGCGAAGGCAGAAGAGATCGGCGTCAAGCAGACACTGTGTGTTGTCGACGACGGGGGCAATGTGCTTGCGCTGCACAGGTTGCCAGGTGCACGTTTGACCGGAGTCGACATCTCGATCGCCAAAGCCTTCACCGCCGCAGGACATGAGCGCGCAACGCACTTGTTCAACGAGGCCCCGGATGGTCCAGCCCTTCCCGGCAACGAAGCATTCGGCATCAGCCACATGCTCCCCGGTAAGTTCGCCGTATTCGTCGGCGGATTCCCCTTGCTGTACAACGGTCAGATTGTCGGGGGAGTGGGTATCAGCGGCGGAAATGGCAAGCAGGACAAAGCAGTAGGTGCCGCCATGCTTGCGGAGTTCGAGGCGCTCACGTCTGCCAACGTCTGACAAACTCGTTCGAAAAGTGCACAGTGCACTCGAAAGACGTTGATATTCGGATCTTTTGACCATAGTGAACCGCCGCAACGCCTATTACCGTCGGCAACGAATCATCTTCTAACATCAAGAAAGAACGAGGCAGATCATGACCGAACTCTTGAACCGCGAAGATTTCCGCGCAGCTCTCGAAGGAGCGCTGGTTGGCCGCGAGGCCGCAAACGCTTCCTTCAGCAAGGCGTGGGCAGATGGAAAGCTCGAGAAGCGCCACTTCGCGCGCTGGGCCGAAAACCACTACCACTACGTCGGACCGTTCGCCGACTACCTCGCGAACATCTACTCGAATACTCCCGACACGTTCACCAATGCCAAGGACTTCACTCTCCAGAACATGTACGAGGAGGAACTGGCAGATATTCGCCATACCGATCTGTTGATCAAGTTCGGTGAGGCATGCGGCACCACTCGTGAGCAGATCGAGAATCCGTCCAATATGAGTGCCATAACTCGCGGACTACAGTCCTGGTGCTACGCCGTTTCCCAGCGTGAACACTTTGTTGTCGCGACGGCAGCGCTGGTTGTCGGGCTGGAATCACAGGTCCCGAGTATCTACAAGAAGCAGATAATTCCGCTTCGAGAAGTATACGGATTCACCGAGGACGAGATCGAATTCTTCGAACTGCACATCACATCCGATGTCGTGCACGGTGAGCGCGGCTACCAGATCGTGCTCGACCACGCAGACACCCCGGAGTTGCAGGCCCGCTGCTTGCAGCTGGTCAAGTGGGGTGCGGAAATGCGCTTCAGCTACACCAAGGGACTCTACGACACCTATGTGGCGTCTGACCTCGAACTCATCACTGCCTGAAGCTGATTGATTGTCCCGGCGGGTGGCGGAACGGTGACTCCGCCATCTGCCGAGTCGATCGAATTCTCGAGTTGTCGAAGGGAAGACATGGATACGAACTGGACCGCCGTCGCGGCCCTGCGCGACCTCGGAAGGCGCACCAAGTTGCGCGTCGAGGTGGGCGCGACCGCGATCGCACTCTTTCAAGCCAACGGGCGTATCTATGCGTTCCGTGACCTGTGCATACACGCCGATCGCTCCCTCACAAAGGGCACGATTCTGCATGGGCGGGTGATCTGCCCAGGACACCAATGGGCTTTCGACCTCGAGTCCGGCTACGAAGAAGACCAAGACCTCTGCCAACCGACCTATCCCGTAACCGTCGCAGACGACGTCATCTACGTGGATTTGACACCGCGCACCGTTGTGGCGTCCGAACGAGAACAGGCCTTGTCATGACCGCAACCCTCGACACCATCGTCTCCATCGGTGCGGGACAGACTGCCGCAGTTGCAGCACGTACGCTGCGCCGCAGGGGATTTGACGGCCGTATCGTGTTGATCGGCGACGAGAACCATGCGCCGTATCAACGGCCACCTCTGTCAAAGGAATTTCTTGCCGGTACGGAGTCGCTCGACTCCCTCATGCTGCTGCCGCCGTCCTGGCGTGAAAAGAACCACGTGGAATTGTTGACCGGCACTGCGGCGAGTCGCATCGACACAGGCGCGGGCGTCGTCGAGTTGGCTGACGGCCGTACGATCGCGGCGGACGCGGTGCTCATCGCAACCGGTGGTCGGCCACGTACGATGGCCGTCACCGGACCTGCCCCGGAACGTACGCACTATCTCCGCACTATCGACGATGCACAGCGCTTGTCGACCCACCTTCGTCCGGGAACGCACGTAGCGCTCATCGGCGGCGGATTCGTGGGTCTCGAAATTGCCTCGACAGCAAGAAGTCTGGGGTGCGAGGTTACGGTCATCGAACGAGCGCCGATCCCGCTCGCTCATATCGTCGGCGCAGAAATGGGCGCCGTCTGCACCCGATTGCAGCGCGACAATGGAGTGCACGTCGTTACCGGCGTCGACGTCACGGCGGTCCACACCGAACAGTCGGAGGTTCGCATCTCGCTGAGTTCGGGTGAGATCGTGAGCGCCGATGTTGTTGTCATCGGAATCGGAATCGAACCGAATGTGGAGATCGCACGTGCATCGGGACTGGCCGTCGACAATGGAATAGTTGTTGACGTGCAAGGACGTACAGCAACGCCCAACGTTTTCGCAGCCGGGGATGTCGCTTCACGCTATTCCGACAGGGCGGGACGCCATATGCGGGTCGAGCACTTCGACAACGCCAGCAGGCAGGGCGCAGCGACGGCAAACCTGATGCTGGGTCGCGAAGGCGTCAACGATGCACCGCACTGGTTCTGGTCCGACCAGTTCGGCGTCAATCTTCAATTCACCGGCCGCGCCGAACATACCGAGATCGTCACGAGAGGCAACGTGCACGACGGAGAGTTCACAGCATTCTATCTCGATGACGGAATTGTGCGTGGGGCATTCGCGCTCGACCGCGGCGACGACATCGGGGCAGCGCGTGAGCTGATCGGCAAACAGTGTAGCGCAGACCGGTTGCGAGACATCGACATTGACCTTTTTGATCTGCTGGATGACGAAGAATTGGCGGCGAGCAACTGATGGGCCTGAACTATATCGACGGTAGATGGGTCGCTGCACAGTCCGGCGCGACGTTCGAGCGTCGTAATCCGGCTGATCGATCCGACGTAATTGGCACATTCCCGGACTCCGGACACGATGACGTCGAAATTGCCGTCTCCGCATTGATCAAAGCAGCCCCGGCGTGGGCTGCGACCGCACCCGAACGTCGTGCAGAAATTCTGGAAGCTGCTGCGGCGAACCTTGAATCGAATGCGGCGGCTCTCGTCGACGAACTCGTTCGAGAAGAAGGCAAGACTCGCGCAGAAGCGACCATGGAAGTCGGGCGTACCCCGATGAACTTGCGCTTCTATGCGGCCGAGGCTGTTCGCACTACCGGAACCACTTACCCGTCGCCGGGAGAAGGTCTCGTGTTCACCGTCCGTGAACCGGTCGGCGTTGTCGGGGCGATCACGCCGTGGAACTTCCCGCTGAACATACCGTCACGAAAGATCGGACCGGCACTTGCCGCCGGAAACGTGCTGCTACTCAAGCCATCCGAGTTGACTCCCTTGATGGGGCAGCGTCTTGTCGAGGCACTACTTGCCGGTGGATTGCCTCCCGGGGTTATCGCGTTGGTACAAGGATCAGGAAAGGCAGGCGCAGCCGTGGTTGCAGACAGCCGCGTCGATGCCATCACCTTCACGGGGTCCACCCAGACCGGACGGGCGATCCACGCCGCCGTCGGTCCGGAACGCCGCAGTCAGCTCGAGATGGGCGGTAAGAATCCGGTTGTAGTGCTGGAAGGTGCCGATCTCGACAAGGCAGCCTCATTGATTGTGAAGGGCGCCTTCGGGTTATCTGGCCAAGCCTGCACCGGAACAAGCCGCGTTGTTGCGGTTGATGCCATCCATGATGACCTACTCAGCAGAGTTGTTGTACTGGCACAGAAGTTGGTCGTCGGGGCCGGCGGCGACGAGGGCGTCACGATGGGTGCGTTGGCAAGCGCAGGACAATACCGAAAGTTCTTGGACTATGTTCAGGTAGGTCTGGACGATGGAGCTGAATTGATCTGCGGTGGAACGCCGCACGATGACAATGCTGATGGTTTCTTTGTTACCCCAACGGTTTTTTCTGGCGGAACACCCGAAATGCGCATCGTAACCGAAGAAGTATTCGGTCCACTATTGGTCTTCTTGCGCACCGAAAACTTCGATAGTGCAGTCGACCTCGCAAACAATACCGAGTACGGCTTGAGCTCTTCGGTCGTAACCAACGACATTGCAACAGCGTTGGCTTTTGCCGCTCGGACGAAGACGGGACTGGTGAAGATCAATCAACCCACGACGGGCATGAGCATGAACGCGCCGTTCGGTGGATTCAAGGCGTCGAGCACGCAGACCAACAAAGAGCAGGCCGGCGAATCGATGATGGGTTTCTACCAGCGCGAGAAGACGATTTACCTGAGCGGGCTTGCATGAGCGCCGCCGACCACAGCACAATCGGAGAGGGGACCGTCATGGAACCAGAGAAGACCGCAGCAGATAATGTCGAGTTCGTCCGCGTAGCTCGGTCGGGTCAGGTGACGGAAGGACTTGTCCGTCGATTCTTTTCGGGCGAGCACGAATTCGCCGTCGCCCGACTCGACGGTAAGGCGTACGCGACGTCCAACTACTGCACACATCTTGACTGTCTCCTGTCTTCCGGCAAACTCGTGGAGGACGGCATAGGTTGTTCATGTCACGGCAGTGTCTTCGATCTCGAGACGGGTGAGCCGGTATATCCGCCGGCCACGGTGGCTATCAAGACATACGCCGTCGAAGAACGAGAGGGAGAGATTTTCGTCGGGTTCGACCCATCGGACACGACATCAGCTCCCCGCCGACGTGCAACCCGCGGCCTGACATGACCACAAGGCCACCAACCCTCTCGACCAGGGGCATGGTCTCTTCCAGTCATCCGGCAGCCAGCACGATCGGTGTGCAGGTTCTCGCCGACGGCGGCAATGCGATCGACGCGACACTCGCCATGGCGGCGATGACATGGCTGGCACTGCCAGGACAATGCGGAATCGGTGGAGACGCCTTCGCTGTAGTGCGTGAGCCCGACGGACGAGTCTGGACGGTCGGAGGAAGTGGATTCGGGCCAGACGGTGGAGAGACGGATTTCTACACAGATCAAGGTTTGACCTCGATTCCCTTGGACGGACCCCTTGGTGTTGCCGTACCGGGCGCCCCTGCGGCCCTGGCAGCACTTCATGCCAATGGGGCGACACGTTCTCTGTCTGACTTGTGGGAACCGGCGGCAGGTAGCGCCGAACGAGGTTTACCGTGTTCAGCCAAGACCCTCCAAGACATCCGGGAAGCCCATCTGGCGATTGCGCTGGATCCCGGCCTCGCCGCTGTCTATCTTCCCGGCGGCGGGTTACCTCATGTGGGGCAACAACTCCCCCAAATTGATCTAGCTCGAACGATTCGCTCACTTGCGTCCGATCCCGCGGACTTCTATCTCGGATCCTTCGCTCAGAAAGCTGTGTCGACACTGCGTGAACGTGGGGCGCCTTTCAGCGGTAACGAGTGGGCGGATGGATTCAAGGTCGACCCGGAACCCGCCATAGCCGGCACGTACGCGGGTGCGGTGGTATATCAGACGGCGATGCCGACGCCAGGCTGGATGGTTCTTCAGCAAGCCGCTCTGTGCGACCGTGTAGTCGGGTACTCGCCATGGATGGCGGCACCCGCGATCGACCGATTGGCATCGGCGGCCCGCCTCGCCTTCGAGGATCGCTTTGCACTGTGCGGTAGTGACAATGACGAATGGAGAACACTGCTGCTACCCGACACAGTGGCCCGATCGAGAGCATCATTGGATGCGAAGTCGAGGCGACGGGAGTTCAGTGTGGCCGGCGGGGACACCACGTCGATCGTCGCCGTCGACTCCGACGGAAGAGCGGTCAGCTTCATTCATTCCCTTGCCTTCACTTTCGGTTCCAAGATCACGGTCCCGGGTACGGGGGTAGTACTCAACAACAGGTTCGGTCGTGGTGCGTATCTGATTCCAGGGCATCCAAATTCGGCTTCGCCGCGACGTAAACCGGTGCATACTCTCAATGCTTGGATAGCAGCAGACACCGCGGGGGCACTGCTTCACGTGGGTAACACCCCGGGTGGAGACGGGCAGGTCCAGTGGAACATGCAATTGCTGTCCCATTTGCTCGACCACGGACTCGACCCGGCAGAGGCTGTGGCGGCACCGCGATTCACGGTTTACCCGGGCAGTGATTCAGACGTGATCGGTCGGCCCGCTGAGCTTCGGTGCGAATCAAGGATAGGAAAGTCCACGTTGTCCGAATTACGTAGTCGAGGACACGATGTGACGCTTCAGGGAGCATGGGATGGTGGTGGCAGCGCTCAGGTGATTTCACTCGATCGTGAGCGTGGGCTACTCAGCGGCGCAGCCGATCCTCGACAGGAAGGGATAGCTCTCGGTGTCTGATATTTCGTTTGTGCGAGGGCCCGTGCCGCAGGGACAGTACATGGCGGCAACAGTTCACGACTCGATTGCTTACAGCGCGGGGATGACACCGCGGATCGACGGAGTCCTCCAAGTGTCCGGAGTTGTCGGCGAGGCGGTAGACATTGCGGATGCGGCTACCGCTGCGGGGATGTGCGCTCGGAATGCGCTCACCGCAATTGCTTCGGTCGCAGGAGGGATGGATCGAGTCGAGCGCTGTCTGCGCATGACGGTGTATGTGGCTTGCGCAGACAACTTCTTCGATCTGTCGGCAGTAGCCGACGGTGCGTCGGCGGTGATCGCTGAAATACTCGGTGGGGAAGCACTTCCCGTTCGTGCCGCGATTGGCGTCAAGAACCTTCCGTCAGGTGCTCCGGTGGAAGTCGACATCACGGCCGTGGTCGATATGAAGCCTCACGCATAGTCGGTTTGGCTCCGTGAGACCTCGCATCGAGCGAAATATGATAGGTCTACAGCATCAAGGCAGGATCTGTGGTCAGTTCGATGTTGAGCCATGGTTCGTACGGCAGATCGGCGAGGTGTTTGGCGAATGTGCGTCGTACCGCATCTTCGTCGTCGATCTCCCACGTATGGGGAGGGACCATGAACATGGCTTCGATGTACAGCTTGCGGCCGACCTTGCTCATCGTCAGGGCTGGTTCATCCAAATCGAATTCATCGCGAACAGCTGCGATCGCGTCGTGGACATGCGCCTGAACCTGTTGACTGGGAGCGCCTTCGAGCAGTTCCACCAGAGCAGTTCGCAACAGAGCCAAGGGTTGTGGGACCAGCATCGCACAGCCGATCAGGACGAGCACGGAGTCGACGTATCGATCGGCATCGGAGAAATCGGTGCGCCCCAGGATCATTGCGACAACGGCGCCTACGGCAACCAGCGCGCTGAAGGCGGCCGAGGCTCCCCACTGCCTGGCCTCGGCCACCAGGAGATCGGATGTGCGGTCGACCTTTCCGACGTAGCGCCAGATCAGTACGGACACTGCTGCACTGATCGCGCCGTAAGCTGCGAGCGACCCGGCCGTCACATCGGCTCCGCCGGCCAGGATGACCCGTACGGCCTCTACGGCGGCGTACGCGAGAGTCGCCAACAATGCCATGCCCTGAATGGCGATCACCACCGGAATCAGAGCTTCCTTGCCGAACGGGAAGCGCGCCGTCGGGCCTGAATCTGCGATCCGGGAGACGCGCAGCGACATCCAGGTCAGAACCATGCCAATCAGTGCGTACACACCGTCAAGCAGGATTACCTGAGACTGCGAGATCCACCCCCACACCGCGGCCAGGACTGCCAAGGCTGTCGCAACCATCAGCGAGTACCGCAGGGTCTTGCGCTCGCGCTCCGCTGACTCTTCTTTGATGCCCATGACCCGCAACCGCCTTGTCGGTTTAGTAACTTCTTCCCGTAGGAATACCAGCAAAGTGGTTCCGAGAAAGACTCACCGCGCCACTCCGATGAGCGCAGAAGCCGTACTCGACGCAAAATAGACTTCTATGGCCGACCGTGGATTCACCCCGACACAGCTCGCTGCCCGAGCCGCCTATCTGCTGCGCGGTAATGATCTGGGCACGATGACTAGCGCTGCTCCCAAGCTTTATCCACATATGTGGAGTTGGGACGCGGCGTTTGTTGCTGTCGGATTGGCTCCGTTGAGTGTGGAACGAGCCGTTGTAGAACTCGATACCTTGCTCGACGCGCAGTGGAAGAACGGAATGATCCCGCACATCGTTTTTGCAAACGGCGTCGACGGCTATTTTCCCGGTCCGACGCGGTGGGACGTCAATGCGTTGGCTGCGCATGCGCCGATAGGCACGGCGACATCCGGGATTACCCAACCGCCGGTACATGCGATTGCCGTGCAACGAATCCTCGATCATTCACGTCGTCACGGCCGTACGACGCGAGCGGTTGCCGAGGAGTTCTTGGATCGGCGGTGGAATGATCTGGTTCGGTGGCATCGTTGGCTTGCCGAGGCACGAGATCTCGACGGTAATGGTCGGATAGCGCTCTATCACGGCTGGGAATCGGGGATGGACAACTCTCCACGTTGGGATGCGGCGTACGGGAATGTTGTTGCGGGACAGGTTCCTGCGTACCAGCGAGCCGACCTTGCTGTTGTAACGGACCTGACGCAACGTCCCAAGGATCACGAATACGATCGCTATCTGTGGCTGCTCGAAGAAATGAAATCGGTGCGCTACGACGACCAACAGCTTTCTACCGCAATGAGTTTTGCAGTCGAGGACGTATTTGTCTCAGCCGTCTTCTCCATGGCCTGCGATGTCCTGGCGACCATTGGCGAGGAACATTCGCGGCCGAACTCCGATGTGCGAGATCTGCGCGGTTGGGCAGACCGATTCCGTCGAGGTGTCATAGCCACGACGGACGAAAGAAGCGGCGCGGCAAAGGATTTTGATCTCCGTACGGGACGCTGGGTGAATACCGAGACCATCGCGATGTTTGCGCCATTGTTGTGTGGTGGACTTAGTCGCGATGCTGAACGTTCGCTGTTACGAACGTTCGAGGGGCCGAAGTTCTGCGGGCATCCGGACATGAGATTTGCCGTCCCGCCGTCCACTTCCCCGGTGTCCGGCGATTTCCGTCCGCGTGAGTATTGGCGTGGACCTGTCTGGCCGGTGATCACCTGGCTGTTCTCATGGGCGTTTGCGCGTCGTGGATGGGCTGAACGATCGTATGTTCTCCGGGCGGAGGGACTCAGGCAGGCCAGTGACGGCAGTTTTGCCGAGTATTACGAACCCTTTACGGGTGAGCCGTTGGGCAGCATGCAGCAATCCTGGACGGCGGCAGCGGTTCTCGATTGGTTGGGATGACCAGCGTCTGAATAGTTCGTGAAACAACAGACAAATCCGGCAGCAGTCCCTACGCTCGGGGAATGGCCGAGCGACGCACCGTCAGGACCTTAGGCAGACTAACCCCGATCGCGATGGCTGCGGCCGTTGCATTGACGGCCCCGGGTCTCGCTGCGGCTGATGCTCCCCGCGGGCCGGACGTTTCGTCTTGGCAGCATGTGGATGGAACCGGTATCGACTGGTTCCAGGTGCGGGCGTCGGGGCATGAGTTCGCGATGGTCAAAGCGACAGAGTCGCTGAACTACGTGAATCCGTATTTCGTCCAGGATTGCCTTCGCATGCGCGTTGCGGGCGTTGCGCGCGGCGCCTATCACTACGCAGACGTGCGAGCGTCGCCGGAAGCGCAAGCTGCGTTCTACGCGGCGATGGTCCTCGGTATCAACGGTCCTGGAGATTTGCCTCCCGTCCTCGATCTCGAAGACGCAAAAGGCCTGCCGGCATCACAGGTGATCGACTGGACTCACCGGTACCTGAACACCGTCCAGGCGTTGACGGGACGGCAGCCGATCATCTACACGTATCCCAACTTCTGGTACACGCAGATGGCGAACACAACCGAGTTCAACCACTACCCGCTCTGGATTGCTGACTACAACGGTCAGAGCGCTCCGGGACCCTTGCCTGGTGGGTGGTCGAATTGGACCTTCTGGCAGTACACGAGCACAGGACGCATACCGGGGATTGTCGGTAACACCGATATCAATGTCTACAGCGGAGCCCAGGGTGACTTCGGCCGTTACTCCAACAGCGTGGGGCTCGGCAGCAGCTAGGCGTGTGCGACTGCTTGCGCTCTTGCAGTGTCCTTTTCGGGCCCTCTGGCCCTATTCAGGACCTGGAAATTTGTTTGCTGTGTCCCGTGATGCGTGACCGATTGGTCCGCATGTAGCTCAGTGGTTACGAGAAATTCAGCGGAACGGTAGCCAAAATCGGGGAACATTTGCTAGCTACGTGGGCTCAGATGATAGCTATGGTGGGAAATTGGCTGAAATCCCCCGTGGAAATTTTCACAAAACGGACTTGAAGTTTGGTCTTACCGGGTGGTTACAGCACGTACCAGTGGCGTTTTGAGCCCCCTGCCATCCGTCTATCGGGGCTTCCCCTCACTTCGTTACCTACGGCCCTGAATGAATTGATCGCGATCGTTCATTCGATTTCGGCGCGTTCGGGCTGCCGACGGAACCATCGTCGGTTGTAAGTGTTCCGGGTCGAAGTTCATACGCTGTGGTGCATCCAACAGCGGTTATGCGCACTGGTCATTTGTCTAGATCTGCCAGGACGCCCCATTATTCCAGCGACCCGGCGTATCCAGCCAAAACGCCGTTTCGAGACGTGCGTGACCCAGCGACGGCCAATTTTGTCAGATTGTCCGGTTGACCAAAGCTGCCCAGCGGACCTTGTTCGATCAACGAAGGAAAGCGACTATCAGTCTGCTTTGTCCATCTTTCGGTGGGCAAGCTCCCGGTTATCTGTTATCTTGATCGAGATAACTGGAAGATTGCTCTTGATTTGCATGGATTTCGAGGGCCAAAGTCCTGCACAGGACGGCTCTTCCAACACGCAGGTGTTACCCGAAGAGGAGCTCGAATGGCAGGACCGGCAGCAGCGTCCGGTGCGAGGTCGATCAGCCGAAAACCGGCGCACCGACCCGAACCAACCGATCAAACGGGAGTTCGCGCCATCGCTCTCGCATCTCCGTCCACCGAATATCGATCAGGCACATCCTGGGGAGCTAGAAATGCCTAACGACTTACCGCCGACAAGGTCGGCAATGTTCACCGCAGGGCTACCGCCCTGGGTGCGAGCGTGGACGGTGGTGTGGACCACCATCGCGTTGATTCTCGGTATCTCCGGCGCGACGGCAGTAGTTGCATCAGCGCAGCCGGCCGCGACGCTCGGCGGTCCCGTTCAGGCTCAGACGCCGGCTCGCGCCGCTGTGCTGCCGGATGAACAGCCCGCAAAGGGCTGTGCCTTCAGCGCCCCTAACACTGGCCCTTTCTCGCAGAACATCTGTTGGATCGACATGTCGGCGCTCAACGAAGCCGCGGCTACATCCGCGGCCGGGCAGTCGATGGAAATCCAGCTCACCGAGGGCTACAAGATCAACTTCAAGGCTTTCCTCACCGACTCGGTAGCAGGAAAGACGCATCAGGGGGTCGAAGCGAAGGCACTCCCCACGTTGAGTTACTCAGCGCTGGGAACGTCCGCCTACACGGGTGTGCCGTCGACGATCAAGCCCGCGATCTACCAGAAGTCCTCCGTGAATGGACAATCCGGCGGGACGGTGTCGCTCAAGAACATCGTGATGACCGGGCCCAATGGCACGGTGTACAACTACGGTCTCGTAGCAGCCGATGCGGAGTCGACTGACGCAAACACGTCAACCGACAAAGAGTTCCTCGCCTTCAATTCGGACAAGCCGCTGCGACAAATCGCGCGCACAGTCGGTGTTGACGAACCTGGCTACCCTGGAATTCGCGCTTGTGACGGTGGGCTGACGGCTATGCCCGCCACCACCGTCCGATGTGATTCTTGGAACCTGGTCAACAACCAGGAGTATTCGCCGGGCACTTTGGTTGTTGCATCGACCGCTCCGACCAACTTCGCGGCGACGTTCGGTAATACCGTTCTGGCCACCTCTCGTCAGGGTCTGGCTTTCGGTGTCCTGCTCTCGAAGGTCAAGATCGACAAGGACCTCACGCGCGTCACCCCCGGTGACGATTTCACTATCGGCATGAGCACCGGGCACCACGCAAACGCGGGTGCTGCTGCAGCGACCGAGATCAAGAGCACCACGACCGGCGCTACAGATACGACGGCATCGACTGGCTGGCGTACGCTCCTCGCAGATACGACGCCTACTCCTGTTACGTTCTGGGAGAAGCCCACTACCTCGGCGACCAAGACCGCGAACTACGCGACATCATGGGATTGCCAGGTAAATGGTGTGACCCAGACACTCAGGGTCGGTGACGTTGCGCAGGCAGCACTCACACCGGGTGACAATGTTTACTGCAAGGTCAAGAACACGCCGGTTCTCGTGAAGAAGTCGTCGTCACCACCTACCGGTGAGACGGTTAATATCGGCCAAACAATCACCTACACACTCAATTTCGAGAACCCGGGTACTGCCCCGGCGACGATTGACTACACCGACTACCTCGCTGACGTCATCGATGACGGAACGGTTGCGGTCGGTGCTGCTACAGGCGGACTCACCGCTGCATTGGATGGCACCGACAAAATCAAAGTCGGCGGCACGTTGCCAGCCGGCGGCAAAGGGACAGTCACCTACACCGTCACGGTCAAAGACGGTGGTAACAAAGTCCTGAACAACTACCTCGTTCCGGGGACAACAACTCCTCCCACAACATGTGATCCTGCAACCAATCTCTGCACGACGCATCCCATGCCCGGGTTCACAGTCGCGAAGACCGCTGTGCCCGCGACAGGTTCGACGGTTCAGGCCGGCGATACAATTACGTACACCGTCACCGGTGCTAACACCGGCAAGACGGCCCTAACTCCCGCGACGATCAAAGACGATCTGAGTGCGGTTCTCAACAATGCTGCTATCGTTCCGGGCTCGCTGAAGGCGACCGTCGACGGTGCTGCTGTCGCTGCTCCGACCCTGTCGGGCAGCATTTTGTCGTGGTCCGCCAATCTCCAGGCTGGTAAGTCTGTTGTTCTGAGCTACCAGGTGAAGGTCAATGCCGGCGTTGCCGCGGGCACGGTTCTGAACAACAAGGTCACGGGTACTGCGAAGCCGCCGACCGGTCCGGACATCACTCCTCCTACGGTGGAGACGAATCACTCGGTTCCCGGCTTCAAACTGGAGAAGACTGCTGATCCGATTTCCGGTTCGACGGTTCAGGCCGGCGAGTCGATCAAGTACACCGTCACCGGAACCAACACCGGCAAGACGAACCTTGATCCGGTAAAGATCAACGATGATCTGGGTGCGGTTCTCAACAATGCTGCTGTCGTTCCCGGTTCGCTGAAGGCGACCGTCGACGGTGCTCCTGTCGCCGCCCCGACGCTGTCGGGCACCACGCTTTCCTGGACCGGACTTCTCGAAGCCGGTAAGTCCGTTGTTCTGACCTATGAGGTGAAGGTCAACGACGGCGTTGCCGCGGGCACAGTCTTGAACAACAAGGTCACGGGCACTGCGAAGCCGCCGACCGGTCCGGAGATCACTCCTCCTTCGGTGGAGACGAATCACTCGGTTCCGGGATTCACGGTCGCGAAGACAGCGGATCCGGCGCCGGGTACCGGCGTCAATGCTGGTCAGACGATCACGTACACGGTGACGGGTGCGAACACCGGTAAGACGACGCTCAATCCGGTGGTGTTGACCGATGATCTGTCGAAGGTTCTCGACAACGCGACGCTCGTGGCCGGTTCGCTGAAGGCGACGGTCGATGGTGCTCCTGCCGCTGTTCCGACTCTGTCGGGGACCATGCTCTCGTGGACCGGTGCACTCGAAGCGGGTAAGTCGGTTGTTCTGACCTACCAGGTGAAGATCAACGACGGTGTTGCCGGCGGCGTTCTGATCAACAACAAGGTCACGGGTACTGCGAAGCCGCCGACCGGTCCGGAGATCACTCCTCCGCCGGTGACGACCGAGCATCCGGTGGTGTCTCCGAAGATCGCTGTGGTGAAGTCCTCTGATCCGGTGTCGGGTTCGAATGTTGTTGCCG
>NZ_VBTM01000021.1:0-25749 GCF_013277795.1 Rhodococcus sp. MS16
GGGTACCCTCAACGCACGCGAAGGGGATAACTTGTTTACCTATGTGGACGGTAGCATGCACTGTTGCCCACGTCACTACTGAATTCCACCCTGCGGATCGGTAGTAGTCAGTTGCACTATCCAGCAACTTCGTACACTCGATCTCGACCCGTGGCGGGAATGCTATCGATCCTTTGCCGTGATGGAGGACACATGGTAGAACTAGTTCACTTATTACTAGTTCAGCCGCCTGGATTCCGATCAATTCGAGATGCCGGACGACGGCACATTCGCACTCAGTCCTACCTGCGTGTCTGCCGTGAGTGCAGCGAAGATTGTCGCCCATCTGCGTTGACTCGGCGACGCTGACACGTGCGGCACGGACTGTCCTCGAACAATGGAGCAAATGAATGACTCTGCCTGATATCGGATTCATCGGGGCCGGCCAGATCGGCGAACCGATGGTCGAGAAGTTCCTCGCTACGGGCCGACGCACGGCCGTCTATGCCCGACGCGTGGAGGTTCGGGATAGGTTGGCCGGACGTGGCGCAATTATTGCGGCGCATCAGGAGGAGCTAGCGGCTGCTCCGGTAGTGGTCACCTGCCTGTTCAGTGATGCGCACGTACTCCAGGAGTGCACGCCGATCATCGAGAAGATGAGTCCGGGATCCCTGTTCATCTCACACACGACGGGGAGTCCGTTGATGATCCAGCGACTCCGCGACATCGGGCACAAGGGTGGGGTATCAGTGGTGGAGGCGCCCTTCAGTGGGAAGCCTGAGGATATTCGTCGTGGGGAATTGACAGTGCTGCTTGCGGGCGACGACGATGCTGTCGATGTTGCAGCCGGCGTTGTTGCGGCGTACGCGTCGAATATTCACCGGACCGGTCCGTTGGGTACAGCGCTGGCCGCAAAGCTACTGAACAATGCTCTGTTCGCAGCGTGTTCTCAACTTACGCTTTCGGCCCTTGCCGCAGGACGATCCCTCGGATTGGATGAGAACAAGCTTCTCGACGTACTTGCTGTAAGTAGCGGAGGCAGCACTGCCGCGCGTTACGTCGCTGCGTCCGAACAGGATGCACAGACCTACAGCGCCCGATTGCCCCGCTATCTGCGAAAGGACCTTGCCTCCGTCAGGACTGTCACCGCGGATCTGGGGATCGATATCGAGGATCTTCTTGCCGCGGCCGAACGCGGACCGATGGACCTCGACGACCGCGTACAGGCCGACGGACTCGAGAAGTCGCGGGCTTGAGGATAGCTAGGCGCCGGCGATGACACCGCATCTGCGATGGTCGGCCACTGCAATATGTGAGATCTCGAAATCAGCTTGAACGAATACGTGGAGAAGGAGTCGGAAATGGCCGGAAGTTTGTCGGGTCGAGTAGCTTTCGTTACAGGTGCAGGTCAGGGTCAAGGCCGTAGTCATGCGGTCAAGTTGGCCGAGGAAGGCGCCGACATCATTGCGATCGACATCTGTGCACAGATCGAATCCGCAACGCATACCATGGCGACTGAGTCTGATTTGGACGAGACGACTCGGCTGATCACCGCACTCGGTCGCCGGGTTCTGCCGCGCATTGCAGATGTACGTGATCGCTCCGCACTCATCGCCGCGGCCCAGGCCGGTTACGACGAGTTCGGACGTATCGATGTGGTCGTAGCGAACGCAGGTATCTGCCCACTCGGTCCGGACGTCGCCGCGTCGGCTTTCCTCGACACGGTATCGGTGGATCTGGTCGGTGTTGTCAACACCGTCGAAGCCGCGTTCCCCTATCTACGTGCGGGTGCATCGATAATCTGTACCGGATCGATGGCAGCGATGATGTCCCAGACGATGACCAGTCCTGAGGCCGGCCCCGGTGCCGCGGGATACGCGTACGCGAAGCGGGGTGTGGCGCGATTCGTCCACGACGCAGCCTTGCAGTTCGCCCCGCTGTCGATCCGGGTCAACGCAGTGCATCCCGGAAACATCGACACTCCCATGCTTCAGAACGACGCTATGTACAAGGTGTTCCGTCCGGATTTACCCAACCCGACTCGGGAGGACGCCGAGCCCGCATTCGGTATCGCACACCAACTTCCGGTCGTCACGATCGATCCGCGTGACATCAGTGAGGCTGTGTATTACCTGGCTTCGGATGCAGCGCGGTACGTGACCGGTCAGCAGCTCAAGGTCGACGCCGGGGCTTTGTTGGTCAGCACGTCCTCCGGCGCCCCTGCCTGAATTAGTCAGTAAAGCTCAATTTTACTTGAATCGTGGCGGGCGGCGTCAGAATTACGGCAGCGTGGAGGAGAACGAAGTGGACCTGTCTCTCGAAAACAGGCGTGTATTGATTACCGGTGCCGCCACCGGAATCGGAGCGGCTGCAGTGCAAGTGCTCGCTGCATCCGGGGCTCGGGTGGTGGGCACCTTCCACAACACCGAACCCGATACCGAGTCGGCAGCAACCTGGATTCGGTGTGACGTGACTGATCAGTCGTCGGTGCAACAAGCCGTGGCAAAAGCAGTCGCAGCGTTGGGCGGTCTCGACGTACTGATCCATGCGGCAGGCAGTTGGCAACTGGGCGCGCCGGGACACATCGACGCAGAGAACATCCGAACCATGATCGACATCAATTTCAGTTCAACGGTCTTCGCAAATCAGGCTGCGTACGAAGTGATGAAAGAATCCGGCGGCCAGATCATCAACTTCGGCTCCAGCGAAGGAGTTTCGGGAAGCCCGGTCTCGGCGACCTATGCGGCAGCGAAGGCTGCGGTGCATTCGTGGACGCGGTCGGTGGCCAAAATGTGGGGTGCGGATGGCGTGACAGTCAATGCGCTCGCGCCGGCTGTCCAGACGCCGGGCGCCGACCGCAGGCTCGGCACCATGAGTCCGGAGGCGATCAAGCAGTACGAGCAGCAGTTGAAGATGGTAATTCCCCTTGGGGGCAAGCTGGGCAATCCAGTGTCGGACCTGGGGCCGGTGTTGGCATTCCTGTCGAGTGACGCGGCGAAATTCATCACGGGTCAACTACTTGCGGTTGACGGTGGATTGATGATGATCGGCTAGTAGCGCCCCGCCCGCCATGTGCTCGTGCGTCTCGGACCGACTGCGGCACGTCGCACGTAATGTGATGGGCCTCAGTGAGTCCGCGTTCGGCAGGCGGCGACGGTGTCCGGCCTTGGATTTTGAGTTCGAAGAACCTTTGGCAGAAACTCGTCGATGGGATCGATGATGCACTGGTACGGACATCAGGTAATGCCAACCAGGCGGGCTAGAGTTGTCATGTCAGTGACGGGGAGAGGATCGGTGAAGGCGTGCACTCTCAATTTGGGGGAGGGGCCACGCATTCGAGCGTGCGTGTACCCAAGGCTTCGGAGCGAATTGCTGATCGTCTGCGCGGACAGATCGTTCGAGGCGAGATTCTCCCCGGCGGTATGCTTCCAACGGAGAAACGGATGGTCGAAGATCTGGGCGTCTCTCGGCCGACGCTTCGTGAGGCCTTTCGTATTCTCGAAAGCGAGGGCTTGATCACGGTACTGACCGGAGCTCGAGGCGGACCTCAGGTGCGCTTACCTGACCTAAGCGTTGCGTCCAGGCATATCGGACTGTACTTGCAGACTCGCGGTGCAACTCTTGCGGATCTGCTCGAAGCGCGAGCGGAGTTCGGTGCCATCTGCGTGCGATTGCTGGCAGAGCGCTGCACCCGAGAAGGCTTGGAGGAGTTGACGGCCTGCGTCCGAGAGCAGTATCGAGTGTGGGAGGCAGGCGTCGATACTGGAGCGGACTTTGCGCGCTGGGTATCGCTCACCGGAGACTTCCACAATCTCATCGCGCTGCATTGCCGGAACAAGACACTCGAGGCGCAATCC
Source organism: Rhodococcus sp. MS16 (assembly GCF_013277795.1). Classification (NCBI taxonomy): domain Bacteria; kingdom Bacillati; phylum Actinomycetota; class Actinomycetes; order Mycobacteriales; family Nocardiaceae; genus Rhodococcus; species Rhodococcus sp. MS16. Next base: position 3,837 of record NZ_VBTM01000021.1, read on the forward strand.
AAGTCATTGGCGGACGTACTCGGAGCTCATCGCGTCGTGAGTATCCAACGTCGAGCAGATCCCGATGCGGTTGCGGACACGTCGTACATTCCCGGTGTGATCGCGGACTACGAGAAATTGGTCCGATTGGTCGAAGCAGGAAACGCGGCTGCGGCGGAAAAGCACTGGAGAGCGCACCTCTACGGTGCTGCGGAAGTCGTTTATCGCAATCGCGAACGAGATTCGATCATCAGCCTGTTCGATTGAGCTTGCGGCCTCGGCCAGATCTGCGGTTTCCCCCTCGTTGCAGGTGAGGGGGAAACCGCAGTTTCGTTGCAGTGAGTAACTCTTCAGTGCCGAACCAGTCCACTCCGACGGACGGAGGTTCGCAGAGGTTGTGGTCTCCGATGCCTGTGTGCCCCCTGGCTCACACAGGAGTCTTTCTTGCCACAAGCGAGAGCGCGCGACTCGGGCAAACGTCAACAGCCTGCTTGGCCAGCGCCACTTCGTCGTCGGCCGCCGGCTCCGAACGAAGCACGACCACCACCCCGTTGTCGTCCTGGTCGAACGTGTCGGGATCGGTGAATACGCACTGCCCAGACCCTATGCACGAGCTTTGGTTGGCAACAATCAGCATCGTCACCACGCAACCGGGAGCGTGAAGATTCCATAGGTGGGACCGTATTCCTTGAATGGAATTTCCCCGAACGGAATGGCGAGACGCAGTGTCGGAATCCGACGGATGACTGCGGAGAGAACGACTTCGAGCTCCAATCGAGCGAGATTCTGTCCAAGACACTGATGTGGACCGAAACCGAAAGCGACGTGATTACGCGCTCCTCGGGTGAAGTCGATCTTGTTCGGCTCGGGGAACACCTCCGGGTCGCGGTTGGCGGTATTGCATACCGCGAACACTGCCTCGCCTGACCGGATCAACGTACCGCCGATCTCGATGTCGTCGGTCGACAGACGCAGACCACCGATCTCGGCGATCGTGAAGTAGCGCAGCAGTTCTTCCACAGCGCCCGGGATGAGCTCTGGATTATCGCGTAGTTGTTGAAGGAGTTCGGGCTTGTCCAGCAGCGTTGCGATACTGAGGGAGATCATGTTGGCGGTCGTCTCGTGTCCGGCGATGAGCAGGAGGACTCCGAGGCCGGTCAGGTCCTCCGGGTTCGCTCCGGCCGCAAGTTGTCGACTCAGGATGTCGTCGCCCGGATTTTCCACGCGGGAATTCACAAGATCGGCAATATATCCCTTGAGTCGACCCATCGCTTCCATGCGCACTTCGGAGGATGCATGAGGATCGGCGAAAGCAGAGCTGTTTTTCTGGAAGAAGTCGTGGTCCTCGTACGGTGCGCCGAGCAGTTCGGCGATCACAACTGACGGTACCGGGAGTGCGAGTGCTTCCACGAGGTCAGCCTCGGACTTCCCCAGCAGCATCGCGTCGAGGGCTTGGTCGACGATTTCGGTGATGCGCGGACGCATAGCACTGATCTTCTTCAAGGTGAACTCCCCCATTACACGACCTCGAGCCTCTGTGTGCTCCGGGGGGTCCATCTCGATCAACTGCTTGAGCTTGTTACCCGGAGCGTATCCGAGATTTGTCGGGTGGCCGGGCAATGTCCGATCCGAACTGAACCGGCTGTCGCTCAGAACGGCACGAACGTCTGCATGCTTCGTAATCGCCCAGATTTTGCCGTCATTCTGCCAGCCAACTTGGCTGACCGGCTCGACTTCCTGCAGTCGCAGGTGCTCGGGCGGGGGACTGTACGGATCCATGCGTTGCGTCGAGAAGGCTGCGGTAGCCATGAGATCTCCCTTGATCGGCGAACAGCGCGGGGCGTGAATGAGCGCCTCCTACTTTTGAGGTGGAGTGCTTATTTTCGAGAGTTTAGTCACGATTAGTGCCGTGCGTCTAGACCATGAGGCAACTCATCTGAATTGCCCGCGTTGCACTTTCGTAGTTTCACGTGAAAAGGCCAGCGAACGTCATGCGATGACCAATGCAGACGATCAGGTCTGCAGGGTGCTGCGGGTGCACTGCTTGCGTCCGGGGTGGAGTGAATCCACGTAGGCATGCCTTGTCAATGTTGTTGTAGCTCTGACTTTCTGGCGCAGGTGTATCCCGCCCGGCGTGGTTCACCGGGAATATGCGCATACCGAACTGCAGGGTCGAGTTGAGTGTCGCGGGCAGCGGGAGTTGCCTTGTTCGAGCTGTAAACTCCTGGCTCCCAAGTTATCTCCCAGCGCGGGTGTGGGCGGCGTGTGCTGCATTTTCGAGCAAGGGTGTCGGCGAAGCGTCTGTGGGTTTCCCTGTGGCGGGATCGCGTATCGGTCGAATGGCATTGTTCGCTGACGAATGATCGTGCAGTGACCACTAGGTCTGTTATCAGGGCGACGATTGACACCAATGGTGTCGTACAGCACACTGTTACTGTTGTACGGATCAGGTGTTCCGTTAAAGCGAACAGAGTTTGAGTGTGGTGACTCCGCCATAGCTCAGTCCTGTGCATACCGAAACGGAGCACACCCGGTCGAAGCGAGCTGTTTCGTTGAGGCCCCGGCAACTCCCACACGCATTGTTCCTTCGCCGCAGACCTCGATGTGAGAGTGACAAGACATGACGACACTCGTGCCGACCGAAATGGATTGTCGGCGCCCACTCGGCTCGAGGATTGCCATATTGATGTTGGCAGTCTGCTCGTTCGTGTTCACAGTGGTGCACTCTGCCGTGCCCAGCCTTGCGAGTGGGGCAGTCAACGTGTATTCCGTTGTCCAAAAATCATTTTCAGGGATTCTTGCCTCGGTAGGGACATTCAACTATGTCGGATCTGCGGTATCAGGTACGCCACGCCTTCCGTCGCAGAGGGTGGCGACATGGCCCCACCGAATTCCGCTAGCGCTGTGAATCCGAAATGCAACGGACGGCGGTGCCAGAGGCCGATGCCTCCTGCATGTCCCGTCCACAACACACCAAGGAGCAATTAAGTGAACGATTACTTCGGATATGCCGGAAAGACTGCCGTCGTCACCGGTGCCGCGTCGGGTATGGGGAAGGCGCTCACCGAGATCTTGGTTGATCTCGGTGCGAATGTGTATGCACTGGATCGAGTGGAGCCTCCGGTTGCCGGCGTTACGAAGTCCATCATCGCGGACCTCGGGAACAAGGACTCGATCGATGCGGCATTTGCACAGTTGCCACTGCAGATCGATGTCTTCTTCGGGGTCGCGGGAGTTTCCGGTGTTCACAACAGCTTCCTGGAGACACTCACCGTCAACTTCATCGCGAACAAGTACGTCACCGACACCTACCTTGCTGATCGCATCACGGAGAACGGTTCTCTCGTCTTCGTAACGTCAAATGGTGGGGTCCGTTGGGAAACCCCTGCAGTGCGTGAAGAATTGGAGCTCTTCACCCGCGGCGACAACTGGAATGACCTCGTACAGACGGTTGAGAAGTTCGAAGCGGAGTTCGGCAGTGTTCCCGGATCGCTCGGCTACATCATGTCGAAGCGTCTGCTCAACTTCTGGGTCGCGGAGCAGGTCGCTCCGCTCGCAAGCCTGCGCAAAATCAGGATCAACGCCGTTCTCCCCGCCATGACGATCTCGGGGATGCTGCCCGAATTCGCTGAGATGAAGGGCGGTCAGGATGCCGTCGAAGCTGACCTCGGGCCGGCCGGGCGTCTTGCAGAGTCGGTAGAGATGGCGAAAGTGCTCGCGTTCCTCGGTAGCGACCTAGCGAGCTATGTGTCGGGAACGCACACCTCCGTCGACTTCGGCATGAACGCGCTACAGATCGCAGGGCTGGCGCCGGATCGGCTCGGGTGGACTCTTCGCGGCGTCCTCTCGCAGCAGCCGAGTGCGTAACTCCAGCCGAGAACGAGCACGCGAACTCGGGTAACTGAGCCGGGATTGTTCATCGAACACCCGGCGTCAGGGGCACTCGCTCCCCGAGATCTACCAACTTGAACCAAGGAGACTTCTGTGACCGTCCTGGACATTCGCGACACCGCAATCAATCTGAAGCATCCGGATCGTCTGTACATCAACGGCGTGTGGCAACTTCCGGCCAATCCGTCCAGTATCGACATTGTCGATGCCACGACGGAGGAAACGTTCTACCGCGTAGCCGAGACCGGTCCCGAAGACATGGACGCGGCAATTGCCGCGGCGCGCAACGCTTTCGATAACTCTCCGTGGCCATTCCTCGAACCCGCGGAGCGAGCTGAGTACCTCCGGAAGATGGCCGCCGGCCTGCGTGCCCGCACTCAAGAGGCTGGCACATTCTGGACACGTCAGGCCGGAGTCATCTTCGGTATGTCTGTCGGCGCGCTCAGCCGCGTGCCCGCGCTCTTCGAGTATTACGCCGACCTTGCCGCCAACTACCCGTGGGCGACGCAGGATACGCCCGAGTTCTCCGCGTTCGGTGCGGTCGTCAACGAGCCGGTCGGCGTCGTCGGGGCGATCGTTCCCTGGAACACGCCACTCTCTCTCGCCGCGTACAAGGTCGCGCCGGCTCTTCTCGCAGGCTGCACGATGGTCCTCAAAGCCCCGCCGGAAGCGCCGGGTGAGCTGTACATTCTCGCCGAGGTCGCGGAGGAGATCGGCCTGCCGCCAGGCGTGCTGAACGTCGTGAACGGATACCGCGGGGTTTCCGAGCAGCTTGTTGCCGACCCGCGGATCGACAAGATCGCTTTCACCGGTTCGAGTGCTGTGGGACGTCAAATCGGTGCAACGTGTGGAGCGCGTCTGGCTCGATACACCCTCGAACTCGGCGGCAAGTCGGCCGCGGTCATCCTTGACGACTACGACCTCGCCACAGCAGCTGCTGCGATCGCTGCGCAGGAGACGTCATTGAACGGCCAGGTGTGCATGTCGCTCACCCGCGTCATCGTCACGAAGTCGCGCCACGACGAGTTCGCCGAGGCGCTGGGTTCGGTCTTCGGAGCGGTACGGGTCGGAGATCCCTTCGACCCGCAGACGCAGCTCGGTCCGCTTGCCCTGGCCAGGCAGCAGGAGAGGGTTCTGGGCTACATCAACACTGCCCAGAACGAGGGCGCGACGCTCGTGACGGGCGGCAACCGTCCCGCGCACCTCGACCGTGGCTTCTTCGTGGAGCCGACAGTGTTCTCGAATGTCGACAACAGGTCCACCATCGCGCAGGAGGAGATCTTCGGGCCAGTTCTGTCGGTGATCCCGGCCGAGAACGAAGAGCACGCAATCGCATTGGCGAATGACACGCCATATGGACTCAACTCAGCTGTCTTCACGAATGATGTGGACCGTGCCTACCAGGTCGCACGTCGACTTCGTTCGGGCACGGTAGGGCACAACGGATTCAAGACGGACACCAGGATGGGATATGGCGGCTTCAAGCAGTCGGGCGTCGGGCGGGAAGGTGGCCTTCAGGGCCTCCTGCCCTACCTGGAGTCCAAGACGGTGCTGCTAGACGGAGCTCCCGCGCAATTCCGATGAACAGCCGCGATATCCCGGACTGCTGCGTGCAGGCCGGGATATCGCATCTGCCCGGAACTGTGCCTGACCTCTGACCAGTGGGAATCGAATCTGGTCGTTGCGTTTGCGATACAGGCGATCCCGCTGACGAAACTTAACGAGCACGGTGCGGCGGCCTCGATCAATTACTACGAACTCGGCAGTGCTTCAGCCTGCTACCAGAGCAAGTACGGGTCGCGCAAAGAAAGGAAATTGACGAAAGATGACTGGCGTCGAGATCAACCCCAGAGAGACCGATTTCTTCACCGATGCTGACATCGCGGCGGAGGCGGAGCCCTACTTCGATTACATGCTGGCGAATCATCCGGTATTCCGCGAGCCGAAGTACGGCGTCGTGATCGTGACCGGCTATGAAGAAGCGCTGCAGGTCTACCACCAGCCCGACGTGTACTCGTCGATCAACCGCACCGGTGGCCCCGTGGTCGACCTCCCCTTCGAAATCGTCGGCGACGACATCAGTGAGATCCTCGAGAAGCACCGCGAATATTTCTCGTCGAACGATCAACTCGTCACTTTCGACCCACCACTTCACACGGATCACCGCGCGATCTTGATGGGGTTGATCACGCCCAAGCGGCTCAAGGAGAACGAGCAGTTCCTCAAGGACACCGCCGACCGTTACCTGGACGAACTCATCCCTCGCGGAAACTGTGAATTCATCTGGGACTATGCGAAGAAGTACACAGTTCTCGCGGTCGCTGACCTGCTCGGTATGCCGGAGGAAGAGCACTCGATGCTCCTCGACCTCCTGGCCTCCGTGCCGGCGCCCGTATTGGGAAATCTCGAACTCCAAGCGGTTCACCACGGTGGCCTCGAGACGCTGTACGACTACTTCGTGGCCAAGATCGAGGACCGTCGGAAGACACCGCAAGAGGATGTCCTCACGGGAATGGCGCTTGCGACCTTCCCGGATGGTTCGCTTCCCGAGCCGATCGAGGTCGCACGGATCGCCTCCAACCTCTTCGCGGCAGGGCAGGAGACAACCGTCCAGCTCCTGGGCATCGCCATGCAGCGGATCGCTGAGGACGCCGAACTGCAGGACCGGTTGCGCGCCGACTCGTCACTCATTCCGAAATTCATCGAAGAGGCCCTTCGCGTCGAGGCGCCCATCAAGGGATCGTTCCGGCTCACCAAGAGGCCGACAAGTATCGGCGGCCTCGACCTCGCACCTGGCACCGTCATCATGTTGATCAACGGGGCTTCCGGTCGCGACCCGAAGGTCTTTGAAAACCCCGGCGAGTTCCAGGTTGAGCGTGCGAACGCGCGGCAGCATCTGGCATTCGGCCGCGGTATCCACACCTGCCCGGGAGCGCCGCTTGCGCGCGCCGAGGCGGTCTTCTCAATACAGCGAATACTGCAGCGTACCAAGAGTATTCGTATCAACGAGCAGTATCACGGCCCCGCGGGGGAACGCGAATGGAAACTCATCCGCAGCTACAAGTTCCGCGGGCACACCCATCTCTATCTCGAATTCACCCAGGCGGACGCGTGATATCGGGCGAATTGACCATCGACCGTGATCGGTGCATGGGGTCGGGGCAGTGCACGTTCTATGCTCCGGCCACCTTCGACCTCGACGAGATGAGCATCGCCGTGGTCATCGACGATCACGGTGACGACCACGACAACATTCAGCAGGCGATCGACGTCTGCCCGACGCGTTCCATCGTTCGTGCAGCTGGAGCAGAAGGAGTCGATACCCAATGACAACTACGACCGAGGCGACGGTCTCTCGACCGATTGCCGATCTGGACAGTGACGGCCTCCTCGGGTCCTTTCCTGGTGGGCCGCGGCTTGTCGGCACGAAATGTGATCGCTGTGGGCGCGCCATGATCGGCGTCCGCGTGGTCTGCAGTGCCTGCGTCAGCACAGAGGTGAGTCGCATCGAGCTCCCGACGAGTGGTTCGCTGTACACCTTCACTCGGCTGCATGTCGGCGGCGACGGTGTCCGCATCCTGGGCTACGTCGACCTAGAGGGTGATGTTCGAACACTCGCCGATATTCGTGAGAACGGGAAGTCGTTGCAACCCGGACTGCAGGTAGAACTCGGCGTGGATGGCTCCAATTGGTTCTTCGCTCCGGTATCCGGTGTGAATGGAGGAGAATCCGATGACTGAAGAAGTCTTTGTCGTTTCGGCGGCCATGATCCCGTTCGGCAAACACCGCACATCGTCGTATGTCGGACTTGCCGTCGCACCGCTCGTCGACGCCCTTCGTGGAGCGGGGATAGAGAAGTCGGACGTTGACGCGGTCTACGTCGGACACTCTTTCGGCGGCATGATGACCGGACAACGGATCTGTAAGGAAATCGGCCTCGGGACGGTGCCCACCGTCAATGTCGACAACGCTTGCTCGAGCGGTGCGACGGCTATCCACGAGGCTTGGACGGCAATCTCACAAGGGCTTGTCGACGTCGCAGTCGTGGTCGGAGTCGAAAAACTGACCCAGTTCGGCGGAGGGACCCTTCCGTTGTCTCCCGAGGATCGAGAGGTGAAGCAAGGCATCGTGATGCCGGCCGTCTACGCGATGCGTGCGACGCGGTACCTCCACGAAACCGAAGCGACGGTCGAGGATCTCGCACTTGTCAGTGTGAAAGCACGCAAGCACGGGGCGCTCAATCCCTTCGCACAGTTCCGCAGTGAGGTGACAGTCGACGAGGTGCTCGGCGCACGTCCGATCGCCGATCCACTCACACTCATGATGTGCTGCCCGACCGGCGACGGTGCAGCCGTCGTCGTACTCGTGTCGGAGCGCGCTCGCAACCGTCTGAACACACCGAAGGGGATGCGTGTCGCTGCCTCGATTCTGCATTCGGGCGAGGTCAAGGAGGGGTATCGCGACATGACGATGCCGGAGATCAGCCAGCATTCCGCTTCTGACGCGTACGAGATGGCAGGGATCGGACCCAAGGACCTCGACATGATCGAGCTGCACGACGCGTTCTCCATCGCCGAACTCGTGTATTACGAGGCATTCGGCCTCGCCGAGCGTGGACGTGCGATCGATCTTCTCCGCGACGGAAAGACCACCTTCGGCGGAGACGTCGTGGTCAACCCCAGTGGTGGGCTGCTCTCGAAGGGACATCCAGTCGGCGCCAGCGGCGTGGCACAGGTCGCCGAGGCATTCTGGCAGCTCACCGACAACGCCGGCGCACGCCAGGTCGACGACGCACGCTGGGCGATGACGCATGTGACCGGTGGTGGCACGGCCGGTCTGGACCACGGCGCCTGCACGATCCATATTTTCGAGGGCGTGTGATCACGGTGGAACGGCCCGCATTGGAGGGGATCCGGGTGATCGATCTGACGACTTTTCTCTCCGGTCCGTCTGCAACACAGCTTCTCGGAGACCTCGGTGCAGACGTGATCAAGGTCGAGGCGCTCGGCGGCGATTCCAGTCGGTCGATCGTCGGTCCGGAGCTTGACGGTGACAGTGCGTATTACCTTGCCAACAATCGCAATAAGCGAAGTATTGCAGTCGATCTCAAGTCGCCGCGTGGACGAGATGTCGTCAGAGACCTGATCGCCGGAGCTGACGTTGTGATCGAGAACTTTCGGCCAGGAGTCACCACCAGGCTCGGACTCGTGCCCGAGCAGATCGTGGAGGAACATCCCGCGTTGATCTGGGCGTCGATCAGTGGATTCGGGCAGGAAGGTCCGTGGCGCGACCGACCGGCTTACGACATGGTCGTGCAGGCGCTCAGCGGTGTGATGAGTCTGAATGGACATGCGGGCTCCCCAGCAGCCCGGCTCGGAATACCAGCCGGTGACGTGGTTGCCGGGCTATACGCAGTGATCGGTATCCTCGGCGCTCTTCATGCTCGCGGAGAGTCCGGTCGCGGGAGAATCGTCGATGTTTCCATGCTCCGCGGACAGCTGGCGATGCTGTCCTACCAAGCCCTGTATACCAACCTCAACGGAGTTGCGCCCGGTCCTCAAGGGGCAGCACATGATTCGATCGCGACCTACCGTTCCTTCCGTGGTGGCGACGGCCGCGAGTTCGTCGTCACGGCCAATACACCACGCATGTGGGAAGATCTCTGCCGTGTTGTCGGGCTCGACGAGTTGATTGTCGACGAGCGTTTCGTGGATGCTGCGACACGCTTGCAGAACAGGGAAGCTCTGTCGGATATTCTCGAGGCCAGGATCGCCGAGCGCCCGGCTGCAGAGTGGGTCGGCCTGCTCACCGCGGCGTCGGTTCCGGTAGCTCCGGTGAAGAACGTGCTCGAAGCTCTTGACGATGCGAGAGAAGCCGATGACGGATCGCTCGTGACTGTGGGGAACGAAACGGTCGAGTTCGAGAATGTCGCCATGCCAATCCGTTTCGTCGGTACCGCCGATGTCGAGCCCGGCTATCCTCCTGCCCTCGGCGAGGACTCGGACGACATTCTCAGGACGGAATTGGGACTCACCGACGAAGAGATAGCGGCACTCGTGACAGACGGTGTGGTCGGTGTGCCGTCGGCTGTGAGCGTCACAACGTAAGACGGTGAAACAGGTCTGCCCCTGCGGTGATTATTACCGCAGGGGCAGACCTGTTGTGGAATGCAGCCGTATCTACAGGTACGCCGAAGTCGTTTCCGGGCAACGTGAGTGGGACGACGATGTAACCGTGGTGAAGCGTCCGACCGGCCGTTGAACGGCCGGTCGGTGGCTACGATCAGCCGAGTCGAATCACGTCGCCGGCAGCGAACTGCAGCATTTCGTTGCGGTCGTGCAGTTTCACGCGCTCACGTCCCGTCGATTCGCCTGCCGCGCGCTCAGCCTCGTCGATCCTTCGCCAGGCCGCCCAGTCGACAACCTGGACGCCGCGAGAGCGAAGTAGTTCGTCCACGACGGTCGAGGCGGAGGCCGACGAGGACTTCGAGCCGATGTCCTCGAGGATCGACGTGACAGTGTCCAAGGCGCATCGGCGGTTGGTCCCTACGACTCCCGTCGGCCCCCGTTTGATCCATCCTGCGATGTACACCCCGGGAACTTCTTCTTCGCCGTCGATCACCCGTGAATCGCGATGGGGAACGGTGGCGGTCTCGGTGTCGAACGGAAGGCCTGGCACTGCTTTGCCCATGTATCCGACCGAGCGGAAAACGAGTTCGGTATCGAGAGTCTCCGTGACAGTCGGATCGCTGGTCTTCGCCAGTCGGACACCCGACACTGATCCGTCCTCGCCGAGGAACTCGACGGGAGTGCGATCGAACACGAAGCGAATCCTGTACTTTCGGCCGAGCGCACCACGCTCCGCCGCTTTGCGGAATGAAGCGAACAAGCGCGTCGCAGCGGGGTTGGAATCGAGGTATTCCTGTTGTGCGGCATCGAGTTCGAGATCGTCAGGGTCGATGATGACGTCGCAGTTCTCGAGGTCTAGTAGCTCGATGAACTCCTTGTTGGTGAACTTCGCATACGCGGGGCCTCGGCGCCCGACGATGACGACTTCGGAAAAGGTGCTCGCCGTGAACGCCTCGACGATGTGCTGGGGTACATCGGTGGCACGCAGGTCCTCGGTGGTGCGCACGAGCATGCGTGCGGCGTCGAGTGCCACGTTTCCCACACCGATCACGACCGCTCGGTGCCCGTCGAGTACAAATGCGTTCGACGGCGTATCCGGATGACCGCCGTACCAGGATACGAAGTCGCGAACCGCGTGTGCGCCTGCAAGGTCTTCCCCCGGCACACCCAGTCGTCGGTCGAGCGGGGCCCCGGAGGCGAACACCACCCCGTCGTAGTGGCTACGAAGTTCACTCGAGGTGATGTCCACACCGACTCGCACGTTCCCGAGCAAGCGCACACCCGGTGTTTCCTCGAATACCTCGGAGAACGACATAGTGATGGATTTGATCTTCGGATGGTCAGGGGCGACACCGTAGCGCACGAGGCCAAACGGAGCCGGAAGTTGTTCGAAGACATCGACTTCGATCGGTTGATCCGATTCCTCGGACAGTAATTGTGCGCAGTACGAACCCGACGGCCCCGACCCTACGACTGCGATTCTGAATGTGCTCACGATCAGCTGCCTCCCCTCGGGGCCAGCGCGGTGATCAGGTCGACGTCGTAGTCGATCTTTCCGCCCTTGCGGCCGCTCTTCGGCGTCGTCGTCTCTGCGAAGAATCGCTCGTTCACCCCGATGTAATGCTCCTGATCGCCGGGGATCTCAGCTTCGTAGAAGATTGCGTCGACCGGGCATGACGGTACGCAGGCACCGCAGTCGATACACAGGTCCGGATTGATGTACGTCATCCGGCCTCCCTCGAAGATGCAATCGGCCGGGCACTCCTGCATGCAACTCTTGTCCTGGACGTCAACACACGCCTCTGTGACTACGTAGACCATGACGGCTTTTCTCCTTGCCTCTGCAGCTGGGATGAATTAGGCCCATTGCCGCAGTTTGTCGACGATTTCTTCGGTCGGGCCGCCTGCGGCGATAACCCGTCGTGCTTGATTGAGGGCGCGCACCCAGTTCACTGTTACAGCGCCACATGCTCTTCCGGTCTCGTCGGCGTGGACGACTGCGACTCTCTCGCCCGCCTCGAGGTCTCCGAAGACTGTCGAGCTGCCTGCCGGATCACGGCGGCCGACCGAGTGCACTTTCCAGTCGTATTGGTCGGACCACACGTAGTCCGAGGAGTCGTACCCCTCGGCCAGGCCTCCGGTGATCGCGTTCGCGACAAATCTGGCCTGATCACTGGCGTTCGTCCAATGCTCGGCTCGCACATCCATGCCTCGATCCGAATGCGGCCAGCGCGCGACGTCGCCGATGGCGTACACGTCGTCTGAGCCGATCGCACGGAGATGCCGGTCGGTCAGCACACCGTTGTCGAGAGTGAGACCGGAGCCGAGGAGCCAGTCCGTCGAGGGGAGGGAGCCGATTCCAACGACTGCCGTCGATGCCTCGAGTTGGGTACCGTCATCCAGGACTACGGTGAGGGAGCCGGCTTCACCGTGGATATCGGCAACTCCGACACCGAATCTGGTTTCTACACCGTTGCGGTGGTGAAGGTTGACGAGGACGCTCGCGATTTCGGGTCCGACGAGTCGCTCCATCGGCTCGGGAACTGGGTCGACGACAGTGACCGGGCATCCGAGTTTAACTGCAGCAGACGCGATTTCGGTGCCGATAAACCCTCCGCCGACGACAACGACAGCCTCGCGGAGGCTGAGTCGCTCGGCAATGGCCCGTGATTCGCCGAGAGTGCGCAGTTGGAACACTCCAGATGTCGGCTGCCATGGCGAAGGTCGTGCGATAGCTCCGGTGGCGATGACAAGGACGTCGTAGGTGACGGTAGAGCCGTCGTCGAGTGAGACGGTCCGTGTCGTGGTGTCGAGGCCGGTGGCCGCTGTTCCGAGCCTCGTAACGATGTCGAGGGCGTCGAGTTCCGGCCGGGTGATGAGCCGGTTCGCCTCCACTGCAGCGTCGGACCACTCTGAGCTGAGTAAGCCTTTCGACAGGGCCGGGCGATCGTAGGGCAGATCAGCCTCGGCGCCGACCAGAGTTATCGGACCCGAATAGCCGCTTGCGCGAAGGCATTGCGCAGTGCGAGTGCCTGCAAGCGATGCGCCGACTACAAGGATGTGGCGCCGAGCGTCGGATCCAGTCATGGCTCAAGTCCTTACTATGGTGTCAGATCGCGGAAGCCGCCCATCTGTCAGAGACCCAAGCGGGTGAGGGCGCACTGCACGTTGGCGCTATGTTCCGTTTAACGGAACGCATGGTCGCTACAACGCAACAGAAGTATCGACCCGCACAGGGGATACTGTCAACCTTGTGTTGGACTACCGCAGCGTACGACTTCAGCTGGGGGAGGGCGGGTTACCGCTCCTCCGTTCCTGCGATCAGCTCGGTTAGCCGCCCCGCAGCTTCGCGGACAAGCGCTACCAGTGTCGATGCATTCGTCGCATTGAGTCGTGCTTCGGGAAGAGTGATGCCAACGGCGCCGACCACGGTTTCGGAACGTCCGAAGATCGGCGCGGCTATCGCGATTGCCCCCTCGATACGTTCCCCGTGCGTGATCGAGTAACCGTCGCGGCGGATGGTGTCCAGTCGCGCGAGCAGTTCATCGGGGTCTGTCAGCGTTCGATTCGTTGCAGCCGTCAGTCGGCCGTGGACGATTGCGTGTCGGACCTCTTTGGGAAGAAAGGCGAGGATTGCGAGACCGCTTGCGCCGGCGTGCAATGGGAGCCACTGCCGCATCGGGAGTGTGTAGCGAAGCGGATGTGAAGAATCGGCTGTGAGGGTGAACATCATCTCGTGGCGTTGTTCGCTGTACAGCGAGAAGAATGCGGATTCTCCCGACTTCTCCATGAGTTCGTTGAGTGTCTCGGCCGACAGATATTGCAGTGGATACTTGTTCGTCGTTGTCCAGGCGAGCCGCAAGAACTCCAGTCCGAGTCGGTAGGAGCCGTTCTCTGCGCGTCGCATCAAGCCGAGCTTCTCGAGGTCTGTCACCAGTCGATGGGCAGTGCTCGGGCTTACATCGAGGTGACCAGCGAGTTCTCGCACGCCATGTGAGTCGTGTTCGCTTTCGATCATGAATGTGAGTATTTCGATTCCACGCGCGAGGGGCTGCCGTCGACGCCCTTCGTTGCCTGGCTCTTGTTCGGCCTCATCTGTCAGCTTGGTCATCGCACATCCATTTCACTCGTATTCTTCCGAAGAGGCTTGACAACAGACCGTAGCGCAAGCGAGCCTTAAGCCTTGGGCTTCAATGGAACGGTCGTTCTATTCAACGCAATGCGTGTTGGCGCGTCAGGCTCTTCAGGCGATGGGTCGCGCACCGGACACCAGGCTGTCAGCGAGAGGGATTGAAACGCGATGTGGTTTCCATGCAGTGCCGCGAACAAGGGAGTGCGAACGCGATGACGGTTTCTGGTCGAGTTGCAGTCGTCTCCGGCGGAGCAGCAGGTATCGGGTTGGCGATCGCCCAGCGACTGGCCGATGACGGTTTCAAGATCGCTGTCCTCGACGTCGTAGACGGCGCAGCTGAGGCTGCGGCTGACGCCATTACCGCGGCGGGCGGCGAGGCCAAGGGATACCGTGCCGACGTTGCGAACCGTGAACAGGTCGACATCGCTGTCGAGGCAGCCCGCGCGCATCTCGGCCCCATCGCGGTCGTCGTTGCGAATGCAGCGATTGCCCGACAGCAGGAGTTCTTGGGCATGACGCTCGAACAGTGGAATCACACCCTCGAGGTCAATCTGACGGGCACATTCAACGTCGTTCAGACGTGCCTCCCGGATCTCGTCGAAGCAGGTTGGGGCCGTGTGGTTCTCATCTCTTCGTCCAGCGCGCAGCGCGGTGCTCCGAGGATGGCCCACTACGCCGCGTCGAAGGGCGGCCAGATTGCGCTGACGAAGGCGCTGGCCGTCGAGTTCGCGAAAAGCGGCGTAACGGTCAACACTGTGGCACCGTCGTCGATCGACACACCGAGCGTGCAGAAGAAGCGGGAGGAAGGAACCATTCCCTCGGCAGAGGACATGGCAAAGTACATCCCGGTCGGTCGCGAGGGTACCGGTCAAGACATCGCGAATGCCGTGTCATACCTTGTTTCCGAAGGTGCTTCGTACGTGACAGGTCAGACGCTCAGCGTCAACGGCGGATCGTTCATCGGGTGAGAACATGCTGAACAGACAAATTCCCCTGAGCCCCAACGAAACCTGGAGCGACGCAGACGGTGGACTCCCGGTCAGTGCCCCGGAATCCGCGGAAGCGGTGGTTGTGGACCAGTTCGTGGCCGCGACAGGAAGGCTCGTATGGGCAATCCGGGAATCGTTCGTCAGGTACGTCACTCTGATTGCACGGGGCGAGTACACGATCGCCGGCGGAGTCACTGAGGGTGAAGACGGGCAATTCGCGTTTCCGCTGCGACGGGCAGTCCAAGAGGGTGACGACTGGCGATTGTCCTTTGGCGGCTCTGTCCACTTTGTTGCGCATCATGGTCTTTTGGACGTTCTGATCGTGGACCCGGAACTCGTCGTGGGCCCAGGCGGTGGAGTACTCGCTACTCATGTTCGCGGTGATGCCGACGAGCTCATTGCTATGGTGGTGACCGACGCCGCATCTCCAGAATTTTCGTGGAAAGAGCTTGTCTGGCAGGAGGTTCCAACAAAGTTGGCGACTGCCGGCGCGGAACTGTTGGGAAATGTCTATCCCAAGGGCACTGACATGGCGTCCCTGGGGATTCGAGTCCAATTGGACGCGTGACCGTCACTTCCCCGCTACGGGTTCCTCGGTGCCGGTCTTCGCGGCAACCGGCGCTGAGGAACCCGTGGCCGGGCCGATGAGTTATCTGCCGAGATGTGCCATGAACGTCGACGTCCAGTCTTTGAGGCTCGCAGGTACGTAGTATCCATCTTGATCGTTGATCTCGTCCCAGTGCTCGACGACATCCTCGATTGCAGGCTCGCCGTCAGAGATCCAGCCCGGCGTGATGCCGAGGAACCATCGGGAGAACCGCTTGGCGCCGGCGACCAGGATCTCTCCGTTCACTGGGCACGATTCGTGTGCGAGGAACGCAACCATGGGAGAAACCAGTCCGGTTTCCATTGCCTGCAGAATGGCCGGATCTGTCGGGGTGGTGGTGACGATGTTGGGCTTCTTCGCCGAAATGCTGGGCCGGGTAATGGCGTTGGGGGCGATGCAGTTGACGAGGATGCCCTTCGGAGCTGACGAGACTGCAAGGCTCCGGGTGAATCCGATGAGCGCGCCCTTCGCTGTCGCGTAGGCGAGATTGTCCGGTAGGCCGAGCATGCCGGTCGACGTCGTCGTGATGATGCGGCCGTACCCTTGCTTTTCCATGTAAGGCCACGCCGCGCGCGTAGTGTGCCACGTACCTCGCAAGTGCACATCGAGTGTGCGTTCGAGGTTGTCGGCGTCCGCCTCCGGGAATGTAGCCCAGCGGGAGATGCCCGCGTTGTTCACGACGATGTCGATCCGCCCGAACTCGCGGATGGCGGTGTCGACGAGCGAGTGGCAGTCTTCCTCGATTCCCACGTTGTGTATATCGGCGACAGCGTCCCCCCCGGCTGCTTTGATTTCCTGCACCACGTCGTTCGCGGGGCCGGTATCGCTGCCTTCGCCCTCCTTCGAGCCGCCGAGGTCGTTGACCACCACCTTTGCGCCGCGTGATGCGAGAAGCAGTGCATGGGCTCGGCCGAGTCCACGACCCCCGCCGGTCACGATGGCGACTCGTCCGTCGAATCGAAGGTCAGTGCTGTCGTTCATCATTCTCCTTTGAACTGAATCGACCAAATTTTCACCATGATCGCTCATGTAATGAGATCACATGCTAGCTCGAAAACCCAGGTTAAATGTGAGAATACGAGGAATTGCTTGGAGCTTTTGAGCAGATGTGCTTATCTAGTGGCAAGTGAAATATGGACGGAATCGAATGGGAGTAAGTCGAATGGCGATGATGTCTGACGATAAAGCCGACGTTGACGTGTTGGTGATCGGTGCCGGAGTGGTCGGCATCTACGCTCTCTATCGGGCGGTCGAAGCCGGTTTCAGTGCCGTGACGCTGGAGGCCGGCGACGGCGTCGGCGGGGTGTGGTACTGGAATCGTTACCCCGCAGCGCGATTCGATTCGGAGAGCTACACCTACGGTTACATCTTCTCCAAGGAGCTCTTCGACGAGTGGCGTTGGTCGGAAGAGTTCGCGACGCAGCCCGAAATCGAGAGCTACCTCAACCATGTCGTGGATCGCTTCGAGCTGCGCCGACATATCCGCACCGGAGCGCGAGTCGTTTCCGCGCTGTGGGATGAGGCCGACAACGTGTGGGTCGTGACGACTGCGCAGGGCGACACGTTGCGCGCACGTTGGGTCATCTCCGCAACCGGCGGTCTCTCGGTTCCCAACTACCCGGACATCGACGGGCTGAACAGCTTTCAGGGGGAGGCCCATCATACCGGCGCGTGGCCGCACACTCCGCTCGACTTCAGTGGCAAGCGCGTCGCGATCATCGGCAACGGGCCGAGTGGCGCGCAGCTCCTGCCCGCGATTGTCGACGTTGTAGAAGCAGTCGACCTCTATCAGCGCACGCCGACGTGGACGACGCCTCTGAATAACGCGCCGATCGAGGATGAGCGGTGGCAATGGCTCAGCGATAACTTCGACGAGATTGCCACCGTCTTGAACACGAGCCCTTCCGGCTTCCTGCATGAGCCGGCGGGAAAGTTCTCGACTGACGACTCGCCGGAGGAGAGGCAAGCCTTCTACGAGAAGATCTGGAAGAGTCCAGGTTTCGCCAAGTTGACAGCGAATTATTACGACATGACGACGAATCGCGAGGTCAATCTCGAGTTTTGCGAATTTCTCGCGGACAAGATCCGAAAGATCGTAGACGACCCGGAAACGGCCGAGCGTCTCATTCCGAAGGATCAGCTCTTCGGTGCGAAGCGTCCGCCTTTTGTCGCGGACTATTTCGAGTCGTTCAACAAGCCGAGCGCCTCGCTCGTCGCGCTCCGGGAGACACCGATCGTCCGCATCGATGCCAGGGGCATCGAAACCACCGAGCAGCACCGCGATTACGACATCATCGTCTACGCGACCGGATTCGATTTCGGAACCGGTGCCCTCACGAGAATGGGCGTGAAAGGCCATGGCGGCCTTGACCTCAGCGTGGATTGGGTAGACGGACCGTCCGACTTCGGGGGGTTCAGTGCACACCACATGCCGAACTTCTTCTTCCCCGGCGGTCCGCACGGCGCAGGCGGTGGCAACTACCCCCGCTACTCGCAGGATCAGGTCGATTGGATTATGAAGACGTTGATCTATGCGCGTGAGCACGGGTTCGATCGGTTCGAACCGACTGCAGCTCACCAGGAAACGTGGATGACGATGGTCGAGACTCTCGCACCGCTCTCGATTTTCTCCGCCGAGCACAGTCACTACTACGGTGCGAACGTCGAAGGGAAGGCGCGCAAATTCCTGCTCAACCCCGGTGGGCGAGCAAAGCTACACGAGATCCTCGACGGGGTATCCGCCACACATGATTTCGGCGGTGCACTTTCCTCTTCGGTTCGGGTCGGCGTCTGACGATCACGCGATCGGTGGTGCCGGCCTTTCGGCTCGTGGAAAGTCGGCGCCTCCCCTTCGGGAGGTGCCGACCCACACGTGGCGTCGAGCCAGGGAACGTGACGTCGATCCTCGTGGCGATTCGGGAACTGAAAATCGATCCGCAACAACGTGATCGGAGAGTCATGGTCCCGGAGGACTCGTCCGGACCCTCAGCGGATTCCGTCGATGACCACGAGGTCGGCTAGGCGCCCAGCTCGGTCAGTAGTTCACCGAGCCATGCGACGGACTCTGTGGCAGCTTCTCGGTGTCCGCGATCGTCGATACTCGGACCACTGAGTTCCAGGTCGAAGGTTCCCGTGTACCCGGAGTCCAGCAGTTCCTTCACGATGTGCCGGATCGGGACGTCCCCGGCGCCGGGGACATCCCGGCAGGGCAGCGATCGCATGCCGGCACTCATGTTGCTGAGCTGGACGTGCGAGACGAGTTCGATGTTCTTGCGGATGTCGTCGAGTAACTCGGCCTCGGTCCAGACATGGAAGAGGTCGAGGCACACGCCCATTCCGGTGCGCACGCCCAGCAGGAGTGCGTCGTGGAAGCTGTGCACGAAGTTGAGGTCGGCGTAGAGCCAGTTCGTCGGTTCTACGGCTACAGCGATGCCCTTGTCGGCGGCGTACTGGACGAGGTCTGACGTGGCTTCGGCGTACGCGGCCGCATTGGCATCCCAGTCGGCGAAGGCGCGGCGTCCGGTCAGGGTGTAGACGGAGCCGGCACCGACCGCTGCCGCCTGGTCGATGTCGGCGCGCGCCCCGTCGATCTGACCCTCGATATCGGCGCCGGGCGTCAGATCGAAGCGCAGGAGAGCGGTGGTCGTGACCATGCTGACCCCGTGTCTGCGGCTCGCCGTTGCGACTGCGTCAACACCACTTTCCCGGATCTTTGCCGACGTCATGGACGTCTTCGAGACGCCGAGTTCGCCGATCGCCTCGATCGCGTCGATCGCCGACAGAGTCGGGAAGCACAGGCCGCTCACGGACACTCGCGGGTGCGCTCGGTCGGTCGTGGCGGTGTTGTAATCGCTCTTGGTGTTCATTGTTCTGCCTTCTGTTATGACCGGTCTCGCCCGGCTTCAGGAACGGGGATCGGGTGTCACGTGTGGCAACCGAGAGCGCGCACCCGCCGGATCTCGTCGGCGGCGTGAAGCACCTTCCGCGCCCCGATGACGGCAAGACGCGCGCACTCTTGCGCCGAGGTGCCCGCAACAGCCAACGACCGCATCGGAGCTTCGACGCCGATCACGGGGACAGGTGGAAGCGCTGCCACTATCTCCACCACCGGCAGTTCACCCTGACCGGGAACACAACGATCGATCGAGTCGTCCCGATACACCGGGTTTCGCTGCGCGAGTGTGTTGTCGCTGAGTTGGATGTAGCCGACATATTCGTGGTCGAGCATTATGAGATCTTCCGCGCCGTGGCCGGATCGGGAGGAGTGCATCGTGTCGACGAGCAGACTGAAGTCCGGACGGCCGACGTGTCCGACGGCCTGCAGCGCTGTCGGTAGGTCGGGAACGGTGAGCGACTTCGCGAATTCCATCGTTGTGGTCATTCCTCGGCCGGCTGCCATCTCTACGAACGTAGCCAGTTGGTCGAAGCTGCGCGGCAGGTCAGGGTCCATTGTCACGGCGTTGACCCGGGTTACCCCGAGTTCGGCCATCACATCCAGGTTCGCATCTTCATCACGAAGGTCGTGGAACTGCTGGACGACAAACCCTTCACCCAGTGAGATCGACACGTCGCGATCCTGCATCGCTGCGATGAAACGCCGACGCAAAGCCACGTCGTCGAGCATGGAATACGCCGGGTGGCCGTATGGGTTGTACGGTCCGCCGCCGCCGGCCACCTTCATCGAGATGTGGTGGCAGCCGAGATCTGCTGCCAGGTGGACGAAGTCCACTGGTGGTAGGCCTAGGACGGTTTGGTACTCGATTCCGATTTCAGTCATGAGTGTCCTTCCAGAGCGCAGGCAAGCGTGGCGGTATCGGCCGCGTGGTGTTCACATCGACGGCTTCATCGAGCCTGGGGTCAGTGGTGTCTGCTCGATGAGCTCGCGGTTCGGCGGCGCGCCCGAGTACAGCACTTCGCGTTCGACCAACTCTGAGGAAAGCACTTCTCCGATCAGTCCCAGATCAGCTCCGGTCCGGTCGGCGATCTGCCGGATGACATCTACATCCTTGAGCATGAGCTCTGCGAGCCGGATGCCGACGGCGTCGACCCCAATCCAGGCGAGGCTGCTCAGCGCTCGACTGTCGCCACTGCCGTGCTGGATGGCGGCCAGGATCTCTGCCTCACCGATTCCGACGGCCGCAGCGAGGCGCACGGCGTCGACGGCGAGCCCGATCTGCGCGACGAAGAGCGCATTGTTGACGAGTTTGACGCGCTGACCATGACCGATCGGACCGACGTGCATCACCGGGGAGCCATAGGACTCGAGCACGGGGCGGACGCTGTCGAGTACGTATTCATCGCCTCCCACCCAGAGCGTGAGGCGACCGGCAGCCGTGTCTTGTGGGCTGCCGGAGACGGCAGCGTCAAGCACGTGCACGCCCCGTTCAGCCCCTGCGTCGGCAACCATGACTGCTGTGTCGGGATCGCAGGTGGTGTGCTGCACCAGGATTGCACCGGGTGCCATGGCCGCGACAGCGCCAGCCGATCCCAGCAGCGCGGCCTGCACCTGCTCGTCGTTGAGTACGATGCTGATGACCAACTCGGCGGACTGCACTGTTTGCTCGATTGTGTCGGAGGTTTTCCACCCCTTGGCCTTTGCGGTGGATCGTGTTTCGGATCCTCGAGTCAGAACAGTGACGTCGTTCCCGGCAGCGATCAAGCGTTCGACGATCGGCCCGCCCATTCTGCCCGCTCCGATGAATCCGATCTTCATCGCGGGCTCAATGCAACAGTCATGGATTCGGGGCCCGACAGGTCGTTCGCCTTCAGTTGTTGCATGTCCGATCTCCTCTGTGCTTTGTGAACTCGGACCGGTGATCTTCGACCAGCGGTTCCGAGCAAGGCTCGCCGTCGTTGCTCAGGTGTCTCGCGTATCGCGGATCCGGCAAGCCGGAGAGAGACAGTCATCTCGAATTTGTGGCAACTCGAGAAGGCAAATTAGGTTAACTAGTCATACCATGTTGCTTGCATCACTACATAAGCTAAAGGTGAAGCAGTTCACTTTTTCTAGGTGGCTGACGGGTGATGCTCGATAGGAGTTCAGGCAACGGTGCCGGGACATGCTGTCGCAATGGCACTTCCGCCGCGACATTTTGGTTCGAACATGCCGTAGTGACGTGGACAACAGTGCGTGCTATCGTCCACATAGGTAAACAAGTTATCCCTTTCGCGTGCGTTGAGGGTACCC
>NZ_VBTM01000022.1:0-28491 GCF_013277795.1 Rhodococcus sp. MS16
GCAAGAGGCGCGGCCCGCGATGACGATCGCGGGCCGCGCCTCTTGCTTTTACTGCTTGCTTTCCAGCGTCAGGCTTTTCGCCCGAGCGCGACTACTTGGAAGCGCGCTTGGCCGGAGCCTTCTTGGCCGGAGCCTTCTTGGCGGCCGGAGCCTTCTTGGCGGGAGCCTTAGCGGCAACCGTCTTCTTGGCTGCCGTCTTTGCCGGAGCCTTCTTGGCTGCCGTCTTCTTGGCTGCTGCCTTCTTAGCTGCTGCCTTCTTGGCTGCTGCCTTGGTGGCCGGTGCTGCTACGCCGCGCTTGACTGCCGGGCCGCTGGCCGGAAGCTTCTGGCCGCCAGCGATAACCGCCTTGAACTGTGCGCCCGGACGGAAAGCCGGAACCGACGTCGGCTTGACCTTGACGGTCTCGCCCGTACGCGGGTTACGTGCGACACGTGCCGCACGACGACGCTGCTCGAAGACACCGAAGCCGGTGATGGTCACGCTCTCGCCACGGTGGACGGCGCGGACGATGGTGTCCACGACGTGCTCCACTGCATCGGTTGCTGTGCGCCTGTCCGAACCCAGCTTCTCAGTCAGAACATCGATGAGCTCTGCCTTGTTCATTGAAATTCCTCCGCAAATAATGGTCCACCGTAGGACCGACTGAGAACTACGGTAAACCTGATAACGGCAAGAGTCTATGTGCCACGCCAATTCTCAATCAACGTAGCCCCGAAATCGTGACCTATTTCTCTTCTTGCCCGCTATCCCTGACTTCCGTTCAGCCCTGGGAAATTTGGGCCGGGAGGGTAGTCGGTTTCCATGACGGCCTTGACTTTTCGAACTCGGAAATCGCCTCTACCTGGCGCAATGTCAGTCCGATGTCGTCGAGACCCTCGAGCAGACGCCACCTTGTGTAGTCGTCAATACTGAAGGGCACCACCGTTGTTCCGGCACTCACTGTCCGGTTCTCGAGGTCGACGGTCAATTCCAGTCCGGGCTGTTCTTCGAGCAATTTCCACAGCAGTTCGACGTCGCTCTGCTCCACCTGCGCGGCCAGCAGGCCCGCTTTTCCGGCGTTGCCGCGGAAGATATCTGCGAAGCGCGACGCGATCACAACGCGAAAACCGAAGTCGGATAGCGCCCAAACGGCATGCTCTCGCGACGAACCTGTTCCGAAATCCGGACCGGCAACCAGGACACTGCCCTTGTCGTACGGCGCGTGATTGAGGATGAAGTTCGGATCGGTGCGCCAGCCGGCGAACAATCCGTCCTCGAACCCGGTGCGCGTCACGCGTTTCAGATAAACAGCCGGAATGATCTGGTCGGTGTCGACGTTCGAGCGCCGCAGCGGTACGCCGATTCCCTTGTGCGTGCTAAAGGATTCCATCAAAATTCTCCTCGAGTGTTAGGTACGTCAGACCAGATCGGACGGTGCCGACAACGTTCCACGGACGGCGGTGGCGGCAGCGACGAGCGGAGAAACCAGATGTGTCCGCCCGCCTTTGCCTTGACGGCCTTCGAAATTCCGGTTCGACGTCGAAGCCGAACGCTCGCCCGGCGCCAACTGATCCGGGTTCATACCCAGGCACATCGAGCAGCCGGCCTGGCGCCACTCTGCTCCTGCGGCAACAAAGATGTCGCCAAGGCCTTCATTTTCGGCCTGCGCGCGCACCCGCATCGAACCGGGAACGATCAGCATCCGAACACCTTCTGCGACATGGCGACCCTCGAGAACGCCGGCGACCTCACGCAGATCTTCGATTCGACCGTTGGTGCAGGAACCGACGAACACGGTGTCGACCGAGACCTCACGCAGCGGCATTCCGGCGTCGAGTCCCATGTAGGTGAGCGCCTTCTCGGCTGCCTGACGTTCGTTCTCTTCGACGATTTCTTCCGGATTCGGAACACGGTCACCGAGCGGCGCACCCTGTCCCGGGTTGGTTCCCCACGTGACAAAAGGCGTCAGAGCACTGGCGTCGATGTGGACTTCGTTGTCGAATTCCGCTCCGTCGTCGGTCTTCAGCAGTTCCCAAGCAGCCACTGCTGCATCCCAGTCCGCGCCGGTCGGCGCGTGCGGACGTCCCTTGATGAACTCGTACGTGATCTCGTCCGGGGCGATCATGCCGGCACGGGCACCGGCCTCGATCGACATGTTGCAGATGGTCATACGCGCTTCCATCGACAGTTTCCGGATCGCCTCGCCGCGGTACTCGAGGACATATCCTTGGCCACCGCCGGTGCCGATCTTGGCGATGACAGCAAGAATCAGATCCTTACTCGTGACGCCAGGCGGCAATTCACCGTCGACGGTGATCGCCATCGTCTTGAAGGGGCGCAACGACAATGTCTGCGTTGCCATCACATGCTCGACCTCGCTGGTGCCGATTCCCATTGCGAGAGCGCCGAAAGCGCCGTGGGTCGAGGTGTGCGAATCGCCGCACACGACGGTGGTTCCCGGCTGAGTCAGTCCGAGCTGTGGGCCGACCACATGCACGATGCCCTGATCCAGATCGCCCATGCGGTGCAAGCGAACTCCGAACTCTTCACAATTTCGGCGCAGAGTGTCGACCTGTGTCTTGGAGACAGGATCGGCGATCGGCTTGTCGATGTCGATCGTCGGGACGTTGTGATCCTCGGTGGCGATCGTCAGATCGGGACGGCGCAACTTCCGTCCGGCCAACCGCAATCCGTCGAATGCCTGCGGGCTTGTCACTTCGTGGACGAGGTGGAGATCGATGTAGATCAGGTCGGGATTCTGTCCCTCGCCTTTCACTACAACGTGGTCGTCCCACACCTTCTCGGCGAGAGTGCGTGCTTTCTGTGCCATGTCTTCCACCTCTGTACGTAGCCTCGCGTCGGCGAACTACGGGCTGGCCCGCCGCGCGTGAAATGTAAGTCCGACAGCCCAACAGTTCTCATGCTGCGCATCAAATTCTCGAAAGTGGATGCTGCTGACCTGTCGAAGATCATGCGCTACTATCCCACTATGCGAGAACTTGGTATCGACCTATGAGACAGCATAGCGGCATCGGCGTGCTGGACAAAGCAATGGGCGTGCTCCATGCAGTAGCCGAGGAACCGTGCAGCCTCTCCGAACTCTGTGCGCGCACAGGCCTGCCAAGGGCCACCGCACACCGCCTTGCCGTCGGCCTCGAGGTCCATCGACTTCTCGCCCGCGACTCCGACGGCCTGTGGTGTCCCGGCCCCGGCCTCGCCGAATTGGCTGCCACTGCCAATGATCCTCTGATCGCCGCGGCGGGGCTCATCCTCCCCCGCTTGCGTGAGATCACCGGAGAGAGCGTGCAGCTGTACCGACGCGAAGGTACGGCACGCGTCTGCGTCGCATCGATGGAACCGCCGACCGGCTTGCGTGACACCGTCCTGGTCGGCGCGCGCCTGCCGATGAATGCCGGCTCGGGTGCCAAGGTCCTTCTCGCATGGGCAGATCCGCAGACTCAGCGCGCGGTTCTGGCCGACGCGACCTTCGGAGAGCGCGTCCTTCTCGAAGTTCGCCGGCGGGGCTGGGCCCAGAGTGCGGCCGAGCGCGAGCCAGGAGTTGCCAGTGTGGCGGCACCGGTACGGGACAGCTCCGGCACTGTCGTGGCGGCGATTTCGGTATCCGGACCGATCGACCGGATGGGTAGGCGCCCCGGCGCACGGTGGGCAGCCGACCTTCTCGCGGCGGCAGAAGCGCTGCACAAGCGCCTGTAATCGAACACGTAATCATGTAATCCGTGCCACAGTAAGAACTTCAGGAGTACCCGCAGCCGAGGAGATCACTGCCGTCATGACCGGAAAACAACGCAGCCAGATCACGATGACGGAGTCCGAAATCTCGGACTTCGTCGAAAAGAGCCGTACTGCAACGATGGCCACGCTGAGCGGCGACGGCATGCCGCACCTCATCGCGATGTGGTTTGCGATCGTGGACGGCGAGATCTGGTTCGAGACCAAGGCCAAATCCCAGAAAGCCGTTAACCTACGACGCGACTCGCGGATGTCGGTCTTGATCGAGGACGGTCTCACGTACGACACTCTCCGCGGCGTCTCGATGGAGGGCGTCGGAGAAATAGTCGACGACCCCGACGCCTTGTTCGCGGTCGGCATCAGCGTCTGGGAGCGGTACACCGGGCCTTACTCCGACGATCTACGACCAGCAGTCGACGCCATGCTCCACAAACGCGTCGCGGTACGCTTCATCCCCGAGCGCACACGGTCCTGGGACCACCGCAAACTCGGAATGCCGGCGATGCCGTTGTCCGGGTCTACAGCTCCCGCTCCTGAAGGCGTAGCTTGACCACAGGCCCAAAATCCAAGGAGCACACAGATGAGCGAGCAGGACAGTACCAATCCGGAATCCGAAACGACGTCTGAATCGGAAACACCGGCGGAGGCCAACAAGCGCAAGTTCCGCGAAGCACTCGAGCGCAAGAACCACAGCAACGCCACTGCAGCCGATCATCGCGACGGTCAGTCGAAGGTCCACAGCACGCATGGTTCCGCTGATCACAAACGCGAATTCCGTCGCAAGAGCGGATAGGCACGCGGCCATCCCGAAGATGAGATGACAATCACCCCAGTCGATTTCGACTGGGGTGATTGTTTTGTGGCGCCACTGTTCACTGATTGAGCGCATAACAAGAAAGACCCTCCGATCAGATGATCGAAGGGTCTTTCTTTTGTAGCCCCGACGGGATTCGAACCCGCGCTACCGCCTTGAGAGGGCGGCGTCCTAGGCCGCTAGACGACGGGGCCAGGACACGCTTTAAGCATGTTCTATTTTTTCGCACTTCAAGAACTTCCCTTTCGGGCTGTTCTCTGGAAGCTCAGCAAGCTTAGCTTGTCTGAGTCCGGCTGCAAAATCGACCGGATTTTCGCTGGGGTACCAGGACTCGAACCTAGAATGGCGGTACCAGAAACCGCTGTGTTGCCAATTACACCATACCCCAAAGGTCTTGCTTGGCCTTGCTCGCTCCGCTTCGCTGTAATGCTTGGCGGCTCGTCTCCGGCCGAAAAGAAGATTACCAGTACCCCCGCCCCAAATACCAAATCGTATGGTCACGGGACGTTTTTACTTCATTTCCGGCCGGAGACAATCCTATTTAGGCGCTTACTGCTGCCCTACCGGCACGCAACCGGGCAAGAGAGACGTCGCGACCGAGCAATTCCATCGACTCGTACAGCGGAGGGCTGATGTGAGAGCCCGTAATCGCCACCCGGACCGGAGCGAAGGCCTTACGCGGCTTGAGCTCCAGATCCTCGATGAGCGCCTTCTTGAGGGCTTCCTCGATACTTGCCGCCGTCCACTCCGAGACGGCGTCGAGTGCAGCAAGAGACGCGTCCAGTACCGGACCCGCATCTTCCTTCAGGTTCTTGGCCGCAGCAGCAGGATCGAGAGCAAACGACGCCTCGTCGACGAACAGGAACTTCAGCAGATCCCACGCGTCGGACAGAACGACGATGCGGGTCTGCACGAGGTCCGCCGCAACAGTGAACGTCGCTTCGTCCACGTCGGCACTGATGTGGCCGTGCTCGACCAGGAACGACTTCAGGCGGGCCGCGAAGTCGGCCGGCTCGAGCAAGCGAATGTGCTCGGCGTTGATCGCGTCGGCCTTCTTCTGGTCGAACCGTGCCGGATTGGAATTGACCTTGGAGATGTCGAACGCCGCAACCATCTCGTCGAGCGAGAACACGTCGTGGTCGTCCGCGATACTCCAGCCGAGCAGAGCCAAGTAGTTCAACAGTCCCTCGGGGATGAACCCGCGGTCACGGTGAATGAACAGGTTGGACTCGGGGTCACGCTTGGAGAGCTTCTTGTTGCCCTGACCCATCACGAAGGGAAGGTGACCGAAGGACGGCGTGAAATCCGCAACACCGATCCGGATCATCGCCTCGTACAGAGCCAACTGCCTCGGAGTGGACGAGAGGAGGTCCTCACCGCGCAGAACGTGCGTGATCTTCATCAACGCATCGTCGACGGGATTGACCAACGTGTAGAGAGGAATGCCGTTGCCGCGCGTCAACGCGAAGTCCGGCACCGTTCCGGCCTTGAACGTGGTCTCGCCGCGAACGAGGTCGTTCCACGTCAGGTCGTGATCAGGCATCCGAAGGCGAACTACCGGCTTACGTCCGTCTGCGATGTACGCCGCGCGCTGCTCGTCGGTGAGATCCCGATCGAAATTGTCGTAGCCGAGCTTCGGATCGCGTCCGGCTGCCTTGTGCCGCGCTTCCACCTCTTCGTTGGTCGAGTACGACTCGTAAGCCTCGCCCGCCGCAAGCAACTTTGCGACGACGTCGAGATGCAGATCACGACGCTCGGACTGGCGGTACGGCGCATGCGGCCCACCGACCTCGGGGCCCTCATCCCATGTCAGACCCAGCCAGCGCAGGGCGTCGAGGATCGCCTGATAAGACTCTTCGCTGTCCCGTTGAGCATCGGTGTCTTCGATGCGGAACACGAAGGTTCCACCGTGATGTCGTGCGAACGCCCAGTTGAAAAGGGCGGTGCGCACCAAACCCACGTGCGGGGTTCCGGTGGGTGACGGACAGAAACGGACGCGTACTTCGCTGTTGGTCATGGCTCACTTGGCTCGGCGATGATGGATGGTCGTACTACAGATTAGTCCCGCCGACTCTTCGTTTTCCCTGAAAGTGGTGAGCGCGCCAACCGTCAGCGCCCGGGGAGCACGTTTATCCGGCTCATGTCGCCGTCGTAATACGCAAGAAGTCGCTTGTCCATGATCGAGCGCCACAACGGCGGGACCCACGCACAGACGATCATGACCGCGTATCCCGCCGGCAACTGCGGTGCGTCGGCGGCGCTGCGAAGGCTCTGGTAGCGCAAACGCGGATTGGCGTGATGATCACTGTGACGCTGCAATTGATAGAGGAACAAATTGCTCACGACATGGTCGCTGTTCCAACTGTCCTCCGGTGAGCAGCGAACGTAGGTACCGTCGTCACGCTTGGCACGGAGCAACCCGTAATGCTCGAGGTAGTTCGCTGTTTCCAGGAAGGTGAATCCGGCAATGGCCTGCACAACGAGCCACGGCGCGATCTCCCAGCCGAATACCGCGATGAGCGAGCCGAACAACACCACACTCATCGCCCATCCATTGAGGATGTTGTTCTTGTAACTCCAGGTGCTCACTCCCGCACGTTCGAGGCGAGCGCGCTCGATCTGCCACCCGGAGCGCAGCCCCCCGATAACGCTCCGCGGCAAGAAGAACCAGAAATTCTCGCGGTACCGCGAACTTGCGGGATCTTCGGGTGTTGCCACCCGCACGTGGTGACCGTGATTGTGTTCGACAAAAAAGTGGCCGTAGAAAGACTGCGCCAGTGCGATTTTGGCCAACCACTTTTCGAGCTTCTCACTCTTGTGGCCCATTTCGTGCGCCGCGTTGATACCAACGCCGGCAACGACTCCGACGGTCATCGCGAGCGCGAACTTCTCCCCCGACGCCATCGGCGAATTCACCCAGCACCAGCACGCAAACACGAGGCCGATGTATTGCAACGGCAGAAACAGGTACGTGCACCAGCGGTAGTAACGATCGGCCTGCAACTCCGGAATCTTCTCGTCCGGCGGACTGTTCCCGTCCTCACCGGCAAGCAGATCGACAAGCGGAATCACAATCACGATCAACCAGGCCCCGACAGCCCAGAACAGACCCAGCGTCAGCTTCTCTACCAGGAACCATGCCGCGAACGGACTGAGCGGTACCAGTAGACCTAGCGGCCACAGATATCGCTTCTTGTCGCGCCACTTCGGTGCTGCGGACTCACTCGGCCCGATCGACCGAGTGCGCCGGTACGCAGTAAAGGCGCCCATGTGCCACAGCCTCCATTTTCCGAAATCTCATTAATACCCCACTGGCATCACACCAGTTATCGACCAGAATACGGATGAACGTTACATTGGCAAACCCAGGGTTATCATCTATACGATTTGCCCTTTTAGTCGTATTTGTTCCTATTCTGGCGATAAACATGCAGGTAAAAATACGCATTCAGGAACTTCTCATTGCGCGTCCGTAACGCTGATTGGACGCAATTGTGATGATAACTACCTCATAACTATTTCACTCTTCTGCAAGGCGGGACAGACAGTTATCAAACCGACAAGAAATCGAAAAGGGGCCTCACCCGTACGGATGAGGCCCCTGATCGAACGTGATGGTCAGCGTTTTGCGATCACCGGGTTGGTGAGCGTGCCGATCCCGGACACCGTGACCGAGACGGAATCGCCGTCAACGATCGGACCGACCCCGGCCGGGGTGCCCGTGAGGATGACGTCGCCCGGGAGCAGAGTCATGACAGCCGAAATCCACTCGATGATCTTCGGAATGTCGTGCAGAAGGAAAGCAGTGCTGCTGTCCTGCTTGACTGCGCCGTTGACCTCGGTCTTGATGTCGACGTCCGACGGATCCAAAGCCGTTTCGATCCACGGACCGAGCGGGCAGAACGTGTCATGACCCTTTGCTCGGGTCCACTGACCGTCGTGGCGCTGGTGATCGCGCGCAGACACGTCATTGGCAACGGTGTATCCGAGAACAACACTCAGGGCCTTTGCGGCCGGAACGTCCTTGCACGGCTGCCCGATGACGATCGCGAGTTCACCCTCGAAATGCACTTCGGTTGAACTGGGCGGCAACACGATCGGCGCACCGGGGCCGACGATGGATGTGTTGGGCTTGAGGAAGATCACCGGATCTGCCGGCGCCTCGCCGCCCATCTCGGCAACATGATCCGCATAGTTCTTGCCGATGCAGATCACCTTGCTGGCAAGGATCGGCGCCAACAGGCGCACATCGGCTAGTGGCCAACTACGGCCGGTAAAGGTGGGGTTCCCGAACGGGTGCTCGGCAATTTCCTTGGCGACGAGGGCATCCTCTTCACCTTCGATACTGACAAACGCAACACCATCGGGACTGGCAATTCGACCAAGACGCATGTTGGCAAGTCTATCGGGATGCCGGAAACGACTGACGCGCGCAAGCCGTAAGGCTTACGCGCGTCAGAGCCGTGAGACGAATCTTACAGAGCGGCGGTGCTTACAGTGCTGCAGTAATGCGGTCGCCGATCTCGGTGGTGGAGATCGGGCCGTCGCCGCGGGTAGCCAGGTCAGCAGCGACCACAGCCTCGACGCGAGCGGCGTCGTCCTCGCGTCCGAGATGGCGAAGAAGCAGTGCGGCAGAGAGGATCGCGGCGGTGGGATCTGCGATTCCCTTGCCGGCGATGTCCGGGGCACTGCCGTGAACGGGCTCGAACATCGACGGGTTGGTACCGGACGCATCGATGTTTCCGCTTGCGGCCAAACCGATTCCGCCGGTCACCGCGCCGGCCAGGTCGGTGATGATGTCACCGAACAGGTTGTCCGTCACGATGACGTCGAAGCGCGACGGGTCGGTCACCATGTAGATGGTGGCAGCGTCGATGTGGCAGTACGCCGTCTCGACGTCCGGGAACTCCGCTCCGACGGTCTCGATCGCACGCGTCCAGATCGCTCCCGCGTTGGAAAGCACGTTGGTCTTGTGGATCAGCGTGAGGTGCTTGGAACGCGTCTGCGCCAACGCAAATGCGTAACGAACAACACGCTCGGCGCCGAACCAGGTGTTGATCGACACCTCGGTCGCGATCTCGTGATCGGTGCCGACGCGGATGGCGCCGCCGTTACCGGTGTACGGGCCCTCGGTGCCTTCACGAACCACGACGAAGTCGATCTCGGGCTGCGCCGCGAGCGGCGACGTGGCACCCGGGTACAGCTGCGCCGGACGGAGGTTGACGTGATGATCGAGCTGGAAACGCATGTTCAGCAGCAAACCGCGCTCGAGGATGCCCGGCGCAACGATCCGCGGATCGCCGATGGCGCCCAACAGGATTGCGTCGTGCTGACGGATCTGGTCCAGCTCGTCTGCAGGCAGCAGTTCACCGGTGGCGTTGTAGCGACGGGCACCGAGATCGTATTCGGTGGTTTCCAGATCGGGGACCAACTTGCCGAGCACCTTGAGTGCTTCAGCTGTGACCTCGACACCGATTCCGTCACCGGGAATGACCGCAAGCTTCATTGAATCCTCATTCGGTAGAACTGTGCGCCTTCATCAACCGCAAGGGTTGACAAAGGCGCACAGTGAAAACAATCAGGAAAGGTCGACCTGGGCAACGCGGGCGTCGAGCTGCGAGACGATTGCCTCGACATCGGCGTCGGAGACAACCTTGTCGACGCGCAGGATCGCCGTTGCGCCTTCGCCTTCGGCGTCCTGGCTCAGTGCTGCGGCGAGGATGTCGATGCCGGAGTTACCGAGGACGGTACCGAGCACACCGAGAACACCCGGGCGATCGCCGTAGTGGACAACGATGTTGTGACCCTCGGCGCGCAGGTCGAAGCTGCGGCCGTTGATGCTGACGATCTTCTCGACCTGCTGCAGGCCGGTGAGTGCGCCCGTGACGGAGGTGACGGTGCCGTCGGCGGCAACTGCACGAACCTCGACTGCGCTGCGGTGAGCGAGTGCCTCGGAGTGCTTTTCGACGGACACGGTGACGCCGCGCTGCTCGGCGAGTGCCGGAGCGTTGACGAACGTGACAGCCTCGTCGCTGCTTGCGGAGAACACGCCGCGCAGAGCAGCGAGGCCGAGGATGTCGACGGTTTCAGCGGACAGCTCGCCGGAGGCGACAACCTGGACCGTCTGAACAGCTTCGGGAGACAGCGTCGCAGCAAGGAGACCGAGCTTGCGGACGAGCTCGAGCCACGGAGCAACTTCTTCGCCGACCGGGCCACCGGAGACGTTGACTGCCTCGGGGACGAAGTCGCCGGCCAGAGCCAGGAGAACGCTCTTGGCGACGTCAATGCCTGCACGGTCCTGAGCTTCGGACGTCGAAGCACCGAGGTGCGGGGTGACGACGACGTTCTCGAGGCCGAAGAGCTTGGAGTCGGTGCAAGGCTCGGTGTTGAACACATCGAGACCGGCGCCGCGAACCTTGCCGGAGACCAGAGCGTCGTACAGCGCATCTTCGTCGATCAGTCCACCGCGAGCGGCGTTGACGATGATGACGCCGTCCTTGGCGCGGGAGAGACGCTCGGCGTTGATCAGGCCGGCCGTTTCCTTGGTCTTGGGGAGGTGAACGGAGATGAAGTCCGCACGCTCGACGAGCTCGTCGATGGTGACCAGTTCGATGCCGAGCTGCGCTGCGCGAGCTGCGGGCAAGTAGGGGTCGTACGCGATGATGGTGGTTTCGAACGCGGCGAGACGCTGTGCGAACAGCTGGCCGATGCGGCCGAGGCCGACAACGCCGACGGTCTTGCCGAGGATCTCGACGCCGTTGAACTTGCTGCGCTTCCAGGTGCTTTCGCGCAGGGTCTTGTCTGCGGCGGGGATCTGGCGAGCCGTCGACATGAGCAGAGCAACTGCGTGCTCGGCTGCCGAGTGGATGTTGGAGGTCGGTGCATTGACGACCATCACGCCGCGCTCGGTGGCTGCGGGGATCTCGACATTGTCCAGGCCGACACCGGCGCGGCCGATGATCTTCAGCTTGGTGCCTGCGGCCAGAACCTCGGCGTCGACGGTGGTGGCGGAGCGAACAAGAATCGCGTCGGCATCGGGCACAGCTGCGAGCAGGGCAGCGCGGTCGGGTCCGTCGACCCACCGCACCTCCACACCGTCGCCGAGTGCCTCGACTGTGGACGGCGCGAGCTTGTCTGCGATCAGAACAACGGGGCGGCCAGGCTGGCTCACGTGCAAACTCCCTGATTAGGTGGGTGTGGGGGTGGTTTAACCCCCAGTAGTTTAGTGCGCGCCGTCTCGGCGTCCACAACTCGGTAGGCAATACCACATAGTGGACACTTTTGCGGGCGAATTCTCAATGAGAATTTCGTCAGGCTTCAGTTGGCCCGACAAAGACCTCCGGCCCAATGCCACTCCGGTCCAAGATAATTGGACCGAAGCAGGCATCAGGCCGGAGTGAAGACAAGCTGAAACAGCTTAATTACGCCGTTTCGGTGATCGGACGATCGACCCAGCTCATCAGGTCGCGCAGCTTCTTGCCGGTGACCTCGATGGGGTGCTCGGCGTTAGCCTTGCGGAGGCCTTCGAGTTCGGTGTTGCCGTTCTCGACGTTGGCAACCAGACGACGCGTGAACTCGCCGGACTGGATGTCGGCCAGGATCGCCTTCATGCGCTCCTTGGTGCCTGCGTCGATGACGCGCGGGCCGGACAGGTAGCCACCGAACTCAGCGGTGTCGGACACCGAGTAGTTCATGCGGGCGATGCCGCCTTCGTACATGAGGTCGACGATGAGCTTGAGCTCGTGCAGAACCTCGAAGTACGCCATCTCGGGTGCGTAGCCGGCCTCGACCATGACCTCGAAACCGGTCTTGACCAGTTCCTCGGTGCCACCGCAGAGCACAGCCTGCTCGCCGAAGAGGTCCGTCTCGGTCTCTTCCTTGAACGTGGTCTTGATGACGCCTGCACGCGTTCCGCCGATGCCCTTGGCGTAGGACAGAGCGAGAGCCTGGCCTTCACCCTTGGGGTCCTGGTCGATGGCGATGAGCGCGGGAACACCCTTGCCGTCGACGAACTGACGACGCACCAGGTGGCCGGGGCCCTTGGGCGCAACCATGCCGACGGTGACGAACTCCGGAGCCTTGATCAGGTCGAAGTGAATGTTCAGGCCGTGACCGAAGAACAGCGCGTCGCCGTCCTTGAGGTTGGGCTCGATGTCATTGGTGAAAATGCTTGCCTGGGCGGTATCCGGTGCGAGCACCATGATGACGTCGGCCCACTCGGAAACCTCTGCCGGCGTGCCGACCGTCAGGCCTGCTTCTTCAGCCTTGTCGCGGGACTTGGAGCCCTCCTTGAGGCCGATGCGGACCTCGACACCCGAGTCGCGCAGGCTCAGCGAATGGGCGTGGCCCTGGCTTCCGTAGCCGATCACAGCAACCTTGCGGCCCTGAATGATCGACAGATCGGCATCGTCGTCGTAGAACATCTCGACTGCCACAGTTCTCAACCTCTCCTTGGATTATTACGTGTCTAAAGTACTAGCGGGTGGCCGTGATCGACTTCGGCCCTCGACCGACTGCCACGACCCCGGACTGAACGATCTCCCGGATACCGTACGGATCAAGCATCCGCAGCAGTGCATCCAGCTTGGACCGGGTACCGGTCGCCTCGATGGTGACGGACTCCGGGGAGACGTCGATTACCTTGGCGCGGAACAGGTTCACCGTTTCGATGACCTGGGTGCGCACGCTTGCATCTGCGCGCACCTTGATGAGCACAAGCTCGCGAGCGACGGAAGCATCACCGTCTTGCTCGACGATCTTGATGACGTTGATCAGCTTGTTGAGCTGCTTCGTCACCTGCTCGAGGGGGAACTCGTCGACCGTGACGACGATGGTCATTCGAGAGATCTCGGGGATCTCGGTGCCGCCCACCGCGAGGGATTCGATGTTGAATCCTCGGCGGGAGAACAGGGCGGAGACGCGAGCGAGCACGCCTGGCTTGTCCTCGACGAGAACGCTGAGGGTGTGGGTGGTGCTCACTGCTGGTCCTCCCCTGTGCTCGCGGCGGGTCCGGCTTGCTCGCGCGACATGGCTTCATGGATGACGGCGGGCTCAGCTACTGCCTCGTCGTCGTCGAACAGCGGCCGGATACCCCGGGCCGCCATGATCTCGTCATTGCTGGTTCCAGCGGCGACCATCGGCCACACCTGTGCGTCGGCGGTGACGATGAAGTCGATCACGACAGGCTTGTCGTTGATGGACTGCGCCTCACGGATCGCAGCTTCGACGTCCTCTTCGCGCTCGACACGAATTCCGTGGCAGCCCAAGGCTTCTGCGAGCTTGACGAAGTCCGGGATGCGGATGGCGCCGTGCGTTCCCAGGTTGGTGTTGGAGTAGCGCTCTTCGTAGAAGAGTGTCTGCCACTGACGAACCATGCCGAGGTTGCCGTTGTTGATGAGGGCGACCTTGATCGGGATACCCTCGAGCGCGCAGGTGGCCAGTTCCTGATTGGTCATCTGGAAGCAGCCGTCACCGTCGATGGCCCACACCTCGGTGTCCGGCATGCCCATCTTTGCGCCCATGGCAGCGGGAACCGCGTAGCCCATGGTGCCGAGTCCACCCGAGTTGAGCCACGTGCGCGGCTTCTCGTAGCTGACGAACTGGGCTGCCCACATCTGGTGCTGGCCGACGCCGGCGCAGTAGATGGCGTCCGGTCCGGCGAGCTTGCCGACGGTCGAGATGACGAACTCGGGGCTCAGCTGACCGTCGGTGGGACGGTCGTAGCTCAGCGGGTATGTACGACGGATGTCGTTCAGGTACGCCCACCATTCGGTGAGTTCGAACGTGGTGCCCGTGGCCATGTCGGCACGGATGGCCTCGATGAGTTCGGTGATGACCTCTTTGCAGTCGCCCACGATCGGGACGTCGGCGTAACGGTTCTTGCCGATCTCGGCCGGGTCGATGTCGGCGTGGATGACCTTGGCATCGGGAGCAAAGGAATTCAGCTGACCGGTAACGCGGTCGTCGAAGCGGGCGCCGAGTGTGATCAGCAGGTCGCTACGCTGCAGTGCTGCCACTGCGGCAACAGTGCCGTGCATTCCGGGCATGCCGCAGTTGAGATCGTGGCTGTCCGGGAACGCGCCGCGGGCCATCAGCGTGGTGACCACGGGAATGCCCGTCAGCTCGGCGAGTTCGAGCAGCTCGGCAGAGGATTCGGACTTGATGACGCCGCCACCGACGTAGAGGACTGGAGACTTGGCGTCGGCGATCAGGCGCGCAGCTTCGCGGACCTGCTTGCCGTGCGGCTTGGTGACCGGGCGGTATCCGGGCAGGCGCATCTCCGGCGGCCACGAGAACGTGGTCTGAGCCTGGAGGATGTCCTTGGGGATATCGACCAGGACCGCGCCGGGGCGACCGCTCGATGCGAGGTAGAAAGCCTCGGCCATGATGCGCGGGATGTCGATACCGTCGGTGATCAGGAAGTTGTGCTTCGTGATCGGCATGGTGATACCGGAGATGTCGGCTTCCTGGAAGCCGTCGGTACCGATCAGCGAACGCGCGACCTGTCCGGTGATGGCCACGATCGGAACGGAGTCCATCTGAGCATCGGCCAGCGGCGTGACCAGGTTGGTTGCACCGGGACCCGAAGTGGCCATGCAGACGCCGACCTTGCCGGTGGCCTGCGCGTAACCGGTGGCGGCATGGCCGGCACCCTGCTCGTGGCGCACAAGTACGTGACGGACCTTGACCGAATCGAAGAGCGGGTCGTACACAGGCAGCACGGCACCGCCGGGGATGCCGAATACCGTGTCGACCTCGAGCTCTTCGAGGGCGCGAACGACAGACTGCGCGCCCGTTACCCGCTCCGGGGGGAGCTGGCGACGGGTAGCCGTCTGCGATGCGGCAGCCGCGGTAGTCGGGCTCGGTGTCCCTGACTTGCGCGGCGTGGGTTGAGGCCGTGCTGTTGGTGCGCTCACTGGGAAATCCTCTGATTTGGCTCCGGGCAACAAAAAACCCCCGTCAGCATCTGCTGAGCGAGGGTGGCGCGTCGTTATCTGGTGAGTTGAAAATTATCGACTCAGGCGACGACGCGCCGGTCGATTACGAGCAACTCATTCTGTTTCACGCACTCGACAGTAGAGGCGCTAGTCGCGAACGGCAAACTTGGTGAGTCAACCGTCCCAGAATCTGAGATACATCGGCTGCAATGCGAAGATGTAGAGGTGTCAACTTCGCAGCAGCCCGTGCCACCGGTTCAATCATCCCACACGCCGAAACCACTTCGGCACGTCATCCGCATTTCGCAGCTCGCCTACATGGCGTGCGCCTTCCTGCTCTTCGCGGTCAGCTTCCCGATCTTCGGCTGGCCCGCAGCATTCAGCTGGTTGCTGATCCTGCCGATCATCGCCGTCTACTTCGTCGCCCGGGTCCGCACCACCGTCAGCCCCGACGGCCTCGAGGTTCGTTCGATGTTCTCCAGCCGCACGCTGAGCTGGGACGAGGTCAAGGGCTTCCGTTTCCCGAAGCGCAGCTGGGCCCGCGCCGAACTCACCGACGGAACAGAGGTGACACTGCCAGCCGTCAGCTTTGTCCGGCTCCCCGAAATTGCGATCGCCAGCGGTGGTCGCATCACCGATCCCTACGCGGCAGCGGCAGATGCTTTCGACGCCGAAGAAGCGGAACGGGCCGAACAGTCCGCAAGCGGCAGCGCCCCTGAGCCCGAATCCGAATCCGAGCCGTCGAACGACCAGCCCGAATCAGAACAGAAGTAGCACGCGAGTAGCGTTGAATCGCCCTCGCTTCAATTCTTTTCGCCGCGTAAGCACACAGCCCTGTTGTTCGCGCAGCAGAAGTAGATCAGCAACGATCACATAAGGAACACGCCCATGCCCCCGTTGAGGTCACGCACCACCACCGTCGGACGTAATGCTGCCGGAGCCCGATCCCTGTGGCGCGCCACAGGAATGACGGATTCCGACTTCGGTAAGCCGATCGTCGCCGTAGCGAACTCGTACACCCAGTTCGTACCCGGCCACGTGCATCTCAAGAACGTGGGCGAGATCGTTGCCGAGGCCATTCGTGAGGCCGGCGGCGTCGCTCGTGAGTTCCACACCATCGCCGTCGACGACGGTATCGCCATGGGCCACGGCGGAATGCTCTACTCACTCCCGAGCCGCGAGATCATCGCCGACTCGGTCGAGTACATGGCAAACGCCCACACGGCCGACGCATTGGTGTGTATCTCCAACTGCGACAAGATCACTCCCGGCATGCTCAACGCCGCGATGCGTCTGAACATCCCGACGGTCTTCGTGTCCGGCGGTCCGATGGAGGCCGGTAAGGCAGTGGTTGTCGGCGGCGTGGCCCAGGCCCCCACCGACCTCATCACCGCAATTTCCGCCTCCGCCAACGACGCCGTGTCGGAAGAAGGCCTCGACGAGGTCGAGCGCAGTGCGTGCCCGACATGTGGATCCTGCTCGGGCATGTTCACGGCCAACTCCATGAACTGCCTCACCGAGGCCCTCGGTCTCGCGTTGCCGGGCAACGGCTCCACGCTGGCGACCCACAAGGCTCGTCACGCACTCTTCTCTCGCGCGGGCACCACGGTGGTCGAGGCTGCCCTGAAGTACTACCGCGACGGCGACGAGTCGGTTCTGCCGCGCAACATCGCGACCCCGGCAGCGTTCCGCAACGCGATGGCTCTCGACGTCGCCATGGGCGGTTCCACCAACACCGTCCTGCACACACTGGCAGCGGCACAGGAAGGCGAGGTCGACTTCGACCTCGACACCATCGACGCGATCAGCCGCAAGGTGCCGTGCCTGTCCAAGGTCTCCCCCAACTCGGACTACCACATGGAAGACGTCCACCGCGCCGGGGGAATCCCGGCGCTGCTCGGTGAGCTTCGCCGCGGCGGACTCCTCGAAACCGACGTCTCGACCGTGCACACCAAGAGCTTCGACCAGTGGCTCGACGACTGGGACATCCGCTCCGGCAAGGCAACGGACGAAGCGATCGAACTGTTCCACGCTGCTCCCGGCGGCGTGCGCACCATCGAACCGTTCTCGACGGACAACCGATGGTCTGCCCTCGACACCGATGCTGCCGGTGGCTGCATCCGCGACGTCGAGAACGCCTACACCGTGGAAGGCGGCCTGGTCGTCCTGCGCGGCAACATCGCCGTCGACGGCGCAATCCTCAAGACGGCCGGTATCGACGAGGAACTGTTCTCGTTCCAGGGCCCGGCTCTGGTCGTCGAGTCGCAGGAAGAAGCCGTCTCGGTGATCCTGCAGAAGAAGATCAAGGCCGGCGACGTCCTGGTCGTGCGTTACGAAGGACCCAAGGGCGGACCGGGCATGCAGGAAATGCTGCACCCCACCGCTTTCCTCAAGGGCGCAGGCCTCGGCAAGGAATGCGCGTTGATCACCGACGGCCGCTTCTCCGGTGGCACGTCCGGCCTGTCCATCGGCCACATCTCCCCCGAGGCTGCTGCCGGCGGAGTTATCGGCCTGGTGCAGAACGGCGATCAGGTTCGCATCGACGTCGCGTCCCGCACGCTCGAGATCCTGGTCGACGACGACGTCCTCGCCGATCGTCGCGCCAAGATGGAAGCCTCGGAGCGTCCGTGGCACCCCGTTGACCGTCAGCGCACCGTTACCACCGCCCTGCGCGCCTACGCTGCGCTGGCAACGTCGGCTGACAAGGGCGCGGTTCGGTACGTCCCGTAGATAGCAGAAGCTAGCGAAGATCCCCGGCAGCGTTGATAACGCGGCCGGGGATCTTCTGTTTCACCGCACTACGTGCAGGGGTAACTGCCTGCTCACACGCGCACTCGTCAGCGTGGCCGGTATGCGCTCGAGCACTCCCCCGGCGAAAGCGTCGTAGAGCGGTAGCGATTCGAGATGCACGTAGCCGATGTGACAGTCACACATCGTTTTTGGACATTCTCGTGCGGTCAGTGTTTGCTCGAGACTGCCGTCGTAGAGATTACCGATCACCTCGGGGACAAAATGGCACCGCCGAATGGTGCCGTCACCGTCGACGGAAATGACGGATTCTCCGGTTCTGCAAGCTTTTCCGACGCTCGGATGCGGGTTCCGGCTGTAGGGAAAAAGCGGGTCCAGTTCGGTCCAGACCTGCGCTTCCTCATCCGAATACACCCGCCCCTCGGCTGCATTCACCCACAGGTAGACATTCTCGGGCAATTTCTGGCGCAGCTCACGGGCAACTTCGAGATGCTCCGGGAATCCGACGACTCCCACCGAATAGCGGATGCCACCTCCGTCGAGTTCCCGGCATTTCACAAGAAATCTTTCGAGCGAGATCTGTCCCGGATGAAATGTGCACCACAGCGCCAGCGTCGACGGGTCTGCGTCGGCAAGCCACGTGGTGCGAGCGCTGAGATTGGTTTGTATCGCAACCCGTTCGACGTGAGGCAACCAACTCAGTTCCGCGAGAGTGCGCCGATACCAGGACCGCACCAGTGCCTCACCCCACGGCGTGAACAGCACGGACAACCGTAGATCCGTCCGCTCGGCCACCCAAGCTGCAAACCGTTCCAATGATGCTCTGTCCGAACGTAATTCGGCTGGCGGATCACGGCGTTTCGCGAACGGGCAGTAAGGGCAGTCGTAATTACAACTCGCCAACGGACCGCGGTAGAGAATCGACAACGAGGAGTTCATTTGGCCTCGTACTCTGCCATGTCCCGGTGGACACTCGCTGAGAACAACGCCGGGCCGATCGCGTCGGAGTGCGCCAGACCTTCGGGCGAGAGTTTCAGTCGATCGGGCTGTAGATCACCCGCCAACCACCCGGCCGCTTCGAAGGCCTTCAATTCCTCCGGAAAGTCGTCGATAGGTAGTGTTCCGAACCGCGCGAGATAGTCGGACAGATCCATCCCTTCGGCCTGAAGCACCGACTGGACGAGATGCCTGCGACGCGTCTCATCGGGAGTCATGAATCGACCGACTTCCGCGTAGGCGAACTCGTCGGCCGGCCGGGCGATGAACGTGTCGATGATCCCGCGGATCTCCCGCATGTCCACCGCGTAATCGAACGAATAGTGAAGGTCAGCGGTGTACGAGCGTGCGCCGCACCCCAATCCGATCATGCCGTCGGTCTGGCACGCGTAGTCGGCCGCCCCGTCGATGACCGCGCCCTCGCGCTGGAACATACGCATCGAGACCTGCCGATACCCGGCCTGCCCGAGGTAGTCGCGGCCGAACCGATACAAGCGCAGACGCCGCTCGTCCCACTCGGCATCGGATTCCGTGACCGCTGTTTTCTTGCCCAAACCCGTGAGCGCTCGAACGTAGAGCGGATACAGATACAGCTCCTCCGGTTCCCACGCCAACGCCGCGTCGAGGGATTGCCGCCAGGTCTGCTCGGTCTGACCGTCGATGCCGTAGATGAGATCGATGTTGAGCACGGGAATTCGAGCGTCCCGGATCCGCCCGAGCGCGGCGTCGACATCGGCCCGCTTCTGCGGCCGCGCTGCCGCCCTCGCTTCGGAGTCGATGAAGCTCTGCACTCCCAGACTCAGGCGAGTAGTTCCGCGGGCTGCCAGCACGGACATCCGGTCGGCGGTTACCGTCGACGGCGACGCCTCCACCGAGAACGGAACAGATGAAAGATCGGCGCCCATGCTGAGTTCCGCGATGTCGCACAATCTGTCGAGTTCGGCGGCGTCGAGAAAGGTCGGGGTGCCGCCGCCGAAGGCCACGGCGTCGTAGTGAGTTCCGTCGCCGACAGCGTCCGACACAACACGTGCTTGGCGCTCGAGTGCGTCGAGGTATGCGGTGGTCATCTCACCCGGCGCGCCGATACGAGTGAACAAATTGCAGAATCCGCAGCGAACCTCGCAGAACGGAATATGTAGGTACAGCGACAGTGCGTCTTTCGGCTCTGATGCCCACAATTTCTGCAACGACGGGCGAGGCTGTAGCGGCCGGTACGCCGTCTTGTGCGGATACGCATAAACGTAATTTTGGTACGGACGTACCGTAACTGCGAGACTCATCGCTGTGGACCTTCCACGAAGAAATGTGCATAGGGAACTGTCCACACGCTGTCGTGACCCAGCCGGTGCCCGGTCCAACCGTCGTCGCCGTACGCTGTGCCGTGATCGGAACAGACGATGGCAAAGCACCGCCGCCGTGAACTCATGGCCTGTAGCAGTCGTGCGATATGGCGGTCGATGTATTCGAGTGCGGCAGCATGGGACTGGAGGGTGTCTCCCGACTCGGCGCTAGCACCTGCAAGGTGGAACCAATTGGGTTGATGCAGCGCAGCGGCATTGACGAACAGGAAAAGCTTCTGGTCCGGTTCGAGACCGGCCACCACCGTCTCGGCACACTCGACTTGCGCTTCGAAGGATTCCGGAGACGTCACACCGAAGCGCGATTCCCAATAGCTCTCGTCGAACATCGAGGGCATCACCGAACCTAGGGGCGCGGCTTTGTTGAAGAACCCGACCCCGCCGATACACACAGTGCGGTAGCCGACCTGCCGCAGGCCGTCCACCACATTGGGGCCCTCGAACACAAACGTTCCGTCGGCGGTGGATTCACTCCCGGCGAATCGAGCAGCGAACAATCGAGGGTGCGGACCCTGGCTGGCCGGGGTCGGGAGAAAGCCGGCAAAAATCGCCTGATGAGAGGCGTAGGTGAAACTTCCCGGGGCATGGCGCTTTTCCCACCGTCCCCCGGGGAGGTACGACGCGAGAGTGGGAATGCGCCCACTCGCGGCCAGTTCGCAGGCGACGTCGTAGCGGAGCGTGTCCAACGTGAGCAACAGGATGTCGTCCTGCCCGACGACCTCATTCATGTCGGGGTAGCTCGTGTCGACGTCGTTCATGTCGACGTCGTTCATGTCACGGTTGTTCACCGGGCATACTCCACGTTTTCCGATTTCTGTAGCGAATCTACTTGTGCTTGATACGTAGTCATTCCCTCGGCGGGGCTTCCGGGCAGACCGGTAAGCCCCGGCAGGAG
Source organism: Rhodococcus sp. MS16 (assembly GCF_013277795.1). NCBI lineage: Bacteria > Bacillati > Actinomycetota > Actinomycetes > Mycobacteriales > Nocardiaceae > Rhodococcus > Rhodococcus sp. MS16. The sequence continues at coordinate 21,479 of NZ_VBTM01000022.1, forward strand.
ATCTCCGAACGCATTGACCTCCCCCACCGTGAAGCGTCGCCACCCGACGCCGGGCAAGACGTCGATTCCGACATGGGGTGCCGCCGGAAAACACGCTGCTGCCCGCTCACTCAATTCCAGAAGCTGTGACCAGTTCTCACCTGCAACAGTCATCGCGTCGACGAGTGCACCGCGGGTACCGCCAAGATGCAGATTGGTAAGCGGAGAAGCGCTGGTCCGCACTACGGCATGGGTGGCAACACCCCCGACAACCACCACACGAACGTCGGCGGTGCGTCCGCCGAGCGATGCTTTGGGTATCCACGCTTCGACATGAAGTCCGTCGGGCGCGAGCCGATCGACAATTGACGCGATGGCAGCCCTCGTTCGATATGTGCGCACTCGAAGTGAGTTGTGCAGCGCACCATCAGCACTCACTTCCACCGACGTGACGGCCCGGACCTGCCCGCGCGGACCCCATTGCAGCGCAATCACTCCCGACGCCGACGAGCCGTGAGCAAGCTTGACGAACACTCGTGGCATGTGTGCGTCGGCTGCTAGTTGCTCGAGTTCGGCGTAGCTTCGGGGCGCAGTCTCCAACGCCGCGGGGACCCGTACCCCGGCAGCGTCGAGGTGGCGATGGCAGCGCCGTTTGTCGAACATCATCGCGATCTCGTTCGCATCACCGAGAACCCGAGCACCGACGCGATCTGCTCGATCGGTAATCTCGCGAATCTCGGTAGTGAATCGTCGATACCACTTGCCGGTGCCCTCAACCCGTGTCGACTCGTCCGTACCGCGAAGGTATCGGTCCACCACGGAATCTTCTCCGGGCGAATCGATTCGAACGATCTCGCCAGCGTCGAAACCATAATCTCGACCGATAATCTCACGCCAACCCAGAACACGCGGAGTCGGCAATCCCGCTGCCGTGACCGCGTCGACAAACCCGGAAACTCGACGATTGCCCGTAACCCCGATAACTACGAACCGCGAATGGAAAGGCGGCGACGAGGGATTACTCGGAGACTGCAACATATCGACAGATCTCATCGTCGTACTCATCCGCGTCGGTCTGCTCGGACAGATCGACCCGAACTCCCAATTCGGCGCAATGCCGGGTCAATTCCGTGATCGCGGCATCACTGAGAAAATGGTAGTGCAGGTCGAGAAACTCGAGACCCTTGAAAGAACTGGTGCCGAGAAGCGCTTGGGCGCCGTCATCCGAGAGCGTGCCCATCGAAAGATCCACCGTGGTGAGCTGCCCGAGAATCGGGGCAGTAACAATCGCCTTGGCGATATCGTCCTGAATCTCGCTGTTACGCAGACCCAGGTGCCGCAACGACGGCAATTTCGTACCGCCGAGAATGACAGCCAGATCCTCGATGGTCGCGTCTCCCCCGTAATTGTCTGTCCCGAGCCACAGATCGAGAAACTCGAGCGCCGGGAAGTTACTCGAGGACACACCGTGGACAACTGCGGCGGGCAGTCCACCCGACTCGACGGTCAATCGACGTAGCGCACTATGACTGGTTTCTGGGAACTGCAATTCCGTGCCACCACGAATGCCGAACTCGACCAACTCCGGAAACGCGCCGAGTACAGGAGTGACGTCGGATTGCTGAATCCAGGAAATCTCCTGCTGCTCCTGTGTGATGTCCGCGAGAAATAGCGCCCGCAGCGACGTCAACCGGTGACGTTGCTCGACAACCAGTTCCACGATCGACGACGAGTTGACCTCGTACGACTCACCCCACTGGCCGATGATCACTGCCTGCACCGCCGACAGGTCCACCTTCTCGACAAACCGTGCCCAGGCCTCGGAAAACTCTTCCGAGTCATCCGAATACGGTTCCACCGAGATGCGCCACGCCACAGCACCCGCAGCGGGCAGTGCTGAATCAGTCGCCCCCGCAGCTGGGAAGTCGAAAGCCGGAAGCCCGTGCAACGCGTCGAGATGGGCCTGGATCATCACGATCTCCTTCAAGTCGGGTACCGCGAGCGTCGCGGTTGATCGCTTATTGATAGCAAGACCGACCGACAGGTACTGAAATGACGCGACACGACGCGCGGAGAGACTGACCGGAATGCGCTGCTGCTGCGGACAATTCGGACGCATTAGTACGAAATGTGCGTGATCGAATTCACTTCCCGTAGTGTGCACGGAGCCAGCTGATCAAAACAGATATGTACGGGGGGTTGATGGCGAGTGAAGTGATCATTTTATTTAGTTCAGTGGCCGCGACTTGCGCACTGCGCTCACCAATGGTTCCCTCATCTAGTCGATGAGACCCACATCACATTCGACAACTGTCAGCCACCTCCCGTCCCCCACAAGGTCGCCGGGAATCAATCAAGGAGCAATACATGCCCGGAGTCGGCATATGGCGCACCAAATCCGTCGAGCAATCGATCGCGGACACCGACGAGCCTGAAACCAAGCTCAAAAAGGAACTGACCGCGAAGGACCTCACGGTCTTCGGCGTCGCCGTTGTCATCGGCGCAGGTATCTTCACCCTCACCGCCAGAACAGCCGGCAACGTAGCGGGCCCCTCGATCTCACTGGCCTTTGTTCTTGCAGCCATCGCGTGTGCACTTGCAGCTCTCTGTTACGCAGAGTTCGCCTCGACGGTCCCCGTCGCCGGCAGCGCGTACACGTTCTCGTATGCGACCTTCGGCGAATTCGCAGCCTGGATCATCGGCTGGGACCTGATCCTCGAATTTGCACTTGCCTCCGCCGTGGTCGGCAAGGGGTGGTCGCTCTATCTCGGCAATGTGATCGGGGCGAGCGGAAGCACCACAGCTCACATCGGATCCATCAGCTTCGACTGGGGCGCACTGCTCATCATCGGAGCGATCACACTCATTCTCGCGATCGGCACCAAGGTTTCGTCCCGAGTCTCTGCCGTCATCACCGCGATCAAGATCGCAGTTGTTCTCCTTGTCATCGTCGTCGGTGCGTTCTACATCAAGAAGGAGAACTACTCGCCCTTCATCCCGCCCGCCGAAGGCGCAGAGAGCACGGCTAGCGGAATTCACCAGACACTGTTCTCCTGGCTGACCGGAGCCGGCGGAAGCAGTTACGGCGCATACGGTCTCCTTGCCGCTGCCAGCCTGGTCTTCTTTGCCTTCATCGGGTTCGACGTCGTCGCTACCACCGCCGAAGAGACGAAGAACCCCCAGAAGTCACTGCCGCGCGGAATCTTCGGCTCGCTCGCGATCGTGACCGTCCTGTACGTCGCTGTCACCCTGGTTCTGACCGGCATGGTCAAGTACACCGAACTCAAGGACGGTAGCCCACTCGTCGGCGACTCGAGTGCCACGCTCGCCACCGCCTTCGAAGCCAACGGGATCGGATGGGCACAAACTGCCATCAACTTCGGCGGCCTCGCCGGCCTGACCACTGTTGTCATGGTCATGATGCTCGGCCAGACCCGCGTCCTGTTTGCCATGTCACGTGACGGCCTGATGCCCAGGAAGCTTGCCAAGACCACCAGTAAGGGCATCCCGCTGCGCATCACACTGATCGTCGGCGGCATCGTCGCAGTGCTCGCTGCCTTCTTCCCCATGGGAACTCTCGAAGAGATGGTCAATATCGGCACGCTGTTCGCCTTTGTGCTCGTCTGCGTCGGCGTGATCGTGCTTCGCCGCACCCGTCCCGATCTGCCGCGCGGATTCCGCGTGCCGTGGGTGCCGTTCGTTCCGATTCTCGCGGTTCTCGCCTGCGGTTGGCTGATGCTCAACCTGTCGGTCGAAACCTGGATTCGATTTGTGGTCTGGATGGCGATCGGCGTTGTCGTGTACTTCGCGTACGGTCACCGCAAATCGGTACTCGGTCGCAAGCTGAAGGACGGCACGGCGATCCCGGCCGCCAATGCCGCACCGGTGCTCGTCAAGGATTGATCAACCCAGATCGACAAACAGCAGCCGCCGCCTTCCCTTTCGGAAAGGCGGCGGCTGTTTTGTTCTGCATCGGATTTTGTTCTACATCGGATCAGATGAGCGGGTTCGCCCCGTTCAGGAAAATCCACGTGCACACGCCGGCACCGATACCCAGAATCAGCACAACCAACGAACCGATGAAGGGCCGCTTCGCCCAGCCTCGGCGGCCGTCCAGCGCGATTCGCCCTGGTCCCGTGAGGATGATCACACCAGCGCAGATCCCCAAGAGCATCTCGTACTCGGTTCCGTTTGGCGCAAAGTACTCGAGACCGGGCTCAGCCAACTGACGAAGCGCCCATGCATTGATCATCACGGCCAGCACCGACGCCGCGGCAATCGGAGTCAACAGACCCAAAATCAGCAGTGCGCCACCAGCCACCTCGCCGACCGCACCCAAAATTGCCAACAACTTGGCCTGTTCGAATCCCGCTTCGGCCAACATCGTTTCGAAGCCGCCCAGCCCCGGGCCGTTCCACAAACCCGTCAACTTCTGCAAGCCGTGCACCAACGCGGTGCCGCCCACCGCCAACCGGAGCGCCAAAAGACCGAGATCCAGTGTTCCTCGGCTCGGCCGCGGATCTTCGGCCACCGGAATCGGGTCTGCGACTGCGACCGCGACCGGATCGGCCGGCATCTCGTACGCGGTATCGCGTGTGAGCACCTCAGTCGGTTTATCAAGTAACCCCGGACGATATGCCGGGATTTGTTCGGTCACGGAATTTGCTTGCGCTGAACCGAAATCGAGATCGTCGTCGGTTCGCGGCAACGAATTGCGGGCATTCACCGGAGGAAACTGCTCCGTCGGTGAGTCGTAAGGACTGGACACTTTGCCCGTCGCCACGCCGGGTTCCGACAGTTCGCTGGGGTCTTTTCGCTCGTCAGTCACGTAGGAGAGCCTAAAGCGGTGACGCGACGAGGTCGGGGAACCTACTCCGGCGTGGCGGCGCAGGGCATCGGTTACGTAACGTCTTCACCATGACTACGGGTGGACGCAACACGTCGCGCAGAACACGACGCGCCGCATCGGCAACCTTGGCACTCGCCTTCGCTGCGTCCATCCTTTCCGGTTGCGCCGACTTCGACGAATCGACGGCAAGCCCGTTCACTCCGGAACCGACCATCCAATCGAACGCGGAAGTTGCGCCGCAGAACCCGCAACCCTCGACAACTACCGCTCCGCCCATAGCACCGCGCGGCCCCCTCGGCCCGTGTGTGGATGCCGACCCGGCGGTCATCGCAACGTGCCTCGACACCACCGGTGGACTGCTCACCCTGCCAGACGGAAACTCAGGTCTGGTTGCCGAACGCCGGACCGGCCGGATCCTGCAGGTCGCCCCCGGCCAAATCCCCGTCGAGGTCGCCAAGATCGACGTCGACGGAAGTGCTGACGGCGGACTACTCGATATTGCCCTGTCCCCTACCTTCGTCGAAGACAACCTGATCTACGCGTACGTCACGACGGGCTCAGACAATCGTGTGGTCCGCATTGCGCCGGGCGACACCGCAAAGGTAGTCCTCGGAGGAATTCCTCGGGGCGCCAACGGGAACCGAGGTTCCCTCGAGTTTGCCGCACCCGATCAACTCATGGTCCTGACCGGAGATGCCGGAAATCCAGCTGCTGCAAACGATCCCGCATCACTGGCCGGCAAGCTGCTTCGTGTTCGATCCCTCGCCCCCAATGCCACTCCCCCGCGCCCCGACGTTGTCCTGTCAGGTATCGGTAATGGCGGTGGCGTGTGCGTGGAACCCGGCATCGCGACGTGGGTCACCGATCGCACCGCACTGGAGGATCGCCTCCAACGGGTAGGTGCAGACGGTACCGTGACCGCTCCGGCTTGGACGTGGCCCGACCGCCCGGGAGTAGGCGGCTGCGTGGCAGTACAAGGCGTTGTTGCAGTGGCTTTGGGCGCGGGTAAAGCCGTGGCTTCACTGGCAACCGACCCCGGTACCGGCGCCATCACCACACCGCCGGGTGCTGTTGCCAAGGATACTTACGGTCAACTCGAAGGCCTGGCGTTGGGCGCGGACGGATTGCTGTGGGTCAGCACCGTCAACAAGTCGGCGGGCGAACCTGGCCCGAATGACGACAAGGTAGTGAAGATTCCCATGCCCAGCGGCGGCGGCGGAGTCGACTGATACTCGTCAAAAGCTAAGCCGCCCTGAAGTTTCCAGTCAGCATTCAGACTTTTCCGACTGATTTTCAGGAGCCCTCCCAATCGAACAGGATTTCGATTACGGTGGGGGAATGTTCGATCCAGGGGTGGGAAGTTTCGGTATCTCGGCACAGCTGAGTGGTACCGAAACTGATTGCGCCCTCGTTGATTTGATGGCCGAATTGCATTCGTGCGAGGCGATGTTGGTCGAGCGGAAACTGGCCGTGGTGGCGGAGTTCTTCACCCGCCGTAGCGCCGAGCATGTCGAGGGTGGCACGTGGACGTCGTCGGCGCACGAGTTGGCCGAATCCGAGGTCAGCGCGGTCCTGACGATGGGACGGGCTGCTGCCGGGAAGCTCATCGGGTTGGGTTTTGCGTTGAAGACGCGGTTGCATCGCATGCGGGCGGCGATGGCCCGCGGTGAACTCGACTTCTACCGTGTCTCGTTGATCGAGTCGGCGACGGCGAATGTCAGCGACGAGCTGATCGACGAAGTCGAACGCTTGTTGCTCGAGCAGGTGTTGGCTCCACCGGTGGACGGCGGTACCGGGTTGACGGGTCGCCGGTTGACGGCGGCGATCGACCGGATCGTGGCCCGCGTCGATCCGGAAGGCATGCGGGAACGACGACGCCGAGCCCTCGCCGATCGGTTCGTGGGGGTCAGTGCCGCCGAAGACGGGATGGCCCGCATCTTGGGCAGTATCCCGGCGGAGCAGGCCCGCGCCTTCGACGGCCGGTTGCGGGAACTGGCGATGTCGTTGTGCCGCCACGACTCCCGCACCTATGAGCAGCGCCGAGCGGATGCGTTGGGCGCTTTGGTGAGCGGTTCAACGGTGTTGGTGTGCGACTGCGACCGCGGTGATTGCCCGCAGGACCGCAGCGGCATGGTCATCATTCGCCGGCCACTCGTTCATGTCGTGATGCACGAATCCACCTTCG
>NZ_VBTM01000023.1:0-29166 GCF_013277795.1 Rhodococcus sp. MS16
TTGATACCTCCCATTAGTCCAGCAGAGTGGTGTACGACCACTCGTCCTGAAACTGTGGGCGTGTCGCTACCCCGATGAGGACGGCCACCGCGTGATTCTTCAAGAGAGCTACCAACTCGACCTAAAGAGAGAACACGCGATGACCGATCACAACTTTATCGACCCCGAAAAGTTTCTGTCCGACCAACTCGCCGCAGCGAGCCCCGACCTGCTCCGATCGATGCTCGGAACGTTCATCACCGCGCTGATGGGCGCCGAAGCGGACAGCCTGTGCGGTGCCGGATACGGAGAACGCAGCGACGACCGCGTCAACTCGCGCAACGGTTACCGGCACCGCGACTTCGACACTCGTGCAGGCACACTCGACATCCCAATCCCGAAGTTGCGGCAAGGATCCTATTTTCCTGATTGGCTGCTCGAGCGCCGCAAGCGCGCCGAGCGTGCCCTGACCTCTGTCGTGGCAACCTGCTATCTGCTTGGGGTTTCGACGCGGCGGATGGAGAAACTCGTCGAATCGTTGGGCATCAACAGCTTGTCGAAGTCGCAGGTGTCAATCATGGCCCGTGACCTCGACGAACAAGTCGAATCGTTTCGCACCCGGCCACTCGATCAAGGCCCATATACCTTTGTCGCCGCCGATGCACTGGTGCTCAAAGTTCGGGAGAACGGGCGCGTGATGAACGTGCACGCCCTGTTGGCGGTCGGAATCAACCGCGACGGGCACCGAGAAATTTTGGGTGTCGACGTCTCGTCCGGGGAGGACAAGGCCGACTGGTTGACGTTCTTTCGCGGCTTGGTCGCCCGCGGATTGACCGGGGTCAAGTTGGTGACCTCCGACGCCCACGCCGGTCTCGTGGCGTCGATCGGCGCCACCTTGCCCGGTGCATCATGGCAACGCTGTCGAACGCACTACGCGGTCAATCTCATGTCGATCACCCCGAAAACGCAATGGCCGTGGGTGAAGACGATGCTGCATTCGATTTACGATCAACCAGACCGGAAAGGTGTTGAGGAACAGTATGATCGGATGCTCGATGCCTTGTCTGGCAAGCTTCCGAAGGTGGCGGCGCATCTCGATGACGCCCGCGCCGAGTTGCTCGCGTTCACCGGGTTTCCGAAGGAGATCTGGCGTCAGATCTGGTCTAACAATCCTATTGAACGACTCAACAAGGAGATCCGTCGGCGGACCGATGTCGTCGGTATTTTCCCTGACCGCACCTCCCTGATCCGGCTCGTCGGAGCGGTGCTCGCCGAGCAACACGACGAGTGGACCGAAGGCCGTCGATACCTCGGACTGGACGTCTTGGCTCGCTCCCGAGTAAGTCTCGTTACCTCGGAAACCGGTGACGACAACACAATTGATGAGGAGATGAACTCGACTACCTCTGCTGCACTGACAGCCTGAACGAGGAGATCACGCAGTGCCCGTCCTCACACACCACACATTTGGACTTGACCCTGGAGAATCGATAGTTGAGAGTAATAGATGGCCTCGAACTCGTCGGGAGTGACGTAGTCCAAGGTGCTGTGCAGGCGGCGGGTATTGAACCAATCCACCCATTCCATCGTCGCGAATTCGATGTCGTCGATCGTCTTGATCGCCCCTTGCAGGAACGGACTGCTCTTGGAGACCGCTTCTGTCTTGAACAGTCCGATTGTCGATTCCGCGAGGGCGTTGTCGTAGGCGTCGCCGACGCTTCCAATTGAAGCTGCAATCCCTTCCAGCGCAAGGGTTTCTGCGAAGGAAATTGATGTGTATTGACTGCCGGCGCCGCTGTGATGGATCAGTCCGTCACCAACTCGATGTCCACCGTGATCGCGTCGCCACAATGCCATCTTCAATGCCGTGGTGACCATGGCCGTGTACCTTCACTGTCGAGGCATGCCAGCCGACGATTGCCCGGGAGAAGCAGTCGATCACGAATGCGACGTAGACGAACCCCGCCCACGTTCGGCAGTAGGTGAAATCGGTAACCCATGTGCGGTTCGGTGCGTCGGCGGTGAAATCGCGATCGAGTAGGTCGGGTGCCCGCCGACTGTCCTTGCCGCCCGGAATTGTGGTTCGGTGCTGTCTGCCCCTGACCACCCCATTCAGTCCTTCGTCGCGCATCAAGCGGTCGATGGTGCAGGCCGCGACGTGGTGGCCTTTGCGGCGCAGGTGAGCGGTCATCTTTCGTCGGCCGTAGAGCCCTTCGGCAGGCCGATTGTTGCTCGCAGTTCCTTGGTGAGGTGGGCGTCGGTGATCGTCCTTGCGGACGGTGGTGAGGTTTTCCAGTTGCGGTACGTGCGTGGGGCGACCTGTATTCCTTGTGCGGTGAGCACTCGGCAGACATCGCATATGTTCAAAGTGTCAAGAAACCATGGCGTCCGCCGGTTCCACACAGTGCGCGAATGCGACTGCCGCATCGTAAAGTTCTCGACTGCACAGACAGTGGTGGAGCATGCCGATGTAGCGATTCGACAGATTCCGTGCAGCGGCAGTGTAGGTGTCACCGATGGCGCGTCGGCGATCGTAGTGAGCCCGTGCATCCGGAGAGTGCAGAATCAGCGGTAACGCCCACAGGTATGCAGCGTGGTTGAGTCGTTTGTTTCGTACGATCCTGAGTCTGGTGGTCGATTTGGTTCCGCTCGCGCGGGTCACCGGTGCCGTGCCGGCGTAGGCTTTCAATCCGCGGGCTGTTGCGAAACGTGTTCGATCGTCACCGATTTCGCCTAGGATCCTGGCGCCCAGAACGACGCCGAGTCCTGGGAAGCTCGTGAGTATGGGAGCGTCGGGGTGTTCCTCGAATGCTGAGGTAAGGGCCGCCTCCAATGACTTGACGTTCTCGGCAGTAGCCGTGAGTGCGCGTGCGTACGCATGCGCTTGTCGCCCCATCGCGATTTCCACCTGCAGTGGTTGGCGCAGGTGAGGGAGGCGGAGCCCTGCAACGATTCTGCGGGCCTCGACCTCGACGCCGCGTTTCCGCCCACCTTTCCGTAAGGCCGCGGCCATAGTGGAGGGGCGCAGGTTTACTGCGGCGGCCGGGGTGGGTGCCAGTCGGAGTGCCTCGCGTGCACCCATCGTGGTCAGGTCGTCAAATGTCTCGAGAAATGCCGGAAAGTATTGACGGAGAAGGGAACGTGCTTTGCTGGTGATCTGTTGTCTATCCCAGATCGCGTCCTGATGGGCCCTGGCCAACACCTTGACGGATTGGGCTTGTTCACTGTCGTCCGGAAGCCGCCGATGATTGTCACGATCGGTGCGAAGGATATTGGCCAGCACCATTGCGTCTGCGGCGTCGCTTTTAGTTCGACTCGGCGAGTAGCGGTCCCGATATCTCGAGACGGACAACGGGTTGATTGCGAACACATCGGCGCCGGCGGCGCGAATCGCCGAGACGAGTAGCCCTTGCGCCGTTTCGATAGCGACGGGCAGTCCGTCGAGTCCGTCCTTTCGTAGTTCGAGGATCAGTTCTACTAATCGGTCGAAGCCTGCGACGTCATCGCTGATGCGTTCCTTGATCAGCAGGCTTCCACTGTCGTCGATCACCGCGACATCGTGATGCTTTTCCGCCCAATCGATTCCACACCACAGCTCAGCCATCTCGTCAGTCCTGTCCTCGTCCGGGAGTGCGGCCGGCAAGCCGCACAACGTTGCCGAACCGGGAAGGTCGACCAGCGCTCTAATGAACAGGCCTCAGGGGCCGCCATCGCATCGGCTGTCACACGATCTCCCACCAGCAGATCGGTGTCACGCACTGCCGTCAGGACTGAACGTCCCGCTCGACGAAGTGATCACCTATCCGCGGCTCGACACTTGACCCCGCTTTCGACAGGGCCAGGATGGGGGTACCCGCGCCGACGCCGGCTACGGTCTGCCAAGGAAGAGTTCGTACTCGGATCGACTCGAGAAGTCCGGTGCCGGCACGGCTACCGATCTCATTAGATCGACTCGACCCTGAAATTTTGTGCACGCATGTCGTCGATGAACTGGACTATCAGCGGCGGCGAGGGTGGAGTTCCCTCGCGAAGAAAATCATGATATGTGGGTGATCTGACGCATCCAGTGTCAGGCTGATCATGTCGGTTGTCGGCTCGATCGAGGAGGCCCCACAATGAATGCTTTCGTCCCAGCGCTGGTCCGCCCGCCTGGCGAAATTCCACGACTCGGCGAACCACTTCTCGATGAATACCTACGCTTCGTCGCTGCGAGAGCACGAACCAACACCCTCCTGGCACAGACGTTCGACCTGAAAGTCTTCTTCACCATCATCGGCAAGGAACCGACGCAGGTGAGCACCAGCGATGTACTGGCTTTCATTCAAGCGCAACGACTTCCACGCAAAGAGAATGTGGTCCGCCTCAGCGACGGCGAATCGGGACTGGCCGCCTCGACCATCAAACGTCGACTGGCGTCGATCTCCGGCCTGTTCTCCTACCTCCATGAGCGTGGGCTGGTCGAGAAGAATCCCGTGCCGCGAGGCCTCTCGACCCGGTCGGGACGCTCTCACGTTCGCGGGACCCCACTGATCAGAGCGCCGCGGCGCCTCCCACGGGTACTGAGCCCCGACGAGGTCAACGCACTATTGGCCGCGCTACGCTGCGAACGAGACCGGGCGATGGTCCTGTTGATGCTGTTCGGCGGACTACGCCGATGCGAGGTGCTGGGCTTACGGATGCCCGATGTCCGACCCGGTGAGCGACGAGTGTTCGTCGCCGCCGGCAAAGGCGGCCACCAACGCATCGTCCCGGTCGCACCGACCTTCTTCGAAAGCCTCGGCCGCTATCTCGACGCCGAACGCCCGATCGACAGTGCCACCGATCATGTCTTCGTGGTCCTCAAACGTCCCAGACGCGGCAACCCGCTTTCCGCGGCCGGTCTCGATGAAATTCTCTCCGGCGCCCGAGTTCGAGGCGGGTTACCTCATGCGACATGTCACGAACTTCGACACACCTGCTTCACCCGACTCCGCGAATCGGGGATGGCGTTGGAGGCGATTCAAGCTCAAGCCGGGCACGCATCCATCGAGTCCACACGCATCTATCTGCATCTGGCCAACGACTGGCTGATCGGCGAGTATTCCAAGGCGATGGACATTCTCGACGGCATCGCCGGTGACATCCCTTGAGATGCGAAATGAGCGTTCCGACAGACTCTTTGAGAAAACCTGAGTCAACCGCGGCCCGCACATACGTTCACGCGGTCACCAATGCACATGCCCACCGAACCCGACTCCGGGCTGTCCTGCGGTTCGAGGACAGGTTCGGTGATCTCGGCGCATGGAACGCGCTACCGGTGTCGGCGCGCATGGCAGCTCCCGACATCGTGCGCGCGTTCGTTGCCTTCGCGGCCGTCTTCGAGTCGGTGGCCGTCGATGCGATCTATGTTGTGCAATGATCATCGAAATGGGGCGCCCATCTGGCCGAACGTGAACCCGTAGCTGCTTCCACATTCCGCACGCAGGCAACAAGTTTGGGATTCTGCGAGCGCGAGGCAGGGAAGATGTGGTCCAAACTCGCGCAGATCTGTGTCATCGCCGGCGCCACGACCGAGGCGCTCACCTCGGCGGAGTATGTCGCGGCCCGGGCCCAGTTTCATTCCGCGGTAGTCGCCAAGGTCGGGCGTGCACCGAAATCGTTGAACGCGCCACTCTTTGGGCTCGATGCGCTCATGTTCCATCGCGGCCAAGGACCCCGGCCACATCCGCGCAAACGCTGGGCAGCACGATCGGTGCCCGAGATCGGTTGGGACCGCGCCGAGGAGTGCGCGCCCGTCATGGTCGCTACGATGCGCCGTTACCTCGACCAGATCGGCATCAGCCTGCGTGCCTCGTCGGTGCAATGCATCGAGACCACACTGCGCCAGTTCGCCGGCCATCTGGCCACTACCAGCAATGTTGTCTGCGTCGCCAACATCGACCGCACCCACATCGAGGCCTACAAGACCTGGTTGGCGGCACGGCCGGGCTATCGCAAGAACACAAGCCTGTCCAAGACCACCCTCGGCATGCGCATGGGCCACCTGAGCGCGTTCTATCAACGCATCATCGAATGGGACTATCCCGATGTCCCGGCCCGGGCGCCGGTCTACTCCTCGGACCGGCCGATCAAGGACAAGCCGCTACCGCGATTCCTCGACGACGGCGCCGCCGCCAAGTTCTTGACCGCAGCCCGCAACCTGCCCGACGAGTTCGGTCGCCTCGCCATCGAAATGCTCTCACGTACCGGCATGCGCAAAGGCGAACTCCTCGACCTGACAATCGATTCGGTCGTCCAGATCGGTTCCGCCTACTGGCTCCGCATCCCCGCCGGCAAGCTCCACAACGACCGGTACGTCCCCTTGCATCCCCAACTCAAAACAATGATCGACACCTGGCTCGAGCACCGACCGGACTGGCAGGACAGTCCGCTGCTCTTCACCGACCGCGGTCGTCCGATCCCGGGCACCCGAATCGACAAGGCAGTCCAATCCGCTGCTGCCGCAGCGGGAATCGGCCACGTCCACCCTCATCAGCTGCGGCACACACTCGCGACGCAGGCCATCAACCGGGGTATGAGCCTCGAGGCGATCGCCGCATTGCTCGGGCACAAGACAATGGAGATGACGATGGTCTATGCCCGAATCGCGGACCGGACTGTTGCCGACCAATACTTCTCCGTCACAGAGAAAGTCGAAGCCCTCTACAGTAAACACGAACCCGCCGTCCTGCCTGCCGAGGACGAGCCCGCCGCGATGCGCAAACTCCGCGCCGAAGCCCACCGGCGGATGCTCGGTAACGGCTACTGCGCACGCCCAGTCGAACTCGACTGCCACTTCGAGTCGATCTGCGAGTCATGCACGTTCTTCGTCACCACCATCGAGTTTCTCCCCACCCTCACCCGTCAGCGAGACGACGCCGCAGACAAGGGCCAGATCGGGCGGCAGAAGGTCTTCGACGGACTTATCTGCATCCTTCACAAAAACGGATGCGGCATCAAACCCGGCGCGGTTCAAACCTGCCGATCCGGCCTTCTTGGCCGGATCGGCATTGGATCGTCGACGCCGCCCACATCCGGGCGCCTCAGTCTCTGCCCGGGAAGGTCGGGAAGAAACATCGGGCGTTGGCCCGATGGATCGGGGTGCGGATCCAGGATAATCTGCGGTTCGCGGTCGATCCGAATGCGCCGTTCGTCAACAATGCTGCCGAACGGGAAACTCGTATGGCGAAACTTCGGCAGAAGGTGTCCGGTGGTAAGCGCACTCTTGTCGGGGCCGAGCATTTCGCGGCGTTACCTTCCATATCTTGCGACTACTGCGAAGCACGGCATCGATGGGCTTGATGCGTTGACGCGTCTTGCGACCGGAAATCCTTGGATCCCTCAAAGCACCTGACCAGCTACGAGTAGCCAATCCCGGGGAAGTCAAATTTCACTGAGACAACGGCCTTGGTTCGAGGAGAAAAACAGGCATTGTCCGAGTGGTATGGCTAGCATGTTGGAGAAAGACGTCATTGGCCAGCACTATTGCTCCGAACGCCTGATCGTATTCGACTTTGTCCGTGAGCTCGCGAGCGTACACGGGCAATACTGTGGTTCCGACGGTGATTGAAATATCTGGAGTCGCACGCAAATTGGCGACCCAGGCAGGATTGTCAGGCCGTCCGGCATTAGAGCCGACGATTACCCAGTTTCCATTGAAATTGGTACTTAGCAATGGAAACTCTCGCTCCTTGCCAGTTTTTCGACCAATGGTCTTAACCAGTATAATCTGGCCGTCTCCCATGGAGTTAAAAATACGTCCGCCGCTTAATTTGTAGACGTAATAATTTGTTTTCTCGTAAACCTTTCGGACGATCCTTCCAGCCTTCTCGTAGCGAACCAGAAAGGCAACCCCCTGGCGAAACTTACCAATCAAGAACTTTTTCAACATTTTCTCGTTTCATCAATCGCTGCCTGTCGGGGTGAGGCATATCGGCGGCCAGCGGCATGTGGTGGCGCCGCTCAGTTGAGTGGCATTACTTCCGGATCGTCGCCATCTGGCCGACACCCCTACGTGCTTCGCGTCCCACTCGTTGACTGGGGAAACTATATCCTGACGGACTTCGTCATGCAATAGTGCGGTCCGCTGACATCGCTGGAGTCGCACTGCACCGTGACTGCACTGTCAAGTAGTTGAAATCCTCGGTCTGCAACGATCCGGTGACGTCGTCGGTGCACGAGGACTACCGGGTTCCGCGGGAGATCATCGCGCGAACCGCGTGTGACTGTGCCACCGGTTCACCCTCCCGTTCCGCGAGATCGAGTTACTGATGACCGAGCGCGGAATAGCGATGTCGCACGAAACGATCCGCGCCTGGTACACCCGGTGCGAGCCCGAGGACGCGGCCAACCTTCGGCGACGGCAACCCGAGGCCGGCGACCAGTAGCATCACGACGTGATGTTCACAAAGTCGTGGGATATGTGAGGTTCACCCCGGATGGTGGACACGGAGATAGCGGGACTAAAGGTTCCGCTGGGAGGATGTCCTCATGTCCCGCAAGCGCAGGTCGTTCACGACCGAGTACAAGGTCGAAGGCACTGTCACGTTGTTGAACGCGGCAAGCTGGGAGAATGTGGCGTGCCCACCCCGATGCTGTCCTACAAAGGCCACCGCTACCCGGTCGAGATCATCAATCACTGCGTGTGGTTGTACTTCCGGTTCCCGCTCAGCTTCCGCGAAGTCGAGGAACTCATGCTCGAACGCGGTGTCGTGGTCAGCTATGAGACGATCCGGCGGTGGTGCGCCAAGTTCGGGCAGGCATACGCAAACCAGCTGCGCCGACGGCGTGCCCGGCCCGGTGACAAGTGGTACCTCGACGAGGTCTTCATTAAAATCAACGGCACACTGCATTACTTATGGCGGGCGGTCGACCAGCGCGGCAACGTGCTCGATGTGCTGGTCCAGTCCCGCCGAAACGCGTTGGCAGTCAAGCGATTCTTCCGGCGGTTACTCAAAGGTTTGGGGTATGTGCCGCGGGTGATCGTGACCGACAAGCTCCGTAGCTACGAGGTGGCCCATCGAGAGATGTTGCCATCGGTGAAGCATCGGCAGTCGAAGTATCTCAACAACCGGGCCGAGAATTCCCATCAACCCACCAGACAGCGGGAGCGGGCGATGAAACGCTTCACATCGCCCGGGCACGCGCAACGATTCCTGTCAGCCTTTTCGGGTATTTCACCGCATTTCCGACCCAACCGGCACAGACTCTCGGCGCCCGAATGGCGTACCGAGATGGCCGACCGCTTCGCTGTCTGGCAGGAAGTTACCGCGACCAACGTCGTCGTCTGAAAGTGAACAGCCCGGCGATGTACCGCAACATCCTGTCCCAAACAGGTTTCACTGCTGGGATTTTCGATTAACGTGACAGTGCCCCCCAGCGTCGTAGCCGGCGTCGATATTCTCGGTGTCGAGGTTCTCCCCCAGAAACAGTTGACGACTGAACACACCCCGCGGACGCTCAGCCGCAATCATCTCCTCCCCGTTATCTTCTAGGAGGTCCTTGAAATGAGGGCTGCGGTCGCCAGACCTGGTATGACTTCTTGCCCCTGTCATCAATGATCCGGGGGGTGGTGTCGCCGGGTGTGGTGGCGTCGATAAACCGCTGATAGACCTCCGATCAACGCAAGTCGTCAAGCAGCTGCCGGTTCCGCATCATGAATGGAGCCGGGAAAGGCCTTCGATGCGTCGAAGGTTTGACCGGTTTGAAGGCAGTGATAGAGCTGACCCAGAAGCCGGGGATTTAAGTCCGCGAGCGTCGGCAAACCGGTCGCGGTCGTCGCCGATCTCTGCCAAGACTCTGGCGCCGGTAGCCTCACCGAGGCCGGGAAAGCTGGTGATGACCGCGTAGTCAGGATGATTCCGAAATGCCTCGGCCGCAGACTCATTGAGGTTGTCGGCGTTGACGCATTCGGTGTTCAAGGTTGCCAACAAGGCACTCGCCTGGCTACCCATCGCCTGCTCCACCAAGGGTGGCTGTCGCAGCTGAGGAGCGCCAAGCGCGTTCTGGATTCGGGTCGCGGTGTCCTCGAGTCGACGTTGCCCGCTGGGGTGTTGAGGTTGACGATCCCGCTTGCGGAGCGGGCCAAGCCCCGCAAGATCGAGATCAGCAGCGCCGGGAACAGCAACGGGAGCAGCAAGGAGGTGGGCCATAAGCAGGGGAGCAAGCAGATCGATGCGTGAACAGCAGTCCAGTACAGCATGTTTCGTGAGGGTGCAGAGAAAATGGTATGGGTCGATGATGTCGAGATCGCCCGCATCGCCGAGGACGAGCGTGAAGTAGTCGGCGGGGGCCGGCGCGGCGACTCGGGGTGGGAGGCGATGGGTATCCGCCTCTGGCACGATCTGGAATATGCTGCTGTGGTGGGGGATTCGGATCGGATTCTCGCCGATGCGCTCACTCCGGCGGGGTGGGTGTTGCTCATGCGGATCGCGGCCTGCGGGATACTCGCTCCAGACCTACGATCCGGACGAGTGGGAGATCTTCATTGAGGAGTGGGCTTCGGGCCTGTCACCCCGGTACGCCCGCGTCCAACGTTTCGGAGGATCAGACGATCGAGGTGTCGACGTCGCAGGGTTCAAGACGGGCCGTGCTTCGAAGGTGAGTGGGACTGTTTCCAGGGCAAGCATTACGACAAGAGCCTGACGCCCTCAATTGCCTGGCCGGAGATGCTCACAGTTTTCCTCCTCCCGGTACGAAACCCCCTCTTGAATCGCACCGGAGTTTCCGGGGACTTTGATGTGTCTGTCACAAACACTCAGTCCAGGCCCTCGGCCCAGGGGGCGATCGGGTGAGGTCCTCCTATGTCCGGATGGGCGTAGGAGGACCTCACCGATCAGCTTCGGTGGGACCGTTTGTGAAAGTTGCCCGGCTCTGCGTCAGGGCTGGAATTCATCTGTTCGGGGGTTTTGTGGTGGGGTGGGGAAGAGGATGCGGTTCCACCAGGATTGCCGGTCCGGATCTTCTTTCCAGATGATCGGCTCGTCGGCGGGGGCGGATGGTGCCGTATCGGTGATCGTCGAAGGCATCGTTGACCTCCTGGGTAATTCGGATTCGGTGGGTGGTTGTGGTTGCCGATTCGGGGGTGCGGTTCTTACAGGTGTGGCACTGCTGCCGTGAGGAACACGATCCCGAAGGCGATACCTGCTGTGCCGGTGAGGATTCCGATGGAGCCGTGTCCGTCGCCGCAATTGTGTCCAGCGGTGTCGGGGCGGCGGGCCGACAGGCCTGCGCCGAGGGCGGCGGCTCCGAGGAGGATACCGAGTCCGAACATCCAGAACGTCAGGATCGAGAGGGCGCCGAACATTATTGACATGTCGCTGTATTCACTGCGGGTGATCGGTGTGTGTCGATTCCACCGGACAGGTGGGGTGGGCGCTTCGGTGGGTACTTCGGTCTCGTGCAGGTTGTGCGGGTTCTCATGTGGGGGAATGGTCGATGTGGTCATGGTTGTGAGGCGGGGTTTTCGTGCAGGGGTGTGTGGTGATATCCGTTGTGGGGCTTACGGTTTGCTTCTCCGGCAGGCGCAGCGGAAAGTGCAGCAGAAAGGTGGGGTGATGCCTGAGCCCTGTTGCGCTGGTTCTCGGGCATCACCCCACCGCAGGTGTGCGAGGGGAAGGCGATCAGGCTTCGATCGGTACCGGCTGTGCCGTCTGATCGGTGCCGGCGCGTGAGGGTGGCCCGGAGGAGATGTCGATGCGGCGTGGTTTCGCTTTTTCGGCGATCGGCAGGCTCACCGTCAGCACTCCGTTGTCGTAGGAGGCGGCGATGCGTTCGCTGTCGATGTCGTCGCTGATGGAGAGTTGGCGCCGGTAGGTGCCGGCGAATCGTTCACCGGTCAGCCAGCTCACACCGTCCTCCGGCGGGGCGCTGCGGTGTGCGGTCAACGTCAACGTGGATCCGTCGAGGTGCACGTCGACCGATCCGGGATCCACGCCGGGAAGGTCGGCGTGCAGGACGTAGTGGTCGTCGACTTTGTAGAGGTCCATCGGCATGAATCGTGGACTGCGACTGCTGCCGGAACCAGCGGTGAGCAGAGATTTGGTGATCGAGTCGATGTCGGTGAAAGGATCGAAACGAAGCACAGCAACACACCTCCCATGTCGTGAAAAGAATGGTCCCCGCCACCGTGGCGGGTGACCGAACTTACTGTGCGAGGACATGTTAAACAAAAATTCTGGCACTCGGCAAGTCCGAGTGCCAGAATTTTTGTGGAGGAATTCCGGAGGAAAGACGGCGCTGTGAATCGGGTTATTCGGGTGCGGCGTCGGGCTTGTTCTCCGACTGCGGATGGCGTTGCTGGAGTTCGGTGTTGATGCGTCGGGCTTCGGTGAGTTGGTCTTCGAGGATGATGATGCGGCATGCAGCGTCGAGGGGGGTGCCAGCGGCGACGAGTTCGTGGGTGCGGGCAGCGATGCGCAGTTGGTAGCGGGAGTAGCGGCGGTGCCCGCCGCCGGAGCGTTGTGGGGTGAGGAGTTTCGCGGCGTCGAGGCTGCGCAGGAAGGCTTGCCGGACGCCGAGGATGTCGGCGGCCTGGCCCATGCTGTAGGCGGGGTAGTCTTCGTCGTCGAATTTGCCGGACAGTGCGTTGATCGCACTGTCGGGTGTTTCTGCCTGAATGGGGTGTCCTCTTTCATTTACTGGACTGGCCCCCGGGGCGTGAAGAACGGCAAAAAACGGAAAAGAGCGGGGCCCCCGGCGCAACGGGGGGTGGGTTGCGCCGGGGGCCGGATGGTGGAACTCACTTGCACAACTGCACTCTTGCGAGCTTGCGGACTCGTCGTGACATCCCAAAGCCGCCACATAGGATCTTCCGAGCCGATTGCATATCGAACAATCGCTTTTCGGTCTCGGTACGGCCCCGTCCTGCGGTACTGCGTGCGGGTAGTTCATCTTTCCCGCACTTCTTGATTCGCGCACATCTTGCTTCGTTCTTTGCTGCGAGAGAAAAGATACAACACCCTTTTGAGAATGTCTACCCCCATGGCTGTAGATTTTTTCCAGTGAGCGCAGACGTATAGCTGACCGGGAGAAACGTGTCGATTTCGTCCGTGAGGCGGCATCGGGAGGGAAACCGTGGGCGGGAGTCCGCGCCGCAGGGCCGGTAGCAGTTTCCGTAAGGCTGTGGTCCTGACCCGGCCCGGTGATCAGCGCCTGTCTTGGCGGCGGGACATTATCCTGACCGCGTGGATGTAGGAAATCTGTATCGTCGGGACAAGATATTTCACTTGATATGAGTATTGAAGGCGCGTGAAAAGATGACGACCCTCGAAAGGGTGACCATGACCGAGGAGCTAGGGGCGCGTTCACGGCGCGGGGTGTACGGGATTTCGGTGATGGCGGAGCTCTCCGGGGTGGGGCCGCAGACGCTTCGACTGTACGAGCGGCGGGGGTTGTTGACCCCGACGCGGACGAGTGGGGGCACCCGCCGGTACAGCGACGCGGATCTGGACACTCTGCGCCGGATCAACGCACTGATCGACGACGGCGTCAACCTGGTGGGAGTTCGGTTGATTCTCTCACTCGAAGCCGAAAACTCGATTCTGGCGGCTCGGGTTGCCCAACTGAGCGAATCCGCCGGCGGTCAACGGTGAACACCGCTGACCGCCGTGAGCACAACTTTGAACACTGCTGCCCGCCGTGAGCAGCTGTGTGTGCCCTCTCGACAGTAGGTACGAAGCCACCTTCGGGTGGTAGCTGTTGAGGTTTACCCCTCGGACCGGCTGATGTCGCCGAAGTCTGCGTCCGCCTCGATCGTGTTTCCGTCGGCTTTCAGATGCCGGAGGGCGGAATCGTAGGCGTCGATGAGCCATTGATCGGTGGCTTCGGTGAGGAGTTCGTGCGGTGCGTCGTCGTTGCCGGCATGGAAGATGCGAACCAGCCACGTGCCGCTGGCATCGGGTTCGTCCGCGAGTCCGCCGGGTGTATTGGTGGCGACGACGTAGCGGCTGTATTCCAGTTCGACGCGAATGGCGTATTCCCCGGCGAGATTGACGACGTTCGCCGGCCGCTGGGACGCCGCAGCCAGCGCGATCAACGCGTCGTTGTACTTTTCCGAGTATTTCCCTCTCAGGGGCATGACTGTCCTCATCTGTGTGACGGCCGCTGCGACATGACGCGGCCGAGGCTCGAGGTCCGTCGCCGCGCCCTCACCGGGGAACCGCAGGCGATCGGGTCCCGGTCGGGGCGGGCGGTGAACGATCTATACAACCATGTGTAGGGGATGTGCTCGTGTCAGGGGAGTTGCGAGTGATACGAGTGCAGCGGCGATCGAACTTTGGGGTTTGCTTCGCGGTGTGAGAGTCCTCGCCGGTCGTGAGACGGCTTTCCCTCCGTGTCTTCGAGCGGTTTCTCCTGGTCAGATATACCTCTGCGCCGACTGGAAAATATCTACAGTGATGAGGGTAGACATTCTTACAAGGGTGTTGTATCTTTTTTCTCGTAACGAGAAACGAATCAAGAAGTGCGGGAGAGATGAACTGCCCGCGCGCAGTACCGCAAGGCGGGGCCGTACCGAGACCGAAAGTGTGTTGTTCGATAGGTATTCGGCTCGGAAGACCCTAATAGGCGGCTGCCGGACGTCCCCACGAGTGCGGTAGCTCGCGAGAGTGCAGATTGTGTAAGTGAGTTCAACCCCATGGTCCCCGGCGTAGCGACCCCCCGTCGCGCCGGGGACCGGTCTGCGTGCCAGGGCTATGTCCGGGCAATGTTGTTGCCGGCCACGAAGTCTCATGGAATCACATGATGGTCTGATCGGCGGCGGCAAGCAGTGGTGACGTACACGGGGCAGCTTTGCGTTCGGGTCGAGAAGCCATGTGAATGTGCCGGTGCCACAAGGTTGTCGACAACAGCCATGGTTTCGGCGGTCACGCCGACCGGGATCTGGAACCGGACGATGTCACGGTTTTACCGGAGGTGTAGGTACACGGTTCATCGGCGGATGAACCCGAACGAGCTGCGATACACATCTATCACAGCCCTCATAGGGCGCCGGTAAGCCTGGAAAGCGCCGCAGGGGGAGGTGGAGACGGAAGAAAAGGGCCGCACCCGTGCGGGCGCGACCCTCTTCTCGAGGGCTTTAACTAGACAGTGCGCACATTGGTGGCCTGCGGGCCCTTCTGGCCCTGGCCAACTTCGAACTCCACACGCTGGTTCTCCTCGAGCGACTTGTAGCCGTTGCCGGAGATCTCAGAGAAGTGAACGAACACATCCGGTGTTCCGTCGTCGGGAGCGATGAAACCAAAGCCCTTTTCGCCGTTGAACCACTTCACGATGCCCTGCGCCGTACAAACTCCTTACACAATCGATCCGGGTTTCATATCGAAGTCCCGATCTCGATAGCTTTATCCTCCCACGCCGAGGGCGCCGCACTCACTGGGGAGGGCGAAACACGCTGTAAGTAGGGTAAATTGTCCGATTTTGGCTGTCTTCACGTCGGTGTTTCGGCCCGGGGCGCTCAGTGAAGGGGGCGCCGGTATCCGCCCTCATGTCGCTGCAGGGTAAGGAGTTTCGCGGC
This sequence comes from Rhodococcus sp. MS16, assembly GCF_013277795.1. Taxonomy (NCBI): domain Bacteria; kingdom Bacillati; phylum Actinomycetota; class Actinomycetes; order Mycobacteriales; family Nocardiaceae; genus Rhodococcus; species Rhodococcus sp. MS16. The sequence continues at coordinate 15,512 of NZ_VBTM01000023.1, forward strand.
ATCGACGCTGCGTAGGCCCGCTTGTCCGACACCGAGGATCCTTGCCGCACGCCGAGGATTTCGGCGCCTTGGCCATGCCGTAGACGGGGCAGTCTTCCTTCGTCGTCGAATTTTCCGGACGGCGCGTTGATCGTTGCTGTCGGGTGTTTCTTGCCCGAACGGGGTGTCTTCTATCGGTCAAACGGACGGGACCCCCGGCGCCGTAGAGGCCGCCGGGGGTCTGGGTTGAACTTCCATTACACAACTGCACTCTTTCGAGCTTCCGGACTCGTGGTGACGTCCGGGAGCCGCTCTGAAAGGGGCTGCCGAGACCACACATAAACATCAACTTTTGGGTCTCGGCGCGACCCTGCCCTGCGGTACTGCTTGCGGGCAGTTCATCTCTCCCGCACTTGCTGCTTCGTTCTTCGCTTACGAGAGAAAAGATACAACACCGATCCGAGAATATCTACCCCAACGGCTATAGATATTTTCCAGTGAGCGGCGGGGGTATCGGTGACCGGGGAAACGGCTGGTCGTCTGCGGTGCTGCTCGCAGGTTGCAGGCCGCGGCGGCCGTTCTGGGACAATCTTCCGATGAGAAATACCCCGAAATCAGAATCTTTGCTCCGCATGCGGGCGGATCGAGAGGAATCCGACAACGCTCAACGGGGCCACGGCGCCGCGGTATCGAGCTCGGATGAGGACTCCGAGGTGCCGGAGCCCGGTTCGCGTGGCCGGGGTGCCACGCTGCGGTCGGCTCGGGCGGAGCTTTCGGCGCATGCGCGTGGGGGGAGAGTATGAACGAGGCGCTGCACCCTCGGCGAGATTGGCACTCCGGTACAGCTCGGTGTTGGTGGGCGAGAGGTCCCCGAAAAATTGTGCTGCGATGTCTTCGAGCTCGGTGTGTGGGGTCTCGAACGGTGGCGTTGTGAATGCACCGCCATCTGTCGAAAACCCCTGAAGGGGAGTACTTTCGACAGATGTTGTTCGGATACGCTCAGGTTTCGGGAGCGCGGAGCAGAACCCCGCTCATCAGATCGACGCACTAGCAGGGGCGGGTATTGACGCCGCGAGTATTCACGCTCGTCATGAGTCTGGTCCAGGTAGCTTGAATCGGGTACCCCCATTCAAGAATGCGAGTATGCGCATAGACGATGTCGACGTGATTGCACATCAACGAGGCTTTCGCTCCTGTCGTGCATCGAATGGTGGAGTGTCCTCGACTCCGACCGGGTTGAACACCTCTCGATCACGGGCCCGGTGAGGGTATCGAGCCATTTCAGAGCCCTCATTCGAGTATTTCGGAAGTGGTCGCGGTCGCCGCGATGTGATTCTTTCGTGATCGGATGTCATCGCGGCGGTCGAGTGCAGGGAGGTCTGCAAACATTGCCTCGATGCGGGTTTTGATCTCCTCGGTGCTGATCGTGGCGTGGGGTGCGAAGTTGTTGAGGGTTTGCCGACGGTTTCGATGTGTTCATAGGGGACTTTCGTTGTGGGAATGTCTAATTCGGTTGCGTTGAAGGGAATTTCCTTTCCAGGGCTAGATGAGGACGGCGGCTAGAGCGATGCACGCGACGACAAGGGTCGCGACGAGTGCGCATAGTGCGATCGAACCGGTCAGTGCCAGGGTCGGCGCCGAGGCCGGCACTGCGGAGCCGAGGGCGATGCACGAGGTCGATCGGAACCGAGTCTGTGCTGGGGTTGAGCCCCTGTCCCGGTCGGGTTCGGGATGATTCATGTGGTGTCCTTGTCATTGTGCGCGTTGATCCTGGTGGGGTCGTTCTCCCCGAATGTCTCTTGGTGGCGCTGATATTCGGGAGGAGTCCGGGGCGATGACGCGGTGGCGAGAGAATCTCGCCCGGGGAACTGCCGGCCGGGTTCTACAGGCGGATGGCTTGTTCGAGGTCGCGGGGTTCGTCGTCGAGGTAGTCTGCGAGTCCTGGATTAGGCGCGTGTTCCGACAGTGGTCGGCTATGGCGGCGGAGGTCGAGAAATCCGCACGGGCAGAGGGAGCCGAGTTGCAGAAGTTTTCGGTGATTCGTCGGGCGGAGTTGTCCCGCAGCGGCGGACGTTGTGGCAGAGACGACTTCAGTGGCGGTGTCGCCTTATCATGGCTTTTGGTGTGGTTGCCGAACGGCGGGCCGTTTACACAGCAGGGCTCTAATCGTCTTGGGAGAACGCGTTGTCGAACACAGTCCGACGATCTCGCGCGTCGGCGCCGTGGCCGGCGGACAGCGCGAGGCACCCAATTCCACATGAGGGCAGGGGAGTTTTCGATCGAAACGTCGAATTGTTCGGTGACATCGACATGAGCAAGATCAGGGCCTTTCCATCAGTGCTCCGGACCTGCGATACGATCCGGTCCCCGACGGCCCTGTGGCTTAAGGCACGTTCTAGGTGACTTCAGCAGTAACAGCGAACTGCGATACGACAACAATGTGCTGCTCCAACTTTGTACATCAAAGTTGTGATCCGTGCCAGCTGGGCAATGGTCCAGATAGCGTCGCTGTCGGTCGGTTCTACCACGCATCACCCCCTACCGGGCCCATTACCCCTCCGCACCCGCGCGATCCTTTGGTCGTGTGTGCTGGCTCGCGCTCGTTCGATTGTCCGCACGGTGAGTAGTCGAGAAGTAGTGATCGACTGCGCCGCGACGAGCGTAGAAGTAGAATTCGACAGCATCCGAAACCTGTGGATGCAGGTTTCGACTTGTCGGTAAGTCCCGAGGTGGGTAGCTATGGCTAAGCCCCATGAACTGGCGGAACCCACAGCGATCTTCGCTGCATTGGCGGAGATTCTCTACTCCGCGGCGGACAGTGCCGAGGTGTACGCCGCGATCTGTTCTGCTGCTGTCGAGCTGGTTCCCGGTTGCGATCACGCCAGCTTGATGCTGCGTCAAGGAAACAGCACCGTCACTGTCGCCGCGAGCGACGATTTTGCCGCGTTTGCGGACGATCTCGAACGCGCCACCGGCGAGGGTCCGTGCATCGACGCTCTCGAAACAGAAACACCACAACTAGAGCCCGACCTCCGGTCTCCTACCCTATGGACCGAATTCGCGCGGAAAGCTGTATCGGAGACTCCGATTCGCAGCGCTATGGGTTTTCGTCTGTTGGTCGATCGTCGCAAACTCGGTGCACTCAACCTCTTCTCCGATATGCCCGGCGCCTTCTCAGAGGAGATGGCCGACCCCGCAATCGTCTTGGCGTCCTTCGCGTCGGTGGCAGTAACTGCACTTTCACGAGGCGAGAATTCGGAGTCGTTGCGAAAGGGACTGACCAATAGCCGTGAGATCGGCCAGGCTATCGGCCTACTGATGGCGTTGCATCAGGTGTCCGACGACGAGGCCTTCGCCGCGTTGGTCCAGACGTCGCAGAACATGAACGTCAAAGTTGCGGAACTTGCACACAAAGTCGTCGCCGAGCACCGCTCCACTTGCGACTGAGGGAGGTCGACGTCTCGGAGCCGATGCAGGCTCGTTGAGTAGGATGGGCCGAGTCCGGCACATAACCTGTCCGCGTATCAATCTGGCCCAGCTATCTACGGCCCGCTCGCCATGCACACTCGTGGGGCGGCGTCTCGGGCGTTGTGCCGTGCCGGATCGGCTGCATCAGCTGGCAGCACGACGACAAATCCCTCGCAGGCGGCTCCGATCAGGTCGTGGCGCGTGAGCCCCTCGTCGACGGCGCCGCGCTCGTCATCGCTGAGCGGGATGGCAGCGAGCATATGCGCCAGATAGGCGTGCGCGGCGAGGTAGGGCCGGACCTCGTCGCCGGCCCAAGCGGGTGCGTTCCGGGGAGAACTCGCCCCTGATTGCGGCCGAGTAGATGTATGGCCAATCGATTCGCGCTCTGGCAGGAAGTCGCCGCGAGCGGTGTTACCTCCTGAAACGTGAACAACCCCAACGGGATTACATCGCTACATGTTCCAAACCAATTGCGCCGCTACTTCTTTAAATCAATGTGACAGTGCCTTTCATGAATGTGACAGTGCCTTTCATAGAGGGTGACCCCTCGCCGAAATCGGCGAGCCTGGCGAATAGCGTTTCGCATAAATATCATTGATGTATTCAGCCCGAAAATATTGGCGGTCGGAGCCAAATACCTATACCTTCGCCAATAGTCAAGTGCTGCATGGACTGAGAAATTTTCTGTCAAAGGTGCAATCTAGGTGTCGACTCGGTCAAATCGACGCTGTAACGTCATTGGTGTCTTGTGATCGGTTGGAGTCACCGGTAAGCCGGCGCGAGTCGAGCAGGTCTGGGCGGGCCTTGGCAAGCAATTCCCAGCCGAGCGAGACGGCTGGTCGAGCCAGCCTGGGGCTTGCACAAGAGAATGCCGTGAGAATCGTCAATCCTGTTACTGTGCTCGGCCTTGCGTCCCACGCAGCCGACTACATATGGATCTGTTGCGCGGATTCACGGGACTGGACTTATCCCAAGGAGAAACCATGACCCTCATCCTCAGCCCGGAACGTTCACTCGACAAGGTCGGAGCAGGTATTGCCGTCGTCGGTGTCGTCCTACTCGCTCTTCTCACCCTCTACTTGGTGGGTTTCGATACGGGCGTCATCTCGCGCAGCGGTCTGTATATGCACGAACTCATGCACGACGGACGGCACTTGATGGGGCTCCCATGCCACTAGCCGGCTCGATCAAGGACCTGCTGGTGCGTGGGTTGATCGCCGGGCTGATCGCCGGTCTCCTAGCGGGCGGAGTCGCATTTGCCCTCGGTGAGTCGCACGTCCAAGCTGCGATCTCCATCGAGGAAGCGGAGCAGACCTCCCTAGCGCACGAGGATCACTCAGCCGCTGCCAACTCACACAGCCACCAAACTGACACGGCGCCGCTGGTCGATCGCAGCGGACAACGCGCCGGACTCGTCCTGGCCACAACCTTGGCGGGCTTGGCGCTCGGCGCCATATTTGCGCTCGGCGCGACCTACGCGCGACGCTTCACGAAGTTGTCCGGTCCGGCGCTTGTTCTCTCCCTTGCTGTATTGTGCTGGCTCGCAATCGAAGCAGTACCGTTCTTCAAATATCCGGCCAATCCGCCGGCTGTCGGAGATCCGGAAACTCTCGACAAGCGAACCCTCCTCTGGTTGGCTGCAGTGATACTCGGCCTTCTTGCCGTGGCGATCTCGGTCTTTGCCGCGAAGATCGTCACCAAAATTCCTGCGATGCAGCGAGCCGAAACGCAATATCGTGGGGGACGCGGACTTTGGACCGTTCGAGTAGCCTGTGGGGTCGTTACATTCATTGCGGTCGTCACGATCGGATATCTTCTCCTACCCACGATCAACGAAGTGGGCCAAGACTTTCCCGCCACACTCCTGTGGCAGTTCAGGGTTTCGTCGCTCGCCACCCAGGTAACGCTGTGGTTGACCCTCGGGCTGACATTTGCAGCACTGACCCAACTCGCCGAACGCTCGGCACACAAATCAACGCCCATTGCGGTGGAACCAATCCCTTTGGGAGGCAACGTGCCAACATGACATTTCGGTCTAGAGAACTGAGAAATGACGGGAATCAACACGGAACGAGACCTCAATGACCACCCAAACAGATTTCCAGGCGCTCACAGACGGCTTGGCGAAGATAACTCCCGCTATCCACCTGGTACAGGATTCTCCGCCTTCGATCACGAATGCGCAGTACGACGTACTGCGCCACGTGTTGCACGATGTCGGTGGTCAGCCCGCCCTTCCAGTGGAGTACGTCGAAAAGGAGGAGGAAGCCTGGGAGATGAACACGTACGTCACGTGCGAATGTCTTTCGTGGCGCGGTCCGTGGAACGCCGAGATGCGCCGGCGCGCCGAAGTTGATCTCGGTGAAACCCAGTATTTCGGGCTTCCCTATTACGCGCGCTGGGCTACCGTGGCGGCAAAATTCCTTGTCGACAAAGGGCTTGTATCACTCGACGAATTGTCCGTGAAGATCGACGAGGTTCGCACCCGCCTCGAGGAAGCGAGTAGATGATGCCCAAGTTCAAGATCGGCGATCGGGTAGTGGTCAAGAATATGACAAGCATATTCCACACTCGCACACAAGAATTCGTGCGAGATCAGCCCGGGATAGTTGTCGATACCCGGCCGGATTGGGTTGTCCCCGAGGACGAGGCATTCGACAGGCTCGAGACCGGCCGAACGGAGCCGTTCTACGTGGTCTCCTTCAAGCAGACCGACCTTTGGCCGCGCTACACCGGCTTCGACATCGACACGTTGGAAACCGAATGCGCGGAGGGTTGGCTCCGGGCTCTGCAGAAGGACGACTAGGAGAAGATGACGTGAGCAACTCACATACTCATTCGGACGCACACGCCCCCATCCAAGAGGAAGACAAGGTCAGCGAGTTCGAAGTACTCGAACTCGCGGTACGGGAACTCTCGATCGAGAAGGGCCTCTTTTCCACCGAGGATCACCGCCGATTCTCGGAATGGGCGGAATCGATTGGCCCGTCGGGCGGTTCGCGGATGGTAGCGAAGGCATGGACTGACCCCGAGTTCAAGAAGCGACTACTCGAGAACGGTACCGAGGCCAGTAAAGAGGTGGGGATCGACTGGACAGATCCGACAGGTACCGGAACACCCAGCGACTACACGTATTTCTACGTGCTGGAAAATACGCCGAAGGTACACAACGTCATCGTATGCACGTTGTGTTCCTGCTACCCCCGGCCGGTACTCGGCATGTCACCCGATTGGTATCGAACTCCGAACTATCGTCGTCGCCTGGTTCGTCGGCCACGCGAGGTCCTTGCAGAATTCGGATTGCATTTTCCGTCTGATGTCGAAGTACGCGTGCATGATTCGAATCAAAAATCGAGATTCATGGTAATGCCCATGCGCCCATCGGGCACCGACGGCTGGACCGAGAATCAGCTCGAGAAGATAGTCACTCGGGACACCATGATCGGGGTCGCATTACCCTCCGCAGAGTGGACGGCTTCGGAAGCACCCTCCGCCGGGAGTCCGAAATGACAAGTGCGCAGGGATACGACGTAGTCTTCGCCACCCTCACAGACGCCACCGGACGCGAAGACGGACTGCCTGACACCGACCGCAAGCCTGAACCATGGGAATCAGCGATGCAGGCCACATGCGAATGCCTCTCGTGGCGCGGCACCTGGGACAACCTGGAGCGGCGGCAGACCGAAGATGCTTTGGGCGAAACCATCTACAGCAAGTTTCCGGTTCACTCACGCTCCGTGATCAGTACCGCACATACTCTCATCGACCGCGGCATTCTCGACGAAAACGAGTTGAACAACAAGATGTCCGAGGTGCGATCGAGGCTCAATCAGGACTGAAAACGTTTCCGAGAACTCATGATCGTGGGCGGTGCCGAGGTGTAGAACGATGGGTGGGCTCTTGGTTTGGTCAGTGATTACCAATGTCGCTGACCAAAACGGGAGTCCACGAACGCCATCGTCGCCGATCATGCTGTGCCCGTCGCGCGAGCATTGCTACGCGGGGCTCTGTCAACTTATCTGGGCCGTGAGTCAGGGATGATCGTCCGATGAGCCAGGGAGACGAGACACGGGCGGATTCGACGCGTTCGATGTACAAACGGCACCGCTATCCCGCGGAGATCATCGCGCACTGCGTGTGGCTGTACTACAGGTTCGCCTCGAGCTTGCGCGACGTCGAGGAGTTGATGCTCGCCCGCGCCCATCGTCGTCTCGCACGAGACGATCCGCACATGGTGCGCGAAGTTCGGGCCCGAATACGCGCGTCGCCTGCGCCGCCCTGTTCCCCGACCCCGGCGGCACATAGCTTCCGGCGAAGCGTTCGTCAAGATCGGCGGCATCCGGCAGTACCTGTGGCGAGCGGTCGATCCGGACGGCAATGTCCTCGATGTCCTGGTTCAGTCACGACGAAACGCGAAGGCGACGAAACTCTTCTTTGCCCAAGTTGATGCGCAATCATACCCGGGTTCCGAGGGTGCTGGTGACCGACAAGCCCGCCAGTTACGTTGTGGCGCATCGAAAGTTGATACCATCGGCCCAGCACCGGCGCTCGAAGTACCTCAACAACCGGGCCGAGAACTCGCACCAACCCACCAGGCAGCGCGAACGCGCCCTGAAGTTCTTCCGCTCACCGGGCGGCGCGCAACGGTTCCTGGCGGTGTTCAGCGCCATCTCGCCGCACTTCCGACCCTGCCGACACAAGCTCATCGCGGGCGACTACCGCTCCGACGTTCTGGGCGGCTTGTGCCAGGAGCGGGGAGCTTGCCGTGACCGACCGATTCGCCACCTGGAACGACGTCACTTGCGTACCCGCTGCCTCCTGAACTCGGGTTCCCGCCAACAGAATCCGCCCCAGTGTGATCGAATGCTGTTGATTACCAGTCATGTTCAGCTAAGTTGACAGAGCCAGTGCAGCCACACGCAGTGGTTGACGATCTCGACCGGGTAGCGGTGACCCTTGTACGACGGCATTGCTGTGGTCACGCCACATTCTCCCAATTCGCCGCGTTCAACAACGTGATGCGATGTAGGAGCGGTGCCTCCCGCTCTCGTGGTTCCCGGCGAATGATGGGGGTGCCACTTCAACGATGGAGGAGGCCCCTTATGTCATAATTGTTCACCCTCCGCCGTCTGGCAGACGATCACCGATCGCTGCCGGTGCAGATCGATCCCGACAACCTATTTTCCGTCATACTCGGGCGAAGGGATGACCGGCAGCCGAGGAAGCTCGGCCCAGACTTCGACGTTGACTCTCCGGACCTTGTGGCTCAGATCCCTGGATACCGCACCGACAGATGCTCCCTGTGATCGGCCGGGACTGTCTCTAAATCGGTGTTTCGGCCCGACTAGCTGAGTGAATGCTCGGCGAGGAGGTGCCGAGATGACCACACTGGAAGATGTGACGAAGAAGAGGGCCGAGCCCTCCGCGGAAGCTGCGGCGGCTGCGGAGTTGGTCAGGTTGGCGAAGGAGCAGGGTCTGTCGCTGACCGGTCCGGACGGACTGCTCAAACAGTTCACCAAAAGCGTCCTGGAAACCGCGCTGAACGAAGAGATGACCGAGCACCTCGGGCACGACAAAAACCAAGCCCCGCCGGAACGGGAATCCACGAATATTCGCAACGGAACCCGGCCGAAAACGGTGTTGACCGAGGCGGCCGGGCATGTCCCGATCGAAGTCCCGAGAGATCGGGAAGGGACGTTCGAACCGCAGATCGTCAAGAAACGCCAACGACGTCTCAACGGGGTCGACGAAATCGTGTTGTCGTTGTACGCCAAAGGATTAACCACCGGCGAGATCTCCGCTCATTTCGCCGAAATCTACGGCGCCTCGGTCTCCAAAGAGACCATCTCGCGGATCACCGACAAGGTCCTCGAGGAGATGCAGGACTGGTCTGCCCGACCGCTCGACGAGGTATACGCTGCGATTTTCGTCGATGCGATCGTCGTCAAAGTCCGGGACGGTCAGGTCGCAAACCGGCCGATCTACGCCGCGATCGGCGTCAGCCTCGACGGACACCGCGACGTGCTCGGATTGTGGGCCGGCACCGGCGGTGAGGGCGCCAAATTCTGGATGAGCGTGCTGACAGACATCCGAAATCGGGGCACCCGGGACGTGTTCTTCCTGGTCTGCGACGGATTGAAAGGCCTACCGGAGGTCGTCGAGAACGTGTGGCCGGCCACGACGGTTCAAACGTGCGTCGTGCATTTGATCCGCAACACCTTTCGGCTCTCGGGACGTCAACACTGGGACGCACTCAAACACGATCTCAGACCGATCTACACGGCCCCGACCGAGGCTGCCGCGAGTGCAGCGTTCGACGATCTCGCCGACCGTTGGGGCAAGCAGTATCCGGCGATCATCCGATTGTGGACCAACGCCTGGCAGGAATTCATCCCGTTCCTCGATTACGACATCGAGATACGGCGAGTGCTGTGCTCCACCAACGCGATTGAGTCTCTCAATGCCCGGTATCGGAGGGCTGTGAAAGCTCGTGGCCATTTCCCTACCGAGGCGGCTGCGCTGAAGTGCCTCTATATGGTGACGCGTTCACTAGACCCGACAGGCAAGGGCCAGGCACGATGGATGGTGCGGTGGAAGCCTGCTCTGAACGCGTTTGCGATCACGTTCGCCGATCGTTGGCCGGGATCGGAAACATACTGATGGAAATCCGCCGAAACACCGTTAGCGAGATAGACCCGATCGGCCCTGTCACTGTGGTTGGTTAGGCCGCTGACTGTCGGGATGGTGGGGTTCCTCAAGGTTGTCGCCTTTTATTTGGTTGACCAGTTCGATTCGATGGGGTTCCATGTTCCGGTGTGGAGGTGCTGGCCGAGTAGTGGGTCGAGGCATTGGCCGACGATGTGTAGTGCGCTGTCGATGTTGCGTGCGTGTTCGGGGAGGCCGGGTACCGTTTTGGCGATTTTGGCGTAGCCGGCAGTCCATGACGGTGCAGGTACGGTGAGGGTGGTTGGCAGTGTCAGTGTGCGTCGTGCGGATTCACGTTGCAGGGCGGTGCGGGTGAGGGCCGCGTCGAGAGTCCAGGCGGTCACGATCAACGTGAGGTCGACCAGATCGTGGTAGCGCGTCGAGGGTTGTCGCAAATCGCCGTACCGTTCGTACATTGCGCACACCTTGTCGGAAACCTGTTGCGGCAGTGGGTATAAAGCGAATTTCGGCATGGGCGCCAGCTCGTCCATCTCTACCACCGGGCGAGGAAGTTGGTAGTCCACGTCGCCGACCGGGACCAGTTCGGTGGACAGGTCGATGGGGAAGTCTGCGAGTTGAACGGCGCCGAGGTAGACCTTCACTTTCACGCTGGCTCCGGATACGCCGCCGGTCATCAGCCGGGGTGGGTCGAACACGAACCGGAACGGGTCGAGATCGCTGTCTGTTTCGGCGATCTCGACGAGTTCGGTCACTGCTTCGGTGACGGCGGCGGAGGTGTGCAGCAGGTCGATGTCCTGGCTGTAGCGGGCATCGGGTCGGCGCACAAGTAGTGAGGCGCCTCCTTTGAGTAGCCAGCGCTCGCCGGGTTCGGAGAACACGCGGGCGAGGAAGCGTTGGAGGAAGAACTCGCGTCGTAGTTGTTCGGTGCTGCGGCCGCGGGGTGCGGTTTCGTTCCGGATCCGGTCTTTGAGGGAGCGGTTGAATGCCGCCGGATTGCTGCTGCGGGGCGGTCTGTCGGTGCTCATGTATTCCTTCGGATCAGGTGGAAACGGTGGCTGCGATATCGGCGGCGTTGCCGCCGGCGACGAGGCGGCGACTCAACGCCAGCGTCGACTCCGGTATGCCGGCCTCGGTCAGTAGCCGGTCGAGCAGATCTGAGCCGTCACCGGGTGTGGTCCCGTACTTGTGCGCGTATGGCCCCAACACGGCGATCAGGGCGTCGGTGTCGACGAGGTTGGTGGTGACGGCGTCGCGTACGACGGCGGCGAGGTGTCCACCGTCGAGGTGGTCGGCGGCGAGGTCGTCGATGGTGGCGAGGGCGGTGGTGACGGGGAGGCCGTCGAGGAGAGTCCACCGGTTCCTGCCTGGTCGGGCGGTGCGGTATCGGACATCGGCGAGGCGGGATTGCTTGCGGCCGGCGGTGGCGAACTCCATGACGTCGGCGTCGAGGTCGCCGAGGTCGTGGAGTCTGGCGGCGGAGCGATGGGAGACGACGCCCGGGTGCTCGGCGTCGAGCCGTTCACCCGCGGTGACGGCTGGCTCGATCATCAGCCACGCCGCGCGCAGTTGTTCGTGGGGGACGCTCGGTGCGCCGCTGATCCGGTAGACCCCGTGGCGGAGTCGTTCGATAGTGCCGTGGTCGGCGAGGCGGGCGATGCGTTGGGTGGAGAATCCGAGGGTCCGGGTCTGTGCGGTGGTGAACAGGCCCCATTGGCTGGCGGCGAGGTCTGCCAGGTCAAGGCTCTTATGGTCACTGCGCATACTGCAATAGTAACCATGATAGAGTGATTATTGCAGTATGCTCGGCAGGATTTGTCGAGGCAAGTGCAAACTCGCCGGCCGGGGTTCATGGTTTTTCATCGCGGTCAGCCGGTGCCTGAGCCGGCTCGACCTCCGCGCCGGAGTCGCGGGCAGCGAAGCGCCTGGAGGGGCAGCGTGATGGTCGGGTTGTTGCAATCGGGGTTAACCGCGTGATCGAAAAGGTCCGGCCTGCGGCAGGAGGGTGTCACGTGAGGTAGTTGCCGAGGGCGTCGAGGAGCCCTTGGGTACCTTGTTCGCGCCCGTGTCCGTCAGTCCAGAACTGGTCGAAGAAGACGCCGTGCTCGATGTGTGTGAATCGGGTTCCCTCGTTCGTCGGCTCGAATTCCATTGACGCCAGGGATGTCGACATGTGGGCTCCGTCGAGCCACATGTCGTATGTCGTGACGATGCGGACGTGTTCGACGATGTCGGTGTAGGTGGCCTCGTATCGTGAGACTGGACCGTTGTGGAATTTGCCTTCGTCGATGTCGCGTCCGCCGACGCGGAAGTCGAACGCCCATTCACGAGTGTCCACGCGGTCGCCGTCACCCCTGTGAACGACGGTCGAAACCTAGTCCATTCGCGACGGACGGAAACTAGACCACGCCGATGTATTCATTGTGCCGCGTTATCCGCTCTCACGGACGGCAACGTATCGATCCCGGTGTTTCTGAGTCGGTAACTCGCCCCTTTCAAGGTCAAAACCTCTGCGTGATGGACGATTCGGTCGATCATCGCGGCAGCGACTGCCTGATCGCCGAATACGTCACCCCACCGGCCGAACGGCAGATTCGATGTCAGAATCAGTGAGGCATGCTCGTAACGAGACGACACCAACTGGAAAAACAGGTTCGCAGCGTCCTGTTCGAACGGGATGTAGCCGACTTCTTGTCTCAAGAGTCCAGTCATGGTGGGGTGAAGGAGGGGCCGAACCTAGGGGTGACTGGTGGACGATGTTGGGGCATTCGTCGAACGGCTGGTCATGCTGGGCCGCTCCAGCTACACAGTGCGCACATATCGGCTCGGCGTCGAGCACTTCATCCGCTGGTTGGCATCACAATCGCTCGATGACGTCACACGCCAGGTCGTCAGCGAGTACATTGCCGAATTCGGTTCCGGTGCTGATCTTCGAACGGAGCATGGCAGGGCACCTCGGACGGTCAATAATCGTCTTGCGGCGTTGGCCGCGTTCTTCGCGTTCCTGATCGAGCGAGACAGCCATCGTGCAGGGGCGTGGTCGGGCCGGGAAAACCCCGTGCCTACAGGACCGCCCGGTCCCGCTCACGGTATGTCGGGACGCGACTTGCCGCACCGAGGTCGACTCGAGTTGCGGCGACGAGAACCTCGGGTGCTGACTCGGGATCTGGATCCTTCGGTAGCCGAACATCTTGCAGCAGAACAGGTCTGTGTTCGTGATCGTGCGATCGTCACACTGTTACTTCGAACCGGTCAGCGGATTGGTGATTGGAGCGCCGAGCATGGCCGGCACGGTGTGCTTGGTCTTCGGCTCTCCGATATCGATCGGCGGCGCCGCACAGTCACCGTTCTACTGAAAGGTGCCCGCGACGAGCATCGTGTTCCGGTTACCGACGATTGGTGGCCACTGCTGGACGAATACCTCGCAACCGAACGAGGCCAAGCCGAGACGTCGGCTTTATGGGTCGGGCGACGCCAGGCAAAGGGTCGTCCGTTGCGCTACCCGGCGTTCGAGGCGTCGTTTCGAAATAGATTCTGGGACTGGG
>NZ_VBTM01000024.1:0-22009 GCF_013277795.1 Rhodococcus sp. MS16
ATGGGATGTCTGACACGCAGGGCTTGACACACAGAGGCGCTTCAATGTTCGTGACACACACGGATTCAGGCTAAACGCGTACAGGCTAACGATTGAGCACCTTTCCGGTCTCTGCACCTAGCCTCAGTAACTGCTGGTGACACAGATCGCTGAAAATATCTACGTCTGCACGCAACTCGGGTACTGGAACGCCAAGTGCAACGAGGCCGGCCTCGGTGTGCGCTCGGGCTGAGTTCGGACCGAAGCGATGGACCACCATGTCCACTGACGTCGCTGTCACACAAGTGGTGCCGTCGCCGACAGAGTCGGGCAAGAAGGCCCGCGTGTGTTCGCGCGCGGCAACGAACAGCGCGTCGAAAGCGTCCGTCGTCGCATAGGGCAAATCTGGGAGGACAACCGCCACGGGCCCCGAATGGCGCGTTTTTCGCAACTGCTCAACACCGATCTCTATCGCCGCAGGGAGACCGGTTTCACTATCCGCAACGATGTCGCATCGTGCCTGAACACATCGGCGAATAGTTGCGTCGCCCGATACCACAACGATCCGATCAACGGCTGCACTACATTCGAGTGCGGCGATCGTATCGAGGAAGAATGCCAGCGCGAGTTGTGGACGCAGTGCATCCGAATCCGTAAGGAGACGGCTCTTACCCGTTTTCAGGGATCTGATGGGCACTACAACCGCGTAGCGATCGGTCTCGGATGTGATCATAGGAGTGAGCTGATCGTGATCCGTCGAGTGTGTGTGGTGGTGCGTTCGCGTGCCGGCCGGCCGATACCCTCTGCGATGGCCCGCAATTCCTCGACCGTCTTCTCGGATCCGTGCTCCGAACCCGCCATCCGGGAGATAGTCTCCTCCATCAACGTGCCACCGAGATCGTTGGCGCCGCCCTGCAACATCGCCTGGGTGCCCGTGACACCCAACTTCACCCAGCTGGTCTGGATGTTCGGGATCCGGCCGTGCAGCATGATCCGGGCCAGGGCATGCACCGCGCGGTTGTCGCGGATGGTCGGGCCGGGACGCGACGCACCCGCCAGATACAGCGGCGCACTCTGATGCACGAACGGCAGCGGCACGAACTCGGTGAATCCGCCTGTCCGGTCCTGAATTCCGCGCAGAACCCGCAGATGCCCGACCCAGTGCTTCGGGTTGTCGACGTGGCCGTACATCATCGTCGAACTCGACCGCAACCCGACCTCGTGCGCCGTGGTCACCACCTCGACCCAGGTGGCGGTCGGCAGCTTGCCCTTGGTGAGCACCCAGCGAACCTCGTCGTCGAGGATCTCCGCCGCGGTGCCCGGAATGGTGTCCAGACCCGCCTCACGCAGTTCGACCAGCCAGTCGCGGACGCTCTGCCCACCGCGGGCGGCGCCGTTGACGATCTCCATCGGGGAGAACGCGTGCACGTGCATCGACGGCACCCGCTTCTTCACCGCCCGCACCAGATCGGCATACCCGGTGACCGGAAGCTCCGGGTCGATCCCGCCCTGCATGCAGACCTCCGTCGCGCCCGCGACGTGCGCCTCCCACGCCCGGTCCGCGACCTCGTCGGTGGACAGGGTGAACGCGTCCGCGTCGCCCTTGCGCTGCGCGAACGCGCAGAACCGGCACCCGGTGTAGCAGATGTTAGTGAAGTTGATGTTCCGGTTCACCACGTAGGTAACCTCGTCGCCGACCGCGTCCTTGCGGAGCGCGTCCGCCAGCGCCACCATCGCCTCGAGACCCTGCCCCTCGGCCGCCGCCAACGCCAGGTATTCGTCGTCGGTGCACCCCGCCGGATCGCGTTCGGCGCTGCGCAGCGCCGCGAGCACGTCCGTGTCCACCCGCACCGGGCCGCTCAACTCCAGCACCTGCTCGCGGACGGTCTCCCAGTCCCCGAACGCGCTGCCCAGGTCGCTGCGGGTCTCGGTACTGCGGCCCTCGGTGTCGATCTCGGTGTTCAGATCGACCCGGCCCGTTGACTCCCAGGACTCGTCCAGCTCCTGCCATGGCAACCCCACTGGCTTCGTGTCCAACTTCGCCAGCCCGGTGTTCGGGTCCGCGAGGGCCTGCACGTGCCTGGTGATCCGCGGATCGATCCAGGGCGAACCGGCCAGCACATACTGCGGTTGCGCCGCCGTGCGCTCGGTGAGCTCGAACCCTGCCTGCACTGTGATCTCCGCCAGGGTATCCAGGTTCGGCCACGGCCGCTCCGGGTTGACATGGTCCGGGGTCAGCGGCGACACGCCGCCCCAGTCGTCGACACCCGCACCGAGCAGCGCGACGCACTCGGTGTTCGACACCAGGTTGGGCGGCGACTGGATGCGCATGCACGGGCCGAGCAACAGCCGGGACACGGCGATGGTCGCGAGGAACTCCTCGAGACCCGCATCCGGCGCATCGCGCATCGCGGTGTCGGGTTTCGCGAGGAAATTCTGGACAATCACTTCCTGGATATGCCCGAACGCCTTGTGCGACTTACGGATCGCCATAATCGACTCCGCACGTTCGCGAACGGACTCGCCGATGCCGACCAGGATTCCGGTGGTGAACGGCACACTCAACCGCCCGGCGTCGGTGAGCGTGCGCAACCGCACCGCCGGATCCTTGTCGGGGCTGCCGTAGTGGCATTCACCCTTGTCGGTGAACAACCGGGTGGACGTCGTCTCGAGCATCATCCCCATCGACGGGGCCACCGGCTTGAGGCGGGACATCTCCTCCCAGCTCATCACACCCGGGTTCAGGTGCGGCAGCAGTCCGGTCTCCTCAAGTACCCGGATCGACATGGCGCGAAGGTAGTCGAGCGTTGAATCGTAACCCCGCGCGTCCAGCCACTGCTTGGCCTCGGGCCACCGGTCCTCGGGACGGTCACCGAGCGTGAAGAGCGCTTCCTTACAGCCCAATTCGGCGCCCTGACGCGCAATCGTGAGCACCGCGTCCGGCTCCAGATACGCGCCGCGGCCCTCGGACCGCAGCTTCCCGGGCACCGTCACGAACGTGCAGTAATGGCACTTGTCCCGGCACAACCGGGTCAGCGGAATGAACACCTTGCGCGAATACGTGACAGCCCTAGGCTTGCCCGCCGCCAGCAAACCGGCGTCGCGGACCTTCGCCGCCGACGAACACAGATCGGCCAGGGCGCCGCCACGAGCCTGAAGAAGGACCGTCGCCTCGTCCACGTTCAGAGTGGCACCGTCGCGGGCACGCCGCAGCACCCGCCGCATCGACGAAGGAATCGGGACGTGATTAGCCATCGAGCACTGTGTCATGACATGTCCTGTCTACTGCATAGGTGATTTAAACGAGGCAGCCCCGAGTGCGTACGGAATTCAACCGCCCGCATAGGTCGCGAGCGCGGACAGTGAGACGAGAAGACCTGATCATCCCTACATTGCGTAGACCGCAGCTCGCGTTGCTAGTGGATCGCAATGGGTGCGCACACCGCATGTGTCGGCAGTTGGTTGACTTTCCAAGTCCCGCCTCCTTTGAAGCGTCCTGCGCTCATCCTCGGTATAACCGCCCCAGATTCCGTGGGGTTCGTAGGCTTCGAGTGCATAGTTGAGGCACCGGGCTCGCACGGGGCACTGTCGGCAGACACGTTTTGCAGCACGGACGCGGCTCGAACGGGGATCGCCTCGCTCATTGTCGGCAAAGTAGAATATGGACGGGTCGGCATTTCGGCACGCCGCAGATAGTTGCCAATCCCAGGCCTCGGCGACCGGCGGCGGCAGTTTCAACATCAGAGCGGGCATATTCGTCCTTGCCTTGCTCGTCGGTACGCTCGAATCAAACCCTCGGTGGAGCTGTCCCCGGTTGATATGGGACCGTCGCAATCCGATAGCGCTGGCGCTAACTCCACCGCCGACTCCTTACCGACTTCGACTCCCCATTGGTCGAACGAGTCGATGCCCCACACGACACCTTGGACGAAGACCTGGTGTTCGTAGAGGGCGATTAGCTGCCCGAGGCTCGACGGTGTGAGCTTCGCGCCTAGGATCGTCGTCGACGGCCTGTTGCCGGGCATCACCTTGTGCGGCACAAGTACGGGAGGTGTTCCGTCTGCGACGACCTGGGTGGCGGTTCTGCCGAACGCCAGGACCTTGGACTGGGCGAGCATGTTCGCCATCAGCACCCCGTGCATCGAGCGTTGGCCATCGAGCGTGGGCAGATCTTCGGTAGGCTGCGCAAACCCTATGAAATCCGCGGGAATCAAGTGGGTTCCCTGATGCAGGAGTTGATGGAAGGCATGCTGACCGTTGGTACCAGGTTCGCCCCAGAAGACTTCACCGGTGCCGGTTTCGACCGGAGTGCCGTCCGCCCGTACCGACTTTCCGTTTGATTCCATCGTCAGTTGCTGCAGGTAGGCCGGGAACCGCATGAGGTCGTTCGAATAGGGCAGAACAGCACGTGAGTCCGCGCCGAAGAAGCTGGCATACCAGACACCCAGCAGACCCAGGAGGACCGGTGCATTCGACTCGATGGGTGCCGTACGGAAGTGCATATCGAGCTGGCGCATACCGTTGAGAAATTCCGCGAAGCGCTCTCGCCCGATAGCAGCCATCACCGCAAGTCCGACGGCTGATCCCACCGAGTAGCGTCCCCCGACCCAGTCCCAGAACTCGAAGATGCTTGCAGGGTCGATGCCGAATTCCGCCACCCGTTCTACGTTGGTCGACACTGCGACGAAGTGATGCAGGACAGCGTCTTCACCGAGTGCGTCTGTGAGCCATCTCCGGGCCGCCGCCGCGTTGGTCATGGTCTCCAAGGTCGAGAAAGTCTTGGAGACCACTACAAACAGCGTGCTGGCCGGGTCGAGACCGGACAGCGTCGACACCAGGTCTGCGGCGTCGACATTCGAGACAAACCGCACCTCGGGTCCGTCCGTGTAGTGGCGCAATGCCCGGTAGACCATGGCAGGACCGAGGTCCGAACCTCCGATTCCGATATTGACCACGGTGGTGATGGTCTCGCCGGTGGCCCCGCGCCAGTCCCCGGACCGGATCCGATCGGTGAACGCACCCATCCGGTCCAGAACATCGTGGACGTCGCCGATGACGTCCTGTCCGTCTACCGTCAGGGTGGCGTCGCGGCGGTGTCGTAGTGCTGTGTGCAAAACGGCGCGGTCTTCGGAAGTGTTGATGTGCTCGCCCGCGAACATTGCGTCTCGGCGCTTCTCGACGCCGGCATCCCGGGCGAGATCAAGAAGAAGACCCAGGGTTTGACGGGTCACGCGATGCTTGCTGTAATCCACATACAAGTCGCCGACGGTGACCGTCAGATCAGTGCCGCGGTGCGGATCGGTATCGAACAACTCCCGCAGATGGAGCGCTGCGACCGTCTGCTGGTGATCGGCGAGCTTCCTCCATGACGAGGTTTCGGTGACGCCGGTGTTGATGGTCATCAGAGAGCTCGCAGCCGCGGTGCCAGATCCCGTTCGAACAACTCCAGGAACCGCTTCTGATCGTGTCCGGGAGCATGGAACACCAGGTGATTGAGCCCTGCATCGAGGTACGGGCGGATCTGCGCCACCGCCTCGTCCGGATCCGACGCCACGATCCACCGCTTCGCGACCTGCTCGATCGGCAACGCATCCGCCGCCTTCTCCATCTCGATCGGATCCTCGATGCTGTGCTTCTGCTCCGGCGTCAATGACAACGGCGCCCAGAACCTCGTGTTCTCCAGAGCCAACTCCGGATCCGTGTCATACGAGATCTTGATCTCGATCATCTTGTCGATCTCCGCCACATCACGATCGGCCTGCTCCGCCCCCTCCGCGACCGCCGGAATCAGCTTCTCCGTGTACAACTCCATGCCTTTACCGGACGTGCAGATGAACCCGTCACCGCTCCGG
Source organism: Rhodococcus sp. MS16 (assembly GCF_013277795.1). NCBI lineage: Bacteria > Bacillati > Actinomycetota > Actinomycetes > Mycobacteriales > Nocardiaceae > Rhodococcus > Rhodococcus sp. MS16. The sequence goes on from NZ_VBTM01000024.1 coordinate 5,832, forward strand.
CCGGCGTACCGGGCCACTACCGGGCCACCCGCGGCGATGTACACCGGAATCCCACCCTCGGGTACGTCGTAGATCGACGCCCCTTTCGTGTTGAAGTACTCACCCTCGAAATCGACCCGATCGCCCAGCCACAGCTCCCGCATCAACCGCACCGACTCCCGCAGTCGCGCGAACCGCTCCTTAAACTCCGGCCACTCCCCCGCAAAACCCGTCGCGATCTCATTCAAAGCCTCACCGGTACCCACCCCCAGCATGATCCGCCCCGGATACAGACACCCCATCGTCGCGAACGCCTGCGCCACCACCGCCGGGTTGTACCGGAACGTCGGCGTCAACACCGACGTCCCCAACTGCAACCGCTCCGTCCGCTCCCCCACCGCCGTCATCCACGCCAACGAGAACGGCGCATGACCACCCTCGTGCCGCCACGGCTGGAAGTGATCCGATACCGTCGCCGAATCCATCCCGTGCGCCTCCGCCAGAACACCCAACTCCACCAACTCCCGTGGACCGAACTGCTCCGCAGACGCCTTATAACCGAACTTAATCACTACTTCACCGCTTCCATGGTCCGGACCTGATGTCCGCCGAATTGCTGCCGTATAAGCCGACACCGCCTTGATTGTCGGCGAATCCACTTATCGGGATGAGACTCCTTCTGTGCTGGACGTATGGGCGTCAGCGGTCGTACCGTCCAGGCCGGTTTGCCGCTTGATTTCGACGAACGCCCTCCGAACCAGAACGAGGACTGCGGTTGCCGCGAGCAATGCTGACCTGGAGCGACACAATTGACGGTCACCCCGGACGGTCCCATGTATCGGGCATATCCCCTCGACCACACCAGGCATGCGCCCAGTGCGGAAAATGGCGGCCGACGGGTTCGCGATGGTCGAGTAAAAGCAAAAAATTCTCGCCGTCGGGGATTAGAGATTTGCCCCGATCTTGCGCAACTTCTCGCCCAAGTCGGTCACCATAGCAACCCTGTCACCGGAGTCGGTCTTCGACAACTCAGGACGCCACGGACAGCTGATGATGAAATGATCGATTCCGACGCCGGCCAGCTCGCGGATGAGGGACTCATCCGGCTGCTTGAGCATGACAGCGAACTCGAACGGGCGGTCATCCCTACCCGCGGCCTTGCGCATCTCCGTGATCGTCTGCACCTGATGCTTCACCAGGTCAGGCGTAGGGGGGCACATCCAGCCATCACCACGATCCGCGGCGCGCTGCATCGCCGCTTCTGCATGTCCCCCGAAATACAGCGGAATTGGCTCCGGCGGAAGCGGATTCGTTCCCATCGCCTTGAACGAGTAATGCTCACCCTGGTGCGGCTCGGACACGCCCTTCCATGCCCGCTCCATGATGTCGAGCGCTTCGTCGAACCGCTTGCCGCGTCCGCGCCACGGAACCCCCAGCTCCTCGTACTCCTCCCGCATCCAACCGAGCCCGACACCGAATATAAAGCGATTGTTCGAGATGCCGGCCAACGTCGCGGCCGCGTTAGCGGACACCAACGGATGCCGAAGGAGAAGGAGATACAGCGATGACATGAAATGCAAGTTCTTGGTCGACCCGGCAATCGCTCCGGCAGTGGCCCAAAAATTGAGCACTGGAGCATTGTGATCAATGGAACGAGGACCGTCTGGAGTCGCCGTGTACGGATAATCTGACGCGATTTCGACAGGATGGAAAAGGTGTTCCCCCATCGTGATCGCGAAGAACCCGGCACTCTCCGCCGCCTGAGCCAGGGTAATCACCTCATGGGGATTCGTATAGCTCAGTGACAACGAGTACTTCATTCCAAACCTCCGCCTAAAAGATTCATAGGGCCTCTGAACCGTTGGTCACTGCGACACATCTGGTGCTGGAACATCGAGGGGCTCCAGGCACAACGTCCGCGCGGCAACGCCCCGTGATGTAGCTCATACCGTACTCGATCTGGACGCCATCCGTCTAGTAATTTCCACGGAATGGTTGTCGCGTAGATTCTCGGCGACCTTCGCGACGATGAGACCGACTCTTGACGGCGCGCATGCTCCGCGCGCTCCATTCGCTGAGCAGGCGACAAGCGGTCACAAGGGTGTATTGGGGGGATCCCAGGAGGACGTCGGCGCAAGAAGCCTGCCAGAGCCGCGAAAGCCTCCGACAGGATTCTGCTGCGGGAGGCTTTCGCGGGCGGCGACACCCTGGCTCTGTAGGTCGAGAGCAGAACGCTGCTTTCTGGGTCGAGGATCAGCCGGAATGTACCGCGGCTCGGCGTTTGTCGATCCAGATCGCAATGTCCTCTAGCGATTCCTGCGCCTCGGGAAGGTTCCCCGCAAAGAGCTGGAACACATGAGGCACCCCTTCCCAGGATCGGAACTCGACTTCCACCCCGGCCGCCAATGCCCTGTCGCGCGTACGCGTCGCGTCGTCGAACAGAATCTCCGAACTGCTGACGTGGATCAGGATGGGCGAAAGGTCCGCGAAGTCCATGTAGAGAGGAGAGACCTTGGGATCATCCCGCGGGACGTCTCCCGCATAGAATTTTCCGAAGGTTTCGAGCGTGGGCCTCGTCGTCCACGGGTCACCTGCCGCCAGGCGTTCCATTGAGTCTCCCGTGAGGGCGAGATCGAGCCACGGCGAGAGGAGGATGCCGCCTGCCGGTGCCGGCTCGCCAGCTTCACGGATGAGAGACATGACGGCCAGGACCAACCCACCTCCTGCACTGTCACCTGCAAGGATGACCTGTTCCGGGCTCCAGCCGCTGTTCAGAAGCGCGATGTAAGCCGCGCGGGCATCGTCGAGAGCCGCCGGGTACGGGTTCTCCGGAGCGCGGCGAAAGTCCAGTCCGTACACCGGTGTTAAGCAATGGTGAGCCAGGTGCGCCATGAGTCGGCCGTGACTGTCGAGTGAGCCCATGACGTATCCGCCGCCGTGCAGGTAGAGCACCACCATCCCGGGCTCAACCGCCTCGGGGAGGTAGTGGCTCGCATCCCGCCCGCCGAGCTTCAGGGTTTCCAACTCGACATCGTCGCGGACCGTCGCCCACTCACCGATCGCGTCGGTGACCTTGCGGCGCTCGTCCATGGTGAGGGCTTGGCCCTTGCCGATCACTCCAGCCTTGTAGTCCTGAATGATCTGCTCGACTTCCTTCGCCTCTGTGCTAGGCATCGAAACCTCCGAAAGGGTAGTAGGTGCTGGTCAGCGCGAGCTCACTCATGTGTGCCGCCGTTCGCGGCAATGAAGCCGTACCGATTCTCCGGCACATGACCGTCGAGAGCGCCCTTGATCATCGCCGCCATACTCGGAGCGAGGTGACGCCCCGAGGCGAACCCGCTGGACGTGAACCACAGTCCGGGCTGGGCTGTCGGCTTGTAGGTGTTTCCCAGCTCGCCGACCTCGTCGAATCCTCCGATGTCGCCGACCTTGTCCGCGATCTCGGAACCGAACAGGGCCTCGGTTTCGTAGCGCTGGTTCATGTAACCGGTAGCCAGGATCACGGCGTCGAACTTCTCCACCGTCCCGTCGTTGAAGGCAAGCCCGTCCTCGACGAACGACTTGACGCCCTCTGCTTGGTGGACGCGAATGTCCCCGGAGATGATCAGCTCCGAAGCGCCGACGTTTATGTAGTAGCCGGAAAAGCTTTCGTAGACCTGCCACAAATATCCGTTCTCGGGCTCTCGGATACGCAGACCGGCGCGCTCGAGCGCATCCAGCAGCTCACGGTCCCTGTCCAGACACATCTGCCCGAGCTTCCGAAGCCCGTCCTTGAGGACGGGGTAGGCCCAACCCGCCATGCTCATGAAGTCGGCTTCAACGAGCGGCGTCCCGTCGAAGTACGCAGGTGGATAACACAGATCGGCCGTTTCGATGCCGACAACGGTGACGGGACTTCGTTGCAGCATTGCCACCTGAGCGCCTCTCAGATGCAGCTCGCGGGCAGTGTCGTGTCCGCTCGTTCCGACGCCGACCACCAGCACATGCTGTCCGGCGTAGGCCGCCCCCGATCCGAACTCCTTCGTGTGGAGGGTGTCCCCCTTGAAGGAATCGAGCCCAGGCAGCTCGGGACGGAAGGGGCGGCCACCGACCCCGCCCGTCGCCATGACGACGTGCCGGGGACGCATGGTCCGTTCAGCTCCGTCCGCCAGTCGCAGGACGACCTGCCAGCGCCCGGACGCCTCGTGGTACTCCCCGCTCACGAACTCTGTGGAGCTCCAGTAATTCAGTTGCATTGCCTCGACGTAGGTTTCGATCCAGTCAGCGAGCAGGTCCTTCGGCATAAACTGCGGGTACGTGTCGGGGAACGGCAGTCCGGGGAAATGAACCATTTCGGTCGCATTGTGTAGCGCTAGGGACGCATACCTAGTCCGCCAATTGTCGCCGGCCCTCGGGAAACGGTCGACCACCAGCACGTCGACACCCAATTCCTGGAGGTTGACCGCGGAGAACAGACCGTGGTGTCCGCCCCCGACGACAACGACCTCAGGATCTCGGTCGATGTAGCTGGAGCGCTCGCGGCGCACATCATGCCAGGTCTGACCGGAGGTCCGATCGAATCCGGCGCCAGCCGGGCGACGCTTCTCAGCGCCGACGATGCCCTCGAGTCGTGTGAGCAGCATCCACGCCTTGAGTCCGTTCTTGGTGTCCACAAGCCGCACCATGCCGGTGCCATAACCGACTGTGGTGGTGAAGGAGATGAACGCCTCTACGACCTCTCGGCCAGACCGAGTGACTCGCGTCGGCGCAGTACGGCCCTTGGAAAGCTCGAAATTGGACGGCTTGACGTCGCCCACAGACGCACGCATCAGCTTCTCGATCGTCGCGAGTCCGCTAACGTTGCCGAGGTCCCAGGTGAAGGCCCCCATGTCGCGCCAGTGCGAGTCATCGACGAACAGTTCGGGCAGTCGTGGAAAGTCCTGCGCGCTGAGCAACTCCTCGAACGCGGAAAGCCATTCCCTCACTCTGACTTCGAGGGGTAGTTGTTCGCTCTTCTGAAAGGTCAAGTTAGTCATTATCTCTCCGCGTTGACTGTTCGTCCCAATTCATTCGGAGAGCCGACCCTTATCGTCGACTCCCTGTGCTCCAAGACACACCTGAAATAGTGACGCTAACCGTACAGAATGTCAACAGGTCGACAGCCGTCGCACGAACTCGTACAGAACCGGGGCGGGCAACGCTGACACCCCTTGAGTATGTCAATCCCATTCAGGTCCAGTAGGGCGGCTTGATCCGAATCCACCTTGCGGATGGGATCAGGCGGATTGCTGAGCTCGGGTATGAGCAAGCCGGTAGGAATCGGTGCCAGTTTCGATGATGTTGCCGCCGAACGTGAGCCGATCCACGATCGCCGCACAAAGCCTCGGATCGGTGAACGTTTTCGTCCAACCGGAGAAGGACTCGTTCGACGCGATCGCGACGGAATTCTTCTCCTCCCGTTCGGTCGACACCTGGAAAAGCAGCTCAGCACCTCGCTTGTCGAGTTCCATGTAACCGAGGTCTTGTCTCAAGAGTTTGATGGTGTGCTGGTCAGCTGACAGATTCAAGGGAGGTGGCAACGTCGTCGTTGAGTTCTTCGGCTCGTCGTAGTGCACTGCGGAGTCGTTCGACTTCGAGTTCGCGGGCAGCGATTTGTCCGGCGGGTTCACCACTGGTTCGTGCCTTGTTGAGGGAACGGGTATGGCTGGCGATCATGCGCCGGAACACCGTCGCTGCGGATTTCTTTGGCTGGGCATGATGACAGCCGAGGCAGACCAGACCGCGACTGCAGTGCTCGCCGGCAGGAAGGGCGCAGACGTGAGTGCCCATGTCACGCAGGTTGCAACTGACGGTGAAGGCGGCCCATTCGTCGGCCGTGGGCGCCTTCAGCGCGTCAACATCGTAAATATCGGTGTAGAGGCCGCGCATGGCGGCGCGGTAGCCATCAATGATGGTGTCCGGATAAAGCTTGGCATAAACCATGACGGTATCCAGGCCGGCGTGTCCGAGCAGTGCCGCGATCACGTGAACGGGAGTGTTGTTGTTTAGTTGCTCGGTGGCGAAAACGCGGCGGCAGTCATGCGGGCAGAGACGTAGCGGTGTTCCATCCGCATGCGTGGCCCCCGAAGCTAGCGAAAGGTTTTGCAGCCGTAGACGTATCGTCTGGACAGACATCGCTGATGGATGTCCAGCACCCTGGAGTAAGTAGGGTGCTGTGGGCGATTGTGTCTTGGAGGTGGAGTCGCGGCGATCGCAGGCTGGGACGGCATTAGTCCGGTAGAAGGCTTTGACATGGCTGGCGATCTCAGCGATCACGCGACCCAGTCCATCACCGATCGGAATCACCCGTGCTCGATCGTATTTCGATGGTTTGATGTGCAGCAGGTAGTAGATTCGGCCGTCCGGCAGTTGCCGTTTGAGGATGTCGAGGGTGGTCAGTTCGCTGACTTCCTCGACCCGCAGACCACTGGTCAGAAGTAGTTCGAGTAACGCCCAGTCCCAGAATCTATTTCGCTCTTCTTTGATCGCAGTTTTCTCGTTCGGTGTCGCGGTGAGTTGCTCGGATGTTTCGTGCCATCGGCGTAGTGCGAAGGCTCTGATGTTCGGGATCTCGCGGCTGAGGTCCATCACCGTAGCCGTCATGCGAGCCGCTGTCCGGGCCCGGGCTGCGGTGAACCCGCCCCGGTTCAGGTCGTGGGTGGTCAATGGAACCACGATGGGCATGTATTGCGCCAGTGGCGATCCCGGCTCAGTGCCCCACGTGCATAGATCAGTGAAGAAAGACCTGATGTCGATCATCCAGTCATAGGTCGTCGTGCGGTCGTCGGTGCCTTTGGTTTCTGTGCTGCGCTGGACGCTCCGGGCTGTCATGAGCGCCCAGGGCACGAATTCCCGTGCGTGATGCGGCAATATCTGGCGGCATTGATCAACCTCTGGATGCTCTTCGACCAGATAGGTCCAAAAGTAGGCCAGTGAACGTATCTTCGTGCAAATTGTGCTGTAGTTGTTGCTGATCCGCTGCGAGTACGCGGTCATATACTCCCGGGTTACCGACCTGAATGGTTGAGGTACTCGCGCATCCACCCGGTCGGCGATGGTGCGGGGTGGTCGTGCTTGATGCCGAGTAGTGCCTCGGCGGGGTGAACGTTCGAAGATTCCGAGCCCGCACAGCGCCGCATCAAGGATGTCGGTGCCGTTCGCGCCGTGCTCAGGAATTCGCAGATCCGTATCGGTGAGCTGCGCGAGTCGGTTGTAGTCACGATGAATCATCAGTCTCAGTGCCGTGATCGTCGCCCGTCTGCGACCTTGAGGCGATGCCCACCCGATCTGCTCGCAGGCCACGGTCAGCCGCGACCACATCTGAGATAGCGGATCGTCGTCGGGCAGTGGGGCAGTCCACTGCTGAATCCGGGCGGATGCGATGAACGGCCATGTCGGCTGAACGAAACGACCCAGCACCAACGCCCGTCCCTCCGGGACGGTGCACCGTTCCTCAGCTGTCAGCCACCACTGTTGCAACGAAATACCTTCTTGGGCAGGAGTGTTCGTCAGTATCGCCGCCGTATCCGATATGACGTGCTGTCGGCGCCGCGGCCCACAGTCCCAGGTGCGCACCATTTCCCCGACGGCAGTCATCACCCGATCAGGTTCGAACGGCTCGTTGCGTAGGTTCCGAACGATCTCGAGGGGCACCGCGCTCACCGATACCCTCCCAGATCGTCCAATGCCGCGATTGTCTCCGGGGCGTAGTCGAACGCATACCGAAGTCCGGATTCCACAACAGTCAGGTGCGCGCTCCGCTGACGGCGAGCGACTTCCACCAGCGCCTTCAACATAGCTTTCTCATCTACATAGGCATACGCATCGGCAGTGGTGGACACATTCCGATGCCCGAGGATCTGTTGTGCCACATGCAGTCCCGCTGTGTCGACGAGCAACTGAGCCACGGTATGGCGGAACATGTGCGGTGTCGCATGAACACCTAGCCGAGCCGCAGTGGCGCGAAACGACGCCTCGAACGCCGGGTAGCGCAACGGACGACCCTTTGCCTGGCGTCGCCCGACCCATAAAGCCGACGTCTCGGCTTGGCCTCGTTCGGTTGCGAGGTATTCGTCCAGCAGTGGCCACCAATCGTCGGTAACCGGAACACGATGCTCGTCGCGGGCACCTTTCAGTAGAACGGTGACTGTGCGGCGCCGCCGATCGATATCGGAGAGTCGAAGCCCGAGGACACCGTGCCGGCCATGCTCGGCGCTCCAATCACCAATCCGCTGACCGGTTCGAAGTAACAGTGTGACGATCGCACGATCACGAACACAGACCTGTTCTGCTGCAAGATGTTCGGCTACCGAAGGATCCAGATCCCGAGTCAGCACCCGAGGTTCTCGTCGCCGCAGCTCGAGTCGACCTCGGTGCGGCAAGTCGCGTCCCGACATGCCGTGAGCGGGACCGGGCGGACCGGTAGGCACGGGGTTGTCCCGGCCCGACCACGCCCCTGCACGATGGCTGTCTCGCTCGATCAGGAACGCGAAGAACGCGGCCAACGCCGCAAGACGATTATTGACCGTCCGAGGTGCCCTGCCATGCTCCGTTCGAAGATCAGCACCGGAACCGAATTCGGCAATGTACTCGCTGACGACCTGGCGTGTGACGTCATCGAGCGATTGTGATGCCAACCAGCGGATGAAGTGCTCGACGCCGAGCCGATATGTGCGCACTGTGTAGCTGGAGCGGCCCAGCATGACCAGCCGTTCGACGAATGCCCCAACATCGTCCACCAGTCACCCCTAGGTTCGGCCCCTCCTTCACCCCACCATGACTGGACTCTTGAGACAAGAGTTCGTCGAGCAAAAGTAGATCCACGCGGCCGTAACGGGCGATCGTGTGGGCGAGTTGTTTCTCGTCGGCGGCTTCGACGAGCTCGTTCACCAACCGGGTCGCGAGAACATATTTGACGCGGTAACCAGCTTCGGCGGCCGCGGCGCCGAGCCCGATGAGTAGATGCGATTTCCCGGTTCCGGAGTCCCCGATCAAGCACAGGGGTTGGCCTTTGCGGATCCAGTCGCCGGTGGCGAGGGTGCCGATGGTGGCGGGATTGATGTTGGGGTTGGCATCGAAATCGAAGTCGGCCAACCATTTTTCGCGAGGAAACCCCGCTCCCTTGATTCGTCGCACCACGCTTCTGCGGTCACGGTCGTCGCATTCGGAAAGCAGCAATTCCGCCAGAAATCCGTAGTACGAAAGCTGGTCCTTGCGGGCGGCAGTGGCGGCGTCCGCGACGACGGCACGGATAGTGGGTAGCCGTAGCCGGCGGCAGGCTTGATCGACCGCAGCGGTGGCGGCTTCCTCGGTTAAACCTCGGCGGCGCAACGTGGTGGAAACCGTGACGGGTGGACGAACCATGTTCGGGCCTTCTTTCACTCGGCTCGGGCGGCGGATTGGGCGGGATTGCGGCGTTCGGGGAGTCGCAGGAGTTGGTCGTAGTGATCGACCGTCGGTGCGGGCCGAGAATCGGCCGGCAGACCAGCGATGATCGCTGCCGGATCGGCGAGACGGCGTTGGGTCAGGCTGACAACGCGTTGCTCCTGGTCGCTGCGACGAGCAACGAGATGACGGCCTGAATCAGACCCACCCGCATCGACCTCTGATGATGCGTGGCGGCGGGCTTCGACCGCGACGACATCGGCGGTCACTGCGCCCACGGTCAGCGCGGCTTCGATCCCAGCGATTACGTCATCGCTATCGATGGTGCGGCGGAAGGAGTAGGACGTCGATGAGTTGGCGGGTTCCGCCGGCGTCACCGTCGGTTTTGCGGGCCGCCGCCGAAGAACGCGTCATGAGCGGCGGTGAATGTTCCGTTCCTGCGGGCTGCTGCCAACGCACTCGCCCCTGGCAAGGCACCGGGTTTGGTGCGCAACACTTCCAAGTAGTGGTCGAGATCGAGACTCTGACCGCCCTGTGCGATAACCCGTTGATGGCGAGCGATGAATGCTCGTCCGTCGAAGACCACCACTTCCGATGCCCGCAACGACACCCGCACTTGCCTGCCGATGAACCGTGCTGGGACAGAGTATTTCGCCATCCGCACCGTGATCAACGCTGACCGATCGACTCGTGGTTCCAGTGACAATCCAGGATCGAAGCCCTCGACTGGAACAGGGCGCAGAAGCGGTGCTTCGACGGCGAAATCCTGCCCGACAGTGCGGATCCGGTCATTGATGCGCCGGCCGTCATCGGCGGCATCCCAGCCACGGATCTTCTCATTCAACTCGTCCAGAGAATTGACAACCGGCATCGGGGACAATCGGTTTCGTCGGAGCCGGCCTACCTCGCCCTCCACGCCGCCCTTCTCATGCGCCCCGGAGATACCGGGCTGGCAGTAAAACGGGTCGAACCCGAAATGCGAGCGGAACAACACCCATCGCTGGTTCTCCACCCGCGCACGAGATTGCCCGTAAATCACTTCCTCCCGCGGCACTGGTCAAATTGTCGTACCGGATGTGACGGGTCGGGACACCGCCGATCTCGTCGAACGCGGCGATATGACCTTCGAGGAACGCTTCCTGCCCTTACGTCGAATACACGCGGTGCACGGATTTTCCCGAATGCGAGAGCCGGAAGGCGAACATGTGGCACTTGGTTTTCACCCCGGCCAAGATCACCCACACTTCACCGAAATCGACTTCCGCTTCGGCTCCGGGAGCGTGTTCCTGCGGGACGAATACTTCGATTCGGCGTCCGGCTTCGACGTCGATCTGCGCTCGCCGGACCCGCACGTAGTCACGCACCGTCGAATACGAAAGGTGCTGCGCTCCATGTTCCTCGGCAAGTCTGGCGAGGATTCGGCGGGCCGTGTGCCGTTGTTTTCGTGGTGCGTCGATATCAGTGGTGAGCATGGCGTCGATCGCAGCTTTGAACGGATCGACCTTCGGTGAGCAGCGAACCGGGATCTTCCTCGGCGGCGGCTCCGCCTGCGCCAACGCCATCCGCACCGTTGCCCGGCCGACCTGGTGGCGGCGGGCCAACTGCCGGATCGAGCACTCCTCGATCCTGGCGTCACGTCGAATGCGGGCGAACAACTCCATCCGAGTCTCCATCACTGCCCTCCACCAGTTGCTGGCATCCGAAAAGCCAGATGGCACCAACTCTGAGGTGGGCTCAGTTCAAACCGTCACTACCGTTCCGGCGAGTCGCAGATGGGTCTGGGTCTAGCCGTCACGGTGGTCTCGACTCAAGCTGTCATAAACACACCCCTTCGAGGATGCTGCTGAGTGATGCACCGCCCCTGTGTTCCCTGCGCGCACGCCGTAACCAGTCAACGTCTTTCTCACCCGCTGGCAAGTAACTGCGTCGTCCGCCCTCTACTGAGCCGGACGCGGGGTACCGACGCCGCCAACGGCATACCAACCAACTGCACTGGAGCACGAGAAAACTACGAGTCTGTCGCGGGCCGTCCACGATATGGTGCGCCGTAGGCTCAGCATGCCCGTCGACGCGGGCGCGAAGGGTGCGTGAGCGTTGGAACTCTCCCGCCCCAGCACCCGGGGTTGACTCGCTGCTCGGTGCCATCGACTCGCCGCTTGCCTGGTCTACCGCCTACCCCGTTACCGTTTAGGTGGTCCTGAACGACGGGGCCACGGTCGCCATGTTCGGTATGACTTCTTGCCCCTGTCTCTCGAATGATCCGGGGGGGTGGTGTCGCCGAACCTGGTGGCATCGATGGACCGCTGATGGACCTCCGATCACCGTAAAGAGTCAAGCAGCTGTCGGTTCCGCACCGTGGGGGAGCCGGGAAAGGCCTTCGATGCGTCGTAGGTGTGGCCGGTTTGAAGGCAGTGATAGAGCTGACCCAGGAGCCGGTTGAAGACGTTACGCAGTGCGGCGGCGTACCGGTCACCGTGTGTTCGACGCCGGTCATACTGGTCTTTGACCGGGCCCGGTCGCGAGATCGCCGCGAAGGCCCAGACGAAGCCCACCGCTGCAAGCCTGTTGTTCTTCACATGCCGGTGGGTCACACAGGTGCTGCGCCCGGACGCCCGTGTAACGGGCGCGGAGCCTGCGAACGCCTTGAGCCCGCGAGCGTCGGCGAACCGGCCGCGGTCATCGCCGATTTCTGCCAGGACGCGGGCACCGGTCGCCTCCCCAGCCCTGGAAAGCTGGTGATGACCTCGAAGTCGGGATGCCGCCGAAATGCCTCGGTGGCTGCCTCATTGAGTTCATCGGCGTTTTCGCACTCGACATTCAGAGTGCCGAGCAAGGCGCTCGTTTGACGGCCAAACGCCTCTCCACGAGCAGGGGTTGTCGCAGTTGTGGTCGCCGCAGCGCCTCTAGGATTCGGGTCGCGGTGTCCTCGAGCCGACGTTGCCGGCCCGCCCTGCGCAGTGCGCTAACGATGCGAGTCTTGGTCAAGCGGGCGCCCTGCGCTGGTGTTGGTGCGATCCGAGTATCGCGCGGGCATCTGGCATCGCAAGGTTGGTGTGACTACTGCCGGCGAATGCCGCGAGGCGGGTAGTACTCGCGCAGCAAAGCCCGCAGCTCCTGGGTGGCCTTGGTTCGCCGCCAGATTGCATCCTGAGCGGCACGGGCGAGCACCGTGATCGCCCGCGCGAGGTCACTGTCGACAGGCAACGTCCGGTGCGCGTGCGCATCGGTACGCAAAATGTTCGCCAGCATCATCGCGTCCACGTGATCGGATTTCTTCCGTGCCATCGAGTGCCGATCGCGGTACCGGGCCACCGCCATCGGGTTGATGGCATAGACCGCTCTCCCCGTTCCACGTAGCGCCACGACGAGCAGGCCACGTGATGTCTCGATCGCCACGGGAATCAATTCGTCGGGCGAATCACCCGCCTCGGACAGCAACCCAAGCAATTGACCGAATCCTTCAGCGCTGTCATCGATCCGGAGTTTGGCCACCAACAGGCCGTCACCGTCAACGACTGCCACATCATGGTGACGTTCGGCCCAATCAATCCCACAGAATAGTTTCACGAACCTCTACCTTTCGACGTCTGATCTCCTTCGCGTGGCTTCCCCACCCAACGAGAACGCGCGGCACCCTAATGACGAGGCTCGATGGCCTTCCCTCCGATGAGCCGTTCACGATCCCAGCGATCCGCACGGTTCCGGTCTCGTTTGAGAGCTTCAAAGCTCGCGAATTACGAGGTATCGATCCGTGCGGACGGGCTTGTACCACAACCAACAACATTGAGGACCAACAGGCGGGTGGTGGTCCCGACACGCCGTAGCGCCGATCTATCAGGAGGGATCGCATGTCCCCTGGGACAGGGCAGGCATCTATCGGTCGGCCGGGACCACCGGCGGCGAACAACCACAGCAGACCAGCACCCGTTCCGCAGCGACTGTTCGGATGTCATTAGGGACAGGGCCACCGGATCTGATGGTAGGTCTCCTCGCAGGCGTGGGTGTCGGGTATCGATGCTGGATCGGCGACCGGACAGGTCGGACGAAGGACTGCGAATGAACACGAGTTACGCCGTGTTTTGCGGCATCGACGTGGGCAAAGGCGAACATCACGCCGTCGGGTTGGACGCCTCAGGTGACCGGCTGTACGACAAACCGATGCCGTAAGACTGTAGGTGTGACCCGGGAGGGTCGGGTGTGGCTGAGATCGCCTTGCGTTTTCGGACGCTTATTGGGAATGTCCGCCCGATCTTCTTGGGGCACCTCGGCTGCTGATTGAGATATGCGCGTGGTCGCTGGTTACGGATGCGTCAGCGGGGTGTCCCTCAGGGACTGTTCTTGCCTGAAGGTGAGAATCCGCGACGGAGAAGGAGACGAGCGCATGGCAGATTCGCTGGAAAAGGTGTGGGCCGGAATCGATATCGGAAAGACCCATCATTGGGTGTGCGTGATCGACTCTGGCGGAAAGGTACTGCTGTCAGCGAAAGTTGTTAACAGGGAAGCCGACCTCTCAGTGATCATCGCCGCTGTGAAAGACCTCGCCGCCCGCGTTGTCTGGGCGGTCGACATCATCGGTGCTCCTTCGGCGCTGATCCTGGCGCTGCTGACGCAGGCGCAACAACCGATTCGCTACGCGTCGGGGCGGGTCGTCTCCACGATGAGCACTGCGTTCGCCGGCGAAGGGAAAACCGATGCCAAGGACGCGTATGTGATCGCGGAAACCGTGCGCATTCGCCGTGACCTGACCGCGGTCGACCAGACCACGGAGGTGGTGCGCAATCTGGGAATTCTCACCGCGCGTCGGGCAGATCTGATCGCTGACCGGGTTCGGATGATCAACCGACTTCGTGACCTGATGAACAGCGTATTTCCCACGCTGGAAACGGAATTCGACTATTCCTCCTGCAAAGGTGCGTTGGTGCTGCTCACCGGGTACTCGAGTCCTCAACAGTTGCGCCGGACCGGCGAGAAACGTCTGTCAGCGTGGCTGCATCGCCGGCACGTGCGAGGTTACGCTGCGGTCGCTGCCAAGGCGATCGCCGCGGCTGCAGCTCAACAGATCACTCTGCCCGGCCAGGACATCGCGGCCGAGGTCATCGCCGAGATCGCGGCCGACATTCTCGCTCTGGATCAGCGAGTGAAGGCCCTCGATACACAGATCGCCGACATGTTTGCCAGCCATGAGCAAGGTCCGATCATCGAATCGATGCCCGGTTTCGGACCGATTCTCGGCGCGACGTTATTGGTCGCGGCTGGTGACCTTCGGGCCTTTCCCACCGCCGGGCATCTGGCTGCGGCCGCCGGGCTGGTGCCCGTACCCAACGATTCGGGGAGACGATCCGGAAATCTGCACAAACCGCGCCGATACAGTCGTCGGCTGCGGCACGTGTTCTATCTGTCTGCGCAGACCGCCATGATGCGCGAAGGAGCGAACCGTGACTACTACCTGAAGAAACGAGCTCGCGGACGCACCCATGTCCAGGCTGTCATCTCCCTCGCACGACGTCGGATCGACGTCCTCTGGGCGCTGCTGCGCGATGGTCGAACTTACTCGATCACCCCACCGAACGTGACTCGCGCTGCTTGACAACATCATTGAGATTCCCAATGACGAAATGAAACTTCGGGCCGTATTCGACAACCTCGCCAAATGCGGACCAGTACTGGTGATCGTCGATCAACCCAACACCATCGGAGCCCTGCCGGTCACCGTTGCCAGGGCCTGCGGCCACAACGTCGCATACCTGCCCGGACTGTCGATGCGCAGGATCGCAGACCTTTACCCCGGTCAGGCGAAAACCGATGCGAGAGATGCGTTCATCATTGCCGATACAGCAAGGGCCATGCCGCATACTCTGCGCCGGGTCGACACCGGCGACGAAATATTGGCTGAGCTCGGCGTGCTCGTCGGTTTCGACGACGACCTCGCCGGCGAAGCCACCCGAATCAGCAACCGCATCCGCGGACTACTCACCGGCATCCATCCCGCACTCGAACGGGTCGTCGGGCTCCGCGTCTGCCATCCCGCTGTATTGGAAATCCTGACCCGCTGCGGCGGGCCGAACGGAATCCGCAGGGCAGGCAAACGCAAGCTCACCAACCTCGCGGTCAAACACGCCCCGCATGGGCGCTCGACTGGCCGACGAGATCATCGCCGCACTCAGTACACAAACGGTGACAGTACCCGGCAGCAAGGCCGCAGAAATCGTCCTACCGAAACTTGCCGAATCCTTGAAAGAAACGCTGCTGCAACGGAAAACCATCGGTGACGATGTCGAGAGGATGCTCGATGAACACCCTCTTTCCCCAGTCCTGATCTCGATGCCTGGCATCGGGATCAGGACTGCAGCCCGGATCCTGCTCGAGGTCGGTGACGGATCAGCGTTCGCCTCGGCCGGGAACCTGGCCGCCTACGTCGGCATCGCACCCGTGACCCACAGATCTGGCTCTTCGATACGCGGTGAGCACCCTGCACGATCAGGAAACCGCAAACTCAAACGTGCGCTGTTCCTGGCCGCGTTCGCGGCCCTGCACGACTCGACCAGTCGCTCCTACTACGACCGCAAACGGGCTGAAGGCAAGAAACACAATGCCGCTCTGATCTGTCTCGCCCGACGCCGCTGTGACGTGCTGTTCGCAATGCTCAAGAACAAGACTCTCTACCAAACGTCTTCCGCTGCAGCAGCTTGACGGAAACCATAGAGACACCCCCGCGCTCAGGCGCTGCCCCGTGCCCGCCGTGGTGCCAACGGGAACCGTGACGCCTCCCCACACACTCAGGCGCTGCCCGCTCCGAC
>NZ_VBTM01000025.1:0-12695 GCF_013277795.1 Rhodococcus sp. MS16
CCGCCGAACACAACTTGAGAAAAGCCCCCCAACATTGTTGGGGGGCTTTTCTCGTTTCACCCCAAAAACCTGTATCGGTCACAAGTTTCACCAGTCGCAGTCCGCCATGGCAATGAACCTGCCACGGAACGTGCCATGCGTGGTTAGGCTCGGAGGAGGTTCCCGGCGCGGAGAGCGCGGGCCCTCACCAACGCATGAGTGATGACTTTGGAGGCTTCGATGACCGATATTCTCGACCGCACCAAAATTTATGTCGACGGATCCTGGATCGAATCGGCAGGTAGCGGCCGTATCGACGTGCTGAATCCCGCAACTGAGGAAGTAATCGCTCAGGTCGCAGAAGGTACTGCAGACGACGTTGACGCCGCAGCGGTTGCGGCACGAAAAGCTTTTCCCGAGTGGTCGGCGTTGACCGGTGCTCAGCGCGCAGAGTACCTGTCCAAAGCTGCGGCGCTGATCGCCGAGCGAACCGACGAACTCGCTGCGCTGGTGTCTGCGGACATGGGTATGCCGCTGGGGTTCGCGAAGCCTGTACAGATCGGTATGCCGCTCGCGAACCTGAACGCGTTCGCGGAACTCGCACGAACCTACGACTTCGACGCTCATGAGGTTGGCAACTCGTTGATCGTCCGTGAGCCGGCCGGCGTTGTCGGCGCGATCACGCCCTGGAACTTCCCCTTGCATCAGGTGGTCCTGAAGGTTGGCGGCGCATTGGCAGCCGGCTGCACCGTTGTTCTCAAGCCAACCGAAGTTGCGCCTCTGATCACGTATGCGCTTGCCGATATTTTTGATGAAATCGGTTTGCCTGCAGGTGTATTCAACCTCGTGAGTGGCTACGGACCGGTTGTCGGTGAGGCAATTGCAGGCCACCCCGAGGTGGACATGGTCTCGTTCACAGGTTCTACGCGTGCGGGCAAGCGCGTTGCCATCGTAGCAGCAGACACTATCAAGCGGGTCTCACTCGAATTGGGTGGTAAGTCCGCAAACGTGATTCTCGATGACGCAGACCTCGAAAAGGCCGTCACGGATGGCGTCGCAAAGTGCTTCATAAACTCGGGCCAGACGTGTTCAGCGCTGACTCGTATGTTGGTTCCGGCGGAGAAGGTGGATGAGGCCGCTGCAATCGCTGCCGCGGTCGCCGCGCATTTCCCCGTGGGAGATCCGACGCAGCCCACTTCCGTGCTTGGGCCGTTGGTGAACGCGAATCAGCTCGGACGCGTTCGAGGGTACATCGAGAAGGGTGTGGCTGAGGGCGCCACAGCTGTAGTCGATGGCCGTGAAACTGGTTTGGCCAGTGGCTATTTTGTCGGGCCGACCGTTTTCTCCAATGTCACCGAGGACATGACGATTGCGCGCGAGGAGATTTTCGGGCCGGTCCTCTCGATCATGGGATACAAGGACGAAGCCGACGCAGTTCGGATCGCCAACGGTACCGAGTACGGTCTGGCCGGCGGTGTCTGGTCGGGTGATCCCGATCGGGCGGATCGCGTCGCACGGCAGTTGCGGGCGGGTCAGGTAGAGGTGAACGGCGGCGCATTCAACACGAATGCTCCGTTCGGTGGCTACAAGCAGTCGGGTATCGGACGCGAAGCTGGCACGTTCGGGCTCGAAGAGTTCCTCGAGATCAAGGCAATTCAGCGTTAGTCGGATGAAATGGCGATGCACCCGTACCTCCTGGTACGGGTGCATCGCCATTTCTGTACCTGGATCAGGATTTAGCGGCTTCCAAGTGTTGAGCCGAGACGTTTGCCAGGTGGGTGAGGTCGGAGGCAACCGTCGCGAAGGTGTAGCCCTCTCCGAGACGCTGCGCTGCTATCTGCCCGGCTGGGGTGTGGATTCCGGCGGCAACACCGGCCGCGGCAGCGGCTTCGCGGACCCGAGTGAGCGCAGCTTCGAATTCCTCGGACACATCCGGATCGTTGGAATGCTTGCCGCCGACGGCAATTCGTAGATCGGACGGGCCGACGTAGACGCCGTCCAATCCGGGCACTGCGCAGATTTCTTCGACGTTCGCCAGGCCTTGTGGTGTCTCGATCATCGCGAAGACAACTGTGTCGCGGTTCGCGTCGGCGGGGATAGGGCCGACCCGGAGTTGCGAGCGCATCGGTCCGTAGGAGCGAACGCCGAATGGCGGGTACTTGGCGGCAGCGACTGCAGCCGCGGCTTCTTCGGCGTTGTTGATCAGTGGAACTATGACGCCCACAGCGCCGGCGTCGAGAGCTCGCCCGATGGGAGTTGGATTGTTGGCTTCGACTCGGACCATGCCGACGGTGGACGGCGACGAGTCGATGGCGGTGAGCCCGGCGACCATTCCCGAGTAACCGATCAGACCGTGCTGCATGTCGAGTGCGATGTAGTCCCAGCCGACGTGTGCGATCCATTCGGTCGAGATCGGGCTGTCGATGACGGACCAGTAACCGAGGATGCGTTCGCGTCCGCGGATACGTGCGGCGAATTCCTGTGCAGACATAGCGGGGTCTCTCTTGGTGTTGGCGGGTATTTTTCAGCGGTTGTAGTTGGGCATGGGGCCGCGCAGTGCGGCTCCGACCAGATCGCATTCTTCGACGATCGTATTGTCGAGTGCGCCGCGCTGGAGTGCCGCGATGTTGGATTCCAGGTGTGTGACCTTCGATCCTCCCAGGAGTATCGGGCCGGTTGCCGGCTTACTGACGAGCCAGCGAAGAGCAAGTTCGGTCATAGCGATCCCGGCTTGTTCGGCGATTGTCGACAGTTGCGCGATGGCGTCGAAAATCTGTGTGTTCCAGTACCGCTCCTTGTACATCGACGCGAGGCGGGAGTCGCCGAATCGGCCGTCGGCGGGGTTTTCCTCGAAAGTATGACGCCCGGTGAGTAGTCCACCGCCGAGCGGGTTGTAGACCATGGTGGTCAGCCCGGTCACGTTCGCGAATTCTGCGTATTCTTCTTCGATCCGACGTGCGAGCAAGTTGTAGAGCTGTTGTGCGACGATCGGTCGCGGCGCACCCACTGTGTCTGCGGTGTAGTTGATTTCGCTGATTTGCCAGGCTGCGAAGTTGGAAACACCGAGAGCGCGTATCTTTCCTTCCGCAACCAGTTCGGCGACGGTCGTTAGTGTTTCGCTAAGCGATACCGCTCGATCCGGCTGATGGAGATAGAACAGGTCGACATAGTCGGTGTCGAGCCTGCGCAGGCTTCCTTCGATGCTTGCCCGGAGTCCCTGCGCCGAGAGTGGGCTGTTGTCACCGGCATCGGGGTGCGGCATTCCCGCCTTGGTGGCCAGAGTGACGGAATCGCGTCGGCCATGGAGGAGTTTCGACAGCATGCGCTCGGACTCACCGCCCGCATATCCGTTGGCGGTGTCGATGTGTGTGATGCCGGCGCCCAGTGCTGCGTCGAGCATCGAACCCGCACCCGAAATGTCGACGGTGTCTCCGAATGTCATGGTGCCCAGCACCAGTTTCGGAAGCTCGAGTGGGGCGGTCATCAGGCAACTCCTCGTGATTCGGTCTGCTTGGCCAGCAAGTTCTTGGACAGGGCTGCCACCACGTGCCGTGGTTTGATCCCGACCATGGTGGTGGGATCGAGGGCAGCGCTTCGTAGTGCGCGGGTGTACGGCTCGCGTGGGCTGGCGAGAACTGTTTCTGTGGAACCGGTTTCGACGATGGTTCCCTTCGACATCACGACTACGGTCTCGCTGATTTCTCGGACGACGCCCAAGTTGTGTGAGATGAAAACGTACGTCAGACCGGTATCGGCTTGGATTTCACGGAGGAGTTCGAGTACCTGTGCTTGCACCGAAACGTCGAGAGCGCTGGTGGCCTCGTCACACACCAGGATCTCGGGTCCGCTGGCAAGTGCGCGGGCTATGCCGATGCGTTGACGTTGCCCACCGGAGAACTCCGCCGGACGTCTATGCAATGCCGAGCTGGGTAATCCCACGCGGTCGACGAGCTCGGCCGCCGCTCTGGCGCGGTCCGCCTTGCTTCGGACGCCCTTGAGCCGCAGTGGTTCTCCGATGATGTCCTCGGCAGTCAGATGAGGGTCCAGCGATCCGTACGGATCTTGGAAGACCATCTGCACGCGGGAGCGGAAGGGGCGCAACGACTTCTCCGACAGCTGCGCGATGTCGGTGCCGTCGACGAGAATGCGTCCACTGGTCGGCGTGAGGAGTCGGACGATAGATCGAGCGATCGTCGACTTGCCACATCCGGATTCGCCGACGATGGCAAGGGTCTTACCCTTCTCCACCGAGAAGCTCACAGCATCCACGGCTCGGAATACCCCGTCGGGAACCGGATACTCGACAACGAGGTCTTCGACGGCAAGCAACGGACTGTTGTGTGTGCTCATGCCGAGGCTCCGATCTGTGTTGAACGCGTATCGGTGGCGGGGTCGCCGTCCCACGGTCCCAGGTGAGGTATCGCGTCGAGAAGCCTTTGTGTGTAGGCGCTTTGCGGTGCGTCGACGAGGACGTCGGCGCTGCCGGTCTCGACAAAACGTCCGTCCTTCATCACGTAGATGCGATCGGATACGAGTCGGGCAACTCCGAGGTCATGGGTGATGACCAGCATTCCGATTCCGGTGCGCTCCTGCAACTCGAGCAGTAGGTCCAGAATCCCGGCCTGCACGGTGACGTCCAATGCGCTGGTGGGTTCGTCGGCAACGATCAGTTCGGGGCCGGCGGCAAGTGCGCCGGCGATCAGGACACGCTGCAACATTCCACCCGACAGCTGATGTGGGTACTTGTCGAGTTGCTGATCCGGATACGGAATGCGCACCTGTTCGAGCAGTTCCACTGCCCGCTCGATTTGCTGTCTCTTGGCAGTCACGCCGCTGTGGCGCACGGCTTCTCGAAGCTGACTGCCGATGGTGTGGACGGGACTCAGTGCCGTCATCGGATCCTGGGGAATGAGGGCGATGTGTCGTCCACGAATGTCGTTCAAGATCTTCGTGTTTCCGAGAATATCCTGGCCCTTGAACGCGGCCTTCCCGGAGAGGACGGCAAGATCGTCCGGAAGCAGCCCTAGGATTCCCATAGCTGTCGTCGACTTGCCCGAGCCGGATTCACCGATGATGGTGACGGTTTCACCGGCATCGATGCAGAAGGACACGCCGTCGACGGCTCGGATTACGCCATTGGCAGTGACAAGTTCGATCTGGAGGTCGTCGACCCGAAGTAGATTTCCCATGTCTCACGCCTTCGCTTTCTGGGCGCTGCCACGCCCGAACAGGCTTGCGCCCAGTCGTTTCGATCCTGTCGGCCGATCGCGCAGGCCGTCGCCGAGTAGGTTCACTCCGACCACCAGCAGCACGATCATCAGGCCTGTCAGCGTCACGATCCACCATGAGGTGGTGATGTAGTCCTGACCGTCGGCGATGATTCGGCCCCATGTCGCGAACGGACGTTGTGGTCCCGCGCCGAGGTAGCTCAACGAGCTTTCCAGTAGGACGGCCTGGGCGAGGAGCAACAGCACGACAAGCGACGCCTGCTTGACGATGTTCGGGATTACGTGGCGGACGAGGATGGCCATGCGGGTCAGGCCCAGGACTCTGGCTGCTGCTACATAGGGCTTTTCGCGTTCGACGAGCACCAAGGAACGGGTCAGTCGGGCGACTTCGGGCCACTGCGCGATTGCGATGACAAACGTGATCACGGGAATGGACGGACCGAACAGCGCGACGACAAGAAGAAGCATCATCAACAGAGGAAGGGACAGCTGTGCCTCGAGCAAGCGCGAGATGACCGTGTCGACCCAACCGCCGAAGTAGCCTGCGGCAGAACCTGCGACGACGCCGATGATGCCGGACACGACGACGGCGAGAATGCCGATTGTCAGAGACACCTGCCCACCGTGCAGGATTCGCGAGAGTAGGTCGCGTCCAAGCTGGTCGGTGCCGAACAGGTGGCCCTCGCTGAGCGGAGGCAACCGTCGCTGGCTCAGGTTGGTTTGATTCGGATCTGCCAGCGGCAGCAGGCCGGCGAGCGCGACGGGGAGAATCACCAGGAGTGCGCAGATCGAGCCGGCCCAGATCTTGACGCGGCTGTCTCGCTTACGACGTGTGGCTCCGGCGCGAGCGAAATCTGCCTCGGTGACTGCGCTGGGGCGCGGTGTTGTGGGAGGTTCCAAGACTGTGGTCATCAGTTGGCGCCCTTTCCGAGGCGTACCCGTGGGTCCAGGAGGGGATAGAGGAGGTCCACTGCGAGTTGTACGAGTACCGCAAGGACTGCGGTGACGAGTACGGTCGCTTGGATCAGTGGGTAGTCGCGTGTCTCGAGCGCGCGCACCACCAGTGAGCCGACACCAGGCCAGGCGAAGACGACCTCGACGACTACGACGCCGTTGAGCATGCCGGCAAATCTGGTGCCCAGTGCGGTGACGATGGGAATCGCCGAATTACGCATGGCGTATCGCCAGGTGAGTTCGCGTTCCGATACTCCGCGTGATCGAGCGACGGTGATGTACGGAGAGGCGAAGGCCGAGACCATTTCGCGTCGAACCATCCGGGAGATCAACGCGATCTGGAGGATCGCGATAGTGACGGTGGGCAGGATCAACGACGGCCACGTGGTGAATCCGGCAGCCGGGAGCACGGGAATCAAGACCGCGAAGATCGTCACCAGCATCAGGCCGCTCCAGAACTCCGGCATGGACTGTCCGCCGACGGCCACGACGTTCGCGCCGAGTTCGCGTCGCGTGTCCGCGTGACGGGCCATCCACACGCCCAACGGAATCGAGAGCACGGCGGTCAGCAGAATAGAACTGACGGCCAGGGTGATGGTGTACGGAAGTCTGCCGAGGACAACGTCCATGGCCGGCGCCTGGAACGAGTACGACGTGCCGAGATTCAGGTGAAGGAGATCCCACAGGTAGATCAAGTACTGGGAGAACACGGACTTGTCCAAGCCCATGTCAGCGCGGATCTTAGCGAGATCTTCTGTACTCGCCAGCGGCCCGGCCAAAGCATAGGCAGGATCGCCCGGCGCCATGCGGATGAGGACGAACACTGTTGTGAGCGTGAGGAAGATCGTCAGTGCGCTCTGTGCCAAGCGTTTGAGCACGTATTTGAGTGTCGGGTTCATCTTTGTGCGACGACGCGGGGAAATTTCGCGTGCGGTTTGCGGTGTCGGAGCAGTGAGAGTCATCGCCTCAGGCCTCCAATCGGACGGCGCCGAGGTCGTAGGAGTTGATCGGGGTCAGTGAAACATTCTGAACGCGTGTGCGTTTCGCGAGCAGTGCGTTGGGGACAAAACTCCACAGGCAGGGCCAGGTGTTCCAGATGTCCTGCTGCGCGGCGTCGAGAAGAGCGGCACGCTGCGACGGATCCGGTTCGCTCGATGCGGCTTGGATCTTGGCGGTGATCTCGGGGAACGCGTACCCGTGATAGGTGTCGCGGGTTGCTTCCTTCTCGGCGGTTCCCGCATACATGCCCTGCAGCGTGGTCAGTGCAAGTCCAGTCTGGTTGCCGTAACCGTTGCCCAGCACATCCCAGTCCCCGGTCTTGCCCTGACGCCACGACGAGATGTCACCACCTGGCTCGAACTGCTGCAGTTTGACGCGAACACCCACTGCTTTCATCATCTCGAGTACCGATTCCATCACCGAAACGTCGTTGGTGAATTCTCCGGTTTCCCAGATGAAGGTGAGTTCCAGGTCATCGGCACCCTCGGCGGCGAGCATTTGCCGCGCTCTTTGTGGATCATATTGGTAAGTGCCGGTTTTCACGGCTCCGTCCAATGTCGACGGTGCAGGACCGGTGGCCGGGACCGCCGATCCGATCAGCACGTCACGGGCGAGCGACTCGCCGTCGATAGCGTAGGTCAGTGCCTCGCGGACGCGCGGATTAGCGAGTGGATGATCGGCGGGCTTGCGGAAGTTGAAGAACAGTTGGTTGATTCGAGTGCTCGGCACGGTATCGACCTGGACGCCAGGGAGGTCTGCGAGTTGTTCTGCGGAGTCCGGGCTGATCGAGTCGATGACGTCGACCTCACCGCTCCGCAGCGCAACCACTCGGCCGGCCTCTTCGGGGATGAAGCGAACTTGGACTCGACGAACACCGGGGGCTGGGCCCCAGTAGTTGTCGTTGGCGACCAGCGTGTAATCGCCGGTGCCACGATTCGATTCGCTGACGACGAACGGGCCGGAACCGACTCCGCTCTGCAATTCATTCGGTTCGTTGGCGGCCGCCGGCGTGATCAAGATATTCGACATGAGTGAGTCCAGCACCGGCACCGGGGATTTTGTTCGGAGAATGAACGTGCGGTCGTCGATCGGGACCACGGTAGGCCACTCCGGGAACTGAGGGGCGACAAACGATCCGCTGACCTGCTGGTACATCTCCATGGCCGTCGTGACGTCGTCGATGACCACGGGGGTGCCGTCGGAGTAGCGGATTCCCTCGCGGAGTCGAACTGTCCACTCGGTGGGGCCGGTCGACTCGAACCGATCGGCAAGAACCAGTTGTGGGGTCAGAGTGTCACCGATGCGGGTGAGTCCCTGCCGGACGCCGCGTTGAGCCGTGACTGCGGCGTCGAATTGGTTGAGTTTGTTGTCGAGACTGACCAGCGAACGGTTGAGTCCGAGCACGAGCGTGTCTTGGGTCGGTTTTCCGGTGGGACCGGCGCATGCGGCCGTCGAACCCAGCAGCGTTGCGCCACCGATCAGTCCCGTGAACTGCAAGAAGGAGCGCCGGGAGAGCTGTGGTGTTCGCAAACGAGAATTGGTCATCGGTGACCTTTCGATCCTGACGGGCAGCGTGGGGGCGACGCTCCGAGTGGATTGTTTGCGCACAATCGTGTCGGACTCTCGCTTGTAACTCAGCTCACAATGGCACTGTTGCGCACTTCGCGCAAGTCCCGTAACTTCATTTGCGTACTTCGCGCATCAATTGCGGGACTGTGCATACTCGATTCAGACCGAAAGGGGGTCGAGGTAGTCGATGAAACCACTGGTAGTAATCGCAGATGACCTGTCAGGCGCCGCGGAATCGGCCGCTGGATTTCTTGCCCGCAGTAGCTCTGTATCGCTCAGGCTGCGCCCCGGCACGCCGGACGGAAGCGATGTGACCGTCTTCGACCTGCATTCGCGTCGTTCCGATCTCGCTCAGGCCGCGCGCGACGTCCGTACTGTTCTGCAATCGGCCGCGGGCTTCGCTGTTGTGAAGAAGATCGACTCTCTACTCCGGGGCAACATAGCTGCCGAGGTTGCAGAACTTACGCGCGACGGATCGCCGGTCATTGTTGCCGCCGGACTCCCCACGCTGGGACGGACGGTCCGCGATGGCGTGCCACTTGTCGACGGTGTTCCGTTGCATAGCACTTCGTTGTGGCGCGCGGAGGCGACGCAACCCCCGCATTCGATCGCCGAAGTGCTCGGTGACTCGGTTCTCACTGCCGGCGTACCGCTGGTAGCCGTACGGTCGGAAGCGCTACCTCGGATACTCCAGGAGATCGCCGATTCCGAATCGGTTGCCGTCTGCGATGTAGAAACGGATGCAGACCTTGACATGATTGTGACTGCAGCGCAGAAGGTTCCGCGTTCCAGGCTGGTGGGAACTGCTGCGCTTACTGCGGCCGTCGCTCGAAGCTGGGCAGTGCAATCGTCGGATACTCCTGTGCAACTTCGTGCTTCGCGAAGCAGCTTGACGGTTGTGGGGACGGCGGACACCTCCGCAGCTGAGCAGGTGGCGTTGCTTCGGAATTCCGGTGTTCGGCACGTACTCGTGAACAGCGCTGACCTTCTATCGAATTCGGCTGAGCCGTCTACGATCCTGGAAGCCCTCGATGGCGGAAATGTTGTCGTTTCGGTTGGTGGGCCAGTCGTCCCGACGGAGGCTGCCCGCTTGGTATCTGCTCTGGCTGAACTGATCACGGCCGTAGATGTGAGTCTCGCGGGCCGCGAACACCCACTTGATCTAGTCCTCACCGGCGGCGAAACCGCACGCAGCGTTCTCGATCGACTGGGCATCGAGCATCTGTCGCCGGTATGCGAAATCGAATACGGTGCAGTACTTTCCATCGATCCGACGGGGCGCTACATCGTCACGCGGCCGGGCAGTTTCGGCGATGTACACAGTTTGCTTTCCATCACGGAGTTTCTCTCGCGCCCTGCATCGGTCGTGACTCCGCACAATCCACTTTCGGCAAATCCTTCAGACAACGAGGTCAACGTAATGCCCATCGAATCCGCACCACTGCCGCTGATCGCTGTCACCATGGGGGACGGGGCCGGCGTCGGGCCCGAAGTGATCGTTCCGGCGTTACTCGACGACGAAACAAGAAAGCGTTGCCGCCCAGTTGTTGTCGGCGACGCAAAACGCCTACGTCTGGCTGCTGAAGTACTCGGCATCGATGTCGACGTGGTCGCGGTCGACGAGATCAA
The DNA here is from genome assembly GCF_013277795.1 of Rhodococcus sp. MS16. Classification (NCBI taxonomy): domain Bacteria; kingdom Bacillati; phylum Actinomycetota; class Actinomycetes; order Mycobacteriales; family Nocardiaceae; genus Rhodococcus; species Rhodococcus sp. MS16. Next base: position 10,359 of record NZ_VBTM01000025.1, read on the forward strand.
GGATGCCGAATTCACGTCCGGACGGATCAACGTTATCGACCTTGACCTACTGCCGGAGGACTTGGCGTGGGGTGAACTGTCAGCCGTTGCCGGAGACGCCGCATATCAGTACATCCGTGTTGCAAGCGAACTCGCTGTCCGCGGTGAAGTTCAGTCGATCTGCACAGCGCCCCTGAACAAGGAGGCCCTACATGCAGCAGGTCATATCTTCCCGGGACACACGGAGTTGCTCGCGCACCTGACAGGTACCGAGGAAGTGTCGATGATGCTGTCGACGCCCAAACTCAAGGTCATCCACGTGACCACGCACATCGGGCTCCTGGACGCAGTTGCTCGGATCGAGCCCGGACTGGTCGAACGGACTATTCGTCGAGGTCACGAAGCCTTGGTGCGGACGGGAAATCCGGAACCGAAGATCGGAGTGTGTGGAATCAATCCGCACGCGGGAGAGAACGGGCTCTTCGGCTACGGGGAGGAAGAACAGAAGATCATTCCGGCCGTCGAACTGCTTAAAGCAGAGGGAATGGATGTGCACGGCCCGCTGCCCGCGGATACGGCATTCTTCCTGGCCGGCCGTGGCGACTACGACTTGATCGTAGCGATGTACCACGATCAGGGGCATGGTCCGGTCAAGGTTCTCGGAATCGAAGCGGGCGTCAACATCACCGTCGGTTTGCCTGTCATTCGTACATCGGTAGACCATGGAACCGCCTTCGATATCGCAGGTAAAGGCATAGCCGAGGCCGGTAGTATGGTCGAGGCGCTGCGACAGGCAGCCGAATTGGCAACCAGCACATTCGTTTCCAAGTAGGCGCGGAGTTTCGAAGGGGGAGCGATGGCCATCCGGGAATCGGAGGCGAGGCGATCGGAGATTGCGAGGCTCGCTCGCACCAGCGGTCTGGCCAGTGTCGAGGATCTGTCTGCTCAATTCGGGGTGACCGCGTCCACGATTCGCCGCGACCTGAGCCAGCTGACCGCGCAGGGGGTTATTGCCCGAACATACGGTGGCGCGATTGCTCTCAACCCTCATCCGGAATCCTCCTTGCGTCAACGCGCAATGGAGGGGTTCGAGGCCAAACGGGGAATTGCCGAGTGGGCTGCAGCGCAGGTCCGGCCTGGAGAGACCGTCCTCTTGGATGCCGGTACGACGGTGGGCGCGATGGGCGAGTTCTTACGTCACGTGACGAATTTGACGGTGATTGCTGCTGGCTTGACCGCGCTCGAAGCGCTCGCCGATGCCGAGGGTGTCCGAGTCGAATGCCTCGGCGGGACATTGAGGCAGCTCAGCCAGGGGTTTGTCGGGCCACTCGCTGAGGCATCGCTACAGCGGGTGTCCTTTGACAAGGCCTTTCTCGGTGCTGATGCCGTGACCGCTGACTTGGGTATTTGTGAAGCGGAGCTCGACCAGACGCGATTGAAGGAAATGATGATCGAGCGCGCCGGCGAGGTCTACATACTTGCGCACTCCGCCAAGCTCGGGGAACGGCCATTCCATGCGTGGGCCCCGATTCCTCCGGGGGCGGTGCTGGTCACCGATTCCGCAGTAGACGCACGGCAAGTCGCATTGTTCGAGGACGCCGGAATACGGGTCGAGATTGTGTGAGTTCGCCCTTCATCCTTCGGTGTCCGGCGTCACATTTGCGCAATTTCGGTGAATTGACGGTGATATGACGGGCTCTAGCTGCGGAAATGGCAAAAGCATTCGCCCTGACCAGGCGATTTGTTAAAGGCTTCGGCAGTCGCGTAACTTATTCCAAGTCAGAGCGACACGGACACCGACTCCCGCTTCACAGCGAGTGACACGAGGTTGTACGAAGTGCCTGGCCAAAATTCGAAGTAGTTTCCATCATGTATGGTTGTGCTTCAACCCCAGTTCTTTTTCACGATGTTCCGGTTTGCGCCGGTGACTTCGATGGGATAGGCTGGAAAAGTTGCCCCGGAGCGAGTGGCCTGATGGTCGCGGTGATGGTGTGCGCGTGTTCTTTGAGAACTCAACAGTGTGTCGATGAATGTCAGTGCCAAATTATTTTGGTACTTCACATGTCGAATGATGTTCCGGGCCTTCGGGTTTCGGTTCTGATGTTCGGGGTGTGAGTATTTTTCGTCGGTGATTGTTCATTCTTCCGTCTGAATGGTTGCCGACACATTTTTTGCTAGTTGAGTTTTTTTGCTAGTGATTTGACTCTTTTTGTCTATGACTGATTTAGCTTGCTTTCGGGTGAGCGATATCTAGAGTCTTCAACGGAGAGTTTGATCCTGGCTCAGGACGAACGCTGGCGGCGTGCTTAACACATGCAAGTCGAGCGGTAAGGCCTTTCGGGGTACACGAGCGGCGAA
>NZ_VBTM01000026.1:0-106668 GCF_013277795.1 Rhodococcus sp. MS16
CACCACATTCCGCCGGCGAGAGGAGACTGATATCCCCCACTCGGGTTGACGGCGCAGTCACGATGTCCTCGAGGATGCGTACAAATCGATCCGCAAAGCCCTGCACGGTATCCCGGTCGAGAATGTCGACGGCAAAACCGAAGGACGCAGACATCCCGGCGGGAGAACCGTCGCCGGGATCGAAGTCCTCGGCGAGACTCAAGTGCAGGTCGTACCGGGCGACCTCGACGTCCACGTCGAGAAGTTCGACGGTCAATTCCGGGAGCGCCAGTTCCGGTAACGCGGCATTCCTGAACTCGAGCATCACTTGAAACAACGGTGAGTGTGCGGTCGAGCGGACCGGATCGATTGCCTCGACCACTTGCTCGAACGGGGTCTGGGCGTGTGCGAACGCCCCCAGATCGCTCTCTCGAACCGTCGCCAGCACCTCCCCGAACGACGACCCGGATGTTACTGCCGTCCGCAACACCACTGTGTTGACGAACATGCCCACCATATCGTCGAGTGCAGCCTCACCACGCCCGGCTACCGGAGTACCCACCACAATGTCGCCGCTCCCACTCAACCGGCTGAGCAGGATGGCCAGCGCCGCATGCATGGTCATGAATATCGTCGAATCATGCTTGCGCGCAAGCAGTTGCAGCGCGCGATGCAACTGCGCACCGATCTCGAAGTGCACTGCGCTTCCTCGCATCTGCCGCCACGTCGGGCGGGCTCGATCCGTCGGCAACGGCAGGACGGCCGGTAACCCGGACAGCGCCTGTTGCCAGTACGTGAGCTCCTCGCCGGCAAGTGAACCCGGATCGGATTCGACGCCGAGCAGGCGGCGCTGCCACAAGGTGTAATCGGCATAGGTCACCGCAAGCGCCGCCCAATCCGGGATTCGCCGGTTCGCCCGCGCAGTGTACGCGGTCATCACATCGCGGGCCAGCGGCGGCATCGACGAACCGTCGGCAGCGATGTGGTGCACCACAATCACCAATACGTGCTGCTCTGGGCCAACCCTGAACAACGCTATCCGTACTGGAACTTCGTCGGTGACATCAAATCCGGACGACGCAAGCCGCTCGATGCGCCCGAGCAATTCGCTCTCACCTGCCACGTCGACCGGACTGAAATCCCGAAGCACTTGCCCTGTCGGAACAACCACCTGGTGCGGACCGTCCGACGATCCGGGGTACACCGTGCGAAGGGTGTCATGACGCTCGACGACGTCTGTCAGCGCCGCTCGGAAGGCGTCGGTATCCAGTTCTCCGGTCAGGCGGAGCGCGATGGGAATGTTGTACGCGGGCGACGATGTGTCCAATTGATTGACCAGCCACATACGATGCTGGGCAAGGGACACCGGAACTCTCTCGGGTCGCACACCTGCCGTCAAAGCGGGCCCCGCGGACGTCCGTCCGTCGGTGCGCTCGATCCAGCCTGCGAGCGCCGTCACGGTAGGTTCGTCGAACAGGTCCCGCACGCCCACTCCCTCGTTGAGCGCTGAATTGATCCGCGCCACAGCTTTGGTCGCGCTCAAAGAATTGCCGCCGAGGTCGAAGAAGTGTGCATCGGCGCCGAGGTGCTCGATGCCCAGCACCTCGCCGAACACACCGGCGATGGTCTCTTCGATGGGGGTTCGAGGCTGCCGGAACTCGGTTCTTGATGCCCCGACATCGGGTTCTGGCAGGGCACCGCGATCGAGCTTGCCGACCGGGGTCAGAGGGATAGCGTCGAGCACGGTGATTGTTGCCGGCACCATGTAGTCGGGCAGCAATCCCCGGACATGGGTTCGTAATTCAGCCGGGTCGACGTTGTTGTCACCGGTGGGAAGCACATACGATGCCAAGCTGGTGTTTGCAGTGGGTTCGGTGTTTCCAGTGGGTTCGGTGTGTCCGAGTGTAACCGCAAATGCCACGCTCGGATGTTCGGTCAATGCCGCATCGATCTCGCCGAGTTCTATCCGGAAACCGCGGATTTTCACTTGAAAATCGTTGCGGCCCAAGTACTCGATTGTCAGACGTCCCTCCTGATCGTGGCGCCATCGCACCATGTCCCCGGTGCGATACATACGGCGCCCCGGAGGCCCGAACGGATCGGCAACAAACCTCGACGCTGTTGTTCCCGTCTGGTTCCGATAGCCGCGCGCCAAGCCGACGCCGCCCAGATATAACTCCCCGACCACTCCGACCGGCACCGGTCGCAGTCGATCGTCGAGGACTACTTCGGCGAGACCGCGGATCGGACCTCCCAGTGTCAGTAGCTCACTACCCGACTCGATCGCCCCGACATTTGCCATGACCGTCGACTCGGTCGGGCCGTAGGCGTCGAACATCAACCGGCCGGCTGACCACCGACCCGCCAATTCCGGCGAACATGCCTCCCCGGCAACAACAAGGCACTGCAGCGAGGTTCGCCCCCGCGGGTCCAGTGATGCCAGCGCGGAAGGTGTGAGGACGGCATGTGTGATCTTCTCGCGATCGAGCAGCGCCGTGAGTTCGTCACCGCCGTATGTGGTTGGCGGCGTGATCACCAATCGGGCTCCCGACCCCAAGGCCCACATCAATTCGAACACCGACGCGTCGAAACTCGGAGATGCACAGTGCAATATTCGCGCGTGCGGCCCCGTCTCGAATCGTGTGCACTGCTCCGTCATCAGGTCGAGCAACCCTCGGTGCGGCACCACCACCCCTTTCGGAATCCCGGTCGACCCGGATGTGTAGATCACGTATGCCGGGTGGTCGATGTCGAGAGTCGCTGTCCGTTCCCCGTCGGTCACCGGCGCAGCGGAGGAACCCACGATCTCGGTAGCGGTGTCCTGGTCGTCGAGCACCAGCCACGGAACCGTCTGAGGCAGTTTTCGGGCATAGCTGGTGTTCGCCACACCGAGTACCGCCCCGGAATCGACGAGCATGTGTTCGAGTCGCGCCGACGGGTATCCCGGATCCACCGGAACAAACGCCGCACCGCTCTTCGTGACGGCCAATAGCGCCATCACCGAATCGATCGACCGCGGCAGTCCGATAGCCACCACCGACTCGGGTCCTATCTCATGGCCGATCAGATAGTGGGCCAGGCGATTCGATCGGCGATCCAGCTCTTCGTACGTCAGTGTGCAATCGCCGCCCACAAGAGCAATCGCGGTCGGATCGGCAGCGACAGCCTCTGCAAAAAGCAGCGGCAAACTCCGTGGTGGCAGTGCGGCCCCACCCCGTACCGGTGTCAGGTATTCATGCTCCGACGGCAAAAGCAGATCCATCTCGTAGATCCGAACCTCAGGATTCGCGACGCCACACTCGAGCACACGCACCAGACGCTCGGCGAGAATATCGATTGTTTCCGGGTCGTACACGTCGGTGGCAAACCCGAGATCCACCTGTACGCCCGAACGTCGACCGGTATCGGTAAACCTCTCGGCTACTGTGATATTCAGGTCGCAGTTCCAGGATGAACGCCATCCGTCGGGCGCGGTGAGAGCCACATCCGCCGCCGTGGTCGGCTCACAGCCACGGACGCCCAGCATTACGTGGAAGAGAGTCGAACCTACAGCCTCCGCGACCCGTTCCGCTGGTACCTGGGCATGAGCGAATGCATCACGCTCGCATCGGTTTACCTGATCTATCAGGTCGGCAAAGGAGATGTCCGGATCGACTCGAGTCCGCAGGACAACCGCGTCGACGACTGGGTCAGCTGCCTCATTCCGCCTGCGAACCGGCGCTCCCACCGAGATGTCGGCGGCGGCAGCCAGGCGAGCCAGCAGTACAGCCAGACCTGCGTGCATCACCGCAAATACTGTCGAACCGCGCTCGCGGGCAATGGATTCAAGCTGGCGATGCAACTCGGCACCCAGTTCGACCTGGCGCGATTCCAACAGCGGGGACCTGTCGGTCGAGCGACGCCGATCCGTCGGCAGGTCCAACCGCGCCGGGAGACCTGCCAGGCTGCGCCGCCAATAGTCCAGGTGCTGCACTGTTTCCATCCGGCGCTTGCCCACCACCGCGCTAGCAGCATGGATTGTGGAAATCGGTGTCGCCGGGCCTGCCGCGGCGAACTCCTCGACAACTGCGACGCAGCCGCGATGATGGCATTGCAACTCGCCTTCCGTATAGCGACCCGGATTTCCCCGGAACTCGACGAATGTTCTTACTGGAGTGCCACTTTGATAGATATTCACCAGCAGATCGTCGATCGGACCTGACGTCAGCACGTGGAACTCACCGCACACCGATCCGAAGTTGATCTCTTGACGGAACAGCATCACGTTGACGATCGGCCCGGTGGCCATGGAACGCCGCGCACCGGCACTCAAGCCACGGGCGATCTCTTCGAGATTGCCGCGCTGATGGCGCAGTGCACCGGTCAACTCGAGTCGGACACGATCGACCAGTTCGCCAACAGTGTCGCCGGGGCGGATATCAATCCGCAGTGGAACGATGTTGACGAGCATTCCGCCTGATCGGCGGAGCACAGCGGTTGTCCGGCCGGAAACGGGGATCTGCACGCAGACATCGGTGTGCCCCGTCATCCGGGAGAGGTAGCAGGCAAACCCGGCAATGATGGTGGCCGCCGACGTTCCGCTCGCGTGTCTTTCCGAATCCATCAGACGCGCAACAGTATTCTCCTCCAACGACGACGCCACCAGCGTGTCGGTGGCGACCGGAATCGCATACCGCTCGGCGAGACTCGAGCCTTCAGTCATGCCCCCCAGTCGCTCGGTCCAGTAGGCGCGATCGGACTCGAAGCGGCTTGAAGCACGGTAAGCGCAGTCGAGTTCGTACAAGGTGCGCAGGTCTACTGTCGGGTTGGGCGGCGGTTCACGCCCCTCCACAGCAGCTGTGTAGATCACGCCCATGCGATTGACCATCGTCACCGCGGCATAGGCGTCGAGCGCTACATGGTGAGCCCGGCCGTACCAGAGGTAGTGAGCATCGCCGACTTGCAGCAGCGAGGACGCGATCAAACGCTCACGCATGGGATCCGTCGGCGTTGTGTATTCGTCGCGCATCCAGGCTTGTGCTGCCGCTACCGGATCGTGCTCACCACGAAAGTCGACAAATCCCAGTTCCTTGTCCTGACTGGGATCAAGCATTTGGCGGGGCTCGCCATCGACCTCGATCAGTCGGAGGAACGCCCACTGGACCTCTCGTCCAGCGGTTACCGCCACCGAGCGGAACAGCGCAAGATCAAGTTCTCCGTGGAACTCGACGTATTCGGCGATGCAGTGCGGCAGTTCCGGAACGAGTTGCTGCGCAAGCCACACACCGTATTGAGCAGACGACAGCGGAAACGGATCTGAGGGTGGATCGGCGGGAGTAAGTTCGGGATCCGCGTTCGATTCGGGAACGCGGGCGTCGTTGCTACTGAGTCGAATCTCATCCATCAGTTATCTCCACATTCTGTCCATCGCACGCTTCGGCAAGATCCCACGGACTCAGCTCGACCTCGACGCCGACGTTCCCGCCGCCAACCACGACAGTGGAGTGGGCCATCAGAGATGTGTCGATGACAACCACAATGTCGCGCGGCAATCCGAGCGGTGACACTCCGAGACGTTGATATCCACATTTCTTCGAGACGCTGTCCTCACCCGCCACTTCCAGCCGACCCAACCCCAGATGACGGGAAATCGACGCCATGTCGATCCGCCGATCGATCGGGCACACCGCAAGGACAAGACGGGTTCCGGACTTTTGTTGCAACAGGATCGATTTCGTGATCCGACCCAGCGGAATCCCGAGTGTCCTCGAAACATCTTTCGGCGATAAAACTGGAAGATCGAAAGTGGAGTGGTCATGAACAATGACCGGGAATTTGAATTCTTCGACCGCCGCAGCAACTTGATCGTGCAATTCATTCACGGTGCACTCCTGCCCATTGTTCGAACTCCAGCGCGTCGTGCTAAGACTCCAGTTTCGAGACGATGTAGGCGCGGGCAGGCGGCGGAACAGTTGGCGCAAACCGCTTCAAATACGCAGCCATCCATTCGGAACGTTCGGTCAGGAACGGGTAGTCCGTGCTGACCATGTGCCTCACCGCCAGCATCGGAAGCGGTGCATCCAGTGGTTTGAAGTCGTCGTTCCATAAACCGGGCCTGGTACACCCTGGATAGAACTGTCCCAGCATCAGGCCTTTGTTGATGAAAGTGGACTTTCCATACGACTGAACCGCATCAATGATCGAGAAATCAGTCAGATCCGGAAATATCGCCAGAATCGCCTTGAATATTGCATCTTTCCCGTCACTGGGACTCAGCTCCGGAAATATGTCGGCCATGTCCTGCGCGATCTTTGTCATCAAGGAAAAATCTATGTTGTCACCTTGGACGATTCCTGCCCAGAAAAGGCGTCGTTCCAGCGATGGACCGGTAAATGGGCACACCGGACCTGCTCGCCCCAAATCCTGGTGTGGCTCAGTGAGATACCGGCGTGCCCAGTTTCGAAGAATTCCCATAGTCCGATCCGGACTATCGAATTCTTCCTCGTCCAAGATATTGAGGAATTCTATGTGCGATCTGGTACCTACAATCCGTTGATACGCCATTCGATTCGTCATTGTCGCAATCCTTATCACTGGCGAGGCTCCGCTTGTCGATAACGAAACTGTGCCTCCTGAGGAAGAACGTCGCGATCACGAGAGACCAATCTTCCGACCACGACCGTCACGCCTGTCGGTAGTGCGCTGACGGCACAGGTGCTCCTTGCAATGTGGTCATGTTGCCTCCCGAAATTACTTCTGACTCCCAGAATCGTCGGCACACGTACCGATGTCGTCACCGCTGACGCCCATCTGCGCTACCGACTGCCCCCACTGCCGCCATTCCCGCTACCTTCAATGCCATCACCGAGTCGCCCCGGAGCAACATCGCTGTCCTCGCGTATACCTGCAGACCGCAACTCGGTAGGCTCGAAGTTGATCGGCCCGGCGACGTTTGGGTGAACACCCAGTCATGGACCGGGAGTCTCGGAGTCGACGATGACAGATTTCAGTTTCGTTGCACCACATCGAGATAGAGACAGCAACGGCCGCAGCGCAGTCCGGGTGGTGCTGGCCGAGGACGACGTCCTACTCCGCGAAGGTCTCGCAAGCCTGCTGACCCGCTCGGGCGTCGACGTTGTGGGTCAGGCCGGCGATGCGGAGCAATTGCTGGATTCGGTCCGGGAAATGTCGCCGGATCTTGTGGTGGTCGACATCCGAATGCCACCGACTCATACGACCGAAGGACTCGACGCGGCCAAGGTGATCCGCGACGAACTCCCGGAAACCGGCATTCTGGTCCTGTCGGCGCACGCCGACGTCGAGCAGGCAATGGAGTTGCTCGCAAGCGGTCAAGGGATTGGCTACCTGCTCAAGAGCCGCATCACCGACGTGGACGATTTTGTCGAGACCCTCCAGCGAATCGCCAAGGGCGCGGCAGTTATCGACCCTGCCTTGGTTCGGGAGTTGGTGACGGCTCGCCGACGCAACGACCCACTTGCCGCCCTCAGCACGCGCGAACGAGAAGTGCTGGCATTGATGGCTGAAGGACGTTCGAACGTGGGTATCGCCCACAGGCTGTGTGTCACGCCGGGCACCGTCGAGAAACACGTCCGCAGCATTCTCACCAAACTGGAACTCACCGAGACCGGTGAAAACCACCGCCGAGTACTCGCTGTTGTCACCTACCTCCAAGCATGCTGACTGCTCGAGTCTCCAAGCGCACGCGCGATGGCTTAGTCACCTGCCGTCGCCGTAGACTGAAGCAGGAAACCGATGCCTCGTCAGCGCTGGGCGGTATGGCCGCGGCAATTTTTGTCGCAACGGGTTACTCATGGATATTTTTCGGACGAGAATCGCCCCGGGTGAGACGGTCGGATTGTTGGGCCGCCTGACGGAGTTGCTGCGCTCGACTCGTGATCGCAAATCGAGCGATCACGCATCCGCGGTCGGCGTCGACGATCTCGAGAAGTTCTTCGATCTTTCGTCCGATCTGCTCTGCATCGGCGGCATCGACGGTTTCTGCAAGCGAGTGAACCCGGCGTTCGAGAAGGCACTCGGGTACACGTCACAGGAAATGTTGAAGCGACCCTTCCTGGATCTTGTCCATCCTGCCGACAGAGCACGAACCATCGAGGCTCTCGACGATCTGGCCCGAGGTCTTCCAGTTGCACAATTCGAATCCCGACTCGTCTGCCAAGACGGCTCCGCGCGATGGATCGAATGGAACACCGTCCCGGCGCGCGATTCGCTCTATGCGGCCGGCCGCGACGTGACGGAGCGCCGCGTGGCCCAACAGATGATCGAAGCGAGCCATGCGGAGCTCAGGGCTCTCGTAGAGCAACAGGCCGCACTCCGACGCGTTGCGACCCTGATTGCGCACGGCACTTCCCCGTCGGACGTATGCGCTTCCGTCGCAGCGGAATTGACCCGAATACTGGGCAATCGATCGACCGGTTTGTATTGCTTCAGTCCTGACGGTATGTCCATGTTGGTGGCCTCCAACACAGAACCGGTCGGTGGGTCTGCGCGGGGCGCACCCCACCCCGTCGACGGCGAAAGTATTGCGGCACGAGTCTTCCGTTCCGGCCACTGCGCTCGGATCGACTCGGCGCAGAACTCGGAGGTCGGCGTGCCGATCGTCGTCGACGGCAACCTGTGGGGCGCGGCGGTGGTCGGGTCAACCGGCCCCGATCCCCTGCCGCCAGACACCGAAGCACGCGTCGGCGACTTCACTGATCTGTTGGCAACCGCAATCGCCAACGCTCAAGCCCACACACAACTGACCGCGTCGCGCGCCCGGATCGTCGCCGCCGCCGACGACGCACGGCACAGACTCGAACGCGATCTGCACGACGGTGCACAACAGCGCCTCGTCTCGCTTGGACTCGCGCTCCGGTCCGCTGAAGCGTCGGCGGATACCGAACCGGCCGCGCTCAAGGAACAGATCTCCGACATCGTGGCAGGACTCAACGATGTCTCCGCCGATCTCCGAGAAATCTCACGCGGAATCTATCCTGCAATCCGGTCCAAGGGAGGTCTCGGCCCAGCACTGAAAGCCCTTGCCCGCCGCTCCGCGATTCCCGTCGATCTGGATCTGCACCTCGACCCGCGAGTGCCGGAATCCACGGAAGTAGCGGCGTACTACGTCGCAGCGGAAGCCCTGACAAACGCAGCTAAACATGCCCGCGCGTCGGGGGTGCACCTGCAGGCCAGAACAACCGGCACCCACCTCGAACTCTCGGTCCGCGACGACGGGTCCGGAGGTGCCGACCCCGCCAAAGGGTCCGGACTGACCGGAATCAGGGATCGCGTCGAGGCCCTCGGCGGCCAGTTGGAAATCATTTCTCGAGCCGGCAGCGGTACCGCACTTCTTGCCGACATACCGATGGACGCCCCGTGACTGGTCTATACCAATCGTTAACCTGTTGTTCGTTTCGATGATCCTTGCTGGTCTAGACCAAAGGTCATGATCGCTTCATGCAAATTTTGATTGTCGGTGGCGGGATACTCGGAACGACGCACGCCGACGAGGCCATCCGCCGCGGACACGACGTCATCCATCTCGAACGTGAACCCGAAGCCCGTGGTGCAACGGTACGAAACTTCGGATTGGTCTGGGTATCCGGGCGAGCGCCTCACGAACTCGAGGCCACTCTCCGATCGCGAGAACTATGGGCCGATCTAGCCGTTCGCGTCCCGGGAATCGGATACCGCGCGGCCGGCTCCATCACCCTGATGCGCACGGAGGAGGAAGTTGCGGTAGCCGAGGAAGCGTTTGGGCGAGAAGACGCCGAGAACCGCGGCTTTTCGCTTCTCGACGCCGACGCAGTTCGCGTCATCAACCCCGCACTCCAAGGCAAGTTCCTCGGCGGCTTGCACTGCACTCTCGACGCAGCCGTTGAATCGCGCCAAGCGCTCCCGGCAATCCGCGGCTACCTCGGCGCCACCGGAAGATACACATTCCACGCCGGCACGGAAGCCCGCGAGATCACCACCACCGAATCCGGCGTTCACATTCGCGACGACCACGGACGCAGCTACGACGCAGACCTGGTAATCGTCTGCCCCGGAGCCACATTGGGCGGGTTGGCCCGCGACCTGGCCGGAGACCTTCCCCTTCGCCGAGTGCGCCTGCAGATGATGCAGACAGCGCCGCTCGGCGAAAAGCTCACCACCGCAATCGCCGACGGTGACAGCTTCCGGTACTACCCCGGCTTTGCGGGACCCGCACTGGATACCCTCCACAAAGTCCAGCCTCAAGAGCCGACTGCCGAACAGCACCGCATGCAACTCCTGTGCGTCCAGCGCCTGCACGGCGGGCTCACGATCGGCGACACCCACGAGTACGAGGAGCCCTTCAACTTCGACGTGGACGAGGAGCCATATCGTCACCTGTCCGGCGTCGTGGAAACCCTTCTCGGACGCGATCTTCCACCGATCGTCAAGCGTTGGGCCGGCGTGTACAGCCAATGCCTCGATCCCAGACAGCTGGTTCACCGCGCGCAAGCTGCCGACAACATCTGGGTGGTTGCCGGTCCCGGCGGGCGCGGAATGACGCTCGGCCCTGCCCTGGCCGAACAAACTGCTGATCAACTCGGACTCTGAAAACCTGCTGTGCGCCTTTGTCAACCGCCCGCGGTTAACAAAGGCGCACAGTGGGATTACCCCTTACGTAAGATGTACCGCTGGACCTTGCCACTCGGAGTCTTGGGCAGGCTCGGAACGAAGTGCACCGTACGCGGGTAGGCGTGAGCGGCAAACTTCTTCTTCACCAGGGTCTGCAGTTCCTTCTCCAAATCGTCGTCACCATCGACGCCTTCGCGCAGAACGACAAACGCCTCGAGAACTTCTCCGCGCAACTCGTCCGGCATACCCACAACCGCAGCCTCGATGACGTGCTCGTGCATGACCAGCACGCTTTCCACGTCGAAGGGGCCGATGCGGTAGCCCGCCATGATGATGACGTCGTCGTCACGCGAGGAGAAGAAGTAGAAACCCTCCTCGTCCGTCATGCCCGCGTCGCCGGTGATGTACCAGCGTCCGTCTTCGGTGAAGCGCTGCTTCGTCTTCTCCGGTGCGTCGACGTACCCGGTGAACCACATGAGTGGACTGTTGTGGGTATCGATCGCCACCCGGCCCGGTGTCCCGGCCGGAGCAATGTCGTCGGAATTGTCTTCCAGCACAGCGGTGGACCAGCCCGGCAATGGCAGACCCATCGAACCGGGGCGTACGTCCTCACGCAGACCGTCGGCCCACGCGTTGACGATGAACATGCCGTGCTCGGTCTGCCCGTAGTGATCCCGAACCTCGACGCCCAGCGAATCCTTGGACCACGCAACAACATCCGGCGTCAGCGGCTCACCTGCGGACGACGCGCGCCGTAGGGAGATACCGGCGGGGACAGGTGTCTTGTCAGCACGCAGGCTGCGGTACACCGTCGGTGCTGCGGCAAAATTGGTGACACCGAACTTCTCGATGATCTGCCACGTCAACGGCGCGGAGAAACCGGCGTGCAGTAGCAGGCTTCGAGTGCCTGCGGCCAACGGTCCGAGCAACGCGTAGTACAGGCCGTACGCCCAGCCCGGATCAGCGGCGTTCCAGAACACGTCGTCGCCGCGGACGTCGAGACCGAACTCCTGATACGCGTGGAACGACGCCAGCGCACGCACCGGAACCGGCACGCCCTTGGGCGTTCCCGTGGTGCCACTCGTGAACAACTGCACCATCGGGCCGTTGCCGCCGACAGCCTGAGCAGCGCCCTTCGGATCCTCGGCGTCCTGCGCCGCGACCAGGGTGCCGAAGTCCAACTCGTCGCCGACAGCGCCACCCGCAACGATGATCCGCCACGGGGCGTCGGCGGGAATGTCTTCACCCGGTGCCAACTTCTCCAGCTGATTCGCGTCGGAAATGACGACCTTCGCGCCGCTGGCAGTCAAGCGGAACGCAATTGCCGGAGCGGCAAACGCGGTGAACAACGGCACGTGAACTGCGCCGCGGCGCCAGATACCGAGCAGCGCGACCACCAGATCGGCGGACTTGCCCATGAGCGTCGCGACGTGGTCACCCGGTTCGACTCCGAGGTCCGACAGTGCCGCGGCAAACCGGGCGGACTGCTCACGTAGGTACCCGTACGTGAGGTCCACTGAGCTAAGGTCTGCCTCGACAACGGTGAAGGCAACGCCGTCCGCGGGGTGCCGGTCGCAGAGCAGTTCTGCGGCGCTGGCCTCGGGGGTGTCGTACTGATCCAAAAGCTCACGCACCCGCGCCGTGGGATCGGTGCTCATCAACATGCTCCTTTTTCATGGTCGTATTGTGGGTCGGCGGGTTTGATCACCGACTCGTCATACGCAGTGTCCACCACTTATGATCAAGCTCACAAGGAAACTTCACTACCCCCGGAAAGGGGTGCGGCGTGACCCGAAGTTCATCGTCACTTCTACGCCCCCGAGACGGGGACGCCATGCGGAGCGAACTCCGTTCGATCGCCGCTCAGGGCGTTGTTCCCGTGCTGTTCGGCGGTGAAGTACAGGACGAGACCCTGCACCTCACCGAATTTGTCGGCACGCGCACCAACAACCTCAAGGGCCTCGCCATCCCGCCGCGCTCCGGCATGGGTGGCCGCGCCGTCGCGCAGCGAGCACCGATCCTGGTTCACGACTACGGCAACTCCCAATCCATCACTCATCACTTCGATCGACCGGTGCTGAGCGAGGGATTGCACTCCATCATTGCCGTTCCGGTCATGGTTGCCGGCAAATCTCGGGCTGTGCTGTATGCCGCAATCCGTGAGAGCGCCCCACTCGGCGACCGCGCCGGCGACGTCATGGTGTCCGCCTCCCGTCGACTGGGGATGGAATTCGCGATCCGCGACGAAGTCGACCGCCGCCTCCAGCTCCTGCAAGCCGCGTCCGCCGCAAGCAGCGACGGCATGTCCACCGAAGAGATCCGCGACGTGCACGCCGAACTGCGCAGTGTCGCAAACAGCGTCACGGATACCGATCTGCAGATCAAACTCCGCGGACTCTCGCAACGTCTCGCATCGATCCTTAGCCCCGCTGACCGCGACATGGCCTCGGCCGTGACCCTGACGCCACGCGAAATCGACGTCCTCTCACAGGTCGCCCTTGGATGTACCAACATCGAAGCAGCACAGCGTCTCTCAGTCAGCGCGGAAACCGTCAAGAGCTACCTGAGAAGCGCAATGGGCAAGCTCGACGCAAGCTCGCGCCACGAAGCAGTAGTGACGGCACGACGATTGGGCATACTGCCGTAAAACTGGGCGCAGCCCAGGAGCATGTACGGCTGGATGGCCGAGAGCGCTCGCAACGAAGGGTGACGCTGATGTCGGAAACCATGGACAACAGGCAATCCTCGGAACAACCGAGCCTCAAACGCGTCATGGGCCCCGGCCTGCTTCTCCTGTTCATCGTCGGAGACATCCTGGGCACTGGTATCTACGCACTCACCGGGAAGGTCGCCAATCAAGTAGGCGGCGCAGTCTGGGTACCGTTCCTCGTCGCGTTCGTGATCGCGATGATCACCGCGTTCAGCTACCTCGAACTGGTGACCAAGTATCCCAAAGCCGCAGGCGCAGCACTGTATACACACAAAGCATTCGGCATCCACTTCCTGACGTACATGGTTGCCTTTGCCGTCATGTGCTCCGGGATCACATCCGCGTCCACCGCATCGCGGGCATTCGCAGCCAATTTTGTCGAGGCATTCGACCTCGACTTCACCACCGGAATAGGTATCACGCTGTTGGGTATCGCCTTCATGGCGGTAGTGGCGATCGTCAACTTCCGCGGTGTCAGCGAAAGCGTCAAGACAAACGTAGTGCTGACCTGCATCGAATTGTCCGGACTGTTGATCATCATCATGATCGGTCTGTGGGCACTCGGCGTCGGCGACGGCGATTTCGCGCGAGTCACCACATTCGACACCGGCGATCGCAGCACCCTCTCCGCGGTTATCGCCGGCACCGCGCTCGCGTTCTTTGCGATGGTCGGTTTCGAGGACTCGGTGAACATGGCCGAAGAATGCAAGGAACCGACCCGGATCTTCCCGAAGGTTCTCCTCACCGGGCTGGTGATCACCGGAATCATCTATATATTGGTCTCCATCACCGCAATTGCCTTGGTAAGCCCGAGCGAGCTCGGCGAAGGTGACACCCCACTCCTCAAAGTGGTCCAGGCCGGGGCACCCGGATTCCCCATTGGTATCTTCGCGTTCATCACGATGTTCGCCGTGGCAAACACGGCACTGATCAACATGCTGATGGCATCGCGACTCCTGTACGGAATCAGTCGCGAAGGCATACTTCCGTCGGCGTTCGGCAAAGTCCACCGCACCAGGCGCACACCCTATGTCGCCATCATCTTCACGACGCTTGTCGCATTCGGGTTGATCACCTTTGTCGGCGAGGTTCCGGAACTGGGCGGAACCACCGCACTACTGCTGCTGTGCGTCTTCACCATCGTCAACATCGCAGTTCTGGTGCTCCGCAGACATCCCGTGGAACACAAGCACTTCCGGGTTCCGACAATCTTTCCGATCCTCGGCGCCATCACCTCAGGCCTACTGGTCACACCTATCGCCGACCGTCCCGTCGTGCAATATCAGATCGCCGGGATTCTCCTCGGGATCGGAGCAGTTCTCTGGCTCGTCACCTACGCCGTGAACAAGCGATCCGGGCGAGGCGGCCCCGAGATCGACCCGGAGCATCTCGCAGAACGCTGAAAGTCAGTAACCTTCCGGGAGAGCTGCGAACATGTCCCGCGTTACGCCGACGGCATTGTCCGAACTTCCGCCGCGCACAACCAAAGTCGCAAAAGCCAAGTCACCCCGATACCCGACGAACCATGCATGCGAGCCGCCGTCGACCTCGGCCTCACCGGTCTTGCCGTACACCTCACCCTGATCCTCGACGCGCTCAGCCGTACCACTGGTAACCACCAAGCGCATCATGCCGCGCAAACCGTCGACCATCTCCGGACTGATGGGCGTGCGGTCACCGTCGATGACAGTTTCCCGACCCGAAATCAGTTGCGGCACCGGAGTGGACCCGTGGGCCACCGTCGCTGCAGCCAATGCCATACCGAACGGACTCACGACCACCAAACCCTGCCCGAAGCCGTCCTCGGTGCGCTGCACCAGATCCGGCGCGGGCGGGACCGAGCCGGAATCGGTCGGCAATCCCACGATGTTGTAATCGGGGCCGATACCGAACTGCGCTGCCGCAGTGGTCAATGCATCGGGTTCCATCTCACTGGCCAGTTTCGCGAAACTTGTGTTGCACGAACGGGCGAACGCCGTTGCCATCGGTACCGTCCCGAGTGAGAACTCGTTGTAGTTCGGGACACTTCGCTGACCGATCTCGATGCGACCGGGGCACGGTACCATCGTCTCCGGTGTCGCTTGCCCACCGGAAATTGCGGCACCCGCAGTCACGATCTTGAACGTGGAACCGGGCGGGTACAGGCCCGTCGTCGCGACCGGACCGTCGCGGTCCGCCGCCTTGTTCTGGGCTACCGCCAGGATCGCGCCGGTGGAAGCCTCGATCACCACCATCATCGCCTGATCCGCATTCACATTGACGGCACGTTGCGCGGCGATCTGAATATTGCGGTCGAGACTGATAGTGAACGACGGAACCGGTTGCGGCGCAGTCTCCGTCAAGATATCGGTATCGACGCCGTTCTGGTTGACCGTGACGACACTCCACCCGGCCTTGCCGTCCACCTCGTCGATGATCGTCTTCTTGATCTGCCCCAGCAAGTCCGGTGCAAACTCCGGATCGGTGGACACCAGATCCGATTCATCGGAGACGCTCACCCCGGAAATCCCGGCCAACTGCGCCGCTACCCGCTCGTAGTCGTCGCTACGCAAACGAGTGACCAGGTAGTCACCCTTCACAGCCGTCGACGACTCTGCGATCGACTGGCCCGACAGCGTGGAATCGAACTGAGCCAAGGTCGCGGCCAAGGCGTTTGCCGCACCGACGACGTCGGAACTCTTCGAGCGATCGAACTTGACCCGGTACACGATTCCCGGAACCAGAACATCGGTTCCCGAATGCTCGTTGACGCGAGCCCGGGGCGCCGGTTTCGACCGCAACGACATGGTCTGCTTGTCACCGAGTTTCGGGTGGACGTCGGTGGAACTCCAACGGACGGACCAGCCTCCGTCCTTGCGGCCCATCTGCATTTCACCGTCGTACGTCCAGACACGCTCCTTCGGGAGGTGCCAGACGTAGGTGTAGCCAACCGTCGCGGTATCGCCGTCGATCTTGACCTTGGTGGTCTCCGCCGTCATCGACTCGGCCTGCAACTCGTCCCACGTATCGTTCAGCACAGCCCCGGCCGCGTCAGGTCGATCCGTCAACCCCGCTGCTTCCTCGATATCCCGGTCTGCAAACGCACTCAAGAACTGCTGAGCCACAGGTTCCGGCCCCGCCGGCTTCGGAGTGCATGAGCTAACCCCCACCGCCAGCAAAACAGCAGTGCAGGACGCCAGGATTTGGGCGGAGCGGCTACGCGTGAAAGTCCGAGTGTTCATCGGACCCCATACTAAGTCGACACAAACTCGACGCAGCGGAGGCACGACTCAATCGAGGAGAACGGTCGCAAATGTTGCGACCTGCCGGAACCCGACCCGCGCGTACGTGGACCGTGCCACCGTGTTGAAGCTGTTGACGTACAGACTCGCGACCCTGCCGGTTGCCATGATCGATTCGGCGACTGCGGCCGTCCCCGTCACTCCGTATCCACGACCACGGAATTCGGGATTGACCCACACCCCTTGGATCTGACCGCACCGTGACGACACCGAACCCACCTCGGCCTTGAAGACAACCTGGCCGTCGTCGATTCTTGCCCACGCTCGGCCCGATGCGATCAAGCTCGCGACACGATGACGGTATCCACGTCCGCCGTCGTTCGTCCGGGGATCGATGCCCACTTCTTCGATGAACATGGCGACGGCAGCGGGTAGATAGATGTCGAGTTCGTCGGGCCGGACCTGCCGGACCAACGGATCGGACAAACATGAAAGGGGTTCGGACACCGCGAGCAAAGGTTGTTCGGCCCGCACCTCCCGCGCGCTCCCCCAATCCAACTCGAGCATCTCCCACAGCGGCAAGGCCAATTCGGCCCGGCCGACCACCGACGAACACATTCGCGGAATCCGGCACGCCCGATCCGCGAACGCGCGGATGCTGTCGATGTCTCCGCGAAGAGGCACAAGATTGGCGCCGGCAAAACACAACGACGACGACGGGCCGCCGCGGCTCCACAGTTCGCCGTGGATCATGCGAGGATCAACGCCGCATTCCTCGACGCGTGAAGCGATCATGCACGACGCAATGGGGTCGGCGTCGAGGACACGACGAACGTCGTCGAGATCGCGGCCCCCGACCGGCTTGGCTCCGAGGAGTTTCAGCATTGATTGACCCCTCCGCTCTCAGTGCGCCCGCGCCGTGCAGACTTGTGCACCCAGATTGCCACGAACCGGGAACTTGCGGGAAGGTTTCATCCGGCTATTGCTCAACTCACAGTGTCGACAGGTTCATCAGCTCACCGTGACAACCGGTGCGCCGTCGGGAGATTCACCTTCCATGGCTTCCGCGATCTTCATAGCCTCCTCGATGAGAGTCTCGACGATCATGGCTTCGGGCACCGTTTTGATGACCTCACCCTTCACGAAAATCTGGCCCTTGCCATTGCCGGACGCCACTCCGAGATCGGCTTCGCGGGCTTCTCCTGGACCGTTGACAACGCAGCCCATCACAGCCACGCGCAGCGGGATCTCCATGCCTTCGAGACCAGCAGACACCTGATCGGCCAACGTGTAGACGTCAACCTGTGCACGTCCGCAGGACGGGCACGACACGATTTCGAGCTTGCGCGGACGCAGATTCAAGGACTGCAGGATCTGGTTGCCGACCTTGATTTCCTCAGCCGGCGGCGCGGACAGTGACACACGAATGGTGTCGCCGATACCTTCTGCCAGCAAAGCGCCGAACGCCACTGCGGACTTGATGGTGCCCTGGAATGCCGGACCGGCTTCCGTAACACCGAGATGCAGCGGGTAGTCGCATTTTGCAGCGAGTTGACGGTAAGCCTCGACCATCACAACGGGGTCGTTGTGCTTGACGGAGATCTTGATGTCACCGAAACCGTGTTCCTCGAACAGCCCGGCTTCCCACAGCGCGGATTCGACGAGTGCTTCCGGAGTAGCCTTGCCGTACTTCGCCATCAATCGAGGATCCAACGAGCCTGCGTTGACGCCGATACGAATCGGGATTCCCGCGTCACCGGCAGCCTTGGCTACCTCTTTGACACGGCCGTCGAATTCCTTGATGTTGCCGGGGTTGACGCGGACGGCGGCGCATCCGGCGTCGATGGCGGCAAAGATGTAGCGCGGCTGGAAATGAATATCCGCGATGACCGGAATCTGACTCTTCTTCGCGATGGTCGCCAGAGCGTCCGCGTCTTCCTGGCGTGGACAGGCAACGCGCACGATGTCACAACCGGAAGCGGTCAGTTCGGCGATCTGCTGCAGCGTCGCGTTGATGTCGTGCGTCTTCGTGGTGCACATCGACTGCACCGAGATGGGGAAATCGCTACCCACACCCACGTTGCCGACCTTCAACTGACGGGTCTTGCGTCGCGGAGCGAGAATCGCTGCGGGTGCGGAGGGCATTCCCAAACCGATGGGGGTGGTCACGTCTGTGCCTACTTTCATAGCTTCACTGCAAGTTTAGCCGGGCCGTGGTTGTGCGAGCGCCTCGAAACGATTGCGCTGATCACACAGCCTTAGAAAATCTTGATCGGATTGACGATGTCAGCTGTGAGTGTCAGCAACATGAACGCGCCACCGATCACGATGAAGACGTAAGTGATCGGGAGAAGCTTGGTGTAGTCGACCGGTCCCCCGGCAATAAGTCCGCGCCGGGCCCGGAACCAGTCGCGAATCTTCTCGTAGAAAACCACTGCGATGTGTCCACCGTCGAGTGGCAGCAACGGGAGGATGTTGAAAACGCCGAGGAAGAAGTTGATCGACGCGAGCAGCAGGACAAATGTCGGCCACTCAGCGCGGTCCGCAGCTTCACCACCGATCACGCTCGCTCCCACGACACTGATCGGTGTGTCCTGCGCCCGCTCACCACCGGTGACCGACTCCCACAGCGCACCGACCTTGGACGGAATATCCGCCAACGCTTTCACCGACTCGACCATGATCGTGCCGGTGTAGTCGAAGGCCGCGGGAACGGCCGTGAACACGTTGTAGCTCTCCCGCGCCTG
Organism: Rhodococcus sp. MS16; assembly: GCF_013277795.1. Classification (NCBI taxonomy): domain Bacteria; kingdom Bacillati; phylum Actinomycetota; class Actinomycetes; order Mycobacteriales; family Nocardiaceae; genus Rhodococcus; species Rhodococcus sp. MS16. Next base: position 19,263 of record NZ_VBTM01000026.1, read on the forward strand.
CTCGACTCCGACAATCCCGACGGCCCCGACCTTGGTGAGCTCAGGCGTCGTCTTACCTGCGCCCGTGACATAACGTTCGGCAGAGGTCACGGCAACCGGAATCTGAAGTATCTGGCCGTCACGTTCGACGGTGAGATCCACCGTGCCGGAGGTATCCCGGATTGCGGTTGACACTTCCTTGAACGTCTCGACCGGTGTTCCGTCGACCGCGGTTATGCGATCGCCAGGGGCAAGTCCGGCAGCTTCGGCAGGGCCGGTTCCTTCGCACGGCGCCAACGCCCAATTCTGGTCCTGGCCGTACTGCGTCGGCGCGACACACGAGAGCTTCTCGACAACAGCCGGAGCAGGATCCGTGGATTGCGTGCCCCAGCCGAGGAGCAAACCGTAGATCAGCAACAGTCCGAGAATGAAGTTCATCGCGATACCGCCGGACATGACAACGACGCGCTTCCACGCCGCTTTCTTGTACATGGCGTGCGGCTCTTCTTCTGGCGTCATCTCGTCGAGCGCCGTCATTCCGGCGATGTCGCAGAAACCGCCGAGCGGCAAGGCCTTGAGGCCGTACTCCGTCTCACCCCGACGGAAGGAGAAGATCTTGGGACCGAAGCCGATGTAGTAGCGGCGGACCTTCATGCCCAGCGCCTTTGCCGTCCACATGTGGCCGGCTTCGTGCAGGGCGATGGACACGCCGATTCCGAGGGCGAACAGGATGACGCCCAATGCAAAAACCATGGAAGCTCTAGCCCTCCTGCTTCACGAGCTGACGCGCGCGTGTGCGTGCCCAGCCGTCTGCGGCCAGAACGTCGTCTACGGTAGTCGGTTCTGCGGACCACTCCGACGCGTCGTCGAGAACTGCCGACACTGTCCGGACGATTGTGGGGAACGTGATGACGCCGTCGAGAAATGCCTGCGCGGCAACTTCGTTGGCGGCGTTGTAGATCGCGGTGAAACAGCCGCCCGCCTTGCCCGCGCTACGAGCCAACGCGACTGCGGGAAAGACCGTCTCGTCGAGGGGTTCGAACTCCCACGTGGATGCCTTCGTGAAATCGCACGCCGATGCCGCGCCGGCAATCCGATCGGGCCACCCCAGTGCCAGCGCAATGGGGAGTTTCATGTCCGGCGGGCTGGCCTGCGCCAAGGTGGAGCCGTCGAAGAACGTGACCATCGAGTGCACGATCGACTGCGGATGGACAGTGACGTCGATGCGGTCGTAGTCGATCCCGAACAGAAGGTTGGTCTCGATCAATTCGAGCCCCTTGTTCACCAACGTCGCCGAGTTGAGTGTGTTCATCGGGCCCATCGACCACGTGGGATGGGCACCGGCCTGCTCGGGTGTCACGGATTCAAGAGCATCGGCACTCCATCCACGGAACGGACCACCGGATGCGGTGAGAATCAGGCGAGACACCTCGTCTGCGGTGCCACCGCGAAGGCACTGTGCCAGTGCCGAATGTTCGGAGTCCACCGGAACGATCTGACCGGGTGCGGCGGCCTTGGTCACCAGTGCGCCGCCGGCAACCAGCGATTCTTTGTTGGCCAGCGCCAGTCGCGCGCCAGACTCCAAAGCGGCCAGCGTCGGTTCCAGACCTAGTGATCCCACCAACGCGTTGAGGACAACGTCGGCTCCACTGGCGCGAACCAGTTCCGCCGCGGCCGACGGGCCCGATCGAGCAGTTACGCCGTCGAGCGCGGCGGCGGCGTCCGGATTCGCCACCGCAACCTCGGTAACGCCGGTCGCCCTGATCTGCTCGGACAACAACTCGACGTTGTTGCCACCCGCAGCCAAGCCGACCACCTCGAACCGTTCGGGGTTGGCTGCGATGACTTCCAAGGCCTGCGTACCGATGGAACCGGTGCTGCCGAGGAGAAGGACGCGGGTGGGTGTGGTTTCCTGCACGCATCCATTGTTGCCGATAACACCTGAGAACAACCTTATCGACGCCCCACTACGTACGACGGTCGGTCGTATGTCACCATATTGAGCAGTAGTGCAACCTATTGAGCAGGAGGATCGACCGTGGCCGATACCCAGTTGGACGTCAAGTCCAGCGCCCCCGTCGTGGTCTCACATGTCGATGAGGCCGAGGTTCCCTCTGCCGCATGGGGGTGGAGTGGTGAAAGCCTCAAGACTTTCCGTATCGCCGGATGGTTCTTCACGGCATTCCTGCTCCTGATGATCATCGGCAATCACAGTGGCAAGGTCGAAGACCTGTGGCTGATCGGTACCGCCGCTTTGATGGCGATCGTCTTGATCCGTGACGTGATCGTCCGTCGCCACCCGCGATAACCAACGCAGACAAAAAACCTCCACGAACTTCGAGTTCGTGGAGGTTTTTTGTTGCGGTACTTCAGTTTTCAGCAGCCAACTGACCACAGGCGGCAGCGATTTCCTGGCCGCGGGTGTCGCGGACCGTGCAGGACACACCCTGCGCGATGACGCGGCGAACAAACTCCCGCTCGACGTCCTTCGGGCTCGCGTCCCATTCACTTCCCGGAGTCGGGTTCAGCGGAATCAGGTTGACGTGAACCAGTCCTCCGAGTGCCTTCTTGAGTTTCTTGCCGAGCATGTCCGCGCGCCACGGCTGATCATTGACGTTCTTGATCATCGCGTATTCGATCGACACACGGCGGCCGGTCTGATCTGCGTAGTACCGCGCAGCCTGCAGAACCTCAGCCACCGACCACCGGTTGTTGACCGGCACCAAGGTGTCGCGCAGTTCGTCGTCAGGAGTGTGCAAGGACACCGCCAGCGTGACGCTCAGGCCTTCGTCGGCGAGTTTGCGGATTGCCGGGGCCAGGCCGACCGTCGACACGGTGACGGATCGCTGAGACAGTCCGAGTCCGTCCGGTGCCGGTGACGTGATGCGACGCACGGCCGCGACAACACGCTTGTAGTTGGCCAGCGGTTCACCCATTCCCATGAAGACGACATTGGAGAGACGGCCGGGTCCGCCCGCAATTTCACCGTCGCGCATGGCAGCAGCGGCGTCGCGAACCTGGTCGACGATTTCCGCCGTCGACAGGTTGCGATCGAGGCCGCCCTGACCGGTGGCGCAGAACGGGCAGGCCATTCCGCAGCCGGCTTGGCTGGAGATGCACAGCGTCGCGCGATCCGGGTACCGCATGAGGACGCTCTCGAGAAGCGTGCCGTCGTGCGCCTTCCATAGCGTCTTGCGAGTATCGCCGGCATCGCACGCGAGATGCTTGACGGGTGTCAGCAACCTCGGGAAGAGCGAGTCCCCCACCTTCTCGCGCACCGCTGCGGGCAGATCCGTCATCTTCTCGGGATCAGCTTCGAGGCGGGCGTAGTACTGGCGGGCGATCTGATCGGCCCGGAATGCCGGTAACCCGAGCTCCTTGACCGCCTCTTTGCGCTCGTCGGAGTCGAGGTCAGCGAGGTGCCGAGGAGGCATTCCGCGCTTGGGTGCATTGAAAACGAGGGGAAGAGAGGCAGCCATAGTTACACCATTCTCCCATTGATTTGGCGTTCACCCCTACTTCGGCCCGATTGAGCGCCGAGAACCCGTGCATGTTCGTGCTTCTTGCGTGATGATCAACTCATGTCGAGCACACCAGAGGATCCCTCGAACGCACCCGTGTACGGACCCGCCGACGGGTTCGGATCCGACCCACAACTCCCCGCCACCGATGACACGGCGGCCGTGGAGAAACACGACCCGGCGCCGCCAGTAGAACCCACGCCGACTCCCACCGGAACTGCCGTCACCGACCGAACTCGCGCGGCAACAACGTGGGTTGGCCTGGTCATCGGTGCAATTGTGCTGATCCTGCTACTTGTCTTCATCCTGCAGAATCTCGAGAACGTGTCGGTCGAAATCCTGGCGTGGCAACTGGATTTCCCACTCGGGATCACCATCCTGCTGGCGGCGATTGCCGGCGCCCTCATCATGGCCCTTGCCGGCGGTGTCCGGATTGTTCAGATTCGCCGCGCGGCCAAACGTCAGCTGTGACTGAAATCTAGTTACGCAATTGGGTCGATCGGTGGTCTGCCAGGCATCATTGGTGTCGTACAAATCACCGGAAAGGACCTGCTGTGACCACTCACATGGAGAGACCTGTGACCATGCGGATCGCACCTGAACAAGCGCGATCCTGGCTACTTGTCCCCGCGTCCAAACCGGACACCTTCACCGCCGCGCTGAACAGCGCTGCAGATGCCGTGATTCTCGATGTCGAGGACGCGGTCGCCCCGGCACACAAGCCGAAGGCCCGAGAAGACGTCGTCGCGTTCCTGAGCGGGCATGCCCGTGCCTGGGTGCGTATCAACGACGCCACCACACCCTTCTGGGAAGAGGACCTCGCCGCGCTGTCCGGCCTCCAAGGGCTCGAAGGCGTCATGCTCGCGAAGACCGAAAGCGGTCAGCAGGTAGACGCCACCGCCGAACGCCTCCCAGAGGGCACGAAGATTCTTGCTCTCGTCGAATCGGCAGTCGGACTGGAGGCAGCACCGGAAATCGCTCGAACCGAGGGCACGTTCCGACTGGCATTCGGTAGTGGCGACTTCCGCCGCGACACCGGGATGGACGACTCCCCCACATCCATGTCCTATCCCCGCTCACGGCTCACCATCGCGAGCCGTGCCGCCCGGATCGCCGCTCCCATCGACGGCCCGACGTTGGGTACCGACCTTGATCTGCTGTCGCGCGATTGTGCGATCACGCTGTCACTCGGAATGGCAGGCAAGCTCTGCATGACGCCGGCACAAACAGAACCCGTCAACACAGGTTTGAGCCCCTCCGTTGCCGACGCCGCCTGGGCCCAGGACGTCATCGACGATCTCGGTGAGGACGGCTCACGCGTACGTGATGGCAGTGACCTGCCGCGGCTGGCCAAGGCAAAGAAGATTCACGCCCTGGCAACCCTCTTCCACATCCCGACTCAGAACTAATTTCGGCATAGTTCTGAATCGGTGCAGAATGCGTCAGGCGCTCATGCTCATGAAGAGCGCCTGACGTGCGACTTTCTGAAGAGATTCACAGCAATTCCAACGATCGCGGCTTGAATCGGACGTGCACGCGATAGCGCACCGGGAACGACAAACCCGACACCGACGAGAACGCGCGCGCTGCAGTTTTCTCGGTGAATTCGATCCCGAGAACCTTGCGCATATCGTCCCGATTCCGAAATTCCCATCGGGTGTCAGCCCGGCTCAGTGAAAATCCCTGAGCCACGAAGAATGCTTCCACTGCGGCCGGGTCGTACTTGGGCAGATCGGCCCGCATCCAGTCGCCGTACGGCGACGCACCGACATCGAGATCGACAATCACCAATGCGCCCCCGGGCCTGAGGATTCGCATCGCCTCGGCGATGCCCCGGCCACAGCCCTTCCCGAAGAAGTACGCCGTGCGCGCATGAACGACATCGACGGACGAATCCGCCAGACCGGTCGACTCGGCAGACCCGGCAACGACGTCGATCTTCGCGTCGTCGCGAGTTCGATCCTGGGCCAATCGCACCAAAGGCGTGTGCGGCTCGACCCCGACCACCCGGCGCGCAGTGCGCGCGAACTCCGGCAGATGAAAACCGGCCCCACAGCCGACGTCCACGACGTCACGATCCGCCCAGTCCACAGCCGCACACATCGCCGTCCAGATTGCGCCGTCGACGTCCTGCGCACGATTCTCCACCTCGTACACGTCGGGCCAATGCCAGATGTTCGGACTGGGAATCGGTGTCACGCTGCGTTCGATCACACGAGTGCGTACAGGATCAACCAGGTCACGAATGCGGACGGTAACAGCGAGTCCAGACGGTCCATGATGCCGCCGTGACCGGGCAGGAGCGTGCCCATGTCCTTGATTCCGAGTTCGCGCTTGACCTGCGACTCGATGAGGTCACCGACCGTGGCGACGATGACCAGAACAACGCCGAGCAGGACACCGATCATCGAATTGGCGTCGAGAATCAGCGTCACCGACAGCAGGCTGCCGATTACGCAGAAGATCATCGACCCCGCGAAACCCTCCCAGGATTTCTTCGGGCTGACCGCCGGGACCATGGGGTGCTTCCCGAACAGAACGCCTGCGGCGTAGCCACCGACGTCGGAACACACGACGCCGATCATGAGGACGAACACGCGACCGGGTCCGTCGTCTTCGAGAACCATCAGAGCGCCGAACGACGCCAAGAGCGGGATCCACGCCAACACGAACACCGTGATCGACGTGTCCCGCAGGAAGTTCTTCGGAGTGGCTTTGAGTCCGTGATCGAAAAGGCGCCACACCATGCACACCAGAACCGTGGCGGTAAAAGCGCCGATCACGCCAACCGGGCCCCATGGCCAGCCGAGCCAGATCGTTGCCTGACCGCCGACAAGCAACGGGATCCGTGGAACTTCGATGTCCGCTTCCCGAAGCCGTGTCGCAACTTCCCACGTCGCGATGAACATCGCAATCGCCACGACGGCAATCCAGCCCGGTGGCAGGAAGATCAATGTCCCGATGACCAATGCGCCGAGACCAACTCCGACGCCGATGGCGGCAGGAAGATTCCTGCCCGCCTTCGACTTCGGCTGCTGCGCGCCAACAGCGCCCCCCGTCGGCCCGTCCGTGACGGGACCGCCGGCGGTTCCCTCTTGTGCGTGCACCCAAACTCCCTGATCTGCTACCGACCGACAAACACGAAAGCGAGGAGGTCTAGACCTCCATCAACTCCGATTCCTTGTGCTTGACCAGTTCCTCGACAGTGTGCACGTACTTGGCCGTGGTCTTGTCGAGTTCCTTCTCTGCGCGGCCGACTTCGTCCTCGCCTGCATCGCCGTCCTTCTGGATCCGGCTGAGCTCGTCCATCGCCTTGCGACGAATGTTGCGGAGCGTGACCTTGGAATCCTCACCCTTCGACTTGGCCTGCTTCACGAGCTCGCGACGACGCTCTTCCGTGAGCTGCGGAACCGAAATGCGAATGATGCTGCCGTCGTTGGACGGGTTGACGCCGAGGTCCGAGTTGCGGATGGCCGTCTCGATGGCGTTCAGCTGTGAAGACTCGTACGGCTTCACGATCACCATGCGCGCCTCGGGAACGTTGATGCTCGCGAGCTGCGTGATCGGAGTGATCGAACCGTAGTAGTCGATCACGATACGAGAGAACATGCCCGGGTTAGCGCGGCCGGTGCGTACCGAGCCGAGATCGTCCTTGGCTACCGCGACAGCCTTTTCCATCTTTTCTTCGGCTTCGAAGAGCGCTTCATCAATCACGGCTGTTCCTCCATGTCGTTCTGATTCATGTCGTTCACTGTCGAATTTTCGAGCGGATCGTGGGAGTCGCTCACGACTTGACCAGTGTTCCGATCTTCTCACCGGACACCGCACGTGCGATATTGCCCTCGGTAAGAAGGTTGAACACCATGATCGGCATCGAGTTGTCCATGCACAGGCTGAACGCAGTGGCGTCGGCAACCTTGAGTTCCCGCTCGATGACCTCGCGGTGCGTGATCTGGTCGTACATCGTTGCCGTCGGATCGAGACGCGGGTCCGCGGTGAAAACGCCGTCGACGCCCTTTGCCATCAGAACAACCTCGGCACCGATTTCCAGAGCGCGCTGCGCGGCGGTGGTGTCGGTGGAGAAATACGGCATTCCCATACCCGCACCGAAGATGACAACGCGGCCCTTCTCGAGGTGCCTGCGTGCGCGCAGGGGCAGGTACGGCTCGGCAACCTGTCCCATCGTGATCGCGGTCTGCACTCGGGTGTCGACGCCTTCCTTCTCCAGGAAATCCTGCAGAGCCAGGCAGTTCATGACCGTGCCGAGCATGCCCATGTAATCGGAACGCGCGCGGTCGAGTCCGCGCTGCTGCAGTTCGGCGCCGCGGAAGAAGTTACCGCCGCCGATGACCACAGCTACCTGCACGCCTGATCGAACGACCTCCGCGATTTGTTCAGCCACCTTCGTGACCACGTCGGGGTCGAGTCCGACCTTGCCGCCTCCGAACATTTCGCCGCCGAGTTTGAGCAGGACCCGCTTGAATCCTGGACGTTCGTTGGCTGGTTCGGACATTGTTCTCCTCAGTTCGATACAAGACCCGTAGGCCATAAGTCCTTATTCGATCGCCGACTTGATCCGGCGACACAACAATCTTCCGGGACTGCTCCCGAAGGCACTCTTATCCTGCCTCATCGGAGGCCCCAGGTACACGTAGACCCCGCCGGATGAGCATTGCTCTTCTGGCGGGGTCCATGTGCACGGGCTCCGGATTAAGCGGAGGCGCCGACCTCGAAACGCACGAAGCGCTTGATGGTCACGCCGTTCTCGTCGAGGATCGCCTTGACGGTCTTCTTGGAATCCGTAACCGAAGACTGCTCGGTCAGCACGACGTCCTTGAAGAAACCGTTGACGCGGCCTTCGATGATCTTCGGCAGAGCCTGCTCGGGCTTGCCTTCTGCGCGGGCGGTCTCTTCGGCGATGTGACGCTCGGAAGCGACGATCTCCTCGGGAACCTCGTCACGCGTGACGTACTTGGCCTTGAGTGCTGCGACCTGCATTGCAGCGCCGCGAGCAGCCTCAGCAGCAGCGTCGCCTTCACCGGTGTACTCGACGAGAACGCCGACAGCGGGCGGCAAGTCGGAGCTGCGCTTGTGCAGGTACACGGCAACGGGGCCGTCGAATGTTGCGACGCGGCTCAGTTCGAGCTTCTCGCCGATCTTCGCGGACTGCTCGGCGATGACGGTCTCGATGGTCTTGCCGTCGAGCTCGAGTGCCTTGAGGGCTGCGAGGTCAGCAGGCTTACCTGCAGCGGCGACGGTCACGATCTCGTCGGCCAGCTTGATGAACTCTTCGTTCTTGGCAACGAAGTCGGTCTCGCAGTTGATCTCGATCATGACGCCGTCCTTGGCGACAACGAGACCCTCAGCCGTGGTGCGCTCTGCGCGCTTTCCGACATCCTTTGCACCCTTGATGCGCAACTGCTCGACAGCCTTGTCGAAATCGCCATCGGATTCTACGAGTGCGTTCTTGCACGCCATCATTCCGGAGCCGGTGAGCTCACGGAGCCGCTTGACGTCAGCGGCGGTGTAGTTCGCCATGGTTAGCGAGCCTCCTCATATGTCTGTTTCGGACCAGGGACTAAATATGAAGCACGGGCCTAACGGTGAAACGGCCCTGACCACAGGAACTCTGGTCAGGGCCGGTTTCGACGAATCAGGCCTCGGTGGCCGGTGCCTCTGCGGCGGGGGCCTCAGCCTCTGCAGCGGGGGCTTCAGCAGCCGGAGCTGCTTCTGCGGCCGGAGCTGCCTGTGAAAGCAGTTCCTGCTCCCACTCTGCGAGGGGCTCGCCAGCGCCGGTCTCGGGCTTCGCGTCCTTGTCGGCGCTCAGTCCGGCACGCGCCTGCAGGCCTTCGGCCACAGCGGAAGCGACAACCTTGGTGAGCAGCGCTGCGGAGCGAATCGCGTCGTCGTTGCCCGGGATCGGGTAGTCGACGAGGTCAGGATCGCAGTTGGTGTCCAGGATCGCGATGACCGGGATGTTCAGCTTGCGAGCCTCGGCAACTGCCAGGTGCTCCTTGTTGGTGTCGACAACCCACACAGCGGAAGGAACCTTGGCCATGTCGCGGATACCACCGAGGGTGCGATCCAGCTTGGTCATCTCACGCGTGAGCATGAGGATTTCCTTCTTGGTGCGACCTTCGAATCCACCGGTCTGCTCCATTGCCTCGAGCTCCTTGAGGCGGATGAGACGCTTGTGGACGGTGGTGAAGTTGGTGAGCATGCCGCCGAGCCAGCGCTGGTTGACGTAAGGCATCCCGACGCGGGTTGCCTCAGAAGCGATGGATTCCTGCGCCTGCTTCTTGGTGCCGACGAAGAGGACGGTGCCGCCGTGGGCAACGGTCTCCTTGACGAACTCGTACGCCTTGTCGATGTACGTCAGCGTCTGCTGGAGGTCGATGATGTAGATGCCGTTGCGGTCGGTCAAGATGAAACGCTTCATCTTCGGGTTCCAACGACGGGTCTGGTGCCCGAAGTGGGTACCGCTGTCAAGCATCTGTCGCATAGTTACAACAGGCATTGTTGTTCTCTCTTTCACATTCGGTTGCTGCGCGGTGCCGGTGGCACTGCGCCCTGGCGCCCACACGGCCGTCGGACCCGTATCCGGAAATACAGGACCAGCCGAAGGCCGAAAAAACGTGCGCGGGCGCGCGAAGTCGGACTGTGCGAACACAGACCGCTCGACAAGTGTACGTCCTTGCCTCGCAATGCCATAACCAGCACTACAACGCCAGTGCCGAATCAAACCTGTGGATGGAATCCGAACCTGTGGAAAACCATCCTGATCTGCACCTTCACTGCGGACGCGCACTGCAGGCTGAAGTGATGCCCCTAGTGAATTCCATCCGCCGGACAATCCTGGTGCTGTGCGGAGTTACTGCCGTGACGATCGGCGCCGGGCCGACTCTCGCCGACGCCGCAGACCGGTTCGATTGGCCACTCATGCCAAGGCCGCGAGTGGAAAGGACCTTCGACAACCCCGAAAAGAACTGGTTGCCCGGACATCGCGGGGTCGACCTGGCCGGTTCGACCGGACAGGCCGTAGTTGCCGCCGGACCCGGGGTTGTGGTGTTCGCCGGACAGGTTGCCGGCAAACCAGTGGTGTCCATCGACCACATCGGCGGATTGCGCACCACATACGAACCTGTCACCGCAGTGGTATCGGCGGGCGACCGCGTTGGCCTCGGGACGGTGATCGGCACTCTCGAGCCCGGGCACGAAGGCTGCGCTGTTGCCGCCTGTCTCCATTGGGGGCTACGACGCGATCGCACCTACCTGGATCCGCTCGGCCTTATCCATGACCGGCCGCTGCGACTCAAACCGCTGGGACGCTGACTCAAACCGCTGGGACGCTAGGGAACGCTCAGCGCCACTCGGCAACAGCGTGGCGGCCCGCTGCATCGGCAAAATCATCCGCCACCATCGCGGCCAGCTCCATGAAGGCCCGCTTGGTTGCCGGACGGAGCAGTTCCAGGTCCATGACCGACCCCTCGGCGAGATGCTCGTCGAATGGCACAACCGTCACCGCTCGGCACCGTCGCATGAAGTAGTCAGTGAGCGCGTCCATGTCGATGACGCTCGAACCCGGCCGAGCGGCGCTGATGACAACTACGGTTCGTTCCACCAAATGCCCGTATCCGTGTAGTTGCAGCCAGTCCAGAGTGGCGGCAGCACTTCTTGCACCGTCAACTGCGGGCGAGCTGACCAGGACCAGCGAGTTGGCCAGATCGAGCACCCCGGACATGGCCGAATGCATGATGCCGGTGCCGCAATCGGTGAGGATGATGTTGTAGTACACCTGCAGGATGTCGATGACCTGGCGATAGTCGTCCTCACTGAACGCCTCGGAGATCGCCGGATCCTGTTCACTCGCGAGAACTTCGAGCCGACTGGGCGCCTGGGAGGTGTGGGCGCGCACGTCCGAGTAGCTCTTGATATCCGGTCTCGATGCAATCAGATCGCGCACAGTTGAACGGGTTTGGAGCGGCACGCGCTGTCCCAGCGTTCCGAAATCCGGGTTGGCGTCGACGGCAACAACACAATCTCCGCGAAGAGAAGCAAAGGTCGATCCAAGACCCACGGTGACTGTCGTCTTTCCGACGCCGCCCTTGAGAGAAAGGAGTGCAATCCGGTAGTCGTTCCGTATCGGTTGTTCAATTCGCTCGACCAACGCGCGTTGACGCTGGTCCGAGGTGGACTCCCCCAGGTTGACGTATCCGCCGGTCGCGCGGTGAACACCACGTCGCCACCCGCCGCGAGGCGTTCGCCGGGACCGCTTCAGTAATGCTTCAGCTACCAAATCTTGATTGGTAACTTGCTGTTGGCTCATCTGGTTCGAAATCGGGGGCGGGGCCGACCAGGAGTCCTGCGGCCACACTCGCGCTTCGGGCGGCGCGGCGGGCGCAGCTACAACCGGAACTGCTTCGGCAATCCACGCCGGTTCCCCGGTCTGTGGCAGGTGTTCGACATCTGTGCGATTCACAATTCCCCCGGATATTGCGTAGCAACGAGCGGTGCAGCGCGATTGTGCCAACCGTGCCGATGGTCCGCCCTTCCGAGTCTCGACGCTACCAAATGGCTCGGAGGAACTCTCGTTCGACGAGCTTTTCAGGCTCGCGGATGCGCCTGATCGTGGACTGCGCGCAGACGCTCCACCGAGACGTGGGTGTACAACTGAGTAGTCGCCAGACTCGCGTGTCCCAGCAGCTCTTGTACGACACGCAGGTCAGCTCCACCTTCCAGCAAATGTGTCGCTGCCGAATGCCGCAAACCGTGCGGCGATAGATCAGGCGCTCCCGGAACAGCTGAGACGGTTTCGTGCACGACCGACCGCGCCTGGCGTTGATCGAGCCGCCCGCCGCGCTTTCCCAGCAGCAGCGCACTACCCGATTTTTCCGATGCCAACAGTGGCCTGCCAACCCCGAGCCATTGTTCGATGGCCGATTCGGCCGGCACGCCGTAGGGCACCGAACGCTCTTTGTTTCCCTTGCCGAGCACTCGCAACAATCGGCGGTTCGCATCTACCGATTCGATGTCGAGGCCGCACAGTTCTCCGACTCGAATTCCTGTGGAGTACAACAATTCCACGATGAGCCGGTCACGTAGAGCTATCGGATCATGTTGTTGCGCTCCACTTTCCGCCGCTTCCATCGCCTCGATCGCCTGATTCTGACGTAAGACGACTGGCAACGTTCGTCTAGCCGGTGGCGCAGCGAGTCGCACCCCGGGATCAACCTCGATGCGCGCGGTCCGCGCAAGCCACGCGGTGAATCCGCGCGCCGAAGACGCGCGGCGTGCCACCGTTGTCCGCGCGGTCCCGGCAGCGGACTGCTGTGCCAACCAGGAACGAAGCACCCGAAGGTCCAGAGCATCCAGATCGGTTCCAGTCGACTGCGCAGCAAGGTGTTCCAACAGCGAGCGTGCATCGCCGACGTACGCACGGATGGTGTGCTCCGACCGTCCACGCCCCAGCCTCAGATGCTCCGCATACGCGTCGAGGTGGATCGACAGCGCTCGCGGTAATTCGTCACTCATCTTCATAAGGTTGCCTGCCTCGCGTGAAACTTCAAGCACCCTCGCCGATAGGGTTGGCCGGTGAACCGAGCAATTCCCTTGAAAATGCTATGCATCCTTGCCCTGATTTCAGCAATAGCGCCACTGTCGACCGACATGTATCTGCCAGGACTTCCCATCATGGCCGAGTCACTCGATACATCCGCTGCCAGTGTCCAATTGACGCTGACAACATTCATGGCCGGACTGGGAATCGGCCAGCTCATCATCGGACCGATCTCCGACGGAATAGGGCGTCGACGCCTTCTGCTCGGCGCCGCGGCGATCACCACGCTGGCAAGCGCGGCATGCGCTCTAGCACCCAACATCGAATTCCTGATCGGTGCACGTCTGATCCAGGGCCTCAGTGGCGGGGCTGCGATCGTGCTCGCACGCGCGTGCATCGCCGATCGCGCCCGTGGCAACGGAGCGGCAAAACTGTTCAGCATCATGATGATCATCGGCGGCGTCGCTCCAGTCGTTGCCCCACTGCTCGGTGGAGTACTGCTCGGTCCGGTTGGTTGGCGAGGCATCTTCTGGGTGCTGACAGCCGCAGGCGCAGTCATGGTTGCCGGCGTGCTCACACTCGTTCCGGAAACATTGCCGCCAGAGCGTCGACACGGCGGCGGGTTGAAGGCGCTCGTCGCCAACCTAGGCTATGTCACCGGAAACCGTCGTTATCTCGGCTACGCACTGGCCTTCATATTCGGGTTCGGTGCCCTGTTCTCCTACATCGCCGCTTCACCGTTTGTCGTGCAGAACGTCCTGGGCTTGACCCCTTCACAGTTTTCGATGGTGTTTGCGGTGAACGCAGTGGGAATGGTCGCGGCGGCCACAATCACAGCGAGGTTGCTCGGCCGCCTGAGCGCACGCACCCTCTTGAACTTCGGAGTTGCTCTGCTGACAATCTCAGGAGCTGTATTATTTTGTACTGCAGCGCTTTTCAACTCAACCAACCCGGCCGCGTTACTCATTCCGCTGTTCGTTTCGGTATCCAGCATCGGATTTATCATGGGCAACGCGACAGCGCTCGCACAAGGCGAGGTCACTGCTGCAGCCGGAACCGGCTCGGCATTGATGGGCGCGGGTCAGTTCGGATTGGCTGCAGCAGTGTCACCACTAGTCGGTATCGCGGGCCCGGATACCGCCGTACCGATGGCCATCGCAATACCGACATTCGGGTTACTCGCGGCCCTCTCGTTGGCGCTGTTCGCCCGCAAGGCCGATGCTGCGAACTAACGTTCAACCGCTGCCAGTTCCGACTTCCACACCCGGAATCCCTCTTCCGTGCGCCCACGCCGCCAGTAGCCCGAGATCGACGCGGAACCTGCCGGCACTCCACGTTCCTTCCGGACGTAGGCGCGCAGATTATGCATGACAGCCTGCGCTTCGCCGTGAATGAATACCTGCGGATTTCCCGGCAACCATTCGAGGTTTCTCACTGCTGTGACAATCGGCGAATTGTCGCCTGCGGATTCATCGGAAACAGCGTCCGAGGACGCACCTCGATGGACCCACTTCACAGAAACACCATTCGGTGCATTGATAGCAATCTCGTCGTCGGCACTACCAACTTCGACGACTACATACCCGATCGCGTCGCCCGAAAGTCTCTCGACGGAAGCTGATATTGCCGGAATGGCGGTTTCATCGCCTGCATAGAGGTGCCAATCGGCTGATTCTGCCGGCGCGAAGGCACCGCCGGGCCCACGGATTGTTATCTTGGCGCCCGCTTCCACTGATGCGGCCCACGGTCCAGCGATCCCGATGTCCCCGTGAACAACAAAATCAATCGCGATCTCGCGAGCACTACTGTCGTAACTTCGGATGGTATAGGTCCGAAGAGCCTGACCTTCCGGTGTCTCGAATTCGATTTTCACATACGAATCACTGAACTCACTAGGTGCGAAGTTGTCGAATCCCGGACCTCCCAGGAACACGCGGACCATGTG
The DNA here is from genome assembly GCF_013277795.1 of Rhodococcus sp. MS16. Classification (NCBI taxonomy): domain Bacteria; kingdom Bacillati; phylum Actinomycetota; class Actinomycetes; order Mycobacteriales; family Nocardiaceae; genus Rhodococcus; species Rhodococcus sp. MS16. The sequence continues at coordinate 34,264 of NZ_VBTM01000026.1, forward strand.
TGGAGTCAGTTTCTGAGTTCGCAAAACTGTCAGGGTTGTCGTCGGCTTGGCCACAGCCACATCCTTCCAAAGTTAGTGTTACCTAAGTAGAGTACAGGATGGCGAGCGTGGCGGCCGAAAGCTGATTCCAAGACAACCCACGCCAGTGAGCGTCGCTCAGCGATACATACCGATTCCGATGACCTAATTAATCGACTGAAAACCGACCAACCCGAATGAAGAATCATTGCCAAAGAAAGGACAATTCCTCACTTCAGCGATCAACTCGCTCATTCGGAGGCACTGCCAGCAAAGAAAGAGTAAAAACAACTCTGGCACTCCACGGAATCCGTGAAGTGCCAGCGAAGGTCAATGTGCTCTAGTGAGCAGCATCGAATGCGTCGATAATCTCTGCCTTGATACGACCGCGCGGTGCGACCTCGTAACCGTTCTTTGCTGCCCAGTCACGAATAGCCTGCAAGGTCTCCTTGGAACGCCCAGAACCCGATGTAGCCTGCGTAGATGGGAGCTGCGCCTTCTTGCCGCGACGTGCAGATACCTTGGCTGCAGCATCAACGAACGGCTTGACTGCTGCGTCGAACTTCTCCGCATTGGTTGCCCGGAGGTCGATCACATAATCGGTTCCCTGGTACGAGAACTCAATTCGATCACCGAAACCATCGTCGATCGGCTTACCATCAAGGTCGTCAATGAGTTGCCGAATCAGCTTCTCAGCCATTGCACTCCTCTTTCAATGATCGATTTGCTTTCGCTTCACAATACACAGAATTCCATAGCAATAACAAAGATGCCCACAGAACCGAAAAACAAACCGAACAGACTCGGCGGTTTGCATTAACGATAAGTTGCGACATCGAGTTACCTCGATCCAGCGCTACAGCATTGGCGCGCAATCTATTTCGACCACCGGGCGCGACATGGAAACCCGCACCTTTCTGGACGATACTGACTAATCGGCAAATCAGCACATCAACCTGAGACATTCCTGAGACACGCGAGCGGCATTCGTAACCTACCGCACAGTCCGACCTGAACTGCCGCCCCTCTCATTCGGTGCAGCGCCCCACCGCACCGCTCTGACGTGCCGATAAACAGTCTTTCGAAGAACCAACCGACACGCTACACAACATTGTGCCAACGATCTGGCAAATGACCGATCACACCATCACGCCGAAAATAGACCCACTGCACAACGCCTATTTCGTACGAAACCACCCGCTTCCGTCAGAGTCGATAAAACCCTCCAACTCGAGCAGTGGAAGTGTTGCACGAACCTGGGAAATCAGCAGCCCAGATGCCTCGGACAACTCATTTGTGCTTCGTGAACCGCTTCCTGGTAATGCCTCGTACACGAGTCGAGAATTACCGGTCAACGAGTCGATGTCGCGAACCGCGGCAGCGTCCTGCTCTGAATTCAGAACACCGAACGGTCCGGAAACTTCTACGACGTCGACCGCGTTCGCAACAAGATATGCCTCTCCCTCACGAATCATTCTGTGACAGCCGGCAGACGACGATGATGTCACCGGTCCGGGCACTGCCATTACCGGGCGACCTAATTTCCGCGCCCAATTAGCCGTGTTCCTCGCACCACTTCGCCATCCCGCTTCAACCACGACCACCCCGTCGGACAGCGCAGCGACCAGTCGATTCCGGGCAAGGAATCTGAACTTGGCCGGAGTAGTCCCCGGCGGGTATTCGCTCACCACCGCTCCGGAACTCACGATCTGGCGCAGTAATCGAGCATGACCGGACGGGTAGGCGCGGTCCACTCCGCACGCCAACACAGCAACCGTGGTGCCACCTACTCCCATTGCTGCTCGATGCGCTGCGCCGTCAATACCAAAAGCTGCGCCCGACGTCACCGTCCATCCGTCCACTGCCAAGTCACCGGCTATCTCAGCGGTCACGTGCTCACCGTACGCCGTCGACGCCCTCGTTCCGACAATCGCGACAGATCTCTCCGTCAGTTCCGTCAGATCACGAGAACCCAAGACCCACAGAACAAATGGTGGGACTTCACCTGCTGCCACGTCGAGATCGTTGAACGGGAGAAGTCGCCATGACGGCCATTCCGGGGAATCCGGAGTTACCAACCTTCCTCCCATCGCCGCCATCAGGTCCAGATCGCGTTGCGCAGTGTCGATATGCGCCCGAGCCCGGGTCTTCTCCTCCAATGACGGCGGCAGATCCCTGGATTTCACGGCCCGTGCCGTCTCCTCGACGCCGAGGTGCTCGACCAACGCGGCCAAGTGAACGCTCGGCCCTTGTGCAACCGCGGACAAGTACGCCCAGGCGAGCTGTCGCGGATCATGTGTGCTCACTGAAATCCCCTGTCTCGGAAATCGAGTGCCGTTGCAACCTGATCGGGGCCCGGCGTTGATTCACCCGCCAAGTCGGAAACTGTCCAGGCAACACGCAGTGCAGCAACTTCACACATAACAGAAGAGACGGCTCCGACGAGGATTGCACTCCTCTAGCCAGAGCCTAAGCACAACCGGAATAGAGGTTCCGATATGCGCCTGACCCATACCTTAAACGCTCACGACAGAGTGGTCCACGAAGGCACGATCTTCATCGTCGACCAGGTTCGCACCGAGGGTATTGACCTCGTAGATGCAGCCACCGAGAAGCTTATAGTTTTCGTTCCCGCATCCGATGTTCACACACTAACGAACTTCGGAAGTCGCGAGGAGCGCCAGGTCCGACGCGGAAGACCCGCCGACTGGTACCTCATTTCAACCGGCACCGGCGACGCACAAGCCTCGCTCGGCGCAACTGAGTCCTACGAAACCGCACTTAGTTGGGTTCGTAACCACGCAGATCGGGCTGGCATTGGCCACGGCACCGTAACCCTGATCGCGTTCGACAGCGGATTCCACGCGGTTTACAGCAGCGGCCTCCAAGCCCTGTATTCGATTGAACCGCACTACGTCTCAAGGTAGCCAAACCTGATCGACGGAAGTCAATCCCCTGCCCGCCGTTCTCTCGAACAGGGCACAACCATCCACGCACCACGTCGTTATCTGCGCGAGCCCGACGTAAACCAGCCGCATCCTGTTGAAGTGCTGACAATCCCCGGAACCAGGTTCGAGGAGCTTCCCGGCTGACTGATCATCGACTAGGAGGTCAACGAACAGCTCCTCACGCTCTCAGGTGTGAGGGGCTACTCGTCGTGGAGCGGAACAACGGTCAGCGGAAATTTGGGAGGTCGTCTTGGGAGGTTCCGAGGCTATGGCGTTCACTCCGTTCGGAATCCCTGGAGATGTAGTAACCACTGTGACCTGCGTCAGGTGGAAATTGCGGCCCGCTCCCGTTCTGTCGCAGTCGTGACTCCTGAATTTCGGATGGCTTTCACGAGCGACTCAAGCGTGGTATGCACCGTAACCGGCTTATTCATCGCCATCTGGTACTGACGCAAATGCGTACCCGTCGCACCCTCCGCAACTACAAAATCGGCATACGCGGCTCCCGCAGAAAGATAAACCATGTCAATCAAATCGCCAGGATCGTTCCACATCCAATTACGGTCGATGTGCCGCACCATGTTGACGTGCGCATACGCATCGATCATCGGCATCGATCTCAGGAATTTCGAGACCGTCTTGGAGTCCGTCATGTTGAAATCCGACGCACTTGCCCCCAGAAGGCCCAAACCGGCCAACATCTCTTCTCGTAGGCTGATCAGCGTCCGCACACGCGAAACTATCTTCTTCTCCGCCTGTGAAGCCGGAGAAGAGGTCAGAGCTTCGGCAAAACTCTTGTTGTCAGCTAGCCATTGTTCAGGCTCGAAGCGCGGATCGGCTTTCGGATCTAGCAACGATTCCATAGTGATGCTGGACGAACTGATGGCCTGAAGGAAGAATGCGGGGTCATCTACTGGCAATGGTCCAGAATCCGGCTCGTTGTCGAGCAAGGCGTTGGGCTCCAGAGTAATCGCCTGTCTGTTCGCGAGCGAAGGAACCTGACGCCCCAACTCTCGCCCCAGCGCCTGCGCAAACTCGAACTTCCGAAGCGCGAGCGGATGTCGCATTTGCCAACCATTCGCGAGGTCCGCCATGACAAGGCCCAGGTTGTACCGCTTGTCGTCATACAACCTGCCTGTCTCCACAAGATGGCCTGCCGATAGTGGCAAAATCACCCCACCGTCGGCTGCCAACTCGATCAACTCTTCAGCCGGTCCAATCTCCGACCTCTTTGTCACACTATCTGGATCAACACGCACGAGAGCTAATGTGCTCCAATGGTTTTGATCTAGGTACACCGTGGTACGACCCTTTTTCGGATCATCTGGGATCGGGCTGTACACCTCAGCCGCCAGCCAATCGCCACGCAGAGTCAAGTTCCAAGTCCACCACTTCTCCCAGTCGAAAACTGTCATCGCCATCTGAGAATCGAGAATCCCGTCATCAGCTGGAATGTCACTCCACTGCTCCTCACCTGACCGAAGCACAACACCCCGTCGCCTTCGCTCCCGATCAATCTTCCAGTACTGGTAAGTCTCGTAGGACAGCTCAAAAGCGGGTCGCGTCTCATCGGCCATCCTGGGAGTATGAGGCACAGCACCGTCAGAATTCCGCATAAACCCCCAGAGCGGCCACTTTGCGAACAGAAGGCGGAGTAGCCCACCAGCAAGCTCGTAGATGCAACTCGACCCGATTACAAAACCGGACAGTCTGGTACAAATCACACATGAACCATAACCAGTCCGCAGTTATCACCGGTCTCTACACAGCAGCCGCCAGCATCATCCTCATCGCCTTGGGACTGCTCGTAGTTGACGGGTCGAATCGACCAGAGGTATGTAGCGGTATCTATTCCAGCCACTGCGAACAAGGACCCATGGATAAGCGCGGCCTCGTCCCACTCGCACTGGGCGGCATCATCCTCCTCAGCACCATCACCGCTCAAGCCCAACTGCCAAAGCGGGATATGTCCCCAACTCCCTAAGCGGGACATGCCCATTCCGCTCCCCAAGAATCCCAACCAGTTATTCTCGACAAATTCTCGACAGAATCTCGACAAATACTTCGACGCAGTGAGACCGGGGACACCGCAGGAATGACGCAGGAATGACGCAGGAATGACGCAGGAATGACGCAGGAATGCGGACAGTTTGTGGACAGTTTGTGGACAGAATGCGGATAGTTGGCCGTCAGAATGCGTCCAGTTTGCGTCCAGTTTGCGTCCAGAATGCGTCCAGGCTCAGGCAGTGGACCATTCACGCACTGATCCGAGAATTCCGTCCCAGGAATACCACTTCGCACAACTCGAGTTCCAGACCGGCAGATGCTAGAATAGATTCCTGACCTGCGAATATCACTTCAGTATCGCCTCCAAAAGGCCTTCCGACATGGCCTTCCCCGGCCCGAAAAATTTGTAGTGGTGTTTGAAATCTTGCGACCCACAGAGCAGTGCGGGGGAAAGAACACACCGGCCAGGGGGCTCCCTCCCCCACCACTCCCGAGCAGTGATGGCCGAGTTTGATCTGAGTTTATGAATCCCCAGCGATTCGAAACCGACGTTTGCGCTGAGCGGTTCGAAGCCCCAGACATATCGAGGTTTTTTGTTTTTCGACCATCCGACAATCGGACTGCAAGTATCAACACATGCAGAATGTGAGCGATCCTGACCTGACAGCCCTGATCGAGCAGGTCAACAATGAACAGGTACCGGCGTTACTCCAGTCCGGTGGACAGAGCGCATGGCTGGTGCCCAACGCCATCTGGAAAAAGATTCAATCGATCAGTTTGCTGGTGAGTGACCCTGAACTCGCCAAGGAACAGCGCGAGAAACGGTGTCAGGAGCTTCGCGACGAAGGTGAGCGACTGGCGAACGACCCCGAGGATCGCGCTGAAATCAAACGAATCCAGGAATACATGCATGGCAGCCGCGAGTAACTCGAGGTATCGGTAGTGCGGAGACAAGTGAACCCCCAACCCTGATGAACATCGCAACATCGGGGTTGGGGGTTTCTTGGAGCTGGGGCGGTCCATCGCCCTCGCTCAGATCATCGGCGCTCGAACATCGAGGGAGAATATGTCTCGATGTAATTGCTGGTGATCGTCACGTCACTTGTCCACCACAGACGATGTGACGTGAAGTTGTACTGATCGGTGCCGGTGAGGGGCTCCCCAGCCCTCGCATCTTGCGTCACCTCGTATCCGAGTCGCAGCAAGGTCGACACCGATCAATCATGTGAGTGTCAGGTACAGGAGATTCATGTCGCGCATAACAGCATGTCAACGCCTTACCTGACGGGATGCGACGGGCGGTGTCACGGGATAGCTTGGAGATGAAATCAGGCGGTCACATCATCGCGACATGTCGCAGATCACGGCGTTCTGCTAACTCGACGTGAACGCTTCACAGGCTCGGGATCGACAGCTTGCTCAGTGTTGTCGTCAACTTCTGGCAGTCGAACCCAGCCATTCCGAATCCAAATATCGACCATCGCCGGATGCACCAGTACTCGCTCTCCTCGACCGACCTGCTGCTTGCGTACTTGATCGTAGATAAGTCGTCCGGGTGCAACCTCTACCTCGATTGCATCACGTGGCTTCACGGGTCGGACGTATCGACTCACGGTGCACTCAACGTGATCTTCGCGATGGCGGCGGTGTGCGGGAAGCCCAGGCCTACGCGCATGATGCCACGAATCGCGGTGCGGTCTGAGGTGAAGAACGCACTGGTGTCACTCTCCACAGCCACATCCTTGCGCATACCAATTACTGCACGATCACCGGCGATTCCCCATACGGTGCCATCGGCAACTGATGGCGAAACATACAGTGGCACACCGGAAATCATGCGACGAGTCGGCATAGTCGGATCAACCGAAAGCAAATTCGAATTCGAACCTGTAGCTGTCTTCAGGACAGCAAGACTGAGCGCAGTGGTCGGGTTGACCACGAAAGCCGTGACGTTTGCACCAACGGTCTCGACCTTGGAGATCGCCGCCTCGAATGGGTCGAGGTTGGTGAACGCGGCACCTGCATCGACTGCCGCAACACCGGACTGCACACCAAGGCCAGCAGGTGAGTTTGCGACGGTTGCACCATCACGGAAGAATGCATCATCAAGTTTGCGTGCGATGTCGCGGGCCAAACCTTCACCTACAAGGGCAGAGGCTTCAGGTGAAGAGTCAGCGATCAGTTCATTGGAGACGACCGACAGACCTGCGAGTTTATGAAAGGCCACATTTACCTGGTCGACAACCATATCCGTGACGCCGATTTCAGTTCCCTCTGCGTACCAGCCCGCCGAAGGATCTTCATTCACGACGGGAAGTCGCAGCGAGGATGACTCGCAGGGAACAATACGGGCGACCTGTAGGGCAACTGACATTGCCATGACAGGCTTTACGAGAAGCTCATCGATCTGAGCAGGGGTAAGAATTGCGCCGCTATTGGCAGTAAACATCGACATGATAAGTCCTTGAAACGACAGAAGTAAAAGGGGATCGCTTTTGTCGTGAAAATCAACCTGGACCTAACACGCGCTCGCCCGGAGCGTCAAAGCTATGGATTAGTGCCGCGACTCCTGGTCGCGCTTCTATGCCACTACTTACATTTTCCCAGATAATTTCGGTTCCGCAAGGTGTTTGCTTTCCCTTGGATCCATTCTTTGCACGCTTGGAAGGACGCTTTCCATCAAAGAAAATTTATCGATATATTCGCAGATCAGACACCATTTCGTTAGCAGACAAAAGTATTTTCCCTCAAAACACCTTGTGCTCCGAGGCGCAGTGATGGATCATATGGAAAGCCGAACATCTCCGAGGCACTCAACCTCACATCCACAGAACGAGATAACAATCTTGAATAGCACCAACCTTATTTCCGCGCTCGAAGCATCACAGATGGCCGGGGTAACCAGGCGAACGATCTACTCCTGGATCGAGAACAAGCAGATTACGGCTTACCGCGTCGGCGGTGGCGAATGGCGCATCGAAGCCGAAACCGTACTCGCAATGTTCACCCGTAACCGCTAACAACAACACCGACATCACGACCTTCAGCTCGAGGCCGCACGTACCAACTGCCCCCGACTGAATTGCATCACCGCTGCCGATCGCTTAACCACTGCACAATCTCACGCCCTCGCTTGCGCCATCAGCCGAGCAGGGCAGTGCCATTGGAACGAATCGCAGTATAGGAACAACCGTGGCCCTCAGCCCCGAGACACTTGCCGCTGCCGAGAAGCTGGTCGCTTCCTCTCCGCCTATGACCCAGGCTCAGTTCGAGACCATCGCATCCGCTCTCTTTGCGGGTAAACCCTTGCACAACAAGGAATCTCAAAACGTCAACGAAGCTTCGTGACGGAACAAATAATGACCACCTTCACGTACGACAACAACGCCGCATCCCGTGCAGCCAAGGCCCGCGAAAAGCTGATGCTGCCCAGCTTTCGAAGGGCTCGGGAGACTTCACCTGACCAGAATCTCGCTACCTGCGAAATCTTCGATCTTATGGGCGAAGGCTTCATCTCGATGCGTGCATTCCAGCTTTACGTCACCTTCCTGAAACTTGTCGATGCCGGGACGTTGCAGGTCAGCGCCCCGCGCAAGGATTTAGCCAAGAAACTGGGGCTGCTCCACACTGCATCTGTCGATCGCTACATCCGCGAGTTGGAATATGTGGGCCTCCTCCGGGTGGAATACCAGTTCGGTAAATACGGCACTGGACACAAGGCCAATCTCTACACCATTGGCTTGGCGCCCTGCCCCGGACGTGATTGGGCGGCATGATGACGCTAGAGGATATTGAGGTTCTCGAATCCGCCATGAAAGATCGAATGCCCGAGTTTCGTGATCAGCTTGGGACGCGGAGAAAGATTCTTCTACAGCTTGAGGTGCTCGACTTGGTTGGATCAGGACAGCTATCAACGCAGGCCTTCTCGCTGTACTGCTGCATCCTTCGGCACGTGAAGGAAGACAGCCTGACTGCGCGGGTACGCCGGAAGACGCTTACCAAGGAAATGCATTTCATGCGAAGCCGCGCCCTGGAAATTCATCTCGATGCACTGGTACAAACTGGTCTGCTGAAAATCCGGGAGACTCGCTACGGCGGCGTACCGGGATTTGAGTACACCCTGGGTTTGATTCCACACCCAGGCCGCTGGGATTGACCCACAAACGCGAGTTGCCTCACCTGCGAACTCGAAAGTCTCGCAGATGAGGCAACTCGGTAATCGATCCCTCTGGAAAGGTCGACAAAGCCACATTCCACACTCGGGTGACAAGCCCGAGAGAGCTGAAGAATGTTGTCCCCACAATACACGGCGGAGAGACCTGCACACGAAAACGCCCCGACACGGTGATCAGATCCATGTCGGGGCAGTCCACAAAACGATTCGAATCATGTTGCCGCATGTATTCGAGGAAAGAACTAAGTGAATACCGACATTCTACCCGAGAATCGAAGCGAAGCGGAATGTGATTCCCGCAACAATATACCAAAACGATCCCTCGGTCATATTATGAAAGCAATTCGCACCGTCGCCCCGAAGATCAAGTCCCGCGAGTTTCATGCTTACGTGACCTGGATCGAAGGCACAGACGAGAATTGGTGCCGCATTGCGAATCTCGACACGCTTGCCAATGAAATCGGTGTGAGCAGATCCGTAGTCGACCGAACGATATCGACATTGAAGTCAACCGGGCTGATATCGGTTCAACCTCGAACTCGGGCCGGTTACGGGAAGATCGGCAACCTATACCAGTTCGCTCTCGATACTTGTCCCGAGTGGGATGCAGCGAACCCGGTGAAAACCTTCGTGAAGCCGAAAGATCGAAGTGAACATATCAACGATTGGACCGTCGACACGGACCACGAACGCAATCACGAGCGTTGGGGAATCGACATTGAGTTCGAAGTCCTGCTCGAAGCACTCCGTTCGGGCGCAGTGGAGAACGGGCAGGAGTTCCGGTCATCGTGGGATCAGACGTTCGGAGCGTTCCTCAAGGCAGTGCGCGATGACACGACAGATGATAATTCGTGGTGGTGGGTCACCATGCCAAACGATGACATTCAATGAAATACCAGTTCAGACCCATAACACCAGAACTGACGTACCCCACACACCAGAACTGACGTCCCCTATACACCAGTTCTGACGTGTATATAAAAGCTTTATCTTTTCGAAGAAGTATCTAGTAAGAGATTAAATACATATCCCTCATCGCTGCGCTAAATGAGGATGTGAGTGTGGCACTGAGAAGTCGATTCGGAGTGAACCGAGTCCAGTGGATCAACTCGAAGCGGAGAACCTTCACCGGGCTTTCCAGCAATTCACACTTCCACCTCATCCCAAGCCATCTTTTCACCACCGAATAGCCGACGGCAGTCCGCTTCGCTCACCGAAGATGAACCCCACCCCCCGCCCCTTTTCGTATCCCTCATCTCAATTCTGAGCTCCGAAACGGGTCAGATGTACACCGATATTCCAATTCCCGTTTACATCGACTCAGATGGCCGTACAGCCGCATATTACTTGCCGGCCACTTGCGGCTACGGCACACGACCACCATCACGCCCTGCGGAACTTCGCAGGACATCGAACACCACAGAAAGCCAATATCACCGCATGATCACAACCCCATCGATGCCCGAAATTCGCCCGAACGATCCTCGAGGTTGGCTCACGTTCAAGAATCCCCTCCCCGAGCCTTTCCAGTCCAGGGAGGACGCAACTCTCGCATGGGACGCTCAACTGCGCTCCCGTCGGCGTCCTGCGACCGAGACCGAACGCGACCTCCTACGCGATCACCTCGGCTTCGAACTTCCCCGCGACCTTCAAACCGTCGTGACTTTCACAACTAAATCGCTGCGCAATCGCACATGGCCGCAATTGGTCGAGCAACTCCCCAACATCGAAATCGAACTCTAGGAAACCCCATGACCACTCTGAATCCCGAAGCCCTCAGCACCGACAATGCTCCCACTGACGACACGGCACCTGATGCCGCCGACCCGGACACTAGCGCCACGGTAAGCGACGAAAACCCCACTTCTGCAACGGAAGTAGACGCGAATGCCGAACATGGCGAGGACGAGGACAAGCCGTCAAGCAACTCCGAAGCGGCGAAGTACCGAATTCAGCTCCGAGCCGCCGAGACTGCACTCACCGAAGCCAACACGCGCATTGAGAGCTACCAGAAGGCTGATGTTCTGCGAGCAGCCAAAGCCCTGGCTCAGCCCTCAGACCTCCTCGATGTCGGCGGACACGACCTCACCGCATTTCTCCACGCCGACGGCACTATCGATACCGATGCAGTCACCGAGAAGGTCGCGGAACTGCTCCAGTTGCGACCGGGACTCGCCAAGGGCGCACGCATTCCAGCGGGCCCCAAGTACCCGAACTTTGGACAAGGCGCACCTGCTACAAGCGGCCACGGAAGGCCTACGACCTGGGCCAATGCCTTGAATCCTCACCGGGCATAGCCACCGGATGAAAAAAGACGGTCGGCGCGCCCAGAATGGGATTGCGCCGACCCTCTCGTCACGAGGAAGCGTCTAGTGAGATTTCCACTCGATGGTCACGTGCTCTGGTCGAAATTCCCGAACCCCAGGACCAACAAGGTGAAGCGTGATCGTCATCATCGAGTCGACAATGGTCCGTTTACGTGCCGTCGAGAGATCCGCCCATGCGAGTTGAACGTTTTCCGACGCAAGCAGCGCTGTGACCGCATCGCTGCGCCCAGCTCTTGCGATCTCCACTTCGCACGCCGCGATCTTCTCCCGAAGACCATTTGTGATTGCCTTGATTTGATCTAGCTCGAGGTCACCTTCGACGAACTCGTTCGCGACACTCTCGAGTCGTTTGCGACAAGCGTTTCGTTGCTCGATGAGTGGCTGGACGTCCGAGGCTGTAACCTTCGCGAATCGTTCCAGCGCGTCAGATTTCAAGAGTCGCTTGAGTGCCACAGTCAGCACGTATTCATCCAGATCGCCTGCCTTACGAGAGACATGAGAACCGGAGCGGCAGCGGTACGCTGACTGCCCCCTACTGGAGGCTGAACCGTGAACAGTCATCCCGCACACGCCGCACAGAGCGACACCAGACAACAACTTCTTGCCACCCTTAACTGGATTCAATCGACTTGGGTCAGTTACCAAATCAACTGCGGCATACCATGTTTCCTCGCTGACGATCGGCTCCCAGATTGCTTTGCCGACAATTCCGAGGCGGGGATTCTGCCGAACCGACTTACGCCCATCTCCCTGCGTGCGATGCCGCATCAGACCAGCACAGCGCGGATTCACGAGCACATCGCGAACGTTGTTGTGGTTCCAGGTGTTGGGAGTGCCGTCACGCTTGAGCTGGGCAGTGTGAAACCCCGCCGCATTCCATGTCCTTGCGATGTCACCAAGGGAATGTCCGGCGAGAAGGTCTGCGTATGCCTGCCTGATTAGATCAGCCTCTCGTGGCCTGAGATCAATGCCGTTCGTTTCATACCCGAAGGCTCGTCTGCCTCCTGTCGGCCTACCCTGCTTTGCTGCCTGAACTTTCGCTGCTCGGTGCCGCGCGCTCTTGCGCTCCACTTCACCTTGCGCCACAGACCCAAGAAGACGAGCGACCAGCCGACCACCATCACTTGAGGTATCGATTCCATCGAGAGCCGAAACCACGGCCGTACCATGAGCCTCTGCCCTCGACAGGACACTCTCAAGGTCCGCCAGCCTGCGAGTCAGGCGGTCCAGATGCCTCACCACGATCACATCGATCTCACCCTGATCCACAGCCTGCATCATTTCTTCGAATTGCGGCCTCCGCTTGCCCGAACTCGCACTGACGTCGTTGTCCACGTACTCGCGAGCGATGACGAGTCCGCGCGTCTTCGCATACGTCTCGACAGCATCACGTTGCCGATCAATACCAAGCTCATCGCCTGATCTGTCTTGACTCTGACGAAGGTATGAGGCTACTGTCTTCATAATCAGTTATTGTACTGCACTACTCACTCTCAAAGCCCGATCAGCACCTCGCGCAGTGATCACGCCTTTGCGGAGCGCACGCTCGACGGGCGCCAGAGCGTCGCGTGAGAGTCGGAACTTCTGTCGCAGCGCTGGGCCCGGAACTTCGGCATTGGTCCGCCATCCGTAGTCACTCCAGCGTTCCGCCGCGGCATCCCGCGCCGCGGATACTCGGGTTCGGACGCTTTCGGTGCTCTCGCCTACTTCGTCGATCAACGCACCCGTTGCAACGGCCTGCATCCGCACCCGAATATCGACTCGATCGAGTAGTGGTCCCGACAGTTTGCCCAGATACCGTCGCCTCGCCGCGGGTGCACACACGCAGTCCGCGTCACGCGGCGGCGCACACGGACACGGATTTGCAGCCAAGATCAACTGGAAACGTGCCGGGTACCGAGCGACTCCGTCACGTCGAGCTATCCGAACTTCGCCGTCTTCCAACGGTGTTCGCAAGGCTTCGAGCACTTTGACGCCGATCTCCGCGCACTCGTCGAGGAAGAGCACCCCGCGGTGCGCCCTACTCACCGCGCCTGGCCTTGCCATGCCACTACCACCACCGACCAACGCACTCACCGACGAACTGTGATGCGGCGCAATGAACGGCGGCATGTCGATCAACGGATGCTCCGCCGTCAACACGCCAGCCACCGAATGAATCGCCGTCACCTCCAGAGCCTCGGACTCCGTCAGCGGCGGCAATATCCCCGGAAGCCGCGAAGCCAACATCGTCTTCCCGATTCCCGGCGGACCCGTCAACATCAAATGATGTGCACCGGCCGCAGCCACTTCGATAGCCCAGCGTGCATCCGCCTGCCCCACCACCTCACTGAGATCACGCACACCCACCTCCACCGCCCGCTCGAAAGGCTCCGGAACAGGCAGGAAAATCTCACCCCGCAACCACGAGAGCACCGAAGCCAGATCACCGGCACCGAGCACCTCGATCCCCTTGACCAACCCCGCCTCAGCCATCGCCTGACGCGGAACCACCACCGTCCCCCAACCCGCACGCTTCGCCGCCAGAACCGCAGGCAACACACCCCGCACCGACCGCAACCGGCCATCCAACGCCAACTCACCCAAAAAGATCGTCTCGCGTAACTCCTTGCGCGGCAATTTCTTTGCCGCATCCAACACCGCCAAGGAAAGAGCAAGATCGTACACACTTCCCACCTTTGGCAACGTCGCAGGAGACAACGCCAAAATTACTTTGCTGTCCGGCCACTCCTCCCCCGAATTCGTCACCGCCGCCCGAATCCGATCCCGCGACTCGTGCAACGCCGTATCCGGCAACCCCACCAACTGCACACCAGGCAAACCACGCCCGATATCCGCCTCGATCTCCACGATCTGACCGTCGACGCCACTGACCGCCACCGAATGCGCCCGCCCCAACGCCATCAGAACGCATCCACAAAATGCTCGACCACCGGATCTTGATCGCGGCGAATCAACACCGCCACCACATCAAAACGCACCTTCGACCACGACCGACCCGAATCACCGAGCCACTGCAACGCCAACACCCGAATCCGGCGGCGCTTCGCAAACGTCACAGCCTCCGCCGGCGACCCGTACCCCACCCCACTACGCGTCTTCACCTCGACAAAAACAATCCGATCATCAACCGTCGCAATAACATCCAACTCGCCGTACCGACACCGCCAATTCCGTTCGACAATCTCCAAACCCGCACCGATCAGGAACTCCGCAGCCACATCCTCGCCGCGCGCCCCCAACGCCATATTCCCCGCCATCACAGCCCCCACCGTTCCGGTCCCGCGCGCCCGCCCATGCAAAACGCGTCCCACCCGTCACAGTGCCCCACTAACCGCGCACCCCAACAAAAGAAAACCCACCTGTTGATAACTCGAGGCCTGTGGAATTCGGCAGAACAACGGGACCCGAGTAGTCAGAGAGCCTCAGGGACGGCGTTTGTAGAGAATCGTGGCCTGAGCTACCGCATCGACGTCGTCTGGCAGGTGCAGTGTGACAAAGCAGAACCGACCCTCACACTGAACCGTCAATTCGTCCCGTGATCTCAACAAGGAACTTATAACCAAACTCTGGATGCCACCATCGATGTCGAGCATAAATGAGCTACCGTCCAGGATCGGATCTGCGATGATTCGCCGACAATCGGCAACTGTGATTCCAAGGTTGGATACAAAGGTAGCCACGGGTCGAACTATAGCTTCCGAAATTGGAAGGTCCGTCTCGATCGAGGCTAATGCTTGTTCGACATTTGACAGCGCTGACGATCGTCGAATGGCAATCGGTGGCCAGCTGATCTGGCACAGGTCGCCCCTCACTGCACTAGTTTGATCCCCATGGTTCGTTACCCACTCATTCTCGCGATTGAGGACAAGCCCTATCGGATGCCGTCACCAGGGATCACGCGCCTCATGCTATCGACTGACCACGGCGAACTGAGTGTCAAAATGCAGGCAGTCGAGCTGAATTGGGGACCGAACATGATCCGTGTCGAAGGACTTGTCGACTACAACAACGAAGTCTGTCGAATCGTTGCGGCCTACCAAGTTGACATCGACCCCGCGCACGAAGCAGTTGGAACAGCGCAGCTTTACACCAGCGAAGAAGTCCCAGACTGATTCACGACTCTCAGCTTCACGACTCTCAGCGCGACCAGAAACGCCAAATCGACGAGAACTGCTGCATGGAATCACGCTAGCTCCGCCTACTCCCGGAGTTCGAAACCGCGAACAATTCATTCGCTCGGACAACAGTGCCTCATGTGCTAGTCACTCGGACAGCAGACTCCAGAGGATGAGCGACTGTATCGACACCGCCACTTCCCCGAGTAGCGATTCCCGACGATTGCGAATCTTCTGAGGGCCCGGCACTACCCATTTGCAGGTGGGCGATTAGCGACAAGTCCGGTTGCATACCGGCAATATTCCGATTCCCACCAAAACTGGACGTCGGTCCAGTAGAACTGGTTATAGTTTTTGCTCGAACCTACAAGACCGCTGCATTTCGCTGAATGGAGTTCTACATGTCACGCCGCTCACTACGCCACGCAGTAGCGACCACTACGTCTCTCGTCCTCCTTGCCGCCGGCGTCACTGTCGGACTCGGAGCATCGGTGGCACAAGCCGCACCCGCATGCGCGCTCAGCCAGTCGGTCACCGACAACTGGCCCGGCTCCGTCTGGACGGACTACACCGTCAGCAAGGAGGTTGTCGGCGACGGCACCGTCGCACCGGGTCAGACAGTCACCTACATCACCAAGGTGTCCGGCTCGGGAGCACTCGTCAACGAGATCCGCGATTTCCACCCGGCAGGATTCCAGTTGGTCAAGGCTCGCCTTAACGTCAAATGGCTTATCGGAAACCAACAGTGGGAAGATGTCACAGGCACAGCCGTCGTCAACGGTACTTCCGTAGTTGCCAAGGGCGGCGGGTGGACGACGGCCGGCGGCGGCGTCATCGCTCTGGAAACCACCTACAAGGTTCCCGATAATGCCACGGTCGGCAGTAAGCTCGACAGCGGCGCAGGCACCAACATCGTGCTCGCGGCCGGCGACTGGAACATCAACCCGATGGGCGTGTGCGTCACAATCCGGCAGCCGAATCCTGTCGAGGCCGGCGCCGGCAGCCTCGAAGACATGGGCTTCGGTTCAGTGAACACCGGATCGGGCCAGGTATTCGGCTCCCTCACCGATCCGCAGGGGTCGATGACCAACGTCATCGGCGGAGTCCTGGGCAATGTGATCGGCAATTTGAGCTAACTCAGTTCGGGGAAGGAAATGGGCAGAGCCGTCAGCGCACGCTGGTAGCTCTGCCCATTTCTACGTTGATGCCCATTTCGACATTGAACTGTGGCCTGGATTCGCCCGGTCATGTGCGGCGTCGCCCCTATTCTCGACAGATGACAAAACCGCGAATGCGCCATTTCGCCCAAGCTGCCGTCGTCGCAGCTTCAGTTGCAGCAGTTACCCTCGGCAGCACGGCGATCGCGCAGGCCCAGGACGAGTGGCCGCCGATTCCTCCGTACCCGAGCCCATCGGTACCGTTCGACAACTCGAATTTCCTCACTCCAGAGAATCCGAATTACTGGAATCCATTTGTTAATCAAGACCGCTCACGTCACCGTTCGGCACCAGCACACGCATTGTGTGCACGGCATTTCACGGAGTTCTGACCGGATGCTGGCAGGCCGATCAGTACGGTAATCCGCACAAATTGATTCGCCTCCAAGCCAATGTGCCCAACGTGTCCGGATCCGGTCTCCCCGGCGGTGGACCGGGCCACTTCGTATACCCGGGCTTCATCCCCGGCAGCTGACGACAAAACTCACCTTCGAATATCTGTTCGAAGAGTGCTAGCCTGGGACCAGGACGTATCGACGAGCACATCGAGGACCGCCATGGACGAAACAACGGACGCAACCTGCGAGTTGGCGCGGCTGGTCGAGGAGCTGGCGGTGCTCGATCAGCGCCGCGTCGACATCGGCGAATGCTTGGTCCATCTCGAGTACGTCTACACGCACGCGGGGGCAGAACATCAAGCTGCAGCGGCCCGAAAAGCCTTCCAGGAGAAGTACGTCGGCCGCATCTACGAGCTTGCCGACGGCCTTCGGACCTGAAAATCGGTTGCACACACCACCTCTCGACGCGCATGGTTGATCCCGCACACCACAAGGACCAGCAGGTCCTCGACGTGCACTATGTGGGAGAAAACTGATGGAGAAGATCACCGAAAGGCTGTGGAACTGGGCATCGATACTCGACGAGAAAACTCGCGAGCAAGCGTTGCGCACGTCCCAGATGCCTTTTGTCCGTCCACATCTGGCATTGATGCCTGATGCGCACCTCGGTGCGGGTGCGACGGTGGGTTCGGTCATCCCGACCGAAGGCGCGATCATGCCTGCCGCCGTCGGCGTGGATATCGGCTGCGGAATGATCGCAGTCAAAACCCACTACAACGCTCAGGATCTGACCGGTCGCGATCTGAGCGCGCTTCGCCACAGTATCGAACGCTCGGTCCCCCTGTCTGCCGGTGTCTACAACAAAACACTGACCGCAACGGCGCAAACCCGTATCGCAGAGCTCGAATCGATGGCCGGTGATCGACTGCCCTTCTACGACAAGTTCAAGAACAACTGGCGTTTCCAGTTGGGAACGCTGGGGTCGGGCAATCACTTCATCGAGGTCACCCTCGACGAAAATGACAACGTGTGGCTGTTCCTGCATTCGGGTAGCCGCGGTGTCGGCAACAAGATCGCACAGCACCACATCAAGGTCGCGCAGGATCTGTGCGCCCGTTGGCACATCGACCTCCCTGACCGGGATCTCGCCTACCTGGTCGAGAAGACACCCGAATTCGACTGTTACATCACCGATCTGAACTGGGCGCAGCATTTTGCTCTGTTGAACCGTGAGGAAATGATGGATCGGGTGGTGAAGGACTTCGCGTACTTCATGGGCGACGGCGGGCCGGCTGTCATCGAGGAACTCGAGAGGATCAACTGCCACCACAACTTCACCCAGAAGGAATTCCACATGGGTCGCGGTGTGTGGTTGAGCAGGAAGGGGGCGATCAAGGCCGACGTTGGCGTGCCAGGACTCATCCCAGGGTCCATGGGAACGGCCAGCTACGTCGTGGTCGGCAAGGGCAACGTGCCGTCGTTCAAGTCCAGCCCGCACGGCGCCGGTCGCGTCTACGCCAGGAACAAGGCAAGGCGGACGTTCACGATCGACGACCTCGACAAGGCCATGGTCGGCATCGAGTACAAGCGTTCGAAGGCGTTTCTCGACGAAATTCCGGGAGCGTACAAGGACATCGACGTCGTGATGGACGATGCCAAGGACTTGGTGGAAATCCGTCATACGCTGCGTCAGATCGTCAATGTGAAGGGCAATTGACCCGAACAAAGAACAATGACGGCCCCGCCGAAAATCGGCGAGGCCGTCATTGTGCGCAAAAGTCCATGTGAGCCAAGCTCAGTCCGGCAGGCGCAGATCCGGCTTGTCCAGCTCTTCGATGTTGACGTCCTTGAACGTCACGACGCGCACGTATTTCACGAATCGCGCGGGGCGGTACATGTCCCACACCCACGCGTCGGACATCCGCAGTTCGAAGTAGATCTCGCCATCCGAATTATGGGGCAGCAACTCGACCGTGTTGGCGAGATAGAAACGTCGTTCGGTCTCCACGACGTAGGAGAACTGTCCGACGATGTCCCGGTATTCGCGGTAGAGCGACAGCTCCATCTCGGTTTCGTACTTCTCGAGATCCTCGGCACTCATCGGTTTAGCCAGTCCTCCCAGTTCGTCTGAACCTTCATCATCCCGTATGCCCCGCGCGCTGCTCCACCCGGAGTCCCGCAGCAACGACATTGGCGTACGTCATCCGGTGCTCCGGGCACGGGCCCAGCTCGTCGAGCGCGTCCATGTGCACGGGTGTGCTGTATCCCTTATGGATCGCAAAGCCGTATCCGGGATGGGTGCCGTCCATCTCTTCCATGACGTGATCGCGCGTCACTTTGGCGAGCACGCTGGCGGCGGCAATGCACGCGGCTGCGGCATCACCACCGATAACGGGCAGCGACGGCGCGGGCAGGCCGGGAACTCGAAACCCGTCGGTGAGCACATATCCGGGTGGCGTCTCGAGGCCGGCGACAGCGCGTCGCATCCCTTCTATGTTGGCGACGTGGATGCCGATTCGATCGATTTCCTCGGCTTCGACAGAAATGACACTCCAGGACAATGCCAGCCGTTTGATCTTCGGAAAGAGTTCTTCGCGGGCGCGTTCGGTGAGCTTCTTCGAATCGTCGAGACGAGCAAGGGCCACATGCGGTTTCGGCGCCAGAACACACGCCGCGATGACCAGTGGGCCGGCGCACGCACCGCGTCCGGCTTCGTCGACACCGGCAACCGGACCCATCCCCGTTCGATACAGCGCAGACTCCATCGTTCGCAAACCTGTTGATCTGCGAATGACCACTCGGGGTGGCCAAGTACTCGAACTACTCACGGTCTTCTGCACTCAATTGCTTTGGGGATCAGGTGAACTGATGCTACCCATCCGTGAAGGCGGGAGAACGATGAAGCGTGCCTGACCGATGATGTTGTCGAGCGGGATCGTCCCCTGGAGCTCGTCCTGCACATGGGCGCGCGAATCGGCGGAATTGCTCCGGTTGTCGCCCATCACCCACACGTGTCCCTCGGGCACGGTGACGGGAGCAAAGCATCGGCCGGATTGAACAGCGGTTTGGCAATCCTGGACGCCGGGAGTGAACGGGTAGTCCATCTTGACGTAGGGCTCGTCGAGCGGTTTGCCGTCCACGAGGACTCGACCCTGTTCGTCACAGCACTCGACGGTTTGTCCGCCGGTGGCGATGACGCGCTTGACCAAGTCGTTCTCGTCGGGCGGGACCAGGCCGACCCACGAGCCGACCTCCTGGATTCCGCGCATCACGACGTTGTCCGACCGCGTGGAGGTGTAGTGGGTGTTCCATGAATCGGGGCCCTTGAAGACGACTACGTCGCCGGGCTGCGGATCGCCGAAGCGGTATCCGATCTTTTCCACCACGATGCGGTCACCGGTACATCCTGCACAGCCGTGCAGGGTCGGCTCCATCGACTCGGACGGAATGAGGAAAACGCGAAAGACGAATGCTTGTAAAACGATGCTGAGAACCAGCGCCACCCCGATCAGTATCGGGAGTTCCCGGAAGAACGATCGTTGTTTCTTGGGTGAGCGGTGAGATGTCTGTGGTCGAGGAGTGTTCTGTTCCTCGGGATTACCTGTTCCATCCTGATTCTCGGGTCCGGACGACAATGCCTGCTCCTTCGAAGAATCTGCCACAGAAACAGATTAGCCCGACACCGCGCGTACGCGGTGCCGGGCCAATAAGAAAGATCAGCGCTTTTCCTTGATCTTTGCCTTCTTGCCGCGCAGCTCGCGCAGGTAGTACAGCTTCGCGCGACGAACGTCACCGCGGGTCAGAACCTCGATGGAGGCCAGCGTGGGGCTGTGAACCGGGAACGTACGCTCGACACCGACGCCGAAGGAAACCTTGCGGACGGTGAAGGTTTCGCGAACGCCGCCACCCTGACGCCGAATAACGACGCCCTTGAAGACCTGCACGCGCTCCTTCGAGCCTTCGATAACCTTGACGTTCACGTTGAGCGTGTCGCCGGGGCGGAAGTCAGGAATGTCGTCGCGCAGCGACTTCTTATCCAGGAAGTCCAAAGTGTTCATGTGTCATCCTTGCATTTCGCAGGAGCAGAGGAACCGAGCGGCGACGCTTCGGTAAGCCCGATACGACGCTCGACTGGTTCGTGCCCAGATCAAGTACTGCTGCCTGGTCCAGGCAACCCGTCCATTGTGCCAGACGCGGACAGTAAGGGCGAAACCGGAGGTGGCGGAGCCGGTTGAATCGTGTGGTCGAGTTCCTCCTCCGCCGCAGCCATCGCATGTTCGACGCTCGGCGACCCGGCGATCAGATCCTGGACGTAGATCTTGGCCCGGATAACGGGGCGTCGCCATTTTCGTTCACGTTCGAGCGCCCGTTTCATTCTTTTCGGTTTGCGGGTGTACCGCCACCGCGCCCACGGCGCACCAGGCCTACTGAGTCTGATCGCTCCGATGATCAGCAGTGGGAGGACAAACAATCCGACGAGACCCGTCCAGATCTTGCCTTTGAGAATCACGATCGCGGCCAGGCCGAAGTTGATCAGAGCGACAAACACGAAGGCCAATCTGATCCAGGGGTTTCTTTCCTCGCGGAAGCCGGCCAAGTCCAGCAGCTCTAGCGGACGGAAGCCGAGCAGAACGAGGCCTGTCACCGCGATGGCGACAAAAACCGCGTCGACCGACGTCCTGCCCTGCTCCGACCAGTAGACGTCCTTCAAATAGAAGATGAGCGCAAACTCGTCGAGCACCAACGCGGCGCCCATCCCGAAGATCGCGGCGAGGACGGCGCCAGTGGTTTGGGAGCCGTCCACGTAGACCGCGATCAGTGCGCCACCCGAGGCGATCATCGCAACAACGCCGAAGACCACGTGGTGAACGTGCTGACCACCTGGAGTGATGTTGCCCGGCCACCACTTCACCTGCGCGCGGATCATTCGCACGCTGAGCCGAATGAACAGGAACGCAGCGAGAAACCCGAGAAGAAAGAACAACAGCGGCAGTCGGCCGTGGGCGACGATCTCGCGGTCGAGCCACTCGCCCATTACTGCCCTCACTCCACGAAGTCCCCCGACCCGGTCTGCTCAATTGTGACAAACCAGGCGGGGTGGATCATTCGAACCCTCTTATTTGCCGAATCCCGCATTGCGCAAGGCATCGGCCATCGACCCGGACGCCGGCGCCCGGTTGTCCGGGCGCTTGTCCCGACCGCCCTGCTGCTGGCCACCGCCGCGGCGCTGCTGCTGCCCGCCCTGACCCTGACCCTGCCCCTGACCCTGACCTTGACGCGGGTTCTGCCCACCGCGAGGACCATCGGACTTTCGCGGCGGCGCACCGACCTCGTCGTCGAGTCGCAGTGTCAGCGCGATGCGCTGGCGAGCCTCGTCGACCTCGAGCACCTTGACCTTGACGACGTCACCCGACTTGACCACTTCTCGCGGGTCCTTGACGAAGCTGTGCGACATTGCGGAGACGTGCACCAGACCGTCCTGGTGCACTCCCACATCGACGAAGGCACCGAAGGCAGCGACGTTGGTGACTACGCCTTCGAGCACCATTCCGGGCTTGAGGTGTGCGACCTTCTCGATGCCTGCGGCAAAGGTGGCCGTCTTGAACTCCGGACGCGGATCACGGCCCGGCTTCTCGAGTTCGGCGATGATGTCCGTGACAGTGGGAAGGCCGAAGCGGTCGTCGACAAAATCTGCGGCGCGCACCGAGCGCAACGCCGTCGCATTGCCGATGACACTACTGACGTCACCACCTGCGCTCGCTACGATCTTGCGGACGACGGGATACGCCTCGGGGTGCACACTCGACGCATCGAGCGGGTCGTCACCGTCGGCGATGCGGAGGAAGCCCGCGCACTGCTCGAACGCCTTGGGTCCCAACCGCGAGACGTCCTTGAGTGCCTTGCGCGTTCGGAACGGACCATTCTGATCTCGATGCGACACAATGCTTTCCGCCAGCGAACCGGCAATACCCGAGACACGGGCCAGCAGCGGGACCGACGCCGTGTTCACGTCGACGCCCACCGAGTTCACAGCATCCTCGACCACGGCGTTGAGTGAACGAGAGAGGAGCGATTCGGTGATGTCGTGCTGATACTGGCCGACGCCGATGGACTTCGGGTCGATCTTCACCAGTTCGGCGAGGGGATCCTGAAGGCGACGCGCGATAGAGACGGCTCCGCGGATGGACACGTCGAGGTCCGGCAGTTCCGCAGATGCGTAGGCCGACGCCGAGTACACGGACGCACCGGCTTCGGAGACAACGATCTTGGTGAGGTTGGTGGCGCCGGACTTGGTGATCAAGTCGCCGGCCAGCGTATCGGTCTCACGTGACGCGGTGCCGTTGCCGATGGCGATCAATTCGACGCCGTGCTTGGCTACCAAGCTCGCCAGTGTGGCCTGAGCAGCGTCTCGCTTGTTGTGGGGCTGATGCGGGTAAATAGTCTCGTATGCAACAACCTTGCCCGTTCCGTCGACGACGGCAACCTTTGTGCCCGTTCGGAATCCGGGGTCGAGACCCATAGTCGGACGAGCGCCGGCGGGCGCTGCCAGCAGAAGGTCCTTGAGGTTGGTCGCGAACACGTCGACGGCGTCCTTCTCCGCAGACTGGCGCAGGCGCATCCGGACGTCGACGCCGAGGGTGACTGCAAACTTGGTCCGCCACGCCCATCGAACGGTGTCGAGGAGCCAGCCGTCGGCTGCGCGTCCACGATCCGCAATGTCGAACCGGGTTGCGATGCGGCCTTCGTATACCGTCCGCTCCCCCGGTGCGAGTTCCGCGGTATCGGGTGCCATCGTCACCGACAGCACTTCTTCCTTCTCTCCGCGCAGTACCGCGAGGATTCGGTGGGAGGGAAGTTTTGCGAAGGGTTCGGAGAACTCGAAGTAGTCAGCAAACTTCGAGCCATCGGTTTCCTTGCCCTTGCGAACCGCGGAGACAACCTGCCCGCGGGTCCACATCAGCTCACGCAATTCACCGACGAGGTCCGCGTCTTCGGCAAAGCGCTCGACCAGGATCGATCGCGCACCGTCGAGTTGTTCCTCCGAATACTGCGCAGGATCGGTGGTGGGATCCCCGATGAGAGCATCGGCCACAGGCTCATGCCCGGCCTCGCGGGCGATCTGCGCCTTGGTGCGGCGCTTCTTCTTGAACGGCAGGTAAATGTCTTCTAGCCGCGCTTTTGTGTCGGCAAGCATGATCTGACCACGCAAGGCGTCGTCGAGTTTTCCTTGGGATTCGATCTCGACCAGAACCGCGTCGCGCCGCTCGTCAAGTTCGCGGAGGTAGCGCAGCCGCTCCTCGAGAAGTCTCAATTGAGCGTCGTCGAGAGTGCCGGTGACTTCTTTTCGATACCGGGCGATAAAGGGCACGGTGGCCCCGCCGTCCAACAGGTCTACGGCCGCAGCCACCTGCCCTTCGCGGACGTCGAGTTCCTCGGCAATGCGCTGGTTCACGGTCTTGAGAATCACGAGAACCGAGCCTACCGCTATCCTGGAACAAGAAGACCGGCAGACAGCGCCGTGTCCGGAGTCCGGGGGAAATTGATGACTGCGCGGTTCGTCCGGGTTATCGCAATGATTGCCGCAGTTACTTGTGCGGCATCATGCAGCGCGGCCGCAAACCAGGCAGCATCCACCGAGACCTCCCCCTTCCCCGATACAAACGTGCCGCTCGCGCAGGCCCTTGACGTGCGACTCGAACAGGCCCGTACTGCCGCACTTGATCGCGGCGCAGAGGCGTCGATTGCCGTCTTCGACCGCACCACGAACAACTATCTCGAGGTGGGCGGCGATCAGCAGATCGAAACAGCCTCGGTAGCAAAGCTTTTCATCGCCGAGGATCTGCTCTATCAAGATTCGCGTGACGAACGCCCACTCGGCGACGACGACCGCGCCCTCATGGTTGCCATGCTCGAATCTTCCGATGACACGGCCGCCAATCTCCTGTGGGACGCTGCCGGCGGCTCTGACCTCGTGAACCGCGTCGCGCAACGCTACTCGTTGACCTCCACCACTGCGCCGTACGACGGTTTGTGGTGGAACACCGAAACTACGGCGCGCGATCTGATCACGTTCTACGACGGAGTCCTCGACGACACCGCAGGGCTGGGGGCGGACCGGATCAATCTGATCGTCGACCACCTCCGCGAATCCACGGCGACTGCCGCCGACGGCTACGACCAACGCTTCGGCCTCCCGGACGCTCTCTTCAACGAACCGGTGCTTGCCGTCAAACAGGGATGGATGTGTTGTGTCAGCGACCAGTGGGTCCATCTGACCACCGGCATCGTCGGCGAGGACAACCGATTCATCGTGACTGTCACCACGCGCGAGGATATTCAGTATCAGGACGACGACAACTACGGACTCATCCCGGATACCTCGATGACAGACGCCACCAACGACGAGAGTGCGCTCCACGCCCGCGACACCATCACGGGCGTAGCGCAGATCATTTTCCCCGACGGCACGGTGGACGAATGGTCGCCCTCCACACCCACAACCGAAAAGCCCGTTCAGGAAGCGTCCGGGCCCTAGAAGTCTTACCTACACGCGATACGACGCCGCAGCATCTACGACGCGGCCCTGCTGGTCGGCTGTGAGCATCGGCCACAGCGGAAGTCGCAGAATCGTGGTCGAGAACTGCAGACTACGAACGCACGGCACAGGTGTGCGGCCGTAGCGCAGTCCGGCCGCACTCGTGTCCAGGGGCACGTAATGAAAGGGTGCCACTACGCCGCGCTCGGCCATGTGCCGGATCATGGCGTCGCGGCTGCGCTCGTTCGGCAGCCGGACATAGAACAGGTGCGCGGGGTGCTCACGATCGTCCGGAACAGTCATCAGTTGAACGTCGTGATTCTTCGCCCAATCGGACAGGTTCTCGCTGTAGTCGTCCCAGACGCGATGACGGCCCGCATGAATCGTGTCGAATTCGGTAAGTTGAGCGTCGAGCACCGCCGCGTTGAGTTCACTGGGTAGATAGCTGGAGCCGATGTCCTGCCACGAGTATTTATCCACCTGACCACGCAGGAAACGAGCACGGTTCGTGCCCTTCTCGCGGATGATCTCGGCGCGCTCCATCAGTGCGTCGTCGGAGAGCAGCAGCGCGCCGCCCTCGCCGCAATGAATGTTCTTGGTGTCGTGGAAACTTTGAGTGCCGACGGTGCCGATGGTGCCGAGTGTTCGGCCCCGCCACGTGCCGCCCAGTCCGTGCGCGTTGTCCTCGATCAACGCAAAGCCGTGTTCCTTCGCGAGTGCCAGCAGCGGTTCCATCTCGGCTGCCACACCGCCGTAGTGCATGACCAGCACGGCTTTGGTGCGCGGTGTGATCGCGTCGGCGACGGCGACCGGATCGATATTGCCGGTTTCCAGATCGATGTCGACGAACACGACGGTTGCTCCGCGCAGCGCGACAGCAGTCGCTGCGGAGCTGAAGGCAAAACTTGGAACGATGACTTCGTCGCCCGGCCCGATCTCCAACAGAAGTGCACCAAGTTCGAGCGCGTGTGTGCACGAGGTTGTCAGCAGGGCGTGCTTGGCGCCGGTGATCGCCTTGATCTTTGCGGTGGACGAGGCGGTGAACGTGCCGTCGCCGTGAATGTGATCCGATTCCAGAACCGTTGCCAGATTGGTCAATTCATTCGCGGCACGGTAGGGCCGACTGAAGATGATGCGGTCAGCGTTCACGTGTGACACCGTCCATTTCAGTTACACCCGGACGTGGTGCATCGACCTTGAGATACAGGGGTTTGCCCACCAGAATATGCAGGGCAACCCCGAGATATTCGGCAATGAGACCAAGCGAGAACAGAATTGCCCCCGAGCAGAGCAGCATCGCCACGATCATCGATGCCCAGCCTTCAGGGTCGTTGTTGTCGCCGGTCACCGCCTGGACGAAGATCACCGCAGCGACCACCACTCCGGCGAGCGCAAGAGTCACGCCGAGCAGGCTGACCAATCGGAGACCCCGGGTTCCGCTGCACAACACCATCTTCCAGAACAGAGAGAACAACCGGCGGTAGTTGTAGCCGGATTCCTCTCGGCCCTCCGCACGTAAGCTAACCGGAACGGTGGCGGTGTTACCCACCACCCAGGTCAGAGCGACGTCGAGGTACGCACCGTTTGCGGCTACCTCCGCCAGTTGTCTCGCGATGTCGCCGCGAACAAGTCTGAAGCTCTCGAATTGCGCCGATGCCGGGAACGCGAACACCGTAGCCAGAACCATCTTTGCGCCCCGCGACGTCACGTTCCGCAAGAATCCGTGGGGGCGGGTATTGACCGGCTTCGAATAGACAAGATCGGCACGTTCTCGCAGTGCGGTGTCGAGAAACGCGCTGATCGACGCCGGGTCATGCTGCCCGTCCTCGTCCATCGTGACAATCCAGTCGCCGCGGGCAGCAGCCATACCGGCAATCGTTGCGGCGTCCTGGCCGTAGTTGCGGCTCAGCCAAATCACCCGTACGTGGTCGAAACGGCGTTCCAACTCGAGAAGGACGACGTCGGAGCGATCTGGCCCGTTGTCATGGACAAGGACGATCTCGTCGACCGAGAATTCGGCACCACCTGCAGTGACACAGGTACCGGTGAGAGTGTTCAGCTCGTCGACCAGCGCGGAAATCGTGCGTTCGCCCTGGTACACAGGCACCACGACGGAGATCGAGTGCACTCGCTTACTGCTCCCTTCGGGAACTCGACGAAGGGTCGAGTGATCAGTGCGACCGGACTCACACCGCCGCGAACTTTAACACGCGCGCGTGTACGACTCTTGTACTTTGCCAACGGTTTACCTGCACGCGTCATGGCTTGATTCCCCCATCCTGTTAAGGTCTGGAACTCGTGGTGGAAACTCGCATTCGCGCCAGAGCTGACGTGTACAAATGGGGTGCCGGTACTGCGGTCGGTGTTATCGCGGGATACATCGCTGTCGTCCTGGCAAATGCACGCCATTTCTACACCGATGACACCGAGTCCCAGTACGCCCCGTTGTGGGTGATGTTGGGCCGAAATCTGCGCGAGGGTCACCTACCAGTCCTGGTGCCGGAGAACTGGATGGCCGGGAACTACGCCATCGAGGAAGCCGGCCTTCTCAACCCACCACAACTGCTGATCGACCTGATAGCGCCGTCCTTCGACAACCTCGCGTTGTACGCAACGCTGGTCAAGCTGATCTTTGCGATCATCCTCGGCCTCGGTGTATTTCGGATCTGCCTCGAATACGGCTCCAAGCCCGCGTGGGCGGCCGTAGCCGGCGTCTCGATTCCCTTCACCGGTTTCCTGCTGTTCTTCGACGAGGCCAGTTGGATGACGGCCTTTACCGGCACCGCCTGGATGGTGCAGGCCTGGGCGTCGGCGATCCGGTACTCCCGCGGCAAGAGCGGTCCGATACCGACGTTTGTGTTCCTGTATCTCGCGATGTCGGTCCAATACGTGTTTCCCGCAGTCGAATCCGGTCTGATGATCGTTGCTGTGGCCATCGGCGAAGTGGCCTACCAACGACGCTGGCTGCCATCGCTGCGGCTCCTCGCAGTCTCCGCGTGTGCCGCGCTGGCGGGCCTCGCAACCTACCTGCCGAGTCTGCTCACCGCCGACGTCACCTGGCGCGGCGCATCCGAGGTCAAGAACGACGCCTTCCTCGCCGTACCGTGGTCGGAATCCCTCAACGCCAGCCTGCCGAGCACGATGCCCGCGTTCGTTTCGTGGTGGGGTTACATCCAGACCATGCCGATGGTCTACATCGCCTGGTTCCTGATTCCTGCGCTTGCATTCATCGACTGGGGCAAAGCTCGCGGCGCCGCACGAGAACTGACGGCCGTCGGAATTTTCACGGTGGCAGTACTCATGTGGACTGCCGGACCCAGCACCATCGGCCCCCTCCGCTGGCCCGCTCGGGTGCTCCCGATGGTGGCGATCGGACTGCTACTTCTGGTGTGCATCCTGCTCGGGCGCTACGCCACCACCGACAACTGGCGTCGCCGCGGCGCGGCCGCCGGAATCCTGGTGGGCTTACTCCTGATCCGCTCGGCGTCGGCTGCACCCAGCCTCCTGGAATGGCACGTGATCTCGGCCGTCGCCGTCGCTGCTCTCGGCGCCGCGATGGTCTGGCTCGGCCGAACGAAGGGAACGGCCGCGGCCTGCATCCTCGCTATTGCCGCAGTCTCCCCCATCGCTTACGCCCAGGTGCGCGCCGCGCAACCGACACCGATGAGCTGGAACCTGCCGGAGTCGCGCTCGGACATGAAAGCAGCTTTCCCCGACTTCGACGGAACAACACTGCAACTCGCCGATCGCGCGCTCATCGCCCCCGACCAACGCACCCTCGACGGCGCATACGGCTCACTGGCTTTCGGAAACTATCCGAAAGATCTGGAACTCACCTACACCAGCGGTTACACCCCCAACGGGCACTACTACTTCGGCAATCTCCTGTGCATGCGGTGGGACATGAGCGTGTGCCCTGACGCGTTCGCACGGGTCTTCGCAGTCGAACCCGAAACCGGCCGCACTCTGGTCGATCTCATGAACGTGGACCGCGTGGTTCTGCAGAACGCGTTGTATCCCGATGCTCGTAACCAGCCGGCCCCCGACGGCTGGAAATGGGTCGACTACCCCGGCCACGACAACTACATCTCTGTACTCGAACGCGTCGACGGCCCGGTCTCCACCCGCAACGGCCGAATCTCGCACACCGAAGGGGTGGAAGCGACGTCGGTCGCCGAGACGAACATGTCGAGCACTCTTCGCGTCAGCTCGAGCGGCGGCGGGAAGGTCGTCTTCGCCCGTCTCGGCTGGCCTGGCTACCGCGCCACCTTGAACGGTGAGTCTGTTCCCATCGATGTTGTTGCGAAGTCCTTTGTCAACGTGGATGTTCCAGCCGGAACAAAGGACGCGGAACTTGTCCTCACCTGGCGTCCGCCGGGATGGAAGATCGGCGGCGCGTCGATGGTCGCCGGAATTCTCGGCCTCGGCGTACTCGAATGGATGTATCTGCGCGGCCGTCGACGCGACCGGATCGACGACGCAACGAACAACGCATCGTGAGCGAGGACACCGCCCCGGTTGCCGACCCAGGCCCGCTGCTGCGAATCGTGAAACATCAGCCCATCGCATTTGCCGTTGTGGGAGTGGCGAATACAGCCATCGGATACGGGCTGTTCGTCATCTGGATGCTCGCATTGGGCAACGACAACCTCTACCCGGTCGCGCTGATCGGTTCCTACAGCATCAGCGTCCTGATCGCGTTTGTGCTGCACCGAACTCTGGTCTTCCGCGTCCGGGGTCACCTCGCCCGCGACCTCGGGGCGTTTATCGTCGTCAATTCCGGTGGGCTGGTACTGAATCTGATCCTGGGGACTTTTGCGGTGTCGGTTCTCCATGCACCACCACTACCGGCACAGGCAGTGGTGATGCTGATTGTGGCAGGCGTGAGTTTTCTGGGGCATCGATACTTCTCGTTCCGGCGCAGCACCGACAACCACTGACCTGTTATCGATCACTGACCTGCTACCGCTGTGGCGGCAAGGCCCGATCCACCGCCGCCTCGACAAGGGCTCGAATGTCTTCTTCGCCGAACAGATCCGGCAGGGTGAGCCGATCGAGAACCAGCCAGTTCAACGACATGTAGAGCAGTCGAACGGTCATCGCATCACCTGGCACTCCCGAGGCCAGATGGTTGGCGACGTTGAGTTCGAAGTCTTCTCGGATGCGGACCGTCAGAACCGTTCGAAGATCAGGCCGACGCGTCGCCTCGAGGCGCAGCTCCATCAATGCGAGGAATCCGGTCCCGAATGAGGTGACCCGCTCGACCACGTCGAGCATGAGCGTCACCAGGCGATCACGATCGGTGCCGTTGACGGGATCGATCATCCCTTCGAGGTCGTCCGGTATCAGTCGCTCGTAGATCCGGCCACCGGCTTGGGTGAGTAGGTCGTCGCGATTTGCGAAGTAGTTCGACGCAGTTCCGTTCGGCACGGCGGCCTGCGTATCGACGGCTCGAAATGTCAAGCCTCTAGCGCCCTCTCGCGCCAGCACCTCGATTGCCGCATCGATCAGCGCCAGCCGGCGTTCCGGGTTTTTTCGCACTTGACACCGCTCCTGTCACGACCCTAAATTAAACCACTACAAACAGAGTACTACGAACGGAGTTGTACATGCGCAAGCTTGTGTACTACGTCGGAACAACGCTGGACGGATACATCGCAGGCCCCGGAGGAGAGTTCGATTTCTTTCCGCTCTCCGATCAGATGACCGCGTCGATGAACGAGCGTTACCCGGAAACCGTACCCACGCACATCCGGCCCCACGTCGGGATGGGCAACCCACCGAACAGAGTTTTCGACACCGTCCTCATGGGCCGCGGTTCCTACGAGCCCGCACGAAGCGTCGGTATGAGCAGTCCATACGCGCACCTTCGGCAATACGTCGTATCGACAACACTCCCTGATATCGACGATCCGGCAGTCAACCTGGTGCGCACTGACCCGGTAACGAAGATCAAGGAACTCAAAGCCCAAGAAGGACAAGATATCTGGCTGTGCGGCGGCGGAGTACTTGCCGGGGAACTGCTACCGGAGATCGACGAATTGATCATCAAAAGGTACCCGGTCATCGTGGGTGCGGGGATACCGATGATCGCCGGTACATTCGAGCCGATACTTTTCACGCCCACGGCCAGTGAAGTCTTCGACAACGGCGCGAGCGTCACCTGGCTGAAGCGAAACAGCTAGGGCAGCAGATCCGGACGACGCTCGGCGGTGCGCTGCAGCGACTGCTCATGGCGCCATGCCTTGATCTTTGCGTGATCGCCGGACAGCAGAACAGGCGGAACTTCGAGGTCGCGCCAGACCGCCGGGCGGGTGTAGCTCGGCCCTTCGAGAAGACCGTCGGAGAACGAATCCTCTTGGTGCGACAGCTGATTGCCGAGCACACCGGGCATCAAGCGAACTACTGCCTCCACCATCACCAGTACGGCAGCCTCGCCGCCGATCAGGACGTAATCGCCGATGCTGACTTCTTCGACGCGAACCCGCTTGGCCGCGTCATCGAAGACTCGTTGATCGATGCCCTCGTACCGGCCGCAGGCAAACACAAGATGTTGCGCCTTCGACCAACGATGCGCTGTTGCCTGGGTAAAGGGAACACCGGCGGGAGTCGGCACCACCAAAATGGTGTCGGCATCATCCGGGCCGGAAGAATCGGAGCGGCCGAGGACGTCGTCGAGCGCGGGACCCCACACGGTGGGTTTCATGACCATGCCAGGTCCCCCGCCGTACGGGGAATCGTCGACGGCCTTGTGTACGTCATGGGTCCACGAACGCAGATCATGGACGTCAACCGAGATCAAGCCGCGTTCGATTGCCTTGCCCAGCAAGGCGGCACGAAGCGGTTCGAGGTACTCGGGAAAAATGGTGACTACGTCAAGACGCATGAATCGATCAGTCGCTATCGGAGTTCGACTTGTCGCTGTCGCTGTTCGACTTGTCACCGAAGTCAGGGTCCAGCAACCCCTCGGGAGGCGTGATCTCAACCAGGCCGTCGGCAATCGACACCTTGGTCACGATGGCGGCGACAAATGGGATCAACAACTCGCCCGATGCCTCACCGGTGCGGCGAATGGAAAGCAATTCGCCTGCGGCAGAGTGCAATACCTCGATCACAGAACCCACCTCGGTACCGTCGGCCAGAACGACCTTCAGTCCTTCGAGTTCGTGATCGTAGAACTCGTCCGGATCGTCGGACGGTTCGAGTTCACTGCTGTCGATGACAAACAACGTGCCACGCAAGGCATCTGCCTCGCCGCGATCGTTGACGCCTTCGAGACGCAGCAGGAGCCGCCCGGAATGATCCCGGGCGGCTTCTACTGTGTAGGACTTGCTAGTGGACTCGCGTGGCTTATGCCCACGCAGCACAGTTCCAACGGCAAAGCGCTCTTCGGGTTCGTCAGTACGAACCTCTACGACCAGTTCACCTTTGATGCCATGCGACTTCGCGACACGACCGACGACGAGTTCCACTTGAATTACTGCCGTCTACTGATCGGTGTCGACGACGTCGACGCGAATGCCACGGCCACCGATACCGGAGACCAGGGTGCGCAGAGCGGTCGCGGTGCGGCCGCCCCTGCCGATGACCTTGCCGAGATCGTCGGGGTGCACGTGCACCTCGACGGTACGTCCACGGCGTCCGGTCATCAGTTCGACGCGTACGTCGTCAGGATTGGCGACAATGCCGCGAACCAAATGCTCTACCGCATCAGCGACGACGGCACTCACTTGTCAGCAGCCTCGGCGTCTGCAGCGGGAGCCTCGGCGTCGGCTGCGGCGTCGTCTGCCTTGGCCTCGTCTGCCTTGGCAGCCTTCTTCTTCTTGGGGGTGATTGCTTCTGCAACCGGCTCGTTCTCGGCCTGCGCGAGTGCAGCCTGGAACAGTTCGAGCTTGGAGGGCTTGGCTTCCTTGACACGCAGGGTGCCTTCGGTGCCCGGGAGGCCCTTGAACTTCTGCCAGTCACCGGTGATCTTGAGGAGAGCCTCGACGGGCTCGGTGGGCTGTGCGCCCACGGACAGCCAGTACTGAGCGCGCTCGGAATCGATGTCGATCAGCGACGGCTCTTCCTTGGGGTGGTACTTGCCGATGGTCTCGATCGCACGGCCGTCACGACGGGTGCGGGAGTCGGCGATGACAACGCGGTACTGAGCGTTGCGGATCTTGCCGAGGCGGGTGAGCTTGATCTTGACAGCCATGGCTGCGGTACTCCTTCAGCGCGCACAACAGTGCGGCGCGTGTCACGTGCAATTCAGCAACCCCCACGAATTTGGGGGCCCGGTTTTGCCTCTAACCTGTGACCGTCGCAGCGGTACGTAACCGTTTGCGACGAACAGTCGTCCATTGTGCCAGATGCCTACTTGTGGATGAAATCCAGGCAAGCGTTATCGGGCGATTACATTGCCGCGAAGCACCACGTGAGCGGGCTTCGCCAGCACAGCGGTGTTTCCCCGCGGATCTTCGTCGAATACCACCAGGTCAGCGGGCGCACCCTCGACCAATCCGGATCCACCCAGCCACGTCCGGGCGTCCCAGCAGGCTGCACCGAGCGCGTCGTGTGACGACATCCCGGCGATCTGGAGTTCAGCCACCTCGTCGGCGATCCGGCCGTGCAGGATCGATCCTCCGGCATCAGTGCCGGCGTAGATCGGGATACCGGCGTCGTGCGCCGCACCGATCGTCCGATGGCGCCGCGAGTGGAGATCGCGCATGTGGGCCGCGTAGATCGGGTACCGCGTCGCGGAGTCGGCGATTCCGGGGAATGTCGCGATGTTGATCAGTGTCGGCACCAGCGCGGTGCCGTGAGCAACCATCATCTCGATGGTCTCGTCGGTCAATCCGGTGCCGTGCTCGATGCAGTCGATACCGGCGTTGATCAGGCCGGGAAGTGCGTCCTCGGCAAAAACGTGGGCCGTGACCTTGGCGCCTTCAGCGTGAGCCGCCGCAATAGCTTCAACCAGGATCTTGTCGCTCCACAGGGGCGCGAGGTCGCCGACAGAGCGGTCGATCCAGTCGCCGACGAGCTTGACCCACCCGTCACCGGCCCTGGCTTGGCGCACGACCTCGGCAGGCAACTGCGATTCGTCGTCAAGATCGACCGGCAACCCCGGGATGTAGCGCTTGGGCGCAGCGATGTGCTGACCCGCACGGATGATCCGGGGAAGATCGGCCCGCTCATCGACGAATCGGGTATCGACGGGTGATCCCGCGTCACGCAACAGCAGTACACCGGCGTCGCGCTCGGTCTGTGCCTGAGCGATCAAACCGTCGACGGTCTCGCCGCCGCCCCCGCCGAAGCGAATACCGACATGGCAATGCGCGTCGACAAGACCGGGAGTGATCCACCCAGCATCGACAATCGTCTCGGCGCCTGCGACCGGTTCGAAGGTGATCCTGCCGTCGACAATCCACAGTTCGATGGGCGCAGCATCGGGCAGACCGATGCCGCGCAGATGGAGGGCGCTCACGGGCTTACTTCTTGGGCAGCTTGAGCTGCGACAGGTCGATGCCTTCGAGTCCGGGTGGCAACTGGTCGAGTCCCTTGGGCATGTTCGACAGGTCGGGCATTCCGGCAGGCATGCCACCGGGCATACCCGGGAATCCGCCCATGCCGGGGAATCCTCCGCGCATCTTGGGCTGCGTCGGACCCTTGCCGCCCTTCTTGCCCTTCTTGCCCTTCTTGCTGCGCACCTGCTTGCGGGCGCCGGGCATGCCCATGCGACCGGCCATGGCGGCCATCATCTTTCGGGCCTCGAAGAACCGGTCCACCAACTGGTTGACGTCGGAGACCTTGACACCCGAACCGTTTGCGATGCGCAGACGACGGGACGCGTTGATGATCTTGGGGTCTTCACGCTCGGCGGGCGTCATACCGCGGATGATCGCCTGGATGCGGTCGAGTTGCTTCTCGTCGACGTTGGCCAGCGCGTCCTTCATTCCGCCTGCGCCTGGCAGCATGCCGAGAAGGTTGCCGATCGGGCCCATCTTGCGGACAGCCATCATCTGATCGAGGAAATCCTCGAGCGTCAGCTGGCCGGAGCCGATCTTGGCGGCGGTTGCTTCAGCCTGCTCGGCGTCGAAGACCTGCTCGGCCTGCTCGATCAGGCTCAGGACATCGCCCATGCCGAGGATGCGGCTGGCCATACGGTCCGGGTGGAAGACGTCGAAGTCTTCGAGCTTCTCGCCCGTCGACGCGAACAGAATCGGCTGGCCCGTGATCTCACGAACGCTGAGCGCGGCGCCACCACGGGCGTCGCCGTCGAGCTTGGTGAGGACAACACCGGTGAAGCCGACACCCTCACGGAACGCCTCGGCCGTGCTGACCGCGTCCTGACCGATCATCGAGTCGAGAACAAAAATTGTCTCGTCCGGGTTGACGGCGTCACGAATACCGGCAGCCTGCTCCATCAGATCTGCGTCGATGCCGAGTCGGCCGGCGGTGTCGACGATGACCACGTCGTACTGCTTGTTGCGCGCCTCTTCGACGCCGGCTCGGGCTACCTCGACGGGGTCGGCAGCGGAGACGCCGAGAGCGTTCTCGCCGCCGCCGATGGACGTACCCGGGTGCGGCGCGAAGACGGCGGCACCGGCGCGTTCGCCGACGATCTGCAGCTGTGTGACGGCGCCGGGACGCTGCAGGTCACACGCAACCAGAAGTGGAGTGTGGCCCTGATCCTTGAGCCACTTGGCCAGCTTGCCGGCGAGGGTGGTCTTACCGGAACCCTGCAGACCGGCCAGCATGATGACTGTCGGGGGGTTCTTGGCGAACTGCAACCGACGAGTTTCGCCGCCGAGGATCTGAACAAGTTCCTCGTTGACGATCTTGACGACCTGCTGCGCCGGGTTGAGAGCACCGGACACCTCGGCGCCCTTAGCGCGTTCCTTGATCTTGGCGATGAAGCTGCGCACGACGGGCAGCGCAACGTCGGCCTCGAGAAGTGCGAGGCGGATCTCACGGGCGGTCGCGTCGATATCGGCGCCGGACAGACGACCCTTACCACGCAGATCCTTGAGAGATCCGGTCAATCTGTCGGAAAGGGATTCGAACACCGAGTGCGCTCCTGAAGGTCGTGCGAGTTTGCCGTGGATATTCTCGGGCACCAGCCTAGCCGCTACGTCCGCATCGATCCCAGCCGATGCGGACGTAACCGCTTTCAGGCGTGTCGCTACTGCGGCTTTTTCTCCGGCTGCGGCAGCGGCACAACACTCAGAACGGCGGCCTCGACGCGCTCACGACTGGCCCGCGAATCTGCCCCACCGAAGTCGAGGCAGAACGAGTCGATGACAGACGAGCCCAGGGTCGCGACTTTTGCCCACCTGATGTCGGCGCCGCTGCGTTCGAGAGCTGCGGCCAGACGACACAGCAATCCGACGCGATCCTCGGTACGTACTTCGAGGATCGCCTGACCCTCACCAGGCGAATCGAACCAGATCACCCGCGGCGGTGCCTGTGCGTACAGGACCGGGATCGCCGAACTCTTGCTCAGCGCAATCGGATCTTCCCACTGCTGCGCCCGAGTTTCCTCTTCCTTGGCATCGAGTAGCTCTAGCAGGTTCAGCTCGCCCTCGGATGCACGGATCAACTCCTGTCGCAGCAGCGCGGCTTGCGGCGGCGCCCCGAAACGCGGAGTCACGACAAAGGAGTTGACTGCAGATCCCGCGTGGGCGCCCAGCGAAGCCGAATGCACGCGAAGCGACGACAACGCAAGAATCCCCGCGGCCCGTGACAACAGGCCGGGTGCATCCGGAGCAATGACCGTGACGACATACGTATGCGCGTTCTCGGCCGGAGACAACGACACGTGAACACCGCCGTCCTCGGCGATGGACAACTGCTCGGGATCGAGCGGATCCGGAGCGGGCAGATCCTCCCCCGCCATCAGCAAGCGGCATCGACGCACCAGTTCGCCGATCAACGACGATTTCCAATCACCCCACACACCCGGACCCGTTGCCAGAGAATCCGCTTCGGCGAGTGCATGAAGAAGGTCGAGCAGCGTTCCGTCACCGCCCAGTGAATCGACGACCCCCTGCACCGTCGCCGGATCGTCCAGATCGCGTCGCGTCGCCGTTTCCGGCAACAACAGGTGATATCGGACCATCGCGGACAGCATTGCGACGTCGGAAGGCCAGAGCCCCAACCTGTTTCCGATTGCCGTGGCCAGTTCCGCGCCGACCACACTGTGATCGCCGCCGCGCCCCTTTCCGATGTCGTGAATCAAGGCTCCGAGCATCAGCAGATCCGGACGCGCGACCCGCGTCGTGAATCCGCTTGCGTATGCGGCGGTTTCGACGAGGTGCCGATCGACCGTCCAGGTATGGACGGCGTCACGCGGAGGCAGATCCCGGATCGTGCCCCACTCCGGCAACAGTCGCCCCCACAATCCGGTGCGATCAAGAGCTTCGATGACCGGCACCGCCCGAGAACCCGACCCCAACAACACCAGAAGATCGTTGACCGCGTTCTTGGGCCACGGCTCGCGCAGTTCAGGAGCGTTGTCCGCCAAACGATTGAGCGTCGACGCCGAGATCGGCATCCCACCGGTTGCGGCAGCCGCCGCAACGCGCATGATCAACCCTGAGTCCTTCTTGGGCCGAGCATCGCGCGCCAGCACGACTTCTCCGGCATGCTCTACGACACCCTCGTCCAGAGGATGACGCACCGGAGGCCGCCGGAGCCGCGACAACCCACGCTTGGGCAAAGAGTTTCCGGCAGTACGGATTCCGACGTCCACCGAATAGCTGATAATGCGCGC
This sequence comes from Rhodococcus sp. MS16, assembly GCF_013277795.1. Lineage (NCBI taxonomy): Bacteria > Bacillati > Actinomycetota > Actinomycetes > Mycobacteriales > Nocardiaceae > Rhodococcus > Rhodococcus sp. MS16. The sequence goes on from NZ_VBTM01000026.1 coordinate 72,701, forward strand.
CGATTCGCTGAGCAGGCGAGCCAGATCGAATCGATCACCGATCCGCAGGGCGGCGCCGATCTCGTCGGCGTCCTGCGCCCGCAGCTGATCCCGCGGCCGACCGGCCACCCGGTGCAACTCCGTGCGTACGTCGAGCAGTCGCCGGTGCGCCAGTGCCAGACCGCCGCCAGGCGAATTGGGACCGAGCCCCGGCATGCCGTCCGTCAACTGAGCGATGGACAGGGCATTGAGCAACTGCACGTCGCGCAGTCCCCCGCGCCCGCTCTTGAGATCCGGCTCGGCTCGATGGGCGATCTCGCCGCTGCTCGCCCACCGCGACTGGGTCTGCGCGATCAAATCGTCGAACCGCGAGCGAATGTCCATCCGCCATTGGCGTCGCACACCGCTGATCAGCAAATTGGTGAGTTCCATGTCGCCGGCAATGTGGCGAGCTTCCAGCATGCCAAGCGACGCGGTGATATCGGTTGCCGCAACCTGCAAGGCCTGCGGCAGCGTCCGCACGCTGTGGTCGAGCTTGATGTGCGCGTCCCACAAGGGGTACCAGAGGCGTTCCGCCACCTGAGCCACCACGGCGGGGTCCATATCGTCGTGCAGCAGAATCAGATCGAGATCGGAATAGGGCAGCAATTCGCGTCGGCCCAGCCCACCGACAGCAACAATCGCAAATCCGCAGTCGGGCTTGATTCCCAATTCGGCGCCCTTGGTGGTCAGCCAGAACTCGTGGAGATCAACCAGTGCGTGTCGCAGCGAAGGTGCGTCGAGCCGACGATTCTTGGGTCCACCGTCGAGTAGTGCCTTGCGTGCGCGGGCCAGGTCCGCGGCTTCATCGGATCCCCCTGACGAGACCGGCCCTGGCCCCGTCGCCTTAGCGACGGAACCAGGGCCGAAGTTCCCGGACCCATTCGGGTCAGAGTGCATCGCCACCACGTTCTCCGGTACGAACCCGGATGACCGACTCGACCGGCGAGACCCAGACCTTGCCGTCACCGATCTTGCCGGTGCGCGCAGCCTCTACGATCACCTCGACCACCTTGTCGACAGCCGCGTCGTCGATCACGACCTCCACCCGAACCTTCGGTACGAAGTCCACGGAGTACTCCGCGCCTCGGTACACCTCGGTGTGGCCCTTCTGACGACCGTAACCCTGAACTTCACTGACAGTCATACCCAGCACCCCGGCCTGCTCGAGCGCGGTTTTGACGTCCTCGAGCGTGAACGGCTTGACGATTGCTGTGATCAGCTTCATGTGCTCATCCCTTTCCCAACTCTGAAGTGCTGCGATTTCACTTTAATCACGTGCTGATCACGCGAGGTCGTATGCGGTCTCTGCGTGTTGGGTCTCGTCGATTCCACGAGCCTCGTCCTCGGCCGAGATGCGCCATCCGAGGGGCTTGAGTGCGTAGCCGATGATCGCGGTGAGAACACCGGTGAAGACAAGAGCGACAACTGCAATCACGATCTGAACCACCAACTGCTTGTAGTCACCGCCGTAGAAGAGACCGGTCGACGTACCGAAGAATCCGATACCGATCGTGCCCCACAGGCCGGAGACGAGGTGAACACCGACAACGTCGAGCGAATCGTCGAAGCCGAAGCGGAACTTCAGGCCGACGGCCAGAGCGGAGAGAATGCCGGCAATTGCGCCGAGGAAGATCGAACCGACCGGGTTCAGTGCGCCAGCTGCCGGGGTGATGGCAACAAGACCGGCAACGGCACCGGAAGCAGCACCGAGGCTGGTGGCATGTCCGTCACGGATACGCTCCGTGAGCAACCAAGCGAGGATTGCAGCGGCGGTAGCGGTGGTGGTGTTGACCCAGGCGAGACCGGCAAAACCGTCGGCAGCAAAAGCGGAACCGGCGTTGAAGCCGAACCAACCGAACCAGAGCAGAGCCGCACCGAGCATGACGAGCGGCAGGTTGTGCGGACGGAACGCGGTCTTGCCGAAGCCTGCGCGCTTGCCGACGATCAGAGCGAGAACCAGAGCGGCCATACCGGCGTTGATGTGAACGACTGTGCCACCGGCGAAGTCGATCGGCGGGACTGCGGCAACGAGGCCGCCGTCACCGTCATCGGTGGTGCCGAAGATCTTTGCGGCGATGCCGTCCTCGGAACCCGAGAGCAATCCGCCACCCCACACCATGTGAGCGAGCGGGAAGTAGACAACCGTGACCCAGATGCCCGAGAACAGCATCCACGTACCGAACTTCACGCGCTCGGCCAACGCACCGCTGATAAGTGCGGTCGTGATGATGGCGAACGTCACCTGGAAGGCGATGTCGATGACATTGGGGTAGCCCCACGCACCGGCGATGAAGTTACCGTCCGCGTCGGTGATGCTGTCCTTGAGTCCGAAGAACTCGAAGGGATTCGCGAAGATGCCACCGATGTTCTCGGTGCCGTAGGACATGGACCATCCCCACAGCACGTAGATGACACCGATGACGGCCATCGAACCGAAGGACATCATCATCATGTTGAGCACGGACTTGGACCGAGACATGCCGCCGTAGAAGAACGCGACACCCGGTGTCATCAGCAGAACCAGTGATGCGGCCATCAGCATCCATGCGGCGTTACCGGAGTTCGCCAACAAATCGTCGGTACTCACTTACTACCTCCTAGTCGCACGTGCCGGGTGGCACGTCGTTGAGTAGAAGACTGCTGGGCTGGTGTTTCGTCCGTGGCGCGCTTACGTTTCGCGGACGTGAACCAATTACCCAACTTTGTTGCAAGTAAGTTTCATACTGGGATTCTTCGAATCCCTGTGCGCCTTTTCGGTAGTGGGCACTACCGAAAAGGCGCACGGGGGCGCTAGCCCAACAGTGCGTCGACAAACGCTCCCGGTTCGAACGGAGCCAGGTCGTCAGCGCCCTCACCGAGGCCGACAAGCTTCACCGGAACCCCGAGTTCATGCTGAACCTGGAAGACGATTCCGCCCTTCGCCGTACCGTCCAACTTGGTCAGAACAACACCGGTGATATCGACAACTTCGGCAAACACGCGGGCCTGAGCGAGACCGTTCTGCCCCACGGTGGCGTCGAGAACCAGAAGAACGTCGTCGACCGACGCCTTCTTCTCGATCACACGCTTGACCTTGCCGAGCTCGTCCATCAAACCGGTCTTGGTGTGCAAGCGGCCGGCGGTGTCGATCAGAACGACGTCGACGCCCTCCTCGATGCCACGAGTAACGGCGTCGAAGGAAATAGCAGCGGGATCGCCGCCTTCCTTTCCGCGAACAACCTCAGCGCCGACGCGCTCGGCCCACGTCTGCAGCTGATCGGCCGCAGCAGCACGGAACGTGTCAGCGGCACCAAGAAGCACCCGTCGCCCGTCAGCGACCAATACGCGGGCCAGCTTGCCCGTCGTGGTGGTCTTGCCGGTTCCGTTCACACCGACGACAAGCAGAACCGCCGGATGGTTGTCGTGCGGAAGCGCCCGGATCGAGCGATCCAGTTCCGGACGAAGCTCCGCGACGAGTACCTCACGCAGCAAAGCGCGAGCCTCCGCCTCGGTCCGAACACTGCGGGCTGCCATCTGCGCCCGCAGCGTGGCAACAATCTTTTCCGTCGTCGCAGAACCGAGGTCCGCGATCAACAGGGTGTCCTCGACCTCTTCCCACGAATCCTCGTCCAGGTCGCCACCACCGAGCAGACCGAGCAAGCTCTTGCCGACTGCCGACTGTGAACGAGACAGTCGACCGCGCAGGCGATCAAGTCGGCCTTCGGTCGGTTCGATCTCGTCGAGAACCCGAGGGGCGGGCTCGACCGGAGCAACAGGAGCCGTCTCGACGACAGGAGCCTCGACGACCGGCTCTTCGACAACCGGCGCTTCAACGACCGGCTCTTCAACGACCGGTTCCTCGACGACGGGCGCCTCGACAACCGGCTTTTCAACCACCGGCTCTTCGACGACGGGCGCCTCAACGACCGGCTCTTCAACAACTGGTTCCTCAACAACAGGAGCTTCGACAACCGGCTCTACAACAACGGGCGGCGCCGGTTCCGGCTCAACCGGCTTCTCCGGAACTGGCTTCTCCGGAACTGGCGGCTTTGCCGGCGGGGCCGGTGCCGGCGGTGGCGCCGTTGCCGTCGATCCCTCACTGAAGTTGAACCCGCCGCCGGCTTTGTAGCCGCCCGACTTGTCCTTCTCCGGTGCACCGAGCTCCGGCTTCGTCTCGGGCGCCTTCAACGACACCTGGCGGCTGCGGTAGCGCAGGAAACCCGCCACAAGAGCAATAAGTACTACGGCCGCGACAGCCGCGATGATGATCCAAGCCTGGGTAGTCACCGGCTCATTGTTTCAGGCTCGGCAACAGAAAGTGACCAAGGCTTACCGAACGGCGAGGTCTTGCCCTCGCAATCGCTGGGAAATGACAGTCGTGATGCCGTCGCCGCGCATGCTCACTCCGTAGAGAGCATCCGCGATTTCCATGGTGGGTTTCTGGTGCGTGATCACGATCAACTGCGATTTTTCCCGCAGCTGTTCGAAGAGCCCGATGAGGCGGCGCAGGTTGGTGTCGTCGAGAGCGGCTTCGACTTCGTCCATGACGTAGAACGGTGACGGCCGGGCCCGGAAGATCGCGACGAGCATGGCCACCGCTGTCAAGGATTTCTCTCCACCCGAGAGCAAGGAGAGCCGTTTGACCTTCTTTCCCGGTGGTCGCGCTTCGACCTCGATGCCGGTGGTGAGCATGTCCGACGGGTCGGTCAGGACAAGTCGGCCTTCGCCGCCGGGGAACAGTGTCTCGAAGACCCCTACGAACTCACGGGCGACGTCGGTGTAGGCCTCGGTGAACACCTGCAAGATCCGGGCGTCGACGTCGGCGACCACCGCGAGGAGATCCTTGCGCGCTGTTTTGACGTCTTCGAGTTGAGTGGAGAGAAATGTGTACCGCTCTTCGAGTGCGGCAAATTCTTCGAGCGCCAGCGGATTGACCTTGCCCAGAGTTGCGAGGTCTTTCTCGGCCCGCTTGGCCCGACGCTCCTGCGTGGCGCGGTCGTACGGAGCGGGCGCCGGAGCGGTGACCTGCTCGCCGCGCGCCTTGGCTTCTTCGTACTCCGCCAACTCGAGAGCCGTCGGCGGCAATTCGACGTCGGGGCCGTACTCCGCGATCAGATCGTCGAGTCCGATTCCGTACTGCTCGAGAATGGACTCTTCCAATTGCTCGATGCGCATTGCTGCCTGTGCCTTGGCAACTTCGTCGCGGTGAACGGCATCGGTCAGCGATGCGAGCTGCCCGTTCAGCGCCTTGACGATCTCTCGAACCTGGTCGAGCTTGGCGACGCATTCGGTACGGGCGCGCGCCAGGTCGTCGCGATGAGCAACCGCTGCCGCCAAGACGGTCTCGAGTTCGCTCACCACTCGCAGACCGGATTCTGCGACTGCCGCAGCCACGGCGGCCGCATGTGCCCGTGCCCGCAACGCGTGTTCTGCCCGCACCCTCGCCTCGCGTTCGGCGGCTGCCGCACGGCGCAGCGAATCAGCTTTTCCGCGAACGGATTCGGCGCGTTCCTCGGCAGTGCGTACGGTCAGTCGCGCATCCATTTCGACGATGCGTACTTCCGCGAGCGCTGCCGCCGCCATTTCCCGGTCGGTGGCGGTTGATTCCGGTTCCCCGGCTTCGAGCCCGCCGTTGTCCTCCGCGTGGCGCAGGCGTTCCTCCAGTTCGGTCAGCGCAGTGAGAGATTCGACTCGACGGGCTTCGGCGCGACTGCGGTGCAACGTCAGTCGCTCCGACTCTTCGTGCGCGACGCGCACCGCCTGACCGAGTCGGCCCAACTGTTCGTAGATCGCGGAGATCGCCGCATCGGATTCGTTGAGTGCGGCAAGAGTCTGTTCTGCGGTTTCCTGCCGGATTGCCTGTTCAGACAGGGCGCCGGCCAAAGCTGCATCCAACTCTTCGGCCCGCAATTGTGTCTGCACCAACTCGGCTGCGGATGCGTCGATGGACGCTTGGGTTTCCAGCGTGCTCGGGCGTCGATCGGAACCGCCGACGAACCACCCCCGGCCGTGTAGGTTCCCGGAGCGGTCGACGGCCCGAATCATGCTGTGTTCAGCCACAACTCGTATCGCCTCGTCAAGGGTGTCGACCAAGACCACGTCGCCCAGGAGAGCGTCGAGTCCCGCTCGCAGTTCGTCCGCGCACTCGATGACGTCGACGGCCCGGCGAATGCCAGGACCGAGGTCGACCGGAGCGGACACGTCGTTCGGCCCGTGGACAATCAACGCCGCCTGCCCACCGTCGTGTTCGGCCAATGCCGATACCGCAGATCGTGCGACGTCACTCGACTGCGCGACAACAGCATCCGCGGCCGGCCCCATCGCAGCGGCAATTGCACTCTCGTAGCCCGGCGTCACCCGAATCATGTCGGCCAGCGCGCCGGTGACGCCGTCGTGGCGCTCCAGAAGCCACCCCGCACCGTCCTTGCGGGCCAAACCGATCGAGAGCGCTTCGATACGAGCGGTCAGCGACGCGATGCGCTGTCCGCTCGATTTCTCTTCGGCGCGCAACTCGGCAACCCGCGCATCGACGATCGTGAGCGCTTCGACGGCGCGCTCGTGATTGGTGTCGAGACCGACCTCGCCGGCATCGAGGTCACCGATACTTTCCTGCACCGTCTCGAACTCGGCTTCTGCGTCATTCCCGCGGCGTCGGGATTCGTCGATCGATTCGGTGAGCCGCGCAACTTCGGCGTCCGCGGATTCGACGCGCGTTCGTAGGGTGTCTACCTGCCCGGACAGTCGAGCGAGCCCCTCGCGGCGATCGGCCACAGCGCGTACCTCGGCCATGTGTGCCCGTTCCGCTTCTGCCGCAGCGTCTTCCGTTGCCGCCAATTGTTCGCGCGCCGCCTCGGCCGCAGCACGAGCAATCTCGACGCCTTCGATCAACTCGGCTTCCTCAGCCGCCATTCGCTCGGCCCGCGCCTCCATCTCGTCGGGATCCTGGCCACGCACGCCAACCGGTTCGGAGTCGAGGTGACGCGCACGCTCACGTGCGATACGCACCGTGGCGTTGACTCGTTCCGCCAGCGCCGACAACTGGAACCACGTCTGCGCCGCGGCTTCTGCGCCGGGCGTCAGGCGGGCCAGTGCTTGCTCCTGGCGCCCGAGTTCGAGGTTGGCCTCGTCGAGCGCGGCGGTCACCTGATTGTGTTGCTCGCGCGCAACCTTCTCGTCCTGCGCTTGATCCTGCAGGGCATTGCGCCGGGTCACGAGATCATCTGCGGCCAAACGCATCTTGGCATCACGCAGATCTGCCTGCACAGTCTGGGCGCGCCTGGCAACCTCGGCCTGACGACCGAGTGGCTTGAGTTGGCGTCGCAATTCCGCGGTGAGATCGCTCAACCGGGCGAGATTGGCCTGCATGGAATCGAGCTTGCGTACCGCTTTTTCCTTGCGGCGCCGGTGTTTCAGCACGCCGGCCGCTTCCTCGATGAATGCGCGGCGATCCTCCGGCCGCGATTCCAGGATCGCGGCGAGCCTGCCCTGGCCGACGATGACGTGCATTTCGCGCCCGATACCGGAGTCGCTGAGTAGTTCCTGGACGTCCATCAACCGGCACGACGAGCCGTTGATCTCGTACTCCCCTGCGCCGTCACGGAACATTCGCCGCGTGATCGACACCTCGGTGTAGTCGATCGGAAGAGCGCCGTCGGAATTGTCGATGGTCAAGGTCACTTCGGCGCGGCCGAGCGGAGCCCGCCCGGAGGTTCCGGCAAAGATGACGTCTTCCATTTTTCCGCCGCGCAATGCCTTGGCGCCCTGCTCACCCATGACCCAGGACAGCGCGTCGACGACATTCGATTTTCCGGAACCGTTAGGGCCGACCACGCAGGTGATGCCGGGTTCGAATCGCAGAGTCGTTGCCGACGCAAAAGACTTGAAGCCTTTGAGCGTCAGACTCTTGAGATGCATGCGGAGAACTTTACCGTCATCGCGGTCAGCGTTCGACGAACCCGGACAGGTCTCCCCGCGCGGCGTCCCAACTGTCGACAACCAGGTCGACAGTTCCCGGCGTGGTGCCCGAGCGCAACGACTCCAGCAACCTTTCGAGCGACTCCCGATCACCCTCCGCGACAACGAGTACTCGGCCGTCGCGCTGATTCGACGCGTACCCCACCAATCCCAATTCCAACGCGCGCGCCCGGGTCCACCACCGGAACCCGACGCCTTGGACAAAGCCGTGTACCCACGCCGTCAACCGCACCGGCTCACTCATGACACACCGCCGACCCGATCGAGCTTGTGCACGTCACCCAGGAAACTGGTGGTGTACAGCGCATTCGGATCCCACCCCGGTCCGGCGCCGAACTTCACCGCCGAGGTCAACGGCAAACCGGAAGCAATCTCACACGAGGTGCCCCACTCCGGATCAACACGCACAACCTTGCCACCGGCGTTGAACGCCACGTACAGCGCTCCGTCCGGTCCGACGGTCAAATCGTCGGCCATGTTCGCGGGACCGAACCCTGGCAACGCAATAGTCCGCACAGTTCCACCCAGATCGTCGGCGTTCAGAATGTGAATTGCGGTGGTGAGGTCGAATGTTGTTGTCACAAAAATATTCTGCCCCGATCGAGCCAACCCGTCGACGGTTCCGAGATCCTCGCGCACCACCGTCGCCGAACCGTCACTGCCGATCACGGTCAGTCCGGGTTGTGTCAATGTACGCGTCGTCAGGAACCGATTGCCGTCCAGCGGCACAAGGCCGTTGGGCATCACCAACCCGTCGGCAATCGTCGTCACCGACCCGTCCCCGACGTCGACTCTGCCCAAAGTTCCGTCCGCGATTCCGAACAGTCCTGAGACTGCAGTGTTTCCGGTGGTGAAGTACACGGCGCTGTCTTGGGCAACCAGCCCACCCGGCCCGTTCACGTTGCTCACCAGAGTCTTTCGGCTTCCGTCCGGCGCCACGGTGAGCAGCGCTCCCGGGCCGACGGGAGCCGACTGCGACAACACCATCGACCCGGCCCTGTCGAATTCCAGGTTTTCGAGCATTCCCGCACCGGAGGTCACGAGCGTCGACCTCCACTCACCACAACCGTCGCCGGCCCCAGTGGACTCCGCTGCCGCCGGAGTGGACACTGCTACAGCACAACCCAGTACCAGCGCAGCGACAACACTGCCGGCGCGCAGCATCAGGCGTCCGTGTCGATGGTCAACGTGACCTTGGTGCCGGCTTTGAGGGTGCGCCCCACAGTGCAGACCTTGTCGACGGATCGTTCGATCAGCGTGATCAACCGCTGTTGGGCGTCGGCGTCGAGTTCACTGAGGTCGAGTTCGAGAACCTCGTCCAGTTGCGGGTACACCTCGTTCTCACGATCCGCGGTTCCCGACACTCGAATGGTCGCGTCGTAGTTGTCACCGAGACGGCGCGAAATCGGGAAGTCCGAACTCATTCCCGAGCAGGCTGCCAAAGCGATCTTGAGAAGTTCCCCCGGTGTGAAAACACCCGGTACCGATTCCGATCCGATGAGGACTTCGGCGCCCCGCGAACTCTTGCCGGTGTAGAGGCGGGTGCCGGTACGTTCGACCCAGAGTTCGGTGTGTGCCGGTGCGTTGTCAGCGATCTGTTCAGCCATGCCGCAATCTTGCCACCCTTCTGCAGTGGCGAGTGCGACGACCTACGCTACGTTTCGCCGCGATCTGGGTGCCGGTTGGCAGCGCGGGCAACTGAACGACGATCGATTCATGAACTTCTCACGCCGAATGGGCGCACCACACCGCGGGCACGGCAAATCTTCCTGCCCGTACGCCGAGAGTGAGCGATCGAAGTAGCCGGATTCGCCGTTCACGTTGACGTACAACGCGTCGAAGGACGTGCCGCCCTGCTCGAGCGCCTCACCCATGACACTGCGGGCCGCCGTCACGAGCTCACGCAGCTTAGGCTTTGTCAGGGTTTCGGCGATTCTGTTGCCGTGAACCTTTGCCCGCCACAATGATTCGTCGGCATAAATGTTGCCGATACCGGAGACCACGGTTTGATCGAGCAGTGCACGTTTGATTTCGGTGTGCTTGCCGCGCAGAACGCTCACCACCGATTCGAGATCGAATGCCTCGTCCATCGGGTCACGTGCGATGTGTGCGACCGACTCCGGCAACAGCGTCCCGTCCACCTCGACCAACGGCGAAATCGACCAGCCACCGAAGGTGCGCTGATCGACAAACCGAAGATCGGCTCCGGAATCGAGAGCCAGTCGGATACGAAGGTGCTTTTCCCAGTCCACAGTGGGCGGCTGAACGAGCATCTGACCGCTCATCCCGAGGTGAACCACTACACCGACACCGGCAGGTTCCAGAACCAGCCACAGGTATTTGCCGCGGCGCTCGGCCGAGGCGATGGTCTGTCCGGTCAACTGCCCGATCAGGTCGTCGGACCCGAGAACGTGGCGGCGAATAGCGCGGGGATGGAGAACTTCGACAGCCTCGATCGCCGCACCTACAGCGTGAGACTGTAGGCCGCGGCGAACGACTTCGACTTCGGGAAGTTCAGGCAAGAGAAGAACTCAGCCGGCAAGATCGACAGGAGCATCGGCTACAGCAGCGCCCTCGGAAGCCTTCTCCGACATCGCTTTCCATGCCGTACTTGCTGCCTTCTGCTCGGCTTCCTTCTTGGACCGACCGACACCGACACCCAAGGGATTGCCGCTGATAAGCACAGTGGCGGTGAATTCCTTGTCGTGATCAGGGCCGGTAGCCGTGATCTCGTACACGGGAACACCGGCACTGTGTTCTGCGGTCAACTCCTGCAGACTCGTCTTCCAGTCCAAACCGGCACCCAGAAGCGGAGCACGGGTCAGAAGATCGTCGAACAGGTCGAGGACCACACGGCGCGCGGTATCGATTCCGTGCTGCAAGTGGATGGCGCCAAGAATGGATTCCATACCGTCGGCGAGGATGGACGGCTTGTCACGGCCACCCGTCATTTCCTCGCCCTTGCCCAGAAGCAGATGCGCTCCGAGTCCACCTTCACCCAAAGTCCGCGCAACCTCGGCCAGAGCGTGCATGTTGACTACGCTCGCACGAATCTTGGCAAGGTCACCTTCGGACTTGGCCGGGTGTGACAGGTAGAGATTTTCGGTAACAGTGAGACCGAGAACGGAATCCCCGAGGAACTCGAGGCGCTCGTTTGTCGGCAGTCCACCGTTCTCGTATGCATACGAGCGGTGGGTGAGAGCCAGCGTCAAGAGGCCAGGCTCTATATCGACGCCGATAGCGGCGAGGAGCGTGTCGTGATTGCCCTCGCCGCCAACGGCTGAAACTGTATTGTCGCTCGTCATAGTCTTTCTCCGTGGAGAACTAGACAGCAGCGGTTACCTGGCGGCCCTTGTACGTACCGCAGGACGGGCACGCGATGTGGGGCAAGGTCTGCTCGCCACAGCCACGGTTGGGGCAGGTAACGAGGGTGGGCACAGTGGTCTTCCACTGGCTACGACGCGACCGCGTGTTGGATCGCGACATTTTGCGCTTGGGGACAGCCACTTCTACTTCTCCTCGGCTTCGGTGATCACAAGATTTTCACTGGTGTTTGATTCCACGCCAAATTTGGCCGCGAGACCAGCCCAGCGAGGATCAAGTATGTCATGCCCATGCCCAGATTCCGCAATCGCCAGGCGAATGCCACATTCTGAGCACAATCCCAGGCAATCGTCACTGCACAAAGGCTGGAGCGGAAGCGCCAGTCCGACTGCATCGACGATGACCGGTTCCAGATCGATTTCTTCGTCTTCGACCTGGTAGACCTCGCCCTCTTCGGTTGTCTCCTCGGTGACGCTGTCCGGGTAAGCGAACAACTCCGTGAGATAGACGTCCACAACGCTCGTGAACGGCTCGAGACACCGCGAGCACTCACCCGTAGTGGGTGCGTGCACGGTACCGGTGACGAGAACGCCCTCGGATACCGCTTCCATACGAAGATCGAGATCTATGTCCGAACCTGCTTCGATCGCGATGAGATCGAGACCGATGCGATTCGGCGACTGGATCGTTCTCTCGACAGTGCGCATCGACCCTGGACGCCGACCTAACTTGACGGTGTCCAGCAAGAATCCCGCATCAGTTGACTGATGCGATGAATGACGACGATGCGTTGACAAAGAGAACTCACCTAACTGTTGAAACTGGATGGGCAACCACCCCACAATACCCGACAGTGCACAGCAGGCCCAATCCGGTGAAGGACCCTATCGGCGACGCTCCTGGCGGCGATCGTCGTCGAGATAGTCGGGCACACCCGAACCCGTCCGCAATTGCTGACGACCGCGACCGACGGATCGAACAGTCCCGTTGAGGAACTCCTCGAACTCGGCAAGTTTGGTGTCGACGTACAGATCACACTCCGAGCGCATCCGATCGGATTCCGCGTGCGCGGCGTCGATCACCCGAGCCGACTCGGCGCGCGCGGTCTGGACGACCTCGGTCTGGGAAACCAGACGTGCCTGCTCCTCGGCTCCGTCGGAAACCGAGCGGTCGTACGACGCCTTGCCTGCTTCGATCATGCGATCGGACTCGTCGCGCGCGCGAGCAGTGACGGCGTCGTACTCGCGTCGACCGTCGGTGACCGTGCGCTCGGCTTCCGCCTCGGCATCGGCGACCAACTGATCGGCGTGAGCGCTGGCCTCGGCGACCATGCGGTCTGCCTGAGCCTTGGCGTCGGACAGGATGCGATCGGCGTCGTCGCGGGCATTCTCGACCGTCGACGTTGCTTCCGCGTTGGCACTGCTGACGGTTTTGTCCGCCGTGGAACGCGCGTCCGAGACCAACTTGTCACGATGGTCGAGGACGTCCTGGGCGTCGTCCAGCTCACTCGGAATAGCGTCACGGACGTCGTCGAGCAGTTCGAGCACGTCGCCGCGTGGGACGACGCACCCGGCAGTCATCGGAACGCCTCGTGCCTCTTCGACAATCGCGACCAGTTCGTCAAGCGCCTCGAATACCCGGTACACAAGCAACCCCAATCTTCACCGGCCAACTATCGGCCCACATCGTCACCGATCCACCTGGATCTGCGCCCGTTCCTTGTCGACAAGTTTGCCGGAAGATCGGCCCACCAGGTGCGTCTGGGGGCGGTGTGTCGGGTATCAGCTGTTTTCGGCTGCCCGTTCAGCGATGCGGTCGAGCAATCGGGCATGCACTTTTGCGGGCAACATGTCAGCGACATCACCACCGAAGGTGGCAACTTCCTTGACCAGTGAGCTGGACAGGTAGCTGTAGGTGGGGTTCGTTGCGACGAACAACGTGTCGACACCGCTGAGCTTCTTGTTCATCTGCGCCATCTGCAGTTCGTAGTCGAAGTCGTTGGCGCCGCGCAGACCCTTGACGATCGCGGTGATGCCCTCTTGCTTCGCGTAGTCGACCAGAAGCCCGTGCCATGACGTCACTCGAACGTTGGGCAGGTGGCTCGTCGCGTCTTCGAGCATCTCGATACGCTCGTCGACGGTGAACATTCCGCGCTTGTTCTTGTTGATCATCACGGTGACCACGACCTCGTCGAATTGCGCAGCAACTCTTCCGATTACGTCGAGGTGACCATTGGTCACAGGGTCGAAGGATCCGGGGCAAACGGCGCCAGTCATGAGTCCAGACCGTAGCAGGTTGCGAGTTCGATCCTGGCCTCGCCGTACTTCTTCGCCTTGACGGGTTCGAACCCGTGCGGCCAGACGGTCTCCGGTGATCGGGACGACCGCTCGAGAACGACGATCGTGCCCTCCCCCACCCACTTGTTTGCCTGAAGGTGTTGGAGGATGGACACCACCGCGTCGTCGGTCACCGCGTACGGCGGGTCTGCGATGACGATGTCGTATTCACGAGCACTCGGACCGGAGACGACCGCAGCGACCGGCGCTGCCCGTAGGACCGCGCCAGGCAGCCCGACAACACCGATGTTGTCCTTGATCACTGCTGCTGCCTTTGCGTCGGACTCGACGAGCATCACGTGCTCCGCACCGCGGGAGAGTGCTTCGAGGCCAAGGGCTCCGGAACCGGCAAACAGGTCGAGGACAGCACAGCCGTCGAGGTCGATACGCGCTTCGAGCGCACTGAAAAGCGCCTCGCGGACCCGGTCCGAGGTGGGCCGGGTTCCGCTCGGCGGGACTCGCAGGCGGCGACCGCCTGCGAGTCCCGAGATAATGCGTGTCACTCTGCGGCGCTCTCCCCGGTGGAGACGACAACGAGGAGGTCGCCGCCTTCGACTTGCTGGACTGCGCTGATCGCGATGCGGGAGACGATGCCGCCGCGCGGTGAGGTGATCGCCGCTTCCATCTTCATTGCTTCGATGGTGGCGACGGTGTCACCGGCCTCGATCTTCTGGCCTTCCTTCACCGCGAGCGTCACGACGCCCGCGAACGGTGCGGCGACGTGACCTGGGTTGTTCTTGTCGGCCTTCTCCGCCACGGGAACATCGCTGGCGATGGACCGGTCCCGGATGGAGACCGGACGCAACTGTCCGTTGAGAATGCACATCACGGTGCGGTAGCCGCGCTCGTCGGGTTCGGAGATCGCTTCGAGTCCGATGATCAACTGCACACCCGGTGTGAGTTCGACGCGATGTTCTTCGCCGCGGCGCAGGCCGTAGAAGAACTGGTTCGCCGAGAGTCGCGAGGTGTCTCCGTACTTGTCGCGGTGCTCGAGGAATTCCTTGGTCGGGCCGGGGAACAGCAGACGGTTCAGCGCGCCCTGACGGTCCTTCGACGAGCCTTCGAGCAGCGCCTCGTCGGCAGCGGAGAGCGGCGTCTCCGGCTTCGCGGGGCCGCGGCCCTCGAGTGCCTTGCTGCGGAACGGTTCCGGCCAGCCGCCGGGCGGGGTGCCCAGTTCGCCGCGCAGGAAGCCGACAACCGAGTCGGGGATGTCGAACTTGGCCGGGTCGGCGGCAAATTCCTCCGACGGAACACCGGCACCGACGAGGTGCAGGGCGAGGTCGCCGACAACCTTCGACGACGGTGTCACCTTCACCAGATGCCCGAGCATGCGGTCGGCGTCGGCGTACTTGGCTTCGACTTCTTCGAAGCGGTCACCGAGGCCCAGTGCCACAGCCTGAGTGCGCAGGTTCGAGAGTTGGCCGCCGGGGATCTCATGCGTGTAGACGCGCCCGGTCGGAGACGGAAGCCCGGACTCGAACGGCGCGTACACCTTTCGCAGTGCCTCCCAGTACGGCTCGAGGTCGCACACGTTCTGCAGATTCAGTCCGGTGTCGAACTCCGAGTGCGCAGCAGCAGCCACGATGGCCGACAGCGCGGGCTGGCTGGTGGTGCCGGCCAGAGCCGCCGAAGCACCGTCGACGGCGTCTGCGCCCGCCTGCCAGGCGGCGAAGTACGTTGCCAACTGTCCACCGGGGGTGTCATGCGTGTGCACGTGCACCGGCAGATCGAAGTTGGAGCGCAACGCAGTCACGAGCTTGGTCGCGGCCGGGGCGCGGAGCAGTCCGGCCATGTCCTTGATCGCCAGGACGTGTGCGCCGGCATTGACGATTTCCTCGGCCAGCTTCAGGTAGTAGTCGAGGGTGTAGAGCGTTTCGTTCGGATCCGACAGGTCACCGGTGTAGCTCAGCGCAACCTCGGCGAGCGCCGTACCGGTCTCGCGGACCGCGTCGATGGCCGGCCGCATCTGGTCGACGTTGTTGAGCGCGTCGAAGATACGGAAAATGTCGATACCGGTGTCGGTGGCTTCCTGCACGAAGGCGCGGGTGACCTTTTCCGGATACGGCGTGTAGCCCACCGTGTTTCGGCCACGCAGCAGCATCTGCAGGTTGATGTTCGGGATCGCTTCGCGCAGTGCGGCGAGCCGGTACCACGGGTCCTCGTGCAGGAAGCGAAGTCCCACATCGTATGTCGCGCCGCCCCACGCTTCGATGGAGAGCAGCTCCGGCGTCAACCGGGCAACGTGACCGGCGACGTCGAGCAGGCCGCTGGTACGGACACGGGTCGCCAACAGCGACTGGTGTGCGTCACGGAACGTGGTGTCGGTGACCGCAACAGCCTTCTGCTCACGCAGCGCCTTTGCGAATCCTTCCGGACCGAGTTCGAGCAACCGCTGGCGGCTACCGGCCGGCGGCGGAGTCGAGAGATCGATCTTGGGGAGCTTGTCCTGCGGGTACACCGCGGAAGGACGTTCGCCGTGCGGCTTGTTGACCGTGACGTCGGCAAGGTACGTGAGGATCTTGGTACCGCGGTCCGCCGAGGAGCGCTGGGTCAACAGATGGGGACGTTCCTCGATGAACGAGGTCGTGACCCGCCCGGCCTTGAAGTCCGGATCGTCGAGAACCGCTTGCAGGAACGGGATATTCGTCGAGACGCCGCGGATACGGAACTCCGTGACCGCGCGACGCGCACGCGCCACGGCAGCCTCGAGGTCGCGTCCACGGCAGGTGAGCTTGACCAGCATCGAGTCGAAGTACGCGCCGACCTCGGCACCGAGAGTTGCGCCGCCATCGAGGCGGATACCGGCACCACCCGGGGTGCGGTACGCGGTGATCCGGCCCGTGTCGGGGCGGAACCCGTTGGCGGGGTCCTCGGTGGTGATGCGGCACTGCAGCGCCGCGCCGCGCAGCTTGATCGAGTCCTGCGTCAGACCCAAGTCGTCGAGGGTGGAACCGGACGCGATCAGGAGCTGCGACTGAACGAGGTCGACATCGGTGACCTCTTCGGTGACCGTGTGCTCCACCTGGATTCGCGGATTCATCTCGATGAAGACGTGATTGCCACGGGTGTCGAGAAGGAACTCCACCGTGCCGGCGCATGTGTAACCGATCTGCTTCGCGAAAGCCACGGCATCGGCGCAGATCTTGGCCCGCAACTCCTCCGACAGATTCGGGGCCGGGGCGAGTTCGATCACCTTCTGGTGGCGACGCTGCAACGAGCAGTCGCGCTCGAACAGGTGAATAACATTGCCGTGCTCGTCGGCGAGGATCTGGACTTCGATGTGGCGGGGATCGATGACAGCCTGCTCGAGGAACACCGTCGGATCACCGAAGGCGGATTCCGCTTCACGCGCCGCGGCTTCGATGGATTCCTTGAGCAGTGATCGCTCGGCGACGCGGCGCATACCGCGGCCACCACCACCGGCGACGGCTTTCACGAAGATCGGGAACGTCATGTCCTCGGCTGCCGCGAGCAACTCGTCGATATCCGACGACGGCTCCGACGACGCCAGCACCGGCAGACCCGCAGCCTTCGCTGCGGCAATCGCCCGCGCCTTGTTACCGGTCAGCTCGAGGATCTCCGCGGACGGGCCGACGAACTTGATGCCCGCCTCCGCACACGCAGCCGACAGATCCGGATTCTCGGACAGGAACCCGTAACCGGGGTAGATCGCGTCAGCGCCGGCATTTTGTGCCGCGGCCACGATCTCCTCCACCGACAGGTACGCCCGAACCGGGTGCCCCTTCTCCCCGATCTGATAACTCTCGTCAGACTTCAGGCGGTGGATCGAGTTCCGATCCTCGTACGGGAACACCGCGACAGTTCCAGCACCTAGTTCGTAGGCGGCGCGGAAGGCGCGGATCGCAATTTCGCCGCGGTTGGCGACGAGCACTTTGGAGAACATGGGGAAAAACTACCGCGAATTCCGTGTGTACAAGCACGCGGCGTCCCACATCGTAGACTGAATCGAGAAACAAACCCGATGGTCCTGCCGCTATTCGTATTCAGTTTGCCGTCATACTTCTCACGATTTCTCGAGGTATTCGATCCGATCGGAGTCAAGAGCGGCGCTCACCATCGACGCAAGTGCGGGGTGCTGGGCGAGCGTCGGGTCGCGTTCGACAACTCCGGTCGCGAAGTCTCGCGCGGATTCGAGAATGTCGCCGTGCGCGATGAGTGAGAGCAGCCGCAGATTGGACGTGGTGCCGGATTGGGCCGCTCCGAGGATGTCTCCCTCACGTCGTGTCGCGAGATCGAGTTGTGCCAGTTCGAAACCGTCATTGGTGGCGGCAACGGCAGAGAGCCGCTCGTACGCCGGTCCACCTGGGTTGCTGCCCGTCACCAGAATGCACAGCCCTTGGTGCTTTCCTCTGCCGACACGGCCACGCAGCTGATGGAGCTGACTGACGCCGAACCGCTCCGCGTCGACGATCACCATGACCGTCGCGTTCGGCACGTCCACACCGACCTCCACGACGGTGGTGCAGACGAGCACATCGATGTCGCCGACGTTGAACGCGCTCATGACCACGTCTTTCTCATCTGACGGCAGGCGACCGTGCAGGAGGCCGACGCGCAGCTCGGAAAGCGGACCGCTCGACAACTCCTCGAAGACGTCGACTGCCGACTTCGTTTCGGGTTGCTTCTCCTCGGTGAACTGGTCCTCGCCAGCGGCAGGCTCGCCGTCACCGATCCGGGAGCACACGACGTAGGCCTGACGCCCGTCTGCGACGTCCTCGCGAATTCGTGCCCACGCCCGATCCACCCAGGCGGGCTTCTGCTTTGCCGGCACAACGCTGCTCTTGATCGGGCTACGCCCACGAGGCAATTCGCGCAGGGTGGATACTTCCAGATCGCCGAGCACCGTCATGGCAATGGTGCGCGGAATGGGAGTAGCAGTCATGACCAGCAGGTGGGGGCTCAGGCCGTCGCGAGCACGCGAGCGGAGGTGATCTCGTTGCTCCACCCCGAACCTGTGCTGCTCGTCGACCACAACCATGCCGAGGTTGAAGAACTCGACACTGTCCTGGATGAGCGCGTGGGTACCGATGACAATTCCCGCATCACCGGTCACCGCGTCGAGAAGCGCGGCACGTTTTGCGGCAACCGGAAGTGAACCGGTGAGCAAGGCGATACGAGTGGAGTGCTCGGCCGAGCCCAGCTCTCCCCCGGTTGCGAGCGGCCCCATCATCGCGCGCAGGGATCGGGCATGCTGATTGGCCAGCACTTCGGTAGGCGCGAGTAGTGCACATTGATATCCCGCGTCAACCGCTTGCAGCATCGCCCGAAGCGCCACGATGGTCTTACCCGAGCCCACCTCACCTTGAAGGAGTCTGCTCATGGGGTGAGTCTGCGAGAGATCGGCCGCGATTTCCGCGGCGACGGCTTGCTGCCCTTCCGTCAGTGTGAACGGCAACATCTCCTCGAACTGCTCGGCGATACCGCCTGCGACAGGCACGCACGCCGGTGCCACCCGCTCGGAATTGTCGTGACGTCGCATCGCCAGAACCAACTGCAGAGACAGCGCCTCGTCGAACCGCAATCGCTCGCGGGAACGTTCGATGTCGTCCTTGGTATCGGGCAGGTGCACCGTCCTCAGTGCCTCGTCCAGCCCGACAAAATGATGTTCGGCGAGAGTCTCGGCCGGAAGTGGTTCGGGAACCGGATCAAGCTGATCGAGAACCTGTCGGACGCACCGCATGATCGTCCAGCTCTCCACCTCGCGCGTCGCCGGATACAGCGGGATGAACTCACGCTCGAAAATCGAGTAGTCGAGTTCGGCGCCCGGCCCCGAACTGGCACGGGCCAGCCCCGCGAGATCGCCGGCCCCTTTGACGGCTTTCAAAGGAACCACCGAATCTTCTTCCCCGGCACGGGGTTCCGGAAGGATCAGATAACTGGGGTGCGTCAAACTCCACTTGTTCCGGAAGTACTTGACTGTGCCCGAGAACATCGCCCGCACGCCGGGCTTGATGGCGTGCTTCACCTTGTACGGATTGAAGAAGGTGACGTCGACGGTCTGTGTGTCCGTCGTGAGCGAGACCTTGAGCATCTGCCCCGTCCGGGACTTCATATTCACCACGCTCGCGGACGCCACCCGCGCAATGATCGTGATGTGCTCGCCCTCCGGGGGCTCTTTGTCGGCAAGTTCCTTACCGGCCGACGCGTACCGGTGAGGATAGTGGCGCAGGAGATCCTCGACCGTGCGTATCTCGAAGGCCTCGGCCAACGCGTCCGCGGTCTTCTTTCCCAGAAGCCGATCCAAGTTGTCGGCGAGCGTTGCCATGTCAGTTTCCTCGCAGATCGAAAAGCAGCAGATCGAAAAGCACAGCTATTCGTATATCAGTAGCCGCCGACACAAAAACTCCCGACACGATCACCCCGGCGACCGCTCACTCAACGCCCAGCTGAAACAGATCCCCCGGCTGACCGCCCTGATAGATCAGCACGTCGACGCCTGGGTAGGTGCTGATGACATGTGCTTCCATCCGCTCGGCCAAGCCGTCGGCGGCGTCGGCGCCCATGAGAAGTGTGACCAATTCGCCACCAGATCCCAGCGCAAGATCGATCAACCGCGCTGCCGACGCCTCGACGTCCGGTCCGATGACCACCACCTCGTGGCCCATCAATCCGATGGCGTCGCCCGGGTCGCAGGTTCCGACAAACGTCAGCGACCGTTCCACCGCGATCCGCAGAGACCCCCACCGAGTTGCCGCAGCCGACTCGGACATGGTGAACCCGTCGTCGGCGACGTTGCGACTTCCGTCGTGGACCGCGAGTGCTGCCAACCCCTGAACCATCGAGGATGTCGAGAGCAGCAGCACCTGATGCAGGGGATCTCGGGCCGCGGCACTGACCGCAACCAATTCCTGAGCGCTCAGCGCGCCGTTCGGCAGCACCAGCACCTCGGTGCGATCCATGGTGCGGATATGGCCGAGCAACTGTGCGCGGGTCACCGGCGCGTCGTCGCACCGCAGTACCGAGGCACCTTCACTCTCGAACAGTGCCGCGGCGCCGTCCCCCGCCACAACGGCGAGTACACCACGCGCATCGTGGCCCTGAAACTGCATCTCCTGACGGGCGACCAACTGATCACGTTCGTCGACGAGGAAACTGCTGATCCGAATCCCGTGCACGCGGCCGGCTTCGAGGCCGGCCTCGACTGCGGCGCCCGCATCACAGCAATGCACGTGAACCGACCAGCCACCGAATCCGTCACTGACGATCACTATCGAGTCGCCGAGCACCGCCAACCGGGTGCGGAGCGCCGCCATCAGATCCTCATCCGATTCGTCGACGAGGTACATCACCTCGAAGTCCTGCGCCGAATCGTCGCCACATTCGAGCGGACCCGATTTCCGGTCCCAGTCATGGTCGCGTCTGCTGACCTCCGCAATGAGACCGCGGCTTCGTCCGGCACCCAGTTCCGCCCGATCCGGTGAGTGCCCGGACACGGACTCGACCAGAGCGTCCAGAATCACCAGCAAGCCCAGTCCGCCCGCATCCACGACGCCCGCCGAGGCCAGCACGTCGAGTTGCTGCGGTGTCTTGACCAGGGCCCTCGCGGCCGCATCTGCCGCGGCGAGCGCAACAGACTGGAGGTCCACGCCGACGCACTGCGCCGCCGCTTCACCGGACGCTCGGAGAACGGTCACGATGGTGCCCTCGACCAAGTCCGTCACCGCGCGCGACGCAAGCTCGGTACCCGTCTGCAGCGCTTCCGCAAGATCGAGTCCGTTGATCCGCTCACCGCGCACCGTCTCGGCAATCCCACGAATCACCTGGGACAGGATGACGCCGGAATTGCCGCGGGCTCCTGCCACGGCGCCCCGCGCCAGCGCATTGGCGGTGCGGGTAGCGCTGGTGACGTCGCCGCCGAGCGCTTCGGCCGAATCGAGCGCGGCACGCATCGTGAACAGCAGATTTGTGCCGGTGTCGGAATCAGGGATGGGAAAGACGTTGAGGCTGTTGATCTCTCCGCGCCGCTCCTCGAGGCAATCGACCGAGCGTCGCGCCCACCGGCGCAGCAGGAGACCGTCGGCCGTCCCGTCCGTTCTCTGGTGGTGCGCATCCCCCACTGGCAATTCCCCTCTGCGGAAACGTCCCCTCCTCGGGGACGGAAACGAATGCTGTCGAGGGTAGTCGGGCACACTCCGTAATCACCGGTTTGCAGGCCGGTTTGGTCAATCCACCGGTCAACAGTTACTGTTACACGGTTGCCTCGAACGGGCTACACCAAATATTGCTGCAAACAGTGCACTCCGGTGCATCGTCTACAACAGTGTTCTGTGTTGTCACGCTCGACTGCACCGTAAGCGGTCGGAGACCGATTCGGTATCGCAAGATCCACAGCGTATATTCGAATTGTCATTCTGGCCGTCCTACTGTGTAGGGTGACCACTTCAATATTCATTTCTAACAAGGAGTTCGCGACTATGGCTGCCGTCTGCGACGTATGCGCCAAGGGGCCCGGCTTCGGTAAGTCGGTCTCGCACTCGCACCGGCGTACCAATCGTCGCTGGAACCCGAACATTCAGTCTGTTCGTACCGAGGTTGCCCCGGGTAACACCCGTAAGGTCAACGTGTGCACCTCCTGCCTGAAGGCAGGCAAGGTCGCTCGGGGCTGATTGCCCGAGCACAACAATTGCAAGCTCTGCCCCCGACACTTCGGTGTCGGGGGCAGAGCTGTTTTTGTCGTGCCTTTTGTTGTGCCTGTGCCGGGGTCCCTCCTGTGACGACCCGGACACCTGACCCGTAATGTGCGTGAGGTGACTTCCATCGATGACCTCAGCAAAGTAACGCTCGAAGAAGGCGTACTCCGCATCACCATTTCCACCGCCGCCAACGGCACCTCCCTCGACGACGAAGGGATGATCCAGGGTGCAGTGGCCCTGGAATCGTTCGGCGACGACATCGGCAGCATTCTCCTGGTCGGTGAAGGCCCCAACTTCTGTGCGGGCGGTAACGTCCGGGCCTTCGCGTCAGCGCCGGATCGCGGCGAGTACGTCGAAGGAGTTGCCCAGAATCTCCACACCTTCGTGCGTGCTCTGGATGCGGCATCGGTTCCCGTGGTCGCCGGAATTCACGGTTGGGCAGCGGGGGCCGGCATGAGCCTGGTCTGCCTTGCCGACATCGCCATCGGCGGCACCAGCACCAAACTTCGCCCCGCGTACCCTTCCATCGGATTCACGCCGGACGGTGGGATGTCCTGGTCACTCCCCCGCATCGTCGGCGCGGGACGGGCTCGCGAAATCCTTCTGAGCGATTCCATTATCGGCGGCGACGAAGCTGTTCGCCTCGGCATTCTCACCCGCCTCGTCGGTGACGACGAGGTTCAGGAAGAGGCGGCCCGTCTCGCTCGCACGCTTGCGCACGGACCGAGTTCGTCGTACGCCGGCATCAAGGCACTGTTGCGCTCGTCACGAACCAACACGCTCTCCGAACAACTCGACGCCGAAGCAGCGTCCATCAAGACTGCCGCCAACAGTCCTATCGGCCGGGAGGGCGTCGACGCGTTCGTCGAGAAGCGTCGCCCCGATTTTGTAGCTGCCAAGCAGGCTTGATTCGGCTCGCGTGACCGAATCGCTCTCACCAGAGTGGTTCGGTCACGCTCGCGGTTGATCCCAGATCCCAGTCGACCGGCGTGGCCCCCATATCCGTCAGAAGTTGGTTTGCCCGGCTGAACGGACGTGAACCGAAGAACCCACGCGACGCCGAAAGTGGTGACGGGTGCGCAGATTCGATGATGGGGGTATCCCCTAGTAGCGGGGTCAGCGTCGCGGCGTCGCGACCCCACAGAATGGCAACCATCGGGGCAGATCGAGCCACCAGAGCGCGAATTGCCTGTTCGGTCACAGGTTCCCAACCTTTTTTACGATGTGACGCCGCTGCCCCTGGCGCTACGGTCAGTACCCGATTGAGCAGCAACACACCTTGATTCGACCACGGTGTCAGGTCACCGTCATCGGGAATCGGCAAACCGAGATCTTGGTGATATTCCTTGTAGATGTTGACCAGACTGCGGGGAACGGGTCGAACATCAGGGGCAACCGAAAAGCTCAGACCCACCGCATGACCCGGGGTCGGATACGGATCCTGTCCGACGATAAGCACTTTGACGTCCTCGAACGGATTCGTGAACGCGCGCAGCACATTCTCGCGCGCGGGCAAAAACTCGCGCCCTGCTGCGGTCTCGTTGTCGAGGAACTTCTGCATCAGAGCGATCTGCTCCGAAACCGGTTCCAGCGCTGTGGCCCAGCCGGATTCGATGTGGGTGTCCATCAGTCGAGCCTGCGTAGGGCGCCGCGGTAATGTGCAGCGTTGGCAGAGTAGTTCGCGACATTCGCTTCGAGATGACCGAGCGGAACTTCGTAGCCTTCGCGAATCTTGGCGGGCACCCCCAAAGCCATGCTGCGCGGTGGCACTACGAATCCGCGCGCGATCACGGCGCCGGCTCCGACTATCGACCCCGCCCCGATCACCGAACCGTTGAGCACGATCGACCCGGATGCGATCAAGCACCCGTCCTCGATCGTGGACCCCTCGATGTGAGCATTGTGTCCCACAACACATCCCGCGCCGATAATCGTGGGCTCGGTAACCGTGCAATGAATCACGGTGCCGTCCTGAATGTTCGATCCAACTCCCACCGAGATGGTTCCGTAGTCACCACGCAGTACGGCCTGTGGCCAGATCGACGTTCCCGCAGCGAGGCTCACATTGCCGATCACCACGGCGTCCGGGTGTACGTACGCGTCCGGATGAATATCCGGAACCTTGTCTCCTAGTGCATAAACAGCCATGAGGAGAACCTATACCGCGGTGGTGCCCGTGGCCGAAAAGCTGTGCCAGCCGCCGCCGGATTCACGCAGTTCTCCGTCCACAACAACTCCGGCGCCGGCAACGACCTCCCCGATTGCGGTCCACCCCGACGGCAACTCTTCACCGGCTGCAAAGGTCGCGGCAAATCCGTGATCTTCGCCACCGGAGAGAATCCATTCCAGCGGATCGAGTTTCAGAGCGGCTGCGGCTTTCGGTACGTCGGCCGACGTCGGCACAGCACCCGAATCGATGCGGACCTGGACTCCTGACGCAGACGCGAGGTGGCGAAGATCAGCGACAACCCCGTCCGAGATGTCGGTCATGGAGTGAGCAGCATCGGCCGCTGCCCATGCGGACTCGTACGGCGGGACCGGAACACGATGGAGGGCGAGAAGATCCGGGAACGATCGATCGCCGGCCAGCAGCAGCGCCAAACCTGCTGCCGAACAACCGAACAATCCGGCGACGGCAACACGGTCACCCACCTGGGCGCCTGCCCGCGTGACTGCCCGTCGTCCACCCAAATCTCCGAGTACCGTCACCGAGAC
The DNA here is from genome assembly GCF_013277795.1 of Rhodococcus sp. MS16. Taxonomy (NCBI): domain Bacteria; kingdom Bacillati; phylum Actinomycetota; class Actinomycetes; order Mycobacteriales; family Nocardiaceae; genus Rhodococcus; species Rhodococcus sp. MS16. The sequence goes on from NZ_VBTM01000026.1 coordinate 97,704, forward strand.
AACAATGTCCTGCGACTGCACCAGATCCCCGCCGACAATGCCCGCACCCAGATCCGTTGCGGCATCCCAGATTCCGGCGGAGATTTCGTCCATGACGTCGATCGGAGTCGACGGTGGGCAGCCCAATGACACGGTGAAGGCGCTCGGCCGCGCACCCATCGACACGATGTCGGCAGCATTCTGTGCCACCGCTTTACGTCCCACGTCGCGCGGCGGCGACCAGTCCAGCCGAAAATGCCTTCCCTCGACCAGCATGTCCGAGGAAATGACAACCCGGCCGTCGGGTGCGGTCACGATCGCCGCGTCGTCGCCGGGACCCAACTCCGTCGTCAGCGGTTGAATTCGACCGACAAGGGAGCGGGCAATCACGTCGAACTCCCCCACCTGCGCAACCGTGCGGGGTGATGAAGATGCCTGTTCGTTCGAGGTCGATCCTGATGACGAGATGAGCACTCCCTTTTTTTCTCAGCGCAAATCGGACCGAAAGCGTCCTGCGGTACCGTCAAAGCAGTGGCAATTCTACCGATGCGCACGCGAGCTCCCCAGCAACAACCGAACCCGGAACCGAACGAAGAACTGAGCATGTCTGAGAACACGTCCCCCGAGACGAACGACCATGGCGATAACGACCTCGACGAGGTCGAGCGTCGTAGCCCGGCATTGATTGCCACCGCCATCGCACTGCCAGTGGCCCTGATCGTCGGGTTGGTGATCGCCGCCGTGGTCGCCGGAAAGAACCCGACGCTCGAACCGGTGGCACTCGGCCCGGTTCCGGCACCCAACGCGGAGTCCGAGACGTGCGTTTCGCTGCTTGATGCTCTCCCCGAGGACATCGGCGACTTCACCAAGGCCGAACTTGTCGAACCCGCACCCGCCGGCGCCGCTGCGTGGCAGCGCAGCGAGGGTGAACCGATCGTCCTGCGCTGCGGACTCGACCGCCCCGCCGAATTCGATCAGGCCGCGGCACTTCAGGTAGTCAACGGCGTCCAGTGGTTCCAGATCTCGGGTACCGACATCGGCCTGGCGGCCAGCACCTGGTTTGCCGTCGACCGCGGCGAATACATCGGGATCACCGTTCCCGACGGCACCGGCCCCACTCCGATTCAGGAAATCTCGGACACCATCTCTGCGACAATCCCGCAGCAGCCACTCGACCCGGCGCCGATCCCGGTTCCCTGACGGACAGGGGCCGGTAATCCCGGCCCCTGTCCGTCAGCGCAACACGTCCGTCAGCGCAATCCGGTCCCGCGGGCGAGCGCAGTGTCGACCAACGTCGAAAGCAAAGTGCTGTAATCGATTCCGGTTGCTTTCCACATCTTCGGATACATCGAGATGGACGTGAATCCTGGCATCGTGTTGATCTCGTTGATCACCGGCCCGTCCGCGGTGACAAAGAAGTCCACGCGTGAGAGCCCCTGGCAATCGAGTGCGGTGAACGCGCGCACGGCCAACTCGCGAATCTGATCGCTGACAGCCGCGTCCACATGTGCGGGGACGTCGAATTCGCAGACGTCGTCGAGATACTTGGTGTCGAAGTCGTAGAACGCGTCCGAGTCACCGTCGTCGGCGGGCATCCGGATCTCTGCGACCACACTCGCCTTGATGTCACCGCTGGGGAATTCGAGCACACCGCATTCGACTTCCCGCCCGATGATCGCGCCCTCGATGATCACCTTCGGATCGTGCAGGCGAGCATGAGCGATCGCGCCCTCGAGTCCGTCCCACCCGGTGACTCGCGTGATGCCGATCGACGATCCACCGCGAGCCGGCTTCACGAAAACCGGTAGACCCAACTGCTCCTTCTGCTCGTCACTCAGTGTCGCCGTTCCCGGGCGCAGGACCACCTGCGTACCGACCGGCAACCCCTCGGCGGCAAGCAGTTTCTTGGTGAATTCCTTGTCCATACCGGCGGCGCTAGCCAGCACACCGGGACCGACGTAGGGAATTCCGGCCATTTCCAGGAGACCCTGGATGGTGCCGTCCTCGCCGTAAGCACCGTGCAGGACGGGAAATACGACGTCGACAGTTGCCAGGACAGAACCCACGTCGGTTCCGTCGAGCGCCAGCAGTGCACCGGAACGCGTCGGGTCAGCAGTCAGTGTCAGCGCCGTCCCGTCCTTGTCGACTGTGGGCAACTCGCGACCGTTGATGGCCAGCGATTCCGGATCGGTGGAACCGAGAACCCAGGCCCCGTCGGCGGTGATGCCGATCGGTACGACGTCGTAGCGTTCCGGATCGAGGTGCGCGAGGACGCTCCCGGCGGATACGCACGACACGGAATGTTCATTGCTCCGGCCACCGAAGATCACGGCTACCCGGGTGCGGCTGTTATTCACGCGTCAAACCGTACCGTCGAATCGACTTCGGCACGCGCTCGGGCCAGTGGATAATTTACCGACCGGACGTCAGTCCACCGAGGGCGCGCTGTATATCCGTCAACAAATCTTCGGTGTCCTCGATGCCGCACGAGATCCGGACAAACCCTTCGCTGACCTGATCTCCCCACCGAGCTCGCCGATCAGCTGTGGTGTGGATGCCACCGAAACTGGTCGCAGAAGTAACAAGTTCACTTGCCGAGACAAAGGAATGGAAAGCCGCCGCGGATTCCAATTCGATGCTCACCAGACCACCGAACCTGTGCATCTGCTCCGACGCAACGGCGTACGACGGATCGGTGTGCAGCCCCGGGTAACGGACGGACATGACAGCCGGATGGCCGGACAACATGTCGGCGAGCGCCTGAGCATTGTCACAGTGTCGGCCGAATCGCAGGCCGGCCGTTCCGAGACTGCGATGCGCCAGCCATGTTTCGAATGGACCGAGCACCGTCCCGGACAGCAGACGCTCGCGCTCGACCTTCGCGGCTATGTCCGCGTCGGCCGTGGCGATGTACCCCATCAACAGATCGCTGTGCCCGCTCAGCGCTTTTGTTCCGCTGGCCACCACGACGTCCGCTCCCAGTTCCAGGGGACGTTGACCGAGCGGAGTCGGGGTCGTGTTGTCCACCACAAGGATTGCTCCGACGCGGTGACACACCACGGCCAACGCCCGAAGATCGACAACGTCGAGCATCGGATTGGACGGTGTCTCGGCGACAACGACAACGCGGCCCGGCAACCCAGACAGCAACTCCGCGAAACTCGCATCACCCATGCCCGTCGTCGACACCTCGCGAACGCCGATGCCCAGCAGAGCCAGGGCTTCCTCCGCATAACGACGCACCTGGTAATAGCCGTCCGACGGAACGACGACGGTATCGCCGGCCTGAAGCAGGCTGCGCAACGTCACCGTGACGGCCGACATTCCTGACCCTGTGACAACGACGTGATCTGCACCTTCAAGCATGCCGAGCGCCGCCTCGAGGCCACGCCACCCCGGATTCGATGCCCGGGCATACGTGTCGCTCTCGCTCCCCTCGTCCTCCGAAAGCTGGTACGGCGCAGCAAATACCGGACCCAACTGCATGGGCTGACCAGGGCTGTGCGCACTCCCGACGCTGCTCACGCACCGGGTGGAATCGCCGTAGCCGTCTGCTGACGTCATTCCGGCTTGGTCCGCCGGCCGAGCAGTTGGCCGATCGCCTCGCTGACCGCTATCCCCTCGTGGCAGACGCGGTGGACGGCATCGGTCAACGGCATTTCGACGTCGTATCCGGCAGCGAGTGCGCGCACGGACGTGCATGATTTCACGCCCTCGGCTACCTGACCGTTGGTGGCCTGCTGCGCCGATTCCATGGAGCCGCCTCGGCCGAGGTGCTCACCGAACGTCCGGTTTCGTGACAGCTCCGACGTGCACGTCGCAACGAGATCGCCGACGCCGGCCAACCCCGAAAACGTGGATGCCTGGCCACCGAGCGCGACGCCCAGCCGGATCGTCTCGGCCAACCCACGCGTGATGATGCTGGCAACAGTGTTGTCGCCGAAACCGCTGCCTGCCGCCATGCCGCATGCCAACGCGATCACGTTCTTGCACGCGCCGCCGATTTCACAACCGATCACGTCGGAGTTGGTGTACGGCCTGAAATATCCTGTGGCACACGCATCTTGAAGTGCCAAGGCACGGGAAGAATCGGTGCAGGCGATGACCGTCGCCGCCGGTTGACGGCTCGCGATCTCACGCGCGAGATTGGGTCCGGACAGCACGGCGACACGGCCGGGTTCGACGCCGGTAACCGACACGATCACCTGGCTCATCCGCATCAAGGTGCCGGTTTCGATGCCCTTGGCCAGACTCAACAGGGTGGCATTCGGACCTATCGAATCCTTCCACTGCTCGAGGTTCCCCCGCAGCGACTGCGACGGGACCGCCAGAACGACGAAGTCTGCTCCCTCCATCGCTTCCTCGTGACGATCCGTCGCACGAATCGACTCGGGCAGCGCGATACCGGGTAGGTAGTCACCGTTCTCGTGCGTCGCGTTGATCCTGTCGGCGACTTCCTTCCGGCGAGCCCACATCGTCACCTCGGTGCCGGCCTCGGCCATGACCTTCGCCAGCGCCGTTCCCCATGAGCCTGCACCCAATACTGCTGCCTTACTCACACAGTCACCTCGTCTACCCCTCGTGACGTTCGCCAAGACGCCGGTTGTGTTGCGACCCGGCAATGAAATCGCCTGCACAGACTATCGCCCGGACCGAAGTCGAGTCGCCAGACGCCCCGGTGAGGCAGGCAGAGACAGACATGTCGGCAACCGACTGGCAAGATCGAAGGATGACCAGTGCGAGGCCGAGCGCAACCAGATCGGAACGTCCGCGCCCGATGCATGCCATTGTCGCGGTGAAGGACCTCCGATCCGCGAAGTCCAGGCTGGCCGCCGAACTCGACGTCGACGCCCGTGCCGATCTTGTTCTCGCGATGCTTCACGACACTCTCACCACGGTTACGGGTGTACCTGCCATCGACGGCGTCACTGTCGTGACTCCGGATCCGACAGTCGCCGCACTCGCGTACGCCGCGGGAGTAAACGTGTACGCCGATCCAGATTCGAGTAGGTCCACCGAGAATTCACTCAACTCTGCCCTCGACGCAGCGGCCACGCACATCCGCACCGAACATGGCACGGTGGATCTTGTTGTCATCCAAGCGGATCTTCCGTCGCTCCAACCAGACGAACTGCTCGAAGCCCTCGACGCCGCCCGCGCCGGTGGCCGTTCCATCGTCGTCGATCACCACGGAACCGGGACCGCGGCCCTGTTCTCGTGTGATCCCGATCTGCCGCTCGATCCACGATTCGGCCCCGAATCCGCGCGTGGCCACACGGATTCCGGCGCCAGGCGTCTCACCGGAGAGTGGCCGGGCCTTCGCACCGACGTCGACACCGCAACAGATCTCGACACCGCCCGCGCACTCGGCGTCGGACCGGCAACACTCGCGTCGCTGACACGCTTCCATCGCGCCACGTCCAAAACGCATTGACCTTTTTCGATCATCAATTGTCGAAGCGCGCAATTGTGGGGGATGATCGACAGGTGAGCAACGGCGAAGCACTCGAGCACCGCAAGTCCGCAAACAACGTAGAGACCACACCGCCAGAACTTGGCGACACCAACACCGCAAAAACCGGTGACGGGCAGCAGCCTTCGACACCGCAGCCTTCGGCGCGACCACCGGTCAGTGGATCGCCGACGCACATACCGAGTGCGCCGCCGGCAGCCACGAAGGCAATTCCCGCAGTCCTTCTCGGTGGCTTACCCGAAGACCGCTACCTCAACCGTGAACTCAGTTGGCTCGACTTCAACGCCCGCGTTCTCGCGTTGGCAGCCGACGAGTCACTCCCCCTCCTCGAACGCGCAAAGTTCCTCGCTATCTTCGCGTCCAACCTCGACGAGTTCTTCATGGTTCGTGTCGCCGGTCTCAAGCGCCGCGACGAAACCGGTCTGTCCGTCCGCTCTGCCGACGGACTCTCGCCGCGCGAACAGTTGGCTCTCATCGCGCAGCGGACACAGGAACTTGCCGACAAGCACGCACACGTCTTTCTCGATTCCGTTCGCCCTGCCCTAGCGGCAGAAGGAATCTCGATCGTTCGCTGGTCCGACCTCAGCGACGACGATCACGAACGCCTCTCGGTGCATTTCACCGAACAGGTGTTCCCCGTTCTGACTCCACTCGCCGTCGACCACGCGCACCCCTTCCCGTACATCAGCGGGCTGAGTCTCAACCTCGCAGTGACGGTGAAGGATTCCCTGACGGGCGGTGAGCACTTCGCCCGAGTGAAGGTTCCCGACAACGTCGGCCGCTTCGTTCGCGTCAAGAGCACCACTTCGTCGATCGACTCGTTCATCCCGTTGGAAGAGCTGATCTCGGCGCACCTCGATGTTCTGTTCCCCGGAATGGAAATCGTGGAGCACCACGCCTTCCGGATCACACGCAACGCCGACTTCGAGGTCGAGGAGGATCGCGACGAGGACCTCCTGCAGGCGCTGGAGCGCGAACTTGCCCGTCGCCGTTTCGGATCACCGGTCCGTCTCGAAGTTGCCGACGACATGACCGAACACATGCTCGACTTGTTGCTTCGTGAACTCGACGTCGACCCCGCCGACGTAATCGAGGTTTCCGGTCTGCTCGACTTGTCCTGCCTCTGGCAGGTTTACGCCGTCGACCGCCCGGCCCTCAAGGACGCACCTTTCGTTCCGGCGACGCACCCGGCGTTCGGTGAACGCGAAACACCCAAGAGCGTGTTCTCCACTCTTCGTGATGGCGACGTACTCGTCCATCACCCGTACGACTCGTTCTCCACCAGTGTTCAGCGATTCATCGAGCAGGCGGCCGCCGACCCGCAGGTTCTTGCGATCAAGCAAACCCTCTACCGAACGTCCGGTGATTCACCGATCGTCAACGCGCTCATCGACGCCGCTGAAGCCGGCAAGCAAGTTGTCGCTCTCGTCGAGATCAAGGCTCGCTTCGACGAGCAGGCCAACATCAAGTGGGCTCGCAAACTCGAACAGGCCGGCGTGCACGTCGTCTACGGCCTGGTCGGACTCAAGACTCATTGCAAGACCTGCCTCGTGGTTCGGCGTGAAGGCTCGACCATCCGGAGGTACTGCCACATCGGTACCGGCAACTACAACCCCAAGACTGCGCGGTTGTACGAGGACGTCGGATTGTTCACAGCCGCACCGGAGGTCGGCGCCGACCTCACGGACCTCTTCAATTCGCTGACCGGCTACTCCCGTAAGACCAACTACCGCAACCTTCTGGTCGCGCCGTACGGCGTGCGCCGCGGAATCGTCGAACGTATCGAAGCCGAGATCGAGCACAAGCTGGCCGGGCGTGACGCTGCCATCCGCATGAAGGCGAATGCACTTGTCGACGAACAGGTTATCGACGCGCTGTACCGGGCATCCAAGGCCGGCGTGCCCGTGGAGATCGTGGTTCGCGGAATCTGCGCGCTCAAGCCGGGTGTACCGGGACTGAGCGACAACATCGAAGTACGTTCCATTCTCGGACGATTCCTCGAGCACTCACGCATGTTCCATTTCCGGGCCGCCGACGAATTCTGGATCGGCAGCGCAGACATGATGCACCGCAACCTCGATCGCCGAGTGGAGGTGATGGTTCAGGTTACGGATCCCAAGTTGGCGAAGCAGTTGGGCGACATCTTCGATTCCGCGCTCGACCCACGCACCCGTTGCTGGGTACTCCATCCCGACGGAAGTTGGGTCGCCTCCCCCGAACACGGCGAAGATGTACGCGAGCATCAACATGCGTTGATGCGCAGTCGCACATCCAGCGGATCCTGACGGTCGCTGCCATGGCTGACAAACCTGTCAAAGCGAATATCTTTGCCGCCGGCGCAGTGTTATGGCGAAAGGCTCCCGATAATCCGGAGGCCGTCGAAATCGCCGTTGTTCATCGCCCTAAATACGACGACTGGTCTTTTCCCAAAGGCAAACTCGACCCGGGTGAAACATTCCTGACGGCCGCTGTTCGTGAAGTGCAGGAAGAAACGTCGATCACCGGCCGCTTCGGACGTCACCTCGGCGGTGTCACCTATCCGGTTCCTGGGCACCGCAAACTCAAGCGCGTCGAGTATTGGGCCGCAGAAGCCGTCGACGGAGATTTTGGTCCGAACAGCGAAGTGGACGTTCTGCACTGGCTTCCGATCGACGAAGTCCCTGACCATCTCTCGTATCCGATGGATCGGATGATCCTGCGCCGCTTTGTCTCCGCACCACCCGATACCCGAACCGTGCTGCTGGTCCGTCACGCAAAAGCGGGAAGTCGCAAGCGGTACAAGGGCGACGACACACTTCGCCCCCTCGAAGCCAAAGGCAAGGAACAGGCCGCGGCCTTGGCGTCGCAGTTACGCATTTTCGGCGCGGACACCGTCTATTCCGCCGACCGAACTCGCTGCATCGAAACTGTGATGCCGCTCGCCGAGGCTCTCGGAGTGGAGATCGGGATCGAACCACTTCTGAGCGAAGAAGGATACGCGGAAGATCCAGAAGCTGCCCGTGCGCGGGTACTCGAGATTGCCTCTGCAGGCGGCACACCGGTCATCTGCAGCCAAGGAGGCGTCATTCCGGATCTGATGGCCTGGTGGAGCGAATCAGCGGGTGTAACACTGCCCTCAGCGCGCAACCGCAAGGGCAGCACCTGGGTTCTCTCGCTCGTAGGCGACCGACTGATCGCGGCTGATCATCTCGACAGCCCGCTCCCGAAAGTCGCCAATTAGAAAAGGGTATTGAAAACAACGCAAGAGGCGCGGCCCGCGATCGTCATCGCGGGCCGCGCCTCTTGCTTTTACTGCTTGCTTTCCAGCGTCAGGCTTTTCGCCCGAGCGCGACTACTTGGAAGCGCGCTTGGCCGGAGCCTTCTTGGCCGGAGCCTTCTTGGCGGCCGGAGCCTTCTTGGCGGGAGCCTTGGCGGCAACCGTCTTCTTGGCTGCGGTCTTGGCCGGAGCCTTCTTGGCGGGAGCCTTAGCGGCAACCGTCTTCTTGGCTGCGGTCTTGGCCGGAGCCTTCTTGG
>NZ_VBTM01000027.1:0-68072 GCF_013277795.1 Rhodococcus sp. MS16
TGGCTGGGAAGAAACCCGAGGAGTACGGCGCCGAGCCCACCCGGTACGAGGACATGATCGCCGGCTGCTTCGACCCGAAAGCCCGTGTGCTGGACATGGATATCGACGGCGTCCAAGCCGGACTGTCCTTTCCTTCGTTCCCCCGGTTCGCCGGAACGGTCTTCCTCGAAGGCAAGGACCGGGAGTTGGCGTTGCTCTCGGTCAAGGCCTGGAACGATTACCACATCGACGAATGGTGCGCGAGCGCCCCGGACCGGTTGATCCCGCTGGTGATCCTGCCGCTGTGGTCGGTGGAGGAATGCGTCAAAGAGGTCTACCGCACCGCAGCCAAGGGCGCGAAAGCGATTTCCTTCCCCGAAAATCCTGTACCGCTGGGACTTCCGTCGTTCCACACCGATCACTGGGATCCGCTGTTCTCGGCGTGTGAGGATGTCGACATCCCGTTGACCGTGCACTTCGGCACCTCGGGTAAGGCCCCGATCACCGCCCCCGAAGCCCCGATGGCCGTGATGACGGCACTCTTCGGGTGCAACTCGATGTACGCGACCGCCGATCTGTTGTTCTCCCCGGTTTTCCATCGCCATCCGAAACTGAAGTTCCTGCTCTCCGAGGGCGGGATCGGCTGGGTTCCGTACATGCTCGAACGGATGGATCAGACGTGGGAGAAGCACCGGTTCTACCAGAACATCAACCAAACAGTGCGTCCGTCGGAATTGTTCTCCAAGCACCTCTTCGGTTGTTTCATCGAGGACAACTTCGGTATCAAGAACCGTCACGACGTCGGTATCGACAACATCACCTGGGAGGGTGACTACCCGCACTCGGATTCGAACTGGCCGAACAGTCGCAAGAAAGTACACGACGCGATGATCGATGTTCCCGATGACGAAGTCGAGAAGATGGTCGAAACCAATGCCCGTGCCCTGCTGCACTTTCCCCGCACCTAAACCACTGCCGCGACCGAGAAACCGGGAGGAATGCCATGGAAGAACTGATCGAGCAGTTCCCAGAAGATGATTGGGTCGACCAGGACCTGCTCACGCGAGACCTGGCAGGCGAATTACTGGACGCGGAGATCAAAGCCGAGAAAGAACGCCTCGAATCTCCGGATGACGCCGACGCCGGCCTGTTCAGCCACTCCGACCGGCGGCGCAGAATCGCTGCCATGGTTGCCATCCGGGATCGCCATCGTGCACCGAATACCCTGTAACGCTGTGCAATCCGACACCCTGCAGCGGCGCCGGCACCAACGGGTCAGCGGTGTCCCGCGCCAACGACGAACAACGAAATCGCAACTTCGAGCGGAGAACACGTGAGTCCCATCGTGGATACCGGCCGGCCACTGCCCCAGCCGACACTGGCAAGCGCCGAGTTCTGGGCCTCGGGCGCCGATGGCATCCTGCGGATCGCCCAATGCTCGGATTGCGGTAAACGCACACATCCACAGTCGGTGCTGTGCCCGGACTGTCATGGTCGCAAGCTCCCCCTGCATCCAGTATCGGGAAAGGCTGTTGTCGTCGGCGTGACGATCAATGTCCAACAGTGGCTTCCGAACTTCCCGCCGCCGTACGTCATTGCGATTGTCGCGTTGGCGGAAGATCCGCAGGTGCGCCTGACGACGAATATCGTCGGGTGTGAGCCAACTGATGTCCAGGTCGGTACTCGAGTCCGTGTCGTATTCGAGCAGGTCGAGGAATCAATCTGGTTGCCGCTCTTCGAGATCGATCCCGATGCCGACGAGCCCGGCCCGCTCCCCGAACCCGAAAACTACAAATCCCGGCTGCGCCAACCGGTGAGCACCAACCGGTTCGAGGATCGGGTCGCGATCAGCGGGGTCGGACAGTCGAAAATCGGCCGCCGACTCATGGCCGACCCGCTCTCACTCACTGTCGATGCATGCTTGGCCGCCGTCACCGATGCCGGTCTGACGCTCGATGACATCGACGGATTGTCCACCTACCCAGGCAGATCCGTCGGCGGCATGTCCGAAGGCGGAATCATGCCCGTCGAGCAAGCACTGCGGATACGTCCGACCTGGGTCAACGCAGGCGGTGAACTACCCGGGCAGAACGGATCGATCGTGGCCGCGATGCTTGCGGTGGCCTCAGGACTATGCCGGCACGTGCTGTGTTTCAGAACGGTGTGGGAATCCTCGCACTCGGAACTCGTCCGCTCCGGCGCTTGGGCGTCCGGCGCCGGCCGAGCCACGGACATGTTCGAATTCCGTCATCCTTTCGGCGCGATGTCTGCGGCTAACTGGATTGCCTGCCAAGCGTCGCACTACTTCCACCGCTACGGCGATGCGAAGGACGCTCTCGGGGCAATCGCCGTAAATACCCGCGACAACGCCTCCGCTAATCCGGAGGCCGTATACCGCACCCCCATCACCATGGAGGATTACCTCACCGCCCGCCCGGTCTCCACACCGTTCGGCCTGTACGACTGCGACGTTCCCGTCGACGGCGCGGTAGCGGTCATCGTCTCGGCCGTCGACACCGTGCAGGACCTGCGCCACAAGCCCGTGTTCGTCGAGGCTGTCGGTACTCAGATGATGGAAAATCTCTCCTGGGATCAAGGCACTCTTACCCATTTACCGCAATCTCTCGGACCCAGCGCGCATTTGTGGAGTCGCACCGACCTGCGGCCGGATGACGTCGACGTCGCCTTGCTCTACGACGGGTTCACTTTCAATGCGTTGTCCTGGCTGGAAGCCCTCGGGTTCTGCGAATTCGGCGGCGCGGGGGACTTCATCGACGGTGGCCGCGGTATCGCGATCGACGGGCGTCTACCGCTCAATCCGCACGGAGGCCAGCTTTCTGCCGGTCGGACCCATGGTTACGGATTCTTCCGAGAGGCCGTGCTGCAACTTCGCCGGCAAGCACCTGGCCGTCAAGTCACAGATCCACGCGTCGCAGTAGTTACCTCGGGTGGCGGAGTGCCATCTGGAGCAATTTTGCTGCGCGCCGACTGATTCCACTCACCCCGAACCTCCCATCATCAGGAGCTGACATGCAACGACCACTCGAAGGTATCCGCATCCTCGAAGTAGCCCAATACACATTTGTGCCCGCTGCCGCGGCTGTGCTCGCGGACTGGGGTGCCGACATCACCAAAGTCGAACACGCCGTGAACGGAGACGCGCAGCGAGGACTCGTCCGCGTTCTCGGCTACGACGCCAACCGCCCTGGGTCGTCGTTCGCACCGATTATGGAAGGACCGAACCGCAGCAAACGCAGCATCGGCATCGACCTCGCGAATCCTGAATCACGCACGGTTCTCACCGAACTCGTACGCCGAAGCGACGTGTTCCTCACCAACTACCTGCCCGGCCTGCGCACCAAGCTAGGTTTGACGCTCGAAGAAATCCGGGCAATCAATCCCGACATCATCTACGTCACCGGGAGCGGTTTCGGCAGCGAAGGTCCCGACGCCAACAGTGGTTCATTCGACGCGACCGGATTCTGGGCTCGCGGTGGCAGTGCCGACGGCCTGATGCCGCCGGATACCGAACACATGGCGTTCATGCCGGCAGGCGCTTACGGCGACAACATCGGTGGTATGACCATCGCGGGTGGTATCGCAGCCGCGATCGCCGGCCGTGAACGCACCGGCGAGCCATCGGTTGTCGACGTCTCCCTACTCGGAGTAGGTGCCTGGGCTACACAGTTCACGGTCAACCTGGCGCTGTTCACCGGCGGACCACTACCCAAGGTACGCAAGAAGTCCGCCGCGGCAGGAAATCCTCTGACCGGCTCCTATCGCACTTCGGATAACCGCTGGCTGCAATTCTCCATGCTCCAGCCCACAAAGTTCTGGAACGAGTTCGTGACCGCTCTGGGCCTCGAGCATCTCGCCGGGGACAGCCGATTCCAGACCATGGAGTCCATCACCGAGCACAGTGAAGAAATCACCGGCTGGTTCGCCGACGCGATCGCCTCGCGCCCCTACGACGAGTGGACCGCAGTCCTCACGAATCTCAGCGGACCGTGGGCTCCCGTGCAGAACAGCTGGGAGTTGGGTCACGACGAATCGCTCGTCGCCAACGGCCGCATCGTCGAGGTCACAGATGCTGACGGCGTGCCGCAGAAACTCGTCGCAAATCCAGTCAAATTTGATAATTCCCCAGTGCAGATGACCCGCGCCCCACAGTTCGCCGAGCACACCGACGACATTCTGCGCGAGCTCGGCTTCGACGATGAACGACTCATCGAACTCAAGATCGCCGGAGCCGTTACCTAGCTGGCGCCCAACACAATCCATCCGCTTGAACGACAGGAGTCAAAACAGCATGCGAATCAGAGAAGCCGTCATCGTCGAGGCGGTACGCACGCCGATCGGCAAGCGGAACGGGTCGTTGAGCAGCGTCCACCCAGTTGATCTATCCGCTTTGGTGCTCAATGAGCTGATCCGACGGACCGGAGTCGACCCGTCGTTGATCGACGACGTCATGTGGGGCTGTGTCACTCAACTCGGTGACCAGTCCAGCAATGTCGCGCGATTCGCAACCTTGGCGGCGGGCTGGCCGGAAAGCGTACCGGCTGTCACCGTCAACCGTGCGTGCGGATCAGGTCAACAGGCCATCGAATCAGCGGCCCACGCGGTGATGTCGGGCGCCTACGATATTGCTGTCGCGGGAGGGGTCGAGATGATGTCTCGGATTCCACTCGGCGCAGCCCGAGCTTCCGGCTTCCCTTATGGTCAAACCGTTCTCGACCGATACGACGTCGACAAGCTCGACCAAGGAATCGGCGCGGAACTGATTTCCCAGAAGTGGAATCTCTCGCGTCAGATGCTTGACGAGTTCGCCTCCAGATCTCATGAACTCGCAGCCAAGGCAATCGACGGCGGAGCGTTCGACTCACAACTTGTAACGGTAGACATCGGCGAAGCACAGCTCGCTGTCGACGAAGGTCTGCGGCGCGGAACGTCGCCGGAGACGCTTGCCAAGCTGAAGCCGTCATTCCGCGACGACGGTGTGATCCACGCCGGAAACGCGTCACAAATCTCCGACGGCGCATCGGCAGTAATGATCACGACGCCGGAAAAGGCCGCAGAGTTGGGGCTGGTCCCCATCGTTCGTCTGCTCGCCGGCTCGGTTGTCGGTGCAGATCCCGTCATGATGCTCACTGCTCCCATTCCCGCCACGCAGAAAGTTCTCGCCCGTGCCGGTCTCGGAATCAACGACATCGGCGCAATCGAGATCAACGAAGCGTTTGCGCCGGTTCCGCTGGCATGGCAGATCGAACTCGGTGCGGATCTCGAACGCATCAATCCACTCGGTGGCGCAATCGCGGTGGGGCACCCCCTCGGCGCGTCAGGGGCGATCCTGACAACCCGGCTCGTTCACCACATGCGCGATCGCGGACTCAAATACGGGTTGCAGACCATCTGCGAGGGCGGCGGAACTGCCAACGCAACGATCTACGAACTCGTCGAGTGACGCGGACCGTGGTCGCCGTTTGATCTTGCGCACTTACGAACCGTCCCGATGACGGTTGTCAGTCATCGGGACGGTGAAACCAATACGGCACAGAGATTTACGGGCCCGCCGTCCCTTGACCCCACAACCGGAGGATGTCGTCTACTGGCTTAGCGGCGTCGGAGTATCCGATCGGCAGTCGCGGAGTCCATGCATCACCGTCCTCGGCGACGAGGATGCCCCGTGCGGCAACGTGCGGATGGTGCGGCGCCTCCGCCAGGCTGAGAACCGGCGTCAAGCATGCGTCGGTGTGGCCGGCGAGGTCAGCCCATTCGTCACGGGTTCTCGTCGCGACGGCCGCCGCAATTCGATCTCGAAGAGCAGGCCACGCCTGGGGATCGTGCCTACCCTGGGCCAATTCGGGTTCGAGCCCGAGGACCTCGAGGAGCACATCGAAGAACGGATCTTCCAGAGCTCCTACAGCCACGAACTTACCGTCAGCGCAGGGATAAACATCGTAGTAAGGAGCGCCTGTGTCCAGCCGATTCGTACCGGGTTCGTCGGACCACCGTCCAGTCGCGCGGTATTCGTGAAGCATCGAGGTCAGATAGTTGGTGCCGTCGAGAATCCCGATATCGAGAACCGACCCCGTGCCGGTCCGGTCGCGCTCGAAGACAGCTGCCAGAATCGCTGTGACGAGATACATTGCGCCGCCACCGAAATCACCGAGAAGGTTAGCCGGCGGCATGGGCACCGAACCCGCTCTGGTGGCGGAGTGCAGCGCACCTGTCAGTGCGATGTAATTGATATCGTGCCCGGCGGTGAACGCAAGCGGACCCGTCTGGCCCCATCCGGTCATCCGGGCATAGATCAGACGATTGTTGACAGCGGCGAGATCATCCGGACCCAATCCGAGACGCTCCATGACACCGGGACGAAACCCTTCCACCAAGACATCAGCAGATCCGATGGCATTGTGTACGAACCGAATCGAGTCTGGATCTTTGAGGTCGACTTCCATCGTCGACCGGTTACGCACCAACGCCGGTATCTCCGATCCGGGGCGGCGCAAGGTCAGGATCTCAGCTCCCAAATCGGCCAGCAGCATGCAACCGAACGGAGACGGTCCCAATCCGAGAAACTCGACAACTCGCAGACCACTAAGCGGCGCACTAGATTTCATGTCATCCATCCCTTGGTTTCAAATTAGTCTGTCGGTAGATTGAACCGCAGGCTCGCCCATGTCGACAAACTGGACGCCGAGCACGAGTATTACCGATCAATTTAGGAGAAGCCAAGTGCCTCAACCATTTTACGACGATGACCACAACCAGTTCCGCGCACTGGTGCGCGAATTCGTGAAGCGTGAAGTCACCCCGAACCTCGACCGATGGGAGGAGGACGCAAGCACTGGCCGCGACGTATGGAAATCCGCAGGCGCACACGGAATTCTCGGTATCCGAATCGCCGAAGACCTCGGCGGAGGCGGAATGAAGGACTATCGCTTCCGCTGTGTGATCCAGGAGGAACTTGCCGCAGTCGGAGCGGCATCCCTCGCTTCCGGGTTCTCGATCAACGAGGATATCGTCGCGTCGTACCTGACGACATTCGGGACGGCCGAACAGCAAAAAGAGTGGCTCCCCGGGATGGCCGAGGGCTCCATCGTCACGTCCATTGCCATGTCGGAGCCCTCGGCCGGCAGCGACCTCCGTGCGATGAAGACGTCGGCGGTGCGAGACGGCGACGATTGGGTCATCAACGGCTCCAAGACATTTATCACAAGTGGATTCTCTTCCGACCTAGTTCTCGTCGCCGCACGTACCGGCGAGGTCGATGGACGCCCCCGACTGTCGCTCATCCTCGTACCCACCACCACCGACGGATTCGTACGGGGTCGCAAGCTGCGCAAACTGGGCTTGCACGCCCAGGACACGGCCGAGATCGCCTTCGATAACCTGCGTGTCCCTACGTCTAATCTCGTCGGTGAGGAAGGCCGTGGGTTCCACCACCTGACGGCGCAGCTTCCACTCGAACGCCTGTCGATTGCATGGCGCGCCCTGTGCGCGGCCGAGGCGGCACTGGAGTGGACGGGCCGCTACACCAGCGAGCGAAAGGCATTCGGCCAACGCATCATCGACCTCCAGAACACGCGATTCCGGCTTGCGGAGATGACGACCGAAGTAGACATCACACGAACGTTCCTGGAGCAGTCCATTCTCGCGTACAACGACGGCACATTCGACGCTACCCTCGGAGCGAAGGCCAAGTGGTGGTCCACCGAGTTGCAGAATCGCGTCGTCAACGGATGCCTGCAGTTGCACGGCGGATACGGGTACATGGACGAGTACCCGATCTCACGTGCCTACGCCGACGCCAGAGTGCAAACCATCGTCGGCGGCACAACAGAAATCATGAAAGAAATCATCGGCCGCGACGTAGCCGCCCGATTCTCCTCATGACACACACCCCTCGATCCTCCCCTCCCCTTCCGAAGAAAGCCTGACACATGCAATTGCGAGACAACACATTCCTGGTTACCGGAGCAGCCTCCGGCCTCGGTGAAGCAACGGCCACCGTTCTCGTCGAGGCCGGTGCGCGCGTGGTGATCGCCGATCTTGCCGAGTCCGACGGAAAAGCGACCGCAGCACGCCTGGGCGACGCGGCCGTCTTTGCGCCGATCGATATCACCGATGAGGCGTCATTCGGTCCCGCACTCGACGCTGCCGAGGCGATCGGCCCCCTGCGCGGAGTCGTGCACTGTGCCGGACGCGGCGGCGATCGTCTACGCATTCTGGACAAGGAAGGCAATCCGAACGACTTGGAAAGCTTCCGCAACGTCCTCGAGATCAACCTCATCGGCACCTACAATGTCCTCCGCTGCACCGCAGCCAGGATGGCACGCAACGAGCCCCTCGACGGTGAGCGAGGCAGCATCGTGCTCACTGCATCGGTGGCTGCATTCGACGGTCAGATCGGCCAAACCTCCTACACCGCATCGAAAGCCGCTGTTCACGGCATGACACTCGTCGCGGCACGCGATCTCGCAAGCTTCGGGATCCGAGTCAACACGATCGCTCCGGGATTGTTCGACACTCCCATGCTCGCGCGACTTCGCTCGGACATCCGTGAGGGCCTTGCCGCAGGCGTGCCCTTCCCGAAGCGACTGGGTCGCCCGCAGGACTATGCGGCAATGGCCACTGCACTCCTGACGAATTCGTACGCGAACGGTGAAACTATTCGACTGGACGGCGCGATCCGGATGGCGCCTCGATGAGCGCACTGACAACGGCCGACGTGCTCGTGGAAGCTGATGCCGGGATTCTCACGATCACCATCAACCGTCCTGCACAACGCAATGCGATGACGCTGACCGCTGCGACCGAGATCGCCGCGGCGTTGACTCGTCTCGACGAGGACCCGGATCTGTCGGTTGCAATTCTCACTGGCAGTGGCGGAACATTCTGCGCGGGAATGGACTTGAAGAGATTTCAGCTCGGTGAGCGGCCAGTGGTTCAGGGCCGCGGTTTCGGTGGCCTCGTCGAAGCGCCACCAGCGAAGCCCCTGATCGCCGCGGTCGAAGGATGGGCACTGGGCGGAGGATTCGAAATGGTTCTGGCCTGTGACCTGGTTGTCGCAGGCAGTGGTGCCAAGTTCGGACTTCCGGAGGTAAAGCGCGGCCTTGCCGCGCGCGCCGGCGGAATCTTCCGTGCTCCCCGAACCCTGCCCCGCGCTGTCGCACTCGAGATGCTGCTCACCGGCGAACCGATCGACGCGCAGACTGCGCTCACGCATGGCCTGGTCAATCGAGTGGTTGACGACGGTTCCGCGGCGGAAGGCGCACGCGCTTTGGCAACAGCGATCAGTGCAAACGCTCCGCTGGCGGTGCGCGCCAGCAAGGCTCTGGCGCTTCAATCACGGACCTGGACCGATTCGGAAGCCTTCGAGCGCCAGAACACATACACGGATCCGGTCTTCGCTTCCGCTGATGCGCGCGAAGGCGCGGCTGCATTTTCGGAACGTCGAACGCCGAACTGGCAAGGCCGGTAATAAAAATGGCCGATGCCTACGGCCACTCGAAAGCAGTCGTAGGCATCGGCTGGTATCAACGCCGGGTCATGTCGATGACCAGTTTGCCTGTAGTGAGCCGTTCCGACATACGAGTCAAGGCGAGCGGCACTTCATCGAGTGTGTAGATTTCGGAGACGTAGGGCTTCATTCCTTGTCCGACAAGACGTTCGATCTCCTTGCGACCCTCCTCGACAGCTTGCGGTAGATGAGCGGCGAGCGTACGAATCTCGAACCCTCGCAGGATCGCGCCTTTCAGGAGAACTAGATTCATCGGGATCCGCGGAATATCACCTTGCGCAAAACCTAGGCAGACATAGCGCCCGCCCCACCCGATCGCTCGAATCGCTTGCTCCGAGTACGCACCACCCACCGGATCGATCACCACATCAGCACCCGTGCCGGTGATTTCCTTGATCCGCAGTTTGAGATCCTCGTCGTCGTAGGCGATCGTTTCCACGGCGCCGAGCGCACGACAGGCTTCAGCGCGTTCCGCGGTGGACACTGCGGCGATCACCTTAGCTCCGAGACGAGTCGCGATGTCGATACAGGCAGTGCCCACACCACCAGCGGCGCCGAGAACCACCACCCAGTTCCCAGGTTTCATATCTCCGAATGTCGTCAGAGAGTGGTATGCGGTTCGGTAAGTGACGTTGAATGCTGCGGCATGGATCATGTCCAACCCTGCAGGGGCCGGCGACAGTGCGGTGTGCGGAACGGTGATCTGCTCCGCAAATGCACCGCCGAATGCCGTGCCCATCACGGCATCCCCGGGTACGAAGTTCGTGACCTCGGCTCCGACTGCCAGCACCCGCCCAGCGAATTCGCTTCCCGTAGTGAACGGAGTCGGCACCGTCACCTGATAGCGATCCGCAGCGATGAGGACGTCCGGATAATTCACGGCGGCAGCCTCGATTCCCACAAGCACCTCCGACGGTCCGGCTACCGGATCGGGTATTTCACGGATCACAATCTTGTCCGGATCTCCGTGGATCTCACACCGCGCTGCTCGCATGCTATGGCCTTCCTGCCGAGTGGGGTTTGCTTGGGTTTTCCACTTTTGGTGTTATCGCGCTGCCGCCCGCCCGCTACCTGACCATGAGCGACCCGCCGTCGACTGCGAAGATCTGCCCCGTCATGAATCGTGAGCCTTCGCCTGCAACAAATTCGAGTACTGGAACCAGATCCTCGACGTTTCCGAGTTTGCCACCGAGCGGAATCAGGTTTGTCATTTTCCGGTCGTGCTCGACCAGTTGCTCAGGTGTCATCGACGCCCGCGTCGTCTCGTACATCGGCGTACGAATTGCCGGAGCGATTGAGTTGACGGTAATCCCGTACTGCGCCCATTCGGCCGCTACGGTCCGACTCCAGCCCAGCACGGCGCCCTTACTCGCTGCGTACGCGGCCTTACCCATCAAGCCTTTTGCACCTGCTGCGGAGGCAAAGTTGATGATGCGCCCGCCTCCATCTTTCAGGTACTCGAATGCCGCTTGGTTAGTAAGGAACGTCCCCGTGGCGTTGACCGCCATAGTGGACTCCCACATTGACAGCGGCGTGGATTCTGCCGGCGCGCCAGGAGCGATTCCAGCGGCGTGGATCAATACGTCGAGGCCCTTCAAGGATTTCACACCCCGCGCGAAGGCCTGGTCAACCGATTCCTTGTCGGTGACGTCGCACCGAATGAACTCCGCGCCTGCCTCAGCGGCAATCCGCGCTCCCTCGTCCGCTGTGACGTCGAAGGAGACTACCTTTGCGCCCGATTCACCGAACGCCTTGACTAACGCGCCGCCCATTCCACTAGCGCCTCCGGTGATGATGACACGTCGATCAGTCAAATTTCGATTTCCCATTGCGTACTCCGTATCTGTTGATTTGAAACGAATTTGAGCGGCGCACCTACCGCAAAGGCGCGCGTTCACTGGAACCGAAGTTCGGTAAACGCGCGCCTTTGCCGTTCAGTACAAGCCGCCGTCGACGCGGATCAATGACGAGGTGGTGTAGCTGGATGCGGGACTCGCAAGGTACAGGGCAGTAGTGATGATCTCTTCGGGGTTTCCAGGCCTTCCGATCGCACTCTGCGTAGTGTGCCGCTTCTCTTCAGCCCACGACTTGGAGATGTCGGTCAAGAACGGACCCGCGGAGATCGTATTGACTCGCACTTTGGGTCCGTACTCGCGTGCAAATACTCCCGTCAGCGTGTTCAGAGCCGCCTTCGCGCCGGCGTAAGGGCCGAATCGCGGCTGCGGGAAGAGCGCTCCCGAAGACGAGATGTTGATAATCGATCCGCCGTCGCCTGCTGCCATGCGCTCACCGACCAACGATGACAGATGGAACGGGCCTTTGAAGTTGACGCCGATGACCTTGTCGAAAAGCTCCTCGCTGGTTTCAGCCGACGACGGCGCGAGTGGAGACATACCGGCGTTGTTGACCAAGACGTCGATCCGCCCGAACACCTCGTAGGCCTTCTCGACCAGTGCATCGATTTCGTTCCACTTACCGACGTGACAGCTCACCGGAAGAGCCTTGCGGCCCAGGGCTTCTACCTCTTTGGCGACGTCGGCGCACGCTTCCGCTTTGCGGCTGGTGATCACGACGTCGGCGCCAGCTTCAGCGAAGGCCAACACCATTTGACGTCCCAGTCCTCGACTGCCACCGGTGACGAGGGCGACCTTACCTTCGAGAGAAAAGTGATTGCTCATGCGATTCCGTGCTCCTCGAGAATAGCGGCATGCTTGATTTTTGCCTCGGCCAATCGGGTGGGAATGTGCTCGCTGGGGAACAAGTTTTCAGTGGGCTCGTAGTTCGCGAGTACACCGCGTGCGACGGCAACCTTGTGCACTTCGGTCGGTCCGTCCGCCAAGCCCATCGAGATGACGCCGCTCCACCAGATATGCAGCGGGGTTTCAGTCGTGGCTCCCAGTGAACCGTGAATCTGGATCGCGCGGTGAATGATGTCGTGATAGATCTTCGCCATCGCAACCTTGCACATGGCGATGTAAGTGCGTGCCGCACCGTGTGGTTCGTTGTCGATGACCCATGCGGTCTTGATCACCAGCAGTCGGTACTGCTCGAGTTCGATCGCCGAATCGGCGATGAACTGCTGCACCATCTGCTTCTTCGCAAGGGTCTCGCCTTGCGTACGACGCGAGAGCACTCGCTCGCCCATCATGTCCAGGGCACGCTGGCATTTGCCGACGGTGCGCATGGCGTGATGGACGCGGCCGCCGCCGAGTCGAGACTGAGCCACTTCGAAGCCCTGTCCGGGGCCACCGAGGATCGCGTCGGCCGGCAGGCGCACGTCGTTGTAACGGATGTAGGCGTGCGTTCCCTCGTCGAGTTCGTCTCGATCACCCATGACGGAGACGTTGCGGACGATCTCGATTCCTGGGGTTTCAGCGGGCACGACGAACATCGACATCCGGCGGTACGGCGACGCTTCGGTGTCCGTCACCGCCATGACGATGAGGAACGACGCGTAGCGCGCATTCGACGAGAACCACTTCTCGCCGTTGATAACCCACTCGTCACCGTCCTTGCGTGCCGCGCAGACGAACTCCTTGGGATCAGACCCTGCCTGCGGCTCGGTCATCGAGAAGCATGAAACGATGTCGCCATCCAGCAGCGGCTGCAGATACTTCGCCTTTTGTGCATCGGTTCCGTACATCGCGAGAATTTCGGCGTTTCCGGTGTCCGGTGCCGCGGTACCGAAAACCGTTGGAGCCCACATGGACCGACCTAGAACCTCATTCAGCAACGCAAGCTTGAGCTGACCGTAACCCTGCCCGCCGAGCTCCGGACCGAGATGGCACGCCCACAGACCCTGTTCTTTGACCCGGTCTCGTAACGGGCCGAGTATGGCCCGTGCGGCCTTGTTTTCCATGTTGTACGGCTGACCGAGGTGAGGGAAGAGCAGGTCCAGCGGCTCGCACTCCTCGCGAACGAATGTCGCCGCCCAGTCGAGCTTTGCCTGAAATTCAGGATCGGTCTGGAAATTCCACATCGTATGAGTCCTTTGTTAGTACGGGGTTCACACTCGAGCGACACGCACGGTCGGGCGAACTTCAGTGTTCGGTTACGGCTTTGAGACAAAACTGCAGCAGATGCTCGCGTTCTTCTTGTATGGGGGTGTGATCGGCTTCGAGATATGTTGTCGTCAGGCCCATTACCAAGGTCTGAATGAACATGGCGGTGCGTTCGGGGTCCGGGACGTTGCCCTCGATAAGGATGCCGCAGAGTAGATCCCGGATACGGCTGAGTCCGACTGGCTTGATCTCGCTTTTAGTTCTGGCAATCTGGCCCATGTTCCAGATGATTACCCGGCTTACATCGGAGAGATCAGGATCTTCGATCTGCGCCAAGACTCCGTCGATCCAGGCGGCGAGACGCCCTTGAAATCCGGACTGCTTGAATACTCGATACTTCAGGTAGGCATGGATGTTCAGGAGCCCCTGCTCGTAGAGCGCGACGATGATGTCGTCTCGACTCCGGAAGTGCCGGTAGAAGGCCTGATTCGACATTCCCGCCTCGCGGACGATTTCGGCAATTTTGGGCTGATCGGTACACCCCTTACTCAACATCACAGTCTGGGTAGCCCGGATCAGTAACTTCACCTCGCCGTCGTACGAGGCCTGCCGACCAGGCTTAGGCACTCGACGGAGTTGACTCCCACCCGCGATCACCGGCGGTGCGTTATCTACATCGCGACGTGGTTCGGACATCACGTATGCTCTCGTTCTTCGATTGCCGCGATCAATATCCGATCAGCGCGAGTGCTTCTGTCAGCAGGCCAGGCAGGGCGGGTTCCATCTTCTGGAATGCCGGGCTCAATGCTCCGCGTTTGCGTCCGCGTTTGATCAATAGTGCTGTCGCGGCGGCTTCCTTGTACCGCGTGAGTGCGTGAAACCATTCGATGTCCTCGACTGGCCGACCCAGGGTCTGCTCGTAGATCCGGACAACCTCGTCGACAGTTGGTGTACCGCAAGGCTTTTCTGAGTAGGCCGCGGGGTGGGCGGCCTCATCGGTGAAGTAGGTGAGCCAGGTGAGATCGATTCGCGGGTCACCGACCGACCAGATTTCCCAGTCGATCAACGCTGTGACACGGTCTCCTTCACAGAGCGTGTTACCCAATCGATAGTCACCGTGGTTGACGACGGGTTCCGCCGGGACTGGCATCGTCGCATGCAATGCCTTTGCACATCGCAGATAGTCACCGCTCAGATCATCCGAAACTGTCTCGAATGCTCTGGTCCACCTGTCGATTTCATCGCCCAGCGACACCACCGGCTCGTCACCCAGACCAATATCGGAAGGCTTGACCGAATGCAGATGAGCAAGCATCCGCGTAGCGGAGAGGTACCTCTCGCGTGTTTGCGCACGCGCCACTCCGTCTCGAGGACGTTGAGCATCGAGCAGTGGTTCCACACATTCTCCAGCGACCATTTGCATTGCCACGAAAGGAGGATCACCCGCGTCCTCGAAATAGACTGCCGGTGTCGACACCCCGGCAGCACCCTGCAACGCCTGCATGACACGTCCCTGACGTAGCACGTCTCGATTTCGAACGGGTGCCAGTCCTGGGGGCGCAACCTTGAGGACGACAGATTCGTCGATTGCCCCACCCGAAACGTCGGCGATGAATGTCAGGCTCGATGTTCCGCCGGTCAGTGGCCGCACGTTGGAAACCTCGAGATTTGTTTGCCAACTGCGACTGGCATCGCCAGCTCGGACGCTCAGATCGGCGAGGAGTTCGGTATGTTCGGATTCCGTTGTCATGGAAGATCCTTCGGATTTCGGACAATCCAAAAGTGAGATTGTCATTCTGGGAACATGATTCTGAGGTTTCGGCACGATGTCAATAGACGCATTCCACTCAGCAGAACCAGGCCCGGAATATACCCGGAATCTGAAGACTGAACTCCGAGAGCATCTTCCGCGGACTATTCTCAGGTGAAATGCGCGGAGCGGAGCTCCGCCTTACGAATCTTGCCGAGCGCTGTTCGAGGGAGCTCGTCAACGACAACAAGCCGCTCGGGTGTCTTCACTCTGGCGAGCCCGGACGCCGCGAAATGCTCACGAAGTCCGGCGAGTTCAAGTTTCATGCCCGGAGAAAGTACGACAACCGCCGCGACCACTTCGCCGTAACGTTCGTCCGCAGCTGCAACGATCGCGCCCTCCCGGATCGCCGGGTGCGTGACGAGCACGTCTTCGATCTGGCCGGAAGACATCGTCTCACCAGCCCTGATGACGACATCCTTCATACGATCGGTGATCGTCAGCCGACCATCGACATCCAGGTGCCCGAGATCGCCGGTCCGCATCCACCCGTCTTCTGTGAATGCCTCGGCATTGAGGCTACTGTCGCGATAGCCGACAAATTGGTCCGGACCTCGAAGTATGATCTCGCCGTCGCCCCCGACCGGAACATCGATGCCGAGTTCATCGACGACACGCACACGTACCCCATCCATCGGTGCGCCGTCT
The DNA here is from genome assembly GCF_013277795.1 of Rhodococcus sp. MS16. Lineage (NCBI taxonomy): Bacteria > Bacillati > Actinomycetota > Actinomycetes > Mycobacteriales > Nocardiaceae > Rhodococcus > Rhodococcus sp. MS16. The sequence continues at coordinate 15,965 of NZ_VBTM01000027.1, forward strand.
GTTCCCAAACGCGCATCCTCGGGATCGTCGACGCCCCCTGATGTGGCCGTCGGATGCTCAGTGGATCCGTAGCAACGAAAAGTTGCAATACCGACTCTCTGCGCCCGACGCACGAGATCCTCCGGCACCGTGGATGCACCAATGAGGAAGTCGGACAACGTCGTCAGCTTGTCGGCAACACCGTCTACGTCGAGGATCCCGGCAAGGTGAAATGGGGTTCCACCTGTCGCAGTCACCCGATGGGACGAGATCAGTTCGACAGCAAGTTCCGGATCCCACATCTGCATGTACACCGCGTTCCAGCCGTGTACAAGAGGGCGCAGCACACTGGAGACGCCGGCAATGTGTCCGGGCGGAAAGGAAACGAGTTGCACCGAATCGTCGCGGCCGCGGAGATAGCGGGAAGCAGACCTGACCTCCGAAAGCAGCGAATTATGACTGTGCTGAACACCCTTCGGGGCCGCTGTGGTCCCGGAGGTATAGATAAGCAGCGCAATGTCGTCCGCATGTACTGCGGGAGCTGTGTATGTCGCATGCGTGCTCAAATCCGACCATGCGAGACAACCATCCGGGCCGTCGTCACCAACCACGACAATTCGTTCGAGGGTGACGATATCCCGATAATCCCCGACCCGATCACCGTAGTTGATCGAGCGCCATTGGTTCGGCTGGATGAACAGCTTCGCCTCTGATTGCTCGAGAATGAACTGCACCTCGTTCGGGCCGTACACATGCACAATCGGAACCAGTACCGCGCCTGCCAGAAGTACGGCGACGTAGGCTACCGATGCCTCGAAACAATTGGGCAGCTGAACTGCTACAGAGTCACCCGAACCGATGCCGTACCCTCGCAGGGCCGAAGCAACATCTTCTGCAGCAGAGTAGATCTCACCAACCGTGGTCTCGCTCTGTGCGCCGTCGGCCGCGACGTACACGATTCGGGTAAGCGCATTCTCCGCACATTTCTCGGGTAGAACGTCGACCCAACTTCGGTGTGAGTGAAAACCCTCTCGGTACCACAATTCGCTGAGATCACTGATGACCTCAGCCCTGCACATCGAACCCGGCAAACCCTTCACACTCCATCCGCCCGTTGGATGAGCGCCGGCACCGGGGCTCCGTGCAGTCGAGTTCGCCACATGTCGAGCAGGACAGGATCCGCACCGTGATCGAGCATCCACTGCGCCGGTCCCCCACGCGTTGCGGTGATTCGTTCGACGATCGGTTCGATCGCCGAGGACGGCGCGTGCATGTACTGCTCCGGAAGCGGCGGCGACTTCGCGGTGCGCACACCGACGTCGAACCATCGAGCCATGAGGTCAGGCAGAGTCCGCTCGGTACGCACGTAGTCATCGACGACGGCCTCAGGCCGCACGCCTGCAGCAAGAAGCAATACCGCTACCGCAACACCGGTACGGTCCTTACCGGCCGTGCAGTGCAACAAAACTGGGCCCTCTGGCTGGGTAACCAGATCAAGAAGTTCACCGACCCAGGAACTGCCGCGGTCGATCATGCGCGCATAGACGACTGACAGATCGCTCGGCTGAGCGTCGGGGGCCGCAGCGGCAGAAAGCGGTACGTGATGCACGCTGGTTCCTACCGGCCATTCATAGGCAAACCGAGCACGTTCCCTTGCACCTCTCAGATCAATGACGCTCTTGGGTGGCCACAATGCAATTTCGGGAATCACGGAATCGCCGGGGTAAGGAGCGTCTCCGCGATACAGGATGCCGTGCGCGGTCGCGCCCTTGCCTAGGAGCGGCAAACCGCCGACGTCCCGGAGATTGACCAACCCCCGGCCGGTCACACGCGACTCCGGACACTACTGATCCAGTTAACATTTTGACCTTCAACAGTTTTCACGGTCAACCTCGAGCAGGTTCCGCGGCAACAACTTCGGGGCGATAGGCACTTCCGAGCAGAATTCCCGCCGCCACTAGGCCGCCGACCGCCGCCGTGAGACCGCCTGCCCAGCCGGCGAACAACTCGCCACCGAAGAACTGGTTATCGAGGCTTGCCGTTCCGGGTCCGGTGATCGCGACGACGACAGCACCCACTGCGAGCACCATGTTGTACTCCCACCCGTCTCCGGCGATGAAGAATCCCTTGTCGCGGTGCACAGTCCACGCCGCGACAAACATCAGGGCGACAAAGCCCGCAGCAGCGAACGGAGTGAGCAGGCCCAACGCAAGAGAGATGCCCGCAGCAACTTCGGTGGCAGCAGCCAACCACGCGTGCACCAGTCCCGGTCGCATGCCGATGCTCTCGAACCATCGTGCAGTGCCTGGGATTCGGCCACCTCGGAAGAGTTTCCCGTATCCGTGCGCGGCCATGGTCAGGCCCAAGCAGACCCGCAGGATCAGCAGTCCCGTGTCGATCGAATTCACTACCACTCCATCCGTCTGATCGACAGCACATCACTCCTCGAACTGCCGGTTTAATAGACAAATATTACCTCTATAACTAAGTTATAAACAAGGGTGGACCTCCCGGCTCGTTCGAAACGACCAATTCCGCACTCACCTCATCGAAAGGCACACCATGGACCTCACCAACGCGTCTGCTGCAGTTACCGGCGGCGCTTCCGGCCTCGGGCGGGCGACCGCAGAGGCTTTCCTAGCCCGCGGCGTCCCGACAGTAATCATCGATCTGCCATCCTCGAACGGCGAAGTAGTAGCCAAGGAACTAGGCGACCTGGCTACATTCATGCCGGCCGACGTCCGTGATCCCGAGGCTGTCGACGCCGCCCTCGCCGAGGCGGAGAGCAAAGCCCCGTTGCGGGCAGTCGTGCACTGCGCTGGACGCGGCGGAAAACTGCGCGTGGTCGAAAAAGACGGCACACCAGGGAGCCTGGAGCTCTATCAAGATGTCATCAGTACAAATCTCGTCGGAACGTTCAATGTATTGCGACTGGCCGCTGCCCGCATGGTCAAGAACGACGTGGTCGACGGAGAGCGCGGCATCATCATCATGACCGCATCCGTGGCTGCCTTCGAAGGACAGATCGGCCAGGCCGCCTACTCGTCTTCCAAGGCCGGCGTTGCGGGGCTGACCATCGTCGCGGCTCGCGATCTGGCACGCAAGTTCGTACGCGTCGTTACGATCGCGCCCGGTACCTTCGAGACGCCGATCCTCGGCGGCCTGTCCGACAAAGTGAGGGAGTCGCTCGCCTCCCAGGTCCCCCATCCGTCCCGTTTGGGCGCTCCGACGGAGTACGCCAAGCTCGCGCTGGCGATCGTCGACAACGCCATGATCAACGGCGAGACCATCCGAATCGACGGCGCGATTCGTATGGGCCCGGTCTAGTCCGAGATCAGAACGGAATCGAAATCGGCATGCGAGGAAACAGCGCACCGATTTCGATTCCGCGGATTACGAACACCACGAATACTCGTCTTGCCCAGTCGCTCTCATTGGTCGCTACAGTCCTCAATTTCCGTAGGCAGATTGATTGAACCTATCCAGCAACAAGACGAACACCGACACATCCTGCTGCGTCCAATCCGATACCACGTCTGCTGTCCAGCCGTGCCTCGCCTTACTGACCGCACTGAACTTCTCCGCGGCATCGGGCGTCGGGGAGAACAAAGCCACGCGGCCGTCATGGGGATCAGGCTCAGAGACCAGATAGCCGTCCCTGGTGAGAGCCGTGAGATGTCGACTCACCACACTTCTGTCCAATCCTGTGGCGGCAATCAGCGCTGCCGGCGATGCCGGAAACGTGTCCGCAATTTGCGTCATGATGACAAAAGCGGCCGGCGCCATCTCGGGCGCTATCAGAGCCACATTCGTGATCAACGCCTTCCTCGAACCCCGCACGAGCTGACTGATCCCCGCTTGAATCGAGCGGATATCGGCTTCACGTTGTGTCGAACTCACAGGATCAGCATAGATCTTGCCACGACACACACTGCACATCTTCCGTCGATTTTAGTTGCTTAAATCAACTATATATGTTTGACTTTCGTCACATACTTTTCGGATCGCACAGCTCTCGAGGAATCCCATGACCGAAACGACGGCCGAGAACGGCTCATCGCCGACGATGTCCCGACGCCAAGTGAACGAAGCATTCGCCGGCATCCTCATTGGAATGCTGGTTGGCATCTTGTCGACCTCGGTGGTCAACACTTCTCTCCCGCGTATCGTGTCCGATCTTCACGGTGATCAATCGACGCTCACCTGGATTGTCACCGGAGCCCTGCTCACGACCACGGTGAGCACCCCGATCTGGGGCAAACTGGCCGACCTCTTCAATCGCAGACGTCTGTTGCAAATCGCACTCGCTATCTTCATCGCCGGTTCACTCGCCGCCGGATTTGCACACGAGCCCACGCTGATGATCGGAGCGCGGTTGATACAGGGAGTCGGAACCGGCGGACTGATGGCACTCTCCCAAGTCGCGATCGCTGACATCATCAGCCCTCGCGAGCGTGGAAAGTACATGGGCGTCCTCGGTGCTGTCGTCGTAACCGGCACAGCCGGCGGCCCTCTCCTCGGTGGCTTTGTCACCGACACAGTCGGCTGGCGCTGGAACTTCTACCTCGTTATTCCCGTTGCAGTGATCGCGATGATCGTCATCCAGTTGAAGCTCATTGTGCCGACACGTAGGGGCGCTACCAATATCGACTATGCCGGGTCGATTCTGCTCATTGCCGCGATCTCGACGCTTCTCATCTGGCTCTCGCTGGGCGGCAAGCAATTCGCGTGGGAATCCTTGCTGTCGTGGTGTCTGGGTGTCGGTGCAGTAGTGCTGATCGTCGTAACCCTGATCGTCGAGAGCAAAGTGAAGAACCCCGTCCTCCCCCTGCACATGTTCCGGCAACGGACCTTCACGTTGGCGGTCGTGGCCAGCGTGTCCGTCGGCATCGTCATTTACAGCGTCTCGATCTTCCTCAGCCAGTACATGCAGCTCAGTCGTGGTGCCACAGCCACAGGAGCGGGTCTGATCACCTTGCCGCAAGTTGCTTGCAACCTCATCGCCTCCACCGTCGTCGGCGCTCTCATCAGCAGGACAGGGAAGTGGAAGCGATGGTTGATCACAGGCGCTTCCCTCCTCACGGTCGGCGTTTTCCTGCTCTCGACCCTGCGAGTCGACACTCCTTTTACCGTGATTTTCCTGGCCACACCGCTGGTCGGTCTCGGCCTCGGCATGCTGATGCAGAACCTGACTCTCGTCGTACAAAATTCCGCAAGCGTACTCGAGATCGGCGCTGCCAGCTCCGCCACCACGTTCTTCCGTAGCCTGGGCGGTGTCCTGGCCGTGACAGTGTTCGGTGCTGTCCTCTCCACTCGAGTCGATACCGAGATCGAGCAGGGCCTACAGCAAGCAGGCATCGCGCGATCGGCAAGCGGACTAACGGACGGTAATCTCCCGAACCTCCCGGCCTTGTCCGATCAGGTGCGCAACACTGTCGAGTCTGCATACGGCCAAGGCGTCGGAGAGGTATTCCTCTATTCCGTTCCGTTCGCCGTCATCGCCCTGATCTGTACCATTTTCATGCCCAATGCCGTCCTCGGAACCAAAACAGGTATCCAGCAACTCTCCGACATCGTGTTGGACACAGCATCAAACGACTTGGATACCGTCAATGTTCCACGACACTCGGAGAAGCTTGGTGCCGAACGTGAAATGGCCCTCGCGGAATACTCGGGAAGTGGAAGCGATCGCGTGACGTCGGCCGCATCGCCACCCAATACGAGCAGTTCGTAACGCACTCCTCAATCGTGACTCGAGCAGTCAGCTTCCTAGCGGCCCTCGACAAATGTGGGCGGCGCCGTGAGCAATCCGACCATCGCATCGACGAGGTCGGTCTCGAACTCTTCGCGGGTCAGTTCCTGGTCTTCGCCCGCAACCATCCGAGATTGACGATTCGCAATCGTGTGCATCATCAGCTCGACAGCCATCGAGTGCCGATGCCGACGCAGCGGTTCGGACAGTTCAGTGAGCGCTGCCTTGATCCCCTCAGCCGCAATTTGCGCGCTCACCACATGGTCGATCGTGGTGGCATATGCACCGGCGCGTTTCTCCGGGTCGGACATCAGTCGAGCAAGAAATGCCACGTAGTGGTTGGTGTGCGGATCGAGGTCAACCAGAGGTCGCACCATGGACTCGACGAGGGCACGTAATTCATCCTGACGTCCCTCGCTGCGCATCCGGTCGAGAAACTCGAGTCGTGCGGCGTTGATCGGGGGCAGTCGATACTCGAGGATCGCCTGCAGCAGAGCCGTTTTCGACCCGAAGTGGTATTGCACAACTGCGGGATTGCGATGGCCCGCCGCACTGCCGATTTGCCGTAGGGATACACCGTCGATCCCGTGGACAGCAAAGAGCTGCTCCGCTACCTGCAATAACTCGACGGGGTTTCGTTCACGGACCGACAACTGTGACGCCTCGCGCATGGTTCTGATTCTCTCACGCCCCTCCTCTCAACCATTGACCCTGCAGTAAGGCATGTGATTTAGTTTAAAACAGTTGTTTGATTGCAACGCAATCCTACGTTCGTATTCGACAAATCGAATGCATGCGCCGTCTCCACTCAACCCGGAAACGAGGTCTCATGATCCATGTTCGCCCTCTCAGCAGCCGCATCGGCGCAGAAGTTCACGGCGTCGAACTCGACGGAACCCTCCGTCCAGAAATAGTCGCCGAACTAAGGAAAGCGCTGGTCGAATTCAAGGTTCTCTTTTTTCGCGATCAGACACGCATGACCCCTGACAAGCACCTCGACTTCGGTCGCCTGTTCGGCACGCTCGAAGCACATCCCGTGGCCACTGCCGATCGATCCGAGTTGATGACGCTCCGGAGGGCACCGGATGTCGCTACTGCACGCGCGAATTTCCCGTACGGCGAGGACTATTGGCACTCCGATGTCAGTTGGCGTGAGCATCCGTCATTCGGCTCGATCTTGCGCGCCGTCGAAATTCCCCCCGTCGGCGGTGACACCCTATGGGCAGACATGGAAGCAGCATTCGCGGGTCTGAGCCCCCAGATGCAGGGAGCACTGCGGCCACTACGCGCAATCCACGACTTCGACCGAGCCTTCGGACCAGGACTGGCGCCAGAAGATCGCGCAGCTATGGCCAAACGCTTTCCGCCCGTCGAGCATCCGGTTGTGCGAACCAATCCGGACACCGGAGCACCTTTGCTCTACGTCAACGAAATTTTCACGACCCGAATCGTCGGCATGGACCTTCGCGAGAGCGACTCTCTCCTCCAATTCCTGTACCGGCAGGCGACAAAGCCTGAGTACCAGTGCCGGTTCAGTTGGAGAGAGGGATCAGTCGCGTTCTGGGACAACCGCACCACTCAGCACTACGCGTGCCACGACACCGGCGAAGGCGTTCGCGAAATGCATCGAGTCACTATCTCCGGCGACCGCCCGTACTAGAACACGCCTCGCTGTCGTGACGATCTGCGCGACGCACGGTCACGCTAGTTGACCTGTTTCATGAAAGATGTTGGGGCGGCATCGGATAACCCTCGAACAGTCTCAGCGGAATACCGGCGCCCGCTTCCCGAGGAACGCCGCCTTCGCTTCAGCCGCATCGCCACCCGTGATGTTGTTGCCCTGAGCCTGTGCTTCCAACCTCAATGCAGACTCCAGACTCCCCCCGTCTGCAGACGCATCGAGAAGCTGTTTTGTCAGGGAGAGCGCACGCGCGGGTCCCGCAGCGAGCCGCTCGGCCATCTCGTCCACAGTTGCGTCGAGGTCGGCTACCGGCACCAGCCGCGTGACCAAACCCATTTCTGCTGCCTCCGCCGCGGAATACATGTCACCGAAAAAAGCGATTTCCTTCGCCTTCTGAATTCCGACCAACCTTGGGAGTAACCAGGAACCGCCCATGTCGACGGAGAGCGCACGACGAACGAAGATCTGCGAGAACCGAGCTCGATCGCTGGCAACCACCAGATCACAGCCCAGCGCGAGGTTCCACCCCGCGCCGACGGCGACACCGTCCACCTTGGCGATCGTCGGAATTGTCAACGCGTGCAACGCGCGTGCCGCATCACTCGCATCGGACATGAAGTCGAGAGGATCACCGTTCACACTTGCCAGATCGGCGCCGGAACAAAAGTCGCCGCCGTCTCCCGTCAGCACCAACACGCGGTCGGTATGTGAATGCTCGACACTGGTGAACGTCTCGGCCAGTTCGCGCCACATCTCCAAATTCGCCGCGTTCTTCTTCTCCGGACGCGACATCACAACCGTTACGACACCGTCGCGACGTTCGACACGCAGGAATTCCACCGTCGCACTCCCATCTCTTCTTACATAACTAAGTTATCTGGATAACGTGAAGACGCAGAGACAACTACGCCAAAGTGTGACGTTTGATTTTCCGAGGAGGTTTCAGGCCGCTCAGCGCGACCGCCGAATAAGTGGTGCACACTATCCTGAGCGAGCCACACGGATGCAGCGACGACCACTCGACGCCAGACCAGACAACGAAGGAAGGAAGTGGACTCTCGATGCAGACGCACTCCTTGGCGTCACTACCGAAAAGGTAGATGACATGGTTAACTATGTCAAGAAATACGACTTATAGAGGAGAGCCATGGACTTCGCGCTGAGTGACGAGCAGGTAGCCCTAGCGGAGGCCGAACGGGCCTGGTTGGTGAAGAACTCACCCCTCATGGAACGCCGCCCGTTGATAGACGATGCTCCGGCGCGAGTTTCGCCGGCACGCCTTCGCCGTCTTGCCGAGTCGGGTCTGATCGGTCTTCTCACAACAGAGATGGGTGGCACGCACGTCGATCTGCTGGTGCTGGCAGAGGAGCACGGCCGCGCAGGAAGCCCCGTACCCGTGGCCGAGTTGGCTGCGGCGGCCCGCTTACTCGAACAAATCGGCCACCAGGCCCTCGACGAGACCACTGACGGGGCGTCCTTGGTCGTGCCGGCGCTCAGCTCACCCGAAAACTCCGCGCTGCATGCCACAGTCGAAGGGACATCACTTCGAGTACAGGGAACTACGGCTCCGATAACGGGCCTGATAGACGCCCACCGACTCCTTCTCGTCACATCCACTATCGACGGCGCCGAGGTCGCCGCAGTAGTGGACATCGCAGCCGTCAGCACGCGTGTCCTCGAAACTCTGGATGTAACGCGGTCATGGGCGGTAGCCGAGATTGATCTCACCTTCGAAGCCGGCGAGTGGACGCTGCTATCCAGCGGCACAGTGGGTTTCGTTCGTGATCAGTTGGCAACCTTCCGAGCCGTCGACGCGCTCGGCGCCGCAGAAGCACTCCTCGCCCTCACGGTCGAATACGCAGGGCAACGCACGCAGTTCGGGCAACCGATCGGAAGCTTCCAGTCCGTTAAACACCATTGCGCAAATATGGCCCTGTCAATCGAGGCATCGCGCGCGGCATTGTGGGCCGCGGCTGTGGCTCTCGACGGGGACGACCCCGGTGTCCGCGCTCGGGCCGTCGCGGCGGCCGCAGCGTTCACCGGTGAGGGAACCAGCTCCGCCGCTCAGACGGCGCTGCAAGTACACGGCGGAATCGGATTCACCTGGGAGCACGACCTGCATCTACTCATCCGCCGAATCAAAGTCGACGAGCTACTCGACGGTTCGGTGAGCTACCACCGTCGCCGCCTCGTCAACGTCTGAGCCGAACCAAGACTACGAGGCAGCAAGCCAACACAAAACGACCCGGATTGCATTTGAGTAAGTGCAACCCGGGTCGTTTCGGAATAATCAGAGAACTCGGTTCAGCGTGCTTTCCAGACCGGCTCGCGCTTTTCCGCAAACGCGCGAGGCCCCTCCTTGGAGTCCTCACTAGTTGCGAGCTGATCCCACTCGGCGGCCGACAAAACCCACCGGTCAGCCTCCTCGACGCGGATCGAGTCCACGACACCGTAAGCGACGCGCTTACTGGCTTGCACCGACAACGGCGCGTTGACCGCAATCCGCTGTGCCAGTTCGACAGCCGCACTGACAACCTGCCCCTCGGGCACAACCTGGTTGATCAGACCGACCTCGAGTGCGCGGGCGGCACTGATCGGATCGCCGGTAAAGATCATTTCCATTGCCAGTCGCTGCGGCATCTGTTCAGGCAACCTGAAGACACCACCAGCGCCCGCAATAAGCCCACGCTTGACCTCGGGCAAACCGAAGGTTGCATTTTCGGCCGCAACGATGAGATCCGCGGACATCGCCAACTCCGTGCCACCGCCCAGTGCCGTTCCGTTAACCGCGGCAATCGTGGGCTTGTCGGTGTACTTGTTGACGAAACCGGCAAATCCCCATTCCCGATTATTCGGCGCGTACACCGATTCACCTCTCGAAATAGCCTTGAGGTCAGCACCCGCACAGAAGGACTTCTCCCCTGCTCCTGTCAGAACAATCGCACGCACATCGGGGTCCGCGGCAGCTTCGTCCAATGCTCCGCCGACGCCCGCACTTACTGCGGAGTTCACCGCGTTACGTGCTGACGGACGGTTGATCGTAATCACCATGACATTGCCCACTCGCTCTACGAGAACCGCGGGTTCGTTCGTTTCGCTCATTGTTGTCTCCTCCTTGTGCTGGATCGGGTTTCAGCGCGCGTTCACGAGCTCGAGGATGGTGGCGTTGGCTTGTCCGCCGCCCTCGCACATCGTCTGCAAGCCGTATTGGATGTTGTTGCGAAGCATGTGATGCAGCATGTCCGTCAGAATTCGTCCGCCCGATCCACCGAGGGGATGCCCGAGAGCAATTGCACCTCCGTTGGGGTTGACCCGCGCGGGGTCCGCTCCGACCTCTGCCAGCCACGCAAGTGGCACGCTCGCGAAAGCTTCGTTGACTTCGAAGACACCGATATCGTCGACAGTCAGACCAGCTTTCTCGAGCACCTTCTTCGTGGCCGGGATCGGAGCTGTGAGCATGATGATCGGGTCGTCTCCGACAACAGCGACCGAGTGAATCTTCGCTATCGGAGTCACCCCGTACCGCGCAGCGGCCTCTTCGCTCATGATCAGCAGCGCCGACGCGCCGTCCGAGATCTGTGACGCGTTACCCGCATGGATGACACCGTCTTCCTTGAAGACCGTCTTGAGCTTTCCGAGTGATTCGACAGAAGAGCCGCGACGGATTCCCTCATCTCGCGAGACCACGGTGCCGTCCGGCGTCGTCACCGAAACGATCTGGTGGTCGAACAGCCCTGCATCCTGAGCAGCTGCTGCACGTTCATGTGACTGAACTGCGAACGTGTCCAGGTCATTTCGCGTCAGACCCCACTTCTCCGCGATCGCCTCTGCACCAACGCCCTGGTTCGGCTTGACTCCGTTGTAGCGCTCCATGTAAGCCGGGCTGTACGGGCTCCCCTCGAAGGTTCCCGCGGACCCCATCGGCACTCGGGACATCGACTCGACACCACCGGCAACGACAACGTCGTAGTGTCCCGCTGCAACACTGGCGACGGCAAAGTTGAGCGCCTGCTGCGACGAACCGCACTGACGGTCGACCGTCACCCCCGGAACGGATTCAGGCCAGCCGGCGGCCAGCACCGCATTGCGAGCAACGTCGTTGGCCTGGTCTCCGACCTGCTGGACGCAACCCCAGATGACATCCTCGACAATTGAAGGGTCGATACCGGCGCGCTCGACCAACGCATTGAGAACTACGGCCGACAGATCGGCCGGATGAACGCTCGACAATCCGCCGTTGCGTCGGCCGACCGGGGTGCGCACTGCTTCTACGATGACTGCAGTCATGTTGTACTCCTTGCATTACCGGGCAGCAGCCCGAATTCGTTTGAGTGGTACCACGAGCGATTCGAAAAGGCGTTTAACGATCGCCTGCGTCAAACTCGGGCAGCTTCGAGATCTGCCACCAACTCCAGCAGTCGGCGACGATCGATCTTGAGTGATACTCCCCGCGGAAGTTCCGCGACGGTGTGGATATCGACGGGCACCTCGTAACCGGTCAACTGGCCACGGAGGAATGTCTTCACTTCGTCCTCGACCAAAGGAATCGCACCGTCCACAAGCTCGACAACAGCGACCGGCACCTGTCCTAGCCGATCGTCAGCTTTCCCGTACACACTCGCGTCGAGGATCGACGGATGCGCACGCAAGGCGTTCGAAACGACCTCCGGGTGAACTTTGAAGCCGCCCCGGACAATTGCGTCGTCAGCTCGACCGTCGATATACAGGAATCCGTCCTCGTCGATGTGCGCGAGATCGCTGGTACGCAGCCAACCGTTCGCACCTTTACCGGTCTGACCCGCCCGCACTTCGAGCTTTCCGGTCTCGTTGACCGGCAGGACCTCTCCGTTGTCGTCGACAGTCTGCAGATGCACGCCCGGAAACGGCCGCCCGACGCTGCCACGCTTGCGCGCCCACCATTCGGTATGCAGCGGCTTGGTCCATCCGGCGATGGCACCGGAAAACTCGGTGGCACCGTACATGATCAATACGGGCACGCCGTACCGGTGCGTGAACTCCTCGGCCAGATCCGGGCCGACGTAGGTCGTGCCTGCCGTCACCGCACGCAAGCTCGACAGCTTCTCTGCCGGGATATCGGCACTGAGTACCGATCGCATTGCCGCCGGGGGCAAGCTGGCGACCCGCAGTTGATGCTCGGATACCGCGGTAACCCACCCGTCTACGGTGAATCGCGAGAGTAGGACAAAGGGTCGAGCTTCGGTGAGCGCCTGCAGAACTGCCCACAGGCCGCCGATGTGAACCATCGCCAAGAACACCAATGACACCCGTCCGGTGAGCGGGTCGCGTTCAGGGCCGGCCGCACCGGTATGGCCGTGCACCGCTGACATCGCGGAATCGAGCTGGCGCCATGTCAGCGGGACCCGTTTCGGAGGTCCTGTTGTTCCAGAGGTGAACATTTCCACCGCCACCGGATGCTCCTCGGTGTGCAGGGCTTCGATCGTTGCCGAGGATCCGCCACTGCATTGTCGGAGCTCGACGCCATCTACAGCGAAGCCCACAATTCCCGAATCCTCAGCAGCCGAAAAGAATTCAGTCTCCTTCCAGACACTCGAGGGGCCGAGAACGACCTGCGGTTTGGAACTCACCAGGTCCGATGACAGACGTGCAGCCGGCTGCATCGGGTTCAGCGTGACGATTGTTCGCCCTTTGCCGAGGATGGCCACGAGGGCCGCGACGGACTCCATCCTGTTTCCCAGAACAACGCCGACACGAGAACCCTCGTCGCATCCCACCCGGCTGAGTTGCTCGTCGATACGTTCAGCGAGGACGCGAACCTCACCCCATGTGACCCATCGACCATCCTGCTGGATCATGTTCGCGCCATCGGGTGCCAACCACAGAGCACCCAACCCGTCTCTGATTCCCGCCATTGACTGCCTCCAGTTCTGCCGACGAGGAAGCCATTGCTCCCCCGGCCCGCCCATAAGGCGCCACCCGGCATCCGATCGCGCCGATAGAACGCGTGTAACTATAAGATAGATCACATAGTTAACTAGGTCAATTCTTTTATTTCTTCGGTGATGGCTCCGAACAAAAAAGGGGAGACTCGAATATCACGAGTCTCCCCTTGCCGGAGCGATGCACATCCTGAAATCGGCGGCGCCGGCTATGTAAATCCCTGCGTCAGCGCGGCATTGACAATCCACGTTCCGCGATAATGTTGCGCATGATCTCGGAACTTCCGCCCGCGATCGTATAAGCGCGGGCATACAGGAATTCGTCTTGCCAACGCCCACAATCGATTGCATTCGGGTCGCGCTCGACAAGAACGCCGGCCTCACCACTGAGCTCGAGCGCGAATCGCGCGATCTCGACTCCCAATTCGCTGAAGAACAGTTTTGCCATCGGGCCGTCGAAGACCCGTTCTGTCTTCCGTGACCACCGACTTACGTTGGCGTACACCATCGCCGAGAGCGCTTCGACCGACGCAGTCAACTGACCGAGCTTGTCCAGTACGGCGCCGTCTTCGATAGCGGGACGTCCGTTCCTCGTCACCTTCTTGGCGAGATCGACGAGAGCGGAAACATTCTGCTGCAGCCGGGCTGCGCTGGCTGCGACTGCGCTGCGTTCATGTCCAAGACTGGAATTGGCAATCACCCAACCCTGGTTCAGATCACCGATCAGAGCATCGGGACCTACCTCGACATTGTCGAGAAACACCTCATTGAAGTCCGAAGTGCCAGTCATCTCGCGGAGGGGGCGCACCTCCACGCCCGGCAATCGCATATCAATGATGAAAGCACTGATCCCCCGATGCTTCGACGCTTCCGGATCCGTACGCGCCAGCAGATAGCCGTAATCAGCCCACTGACCGTTGGTCGTCCAGACCTTCTGTCCGCTGATCCGGAACCCGCCGTCGTCGGTACGTATCGCCTTCGTACGCAGTGAAGCCAGGTCGCTACCGGAACTCGGCTCGCTGAAAAGTTGACAGAAGATCAGCTCACCGGAACGAATGCCGGGCAGGAACGCCTTTCGCTGTTCCTCGGTTCCATAGTCGAGCAGTGCGTTCGAGACAAGTTTGGAGGCCCCCTGAACCGCGGCGGGGGTGCGGCCGCGAGCCAACTCTTCCCCCACAATCACCTCGCGTTCCATCGATTCCGGATTACCTTGCCCCCCGAAACGTTCCGGCCACGACTCACCCACGTATCCAGCATCGAAGAGCTTTCGTGTCCAGTCCTTCAGTAACGCAAGCTCTTCCGCATCCTCTGCCGTGCGCACCCCCGCCTTGGGCGCGATCGCAGGCGCGTTGGCCTTCACGAATGCCCGCACCTCGGCGCGGAAATCCTCGAGTTCGGCAGTCATGCCGTAGTCCATCTCAGCTCCCTTTGCGCATTGTGCCGGCGCAGTGCGCCAACGCGGCGGTCATCGAACCTCGTACTTTCGCGTAGGCACCTCTGATCGGCTGACCTGAGCCTTGCCGATCGGATTGCCCAACGATGTGTACGACATCGCCGTGGCGAGTGCGTGCGAACGAGTCGAGTCCTTCGACTCCCAGATCGCACGAATACTTCCCTGGATCGCGGCCGCCGGCTTGGCCGCGATCCGGCCGGCAAGATCCTGCGCGCGGTCCCACAGATCACTGCGCGACACGATCTCACTGACCAGTCCGATCTCGCGGGCACGCTCCGCGGACATCCGCTCGTCGAGACCGAGCAGAACCATGCGCAGCACCTCCCCGATCGGGATGCGGTGCGCCAACCCGATCGGCTCGAGCGCCGCGACCAGGCCGTAAGAAACGTGCGGGTCGAAGAATTGCGCATCATCACTTGCAATGATGATGTCCGCCTCATTGATCCAGTACAGCGCACCGCCCGCGACCATGCCATGCACTGCACAGACCAAAGGCTTCCAGCACCCGTTCTGCTTCGGTGACAGGTCAGCGCCCGGGTCTCGGCGGGTGAATACGTTCTCGGCGACGTACGTCCCTTCCTTGACGTCCATCCCGGTGCTGAATGCGCGATCCCCGTTTGCCCGCAGGACCACAACATGGACGTCGTCCGTCTCCGCCGCGTAGTGCCACAGCGAACGGAACTCGCTCCGCATGACATTGGTGAACGAATTCATCCGATCGGGGCGGTTCAACGTAATCGTCAGAACATGATCGTTCTGCTCTGCGATCACCGTCGTCAAACTGCTCAAGTCCACAGGTCCTCCTGAAGTTAGGGACACACCGTAACGAAATTTCTCAGCCACCGAGCTACCCGACTCGCCGGCACGTGAGCGGATCGGCGCGGTTGCTCAAGCCTTCGAGCCAGAACGTGCCTGCGCACGCAACTCACCGTTGCGCTTGAGCATCTGCGCGGCAATCCGCTCCCACTCCGCCGGCGCGGTCGGGAGAACGGCAAGGTCGGACTCCCGACTCGGCAGCGACACCGTCGCTGTAGCCGGACAGGTCACCTCGCCGCGCTGACTTGTTCCCCGGAGTTCGATGTCGATCAGGTGTCGGTCGCCTTCTATTCTCTTCCCCACAACCTCTCCAGTGAAGATGTGGGTATCACCGAGGTAGTTGAACTTACGCATCTGACTGGACATCGTCTCGATCCAGCCTCCGTCACCGATCCAGTCGGTCAGGACGTGCGTCAGCCAGCAGTCACGCATCATTCCATAGTCGTATGCAGCCGGAAGGCCGATGGAGCGGGCGTACTCACTATCCCAATGGATGCGTTGCGCCACATCAGGAACGCCCTGTTCGTTGGGAATGTAGAACGGGGCGATGCGCTGCCGATTCTTGTATGTCAGGCGCGAGGCCGACGGCGTATAAGGCGCGAAACCGTAACCACCGGAATGGAAGACCATCATGTCGGTAGCTGTCAGCGGGCCCTTTGCCATCTGGTCGAGGCTCTCGCCGACCTGTACGTCGTCCCAGTATCGAGGCTCTGCACCTCGAGGCTTCTCGGCCGCGTAGATCTCGTCGATCTTCGCAATGTCCTCGGGCGTGTATGTCGCAGGCTCGATTGCGTCATACTTCTTTCGCTTCTTCGACTCGTGCCGCTCCGTGTGGATCGTGAGCACGCGCTGCGCCTGCACGACCTCTGCGCGCTGGTTGAACTGCACGTGAATACGCGTGACGAGTAGCGATCGGCCCGCGAATTCGGACTCTTTGAGCTCAACCTTCTCGAAGCCGTGGAACGAGTAGACGGTGTCACCGTCGTACACAGGTCGGTACCAGTCGGTTGTGCTGCCGGAGACAAACACGTGGATACCACGGAAGGCCGGGCGACGCTGTTCGCGCGGGACACGATCTGCGAGCAGTTCCTTGCGCAGTCCGATGTTGATCATCGGCGGTGCAATCTGGCCACCCCAGCGTGTGTCACGTCCATATTCTTCATCGACGAACAACGGATTGTCGTCTCCGTAACTGCGGGCGAAGTTGCGCACCACGTCCGGCGTGACCCGGCTGAACTGCTCGCGCTGGGTGACGGCGTGGTAAATGCCGACCAGGTCCCGGGCCCGCTGAATGTCGTCCTCGAGGAAGCTGTAAACCTCGGGTTCAGCTTCCGTGATCTCCGATGTGCTCATGGAATTCCTCCGTGATCGATAGGGCGCAAATGATGTCTATGCCGATACGCCAACTGGGCGAGCGGCATGATCCAACTCGACCCCACCCAATAGTAGGTCAACTTAGTAATATATGTAAGAGATTCCAAGGATCGGATGTTGGCACGAACCAAGATGCGAAGTCGAAATCGACTGCAGCTGAACGTAACCAGATCAGATAGGTGCTACCTGCGTACCGAGCCGTTCGACCACATGTCGTCGGACAAGCTTGCCCGTCTCCGTGCGCGGGAGTTCGTCCCAGTACACGATTCGCTCAGGTGTCTTGCTACTGCGCAACTTCTCGCGCACAAAGGCGCGCAATTCGTCCACATCGGCGCCCTCGCCCGGACGAAGCACAACCGCCGCCTCGATTCGCTGCCCCCACTCTTCGTCCGGCATCCCGACGACGGCAACATCCAGCACGGCCGGGTGCCGCAGAATCACATCTTCGATCTCGGCGGGAGCGATGTTCTCCGCGCCTCGAATAATGGTGTCGTCCACACGACCTCCGACAAAAAGATAGCCCTCGTCGTCGAGATATCCTTTGTCCCGCGTATCGAAGAAGCCGCGGCCGTCAACCATCCGACCAACTCCTGCATACTCTGCCGACACCTGGTCACCGGCCACACAGATTCGGCCCACTTCTCCTGCCCCCAAGACCGTTTCATCGTCTCCGCGAATCTCGATCTCGACCCCGGGGACCGGACGACCCACCGAACCAAGTCGTGCCCTGGCCTTTTCGTCATCGCCGACAATCGCTGTTCGATGATCATCAGGGCCGAGAACTGCGATGGTCGAGCTGGTCTCGGTCAATCCATAAGCATTGACAAAACCGATCTCGGGCCACAATTGCAGCGCTCGCTCGATAACCCGAGTGGGCATCGGCGCTCCGCCGTATGCAAGGCCCCGCAAGGACGGAATATCCTTTGTCGCATCGGAATCCACAATTCGGGCCAACATCGTGGGAACCACGAGAGCGTTTGTGACGCCTTCACTGCGAACCGTATCGAGCCACTGCTCCGGCGTGAACTGCTCGAGGACCATCGTTCGACGACCGGCGTAGAGATTCGTGATCACATTCGCTACTGCCGCAATATGATAGGGCGGAACACTGACCAAGGCCGCGTCCGCATCCTCCGCGCTTGCAAATTCGACCGATCCGAACACGTACGACGACAGATTCTCGTGGCGAAGAAGCACGCCTTTCGGCGCGGAGGTCGTGCCGGAGGTATAGATGACGACCGCCGGGCCGTCGTCATCGAGAGCCTCCTCCTCATCGGCCGTCGTCACGTCCGAACCCGAGAGCAAGCGCATCCACTCTTCCGGCGTATGCACACTCAGTCCGGCACTCGCCAGAACGGCAGCCTGGTTCGGGTCAGCGATACCCAGCGCTCGGGGATGATTCGACAGAAGTGAATCGAGCTGCTCGCGACCCAAACGGTAGTTGACCGGAACCAGCGGCACGCCTGCGCGCGCAGCGGCAAACATCGCGACCGGAAAAGCCGGACCGTTGACTGCCAGATACACCACTGCATCAGCACCCGATTTCCGGATCATGTCTGCGCCGGCCACTGCCAGTTCGTTCAACCTCGTCGCGGAGATGCCCGCGTCTTTCGATCCGATGACAACGCGGTCGCCGAAACCATCGACCGCCATGTCCAGCAGCATCGAAATATTCATCCGTCACTCCACTCGTCTTCGTTCTGGGTACGCACTACTTGGCCGAAAAGCAGACTGCTAGTCGGAGGACGGAAGCGGCTTTGCGGTCTTGAGCACAAGCGCGACCCCGTCCAATGCGAGCTGCCCCTGACCGGACTTGGTGCACAGCACCTCCAAACCCGAAGACTCGTCGACGTACCGCTTGCCGAGCACGGCGCCACCGGTGTTCGCCGGATCGATCGTGGAACCGTCTCCCGAGGGCTTCTTGCCCTCTTCCATCGCAGACCCACCGCAGGTCAGTGTCACGTCACCTCCCTGAGGAGAGCGAACCACGATCAGTGTGGTGGTGTCGACATTGCTGGCCAACGATTGACCGACCTTGAGAATCACGATTGCTCCGTTCATGGGGACAAGCAGTTCGGCCGCGCACGGCCACTGAGAATTCTTCGGACAACGCACCTATGCCCCCTAAAGGTAGCGCGCGTCACATAGTTTAGATAGTACTATAAGTTAACTCAAGCCTTCACAGGCGAACACCTACACGATTAAGGACGACGTATGAATATCACCGGAAAGAAGGCCGTAGTGGTAGGCGGCGCATCGGGCATGGGCCGGGCGACGGCCGAAGCCCTCGCCGCGGCGGGAGCCAAGGTCGCAATTCTCGATCGGGAGACCAGTGACGGCAAAGAAATCGCCACCGACATCGGCGGCATCTTCCATCCGATCGACATCACTGATTTCGAGGGAGCCGAACAAGCTCTCGGCAACGCCGTGACCGAACTGGGCGGACTTCACATCGCCGTCAACACCGCCGGTGGCGGATCCGTGAAGAAGACCCTCGGCCGCAACGGCCCCCACGACCTCGACAGCTTTCGAAAGATCATCGATCTCAACTTGATTTCCACCTTCAACCTCAATCGGCTGCAGGCCTTCCACATGTCCAGCAACGACCCCGAGGACGAGGAGCGTGGAGTCATCGTCAACACCTCCTCCATCGCCGCCTTCGAGGGTCAGATCGGCCAGGTCGCCTACAGCGCCGCAAAGGCCGGCATCGCCGCGATGGCACTGGTCATGGCACGAGACCTCGGACCGCAGGGCATCCGCGTCGTCGCAATTGCACCCAGCTTGTTCGCCACCGGCGCCACCGCGAAGTTCACCGACGAGCAGGTCGCACCTCTCGTCGAGGACGCGGCGTTCCCGAAGCGAATGGGCCGACCGGAGGAATACGCCAAGCTCGCACTCGCGGTCGTCGACAATCCAATGCTCAATGGACAGGCCCTGCGCCTGGACGCCGGACAGCGATTCGCACCCCGCTAGTTCCAGCGACCTGATTCGCCAATCCCCCTCCTGCCGTGGCTGATTCGTGTCGACGTGCCGAATCGGCCGCGGGCGCGCCCGCAATACTGATTCAAGATTACCTAGTTATACTTTTCAGCTATGCCTCATCCATTGGCGACGCCCGCCCTAGCCAGCCTTTCCCGTCCACCGGTCAGCTCGATCCTTGAACTCGCGCAACTCGATTCGAACAGCTTTCGCGGTGAATCACACACTGGTGTCCGCCGCGTCTATGGGGGACAGACCTTGGGACAGTCGCTCCTCGCGGCAGGCCGTACCATCGAGCACGAGCACCACCCCCATTCACTGCACGCAAATTTCGTCCACCCGGGAAGGTCCGATCTCCCAGTGGACTACCACGTCGAGCGCGTGCGCGATGGCGCGAGCTTCACCACCCGCCACGTACGCGCCGTTCAAGGTGGACGGACGCTACTCCTGGCTACGGCATCTTTCCAACGAGATGAAGAGGGACTGCGACATCAAGATATAGAGCCGTCTCCTGTACCACCGCTACCGGAGGATCTACCTCACTTTCAGGACAGCCTCACCATTTCGGAAGCCGCCGAGGCGAATTGGCTCCCGCCATTGATGGCCGGCGTCGGAATCGAGTTCCGCTTTCCCGAAGAGTACCCACGACTCGCCTGCCGACGAGGAGAGAACGGACCGCCGCGGCAACGCGCGTGGATTCGCACGCTGGAACCCCTGGGGGACGAACGTCTGATCCATGCCGCGGGGTTCGCATATTGCTCAGACCTGTTCCTGCTTTCGGCGACCCTCCCTCCCCATGCCCGACATATCGACACACCCGGACTCCAGCTGGCGAGCATGAACCACGCGGTGTGGTTGCACGCACCGTTCAGATCTGACGAATGGCATCTATACGAACAGCACGGATACTGGATGGGTGGCGGACGCGGAATCAGCACAGGCCGCCTTTTCGACCGGAAAGGCACGCTGGTGGCAAGTACAACGCAGGAGGGCCTGCTCCGCTTTCCGCTCTGAACGCCGATCCCCTGCGCCATCGAACGTTTCCCAATCTTTATACCGGTCAACCACATACGCAATAAAAGGCCGTGAAGCCTGGTCACCCAGGGTTCACGGCCTTCGTCATGTCCGGATCACACTGATCACGCTGATTACCCCAGACGGGCGATCAACTCGCCGGCGGCGAGATCCCTCAGCACCTCGGGCCGACAGATCGAAGCCTCATTCGCCATTGCTCGCCGAAGGAGCAGATGCGATGGATGCTCCCAGGTGAAACCGATACCACCATGAATCTGGATACATTCCTCGGTTGCCTTCACCGCCGCCGACAACGCCTCTGCCGCAGCAAGATCGGCAGCTGTTGCAGCATCCGGATCAGCAGCATCACGATCCGCAGCCTCGAGCACCTGGGCTCGAGCGCCTTCCGCGAGGACCAGCAGATCCGCGCATTTGTGAGCGATCGCCTGGAACGAACCGATGGCATGACCGAACTGTTCACGCCGGCCTGCCCACTCGACTGCGAGTGCGAGCGCCCGATTCGCAACACCGACCGAGTCCGCGGCAACCAGCAAACGGGCTACACGACCTGCGGACTCGAGTGCACGAACTACATCGGTTCCAGAGGCCACGGTCGTCGCCGCCGCCCGATCGAACGTAACTATGCCTACCGTCGAAGTCAGATCCACCGGGTTCTGTGTCGTAGCTGTGAACTCCTCCGATGTAATGGTCGCGAGCACCGGATCGCCGGTAGCCGCATCAGTCGCGAGCACCACCAGCACATCGGCTACCGGCGCACCCACGACACGTTCCACGGTGCCGGTCAGCCGGCCGCCCTCGACCACCGGTAATCCCTCGTCGCGAACCCATCCACGATCGTCCACCGCGGCGACGAAGGCCGCAGTCGCTCCACCGATGACAGCTTCGGCCGCGTCCTGCGCCCCGACCGCAAGGAGCAACTCCAGAGCGATTGCCGTGGGGACCAGCGGCACGGGCGCGAGATGGTATGCGGCTTCCTCGACGGCAACGCACAACAGACGCAGTGAAGCGTCCCCTCCACCGAGAGAGCTCGGTGCGGCCAAACCGGGTAGCCCGAAGCTGACCAGATTGTCCCAGAGCCCGATGTCGTAGTCGGCGGGTGCCACTTCCCGGGCAAGAAGCCGCTCGGTCTCTACACCGGAGGACACCATCGAACCGACGACCTCACGCAATGCTGCTTCGTCCTCTTCCGGGGTGATGAGCGGCCGGCCGGGTGTCACCGTGGGAATCCGCCGACCTTCGCCTCGATGCGACGGCAGTCCGAGCACGCCCTCCGCAATCGTGTTGCGTTGGATCTCCGCGGTTCCGGCGCCGATCGTGGCTGCTCGTGACATCAGATATCCGAAAGTCCACCGTCCATTTTCAACCACTCCGGTCGAACGCGCGCCGAGAACGACCGCGTTCCCGGTCAGCCGCAGCGCCAACGAATGCAAACGCTGTTCGAATTCGGATTTGACCAGCCTGTTGATCGACGCGACACCGCCTGGATCTTCACCGCGCAGTACCGCATCAAGCGCCCTCGCGCTATTCGCCGCGATGCTCCGCACCGACGTCTCGAGCTGTGCAAGCTCCTGACGAATCAGTGGGTCGCTTCCATAGCCCTGATCAATCGCCAGACGGACAACTTTGTCGACGGTCCCTCGGTAACGGAACTCGTCCGCGAGAAAGGCGGTAGCGCGTTCATGGCCGAGAGATGTCCGCATGATGGACCATCCCTCGCCTTCGACCCCGAGGCGGTTCGCAACCGGTACCTCGACGTCGTCGAGGAAGACCTCGGCAAAATGGTGGCCTCCGGCAGCATCGCGCAAGGGTCGCACCTCGATTCCCGGTGAGTTCATCGGGATCAACAGGTAGGTGATGCCCGATGTTCCTCGACCGGCCGGTCCGGTCCGGACAAGCGCAAAGATCCAATCGGCCTTGTCGGCCTTCGTTGTCCAGATCTTCTGACCTGTCACCCGATAGACATCTCCGTCACGGACTGCGCGGGTGGACAGTGATGCGAGGTCACTTCCGGCGCCTGGTTCGGAAAAGCCTTGGCACCAGAGTTCATCCGCACGTAAGAGTGGATCGAGGAAACGGTCCTTTTGCTCTTGGGTCCCGTGGACGATGATCGTGGGTGCCACAATCATCGACATAGCACATGGATGCTTCGGAACTCCGGCCTGCGATGTCATCCGGTAGTAGTCGAGCTGGTCTTCGAGTGGGAGTTCCATTCCGCCGACCTCGGCGGGCCAGCCGGGGGCCGCCAAACCCGCGTCGACGAGTTCACTCTGCCAGGACACCGACTCTTCGAATCGAGCCCGGGACGTAGCCGGACGCGTACGTGCCCGATAGTCGTCGAGTAGTGCGGTCAGGCGAACACGCCAGTCGCCGATATGCGCGTCGAGTACTGCCGTAGAAGCCATTTCCACCGCGGCCACCTCCCCTTGCTTGGTTCGAAAACTTCTCTGGATCAGTCTTTTTCAGCGCGACGCTTGCCGAAACGAGCACCGACATCGGCACCGTTCGTGCGGAAGCCCACCGACGCCTCGATTTCGAGACCGAGGGCGTGCGACGTGGATGCTCCTGCGCCTTCCTTGAGAAGACGCAACATTCGCTGGATCGCACCAGGGTGACCGGCCGCGATCTTGTGAGCAATCTCGAGGGTGCGGTCCATGAGTTGGTCATGCACTACAACCTCATTCGCGAGCCCGATCCGTGCTGCGGTCGCACCGTCTATCGGTTCCCCGCTGAGCATGAACTGTACGGCTGCGGGCAACCCCACCATTCGTGGGAGCATCGCGCTGCCGCCCCATCCGTTGAGCAGGCCGATCTGCGCATGAGTATCGGCGAACTCCGCGAGGTCCGAGGCAATGATGAACGAGCAACTCACCACGAGTTCGTAACCGCCGGTATAGCACGGTCCGTTCACAGCGGCGATGACAGGTTTCGAAATTCCTCTCAATACCTGTGTCGGCGTAGCACCTTCTGTTCGCGGAGACGGGCCTGAAAGCGCCTCGGGGAGATCGACTCCTGCGGAGAACGAGGTGCCGGCACCGGTGATGACAACGACGCGGACGTCGTCGTCGGCGTCGGCCTTCCAGAGTTCTTTCTTGATCGCCTTTCGCATTGCTCGGTTGATCGCATTGCGACGTTCCGGACGATTGAGTGTCAAGACCGTGACGTGTCCGTCTCGCTCGACCAGAAGCGGCGACTCGTCAGTTTTCACGACTGCTGAACCAGTCTCTGTCATGAGAAGCTCAGCCCGCAGTCACAGGGCTGACAACAACATTGCGGGCGAGGTTTCCCAGCAGAGTCTCCGCATCCGCAGCGATTCGGCGCACGAGGTCACCGGCCGAAGGAACATCATGGATCAATCCCTGAACGACACCAACGGTCCAGATGCCGGCCTCCGGATCCCCGTACTCGTAGACCTTGCGGCCGCGGGTACCCACGACAAGATCCTTGACATCCTTGAATCGCCCACCCTTGTCAAGGATTTCGACAACCTCCTCACTGACCGAGTTTCGCGCTGCGCGCATCGTGTTGCGGAGCTGGCGGAAGATCAATTGGGTATCGAGTTCTGAGGCTCCCACGATTTGCTGCTTGATGTTCTCGTGAATGGGGCTCTCCTGGGTGCACATGAACCGAGTGCCCATATTGATTCCGTCCGCGCCCAGGGCGAGTGCCGCAGCAAGTCCGCGGCCGTCGGCGAAGCCGCCAGAAGCGATGAACGGAATCTTCAGCGCATCCGCCGCCGCAGGAATCAGTACCAGGCCCGGGACATCGTCCTCTCCCGGATGTCCTGCGCACTCGAATCCATCGATGCTCACGGCATCGACGCCGATCCGCTCCGCTTTGAGTGCGTGCCTCACACTGGTGCACTTGTGAATGACCTTGATACCGTTTTCTTTCAGGTGCTCGACGTGCACCGTCGGATCGGAACCGGCTGTCTCCACGATCTTTACACCGGAATCGATGATCACCTGCCGGAACTCGGCGTACGGAGGTGGATTAACCGACAAAGTGAGTGTCAAATTTACGCCGAAAGGCTTGTCCGTCAGCGCCTTACACCGCTCGATTTCGAGCGCAAGCGCCGCCGGAGTCGGCTGCGTCAGCGCCGTGATGATACCGAGACCCCCGGCCTCGGACACCGCTGCTGCAAGTTCTGCTCGTCCAACCCACATCATGCCGCCCTGCACAATGGGGTGCTCAACGCCAAATTCCTCGGTAAACCGTGTCGTCAACATTGCCGCTCCTTGGCGTGTGCCGGAAATCCGGCAGTCAGTATCACGGTGAGCTACCACACCGTCCATTTCAACGAAGGTAACATAGTTTACTATGTTATGTGACATTATCAGTCCGTGAAATCCAGGGAATCGAGAACGGAACACACTCATGCTGTCCGTATTCGGCAACCACGAGGTTCGAGAACTTCCACACGTGCCCACCCACACCGTAGTGACAATGCGCCCAGCTCCCGCCAATGTTCTAAATAGGATGCTTTACTGAGTATGCATAGTTACCGTTGACTAGAGAAGGTGTACGTACCCATGACCGATGACGCCGCCATAGCGCCCGTCTTCGAGCAACGATCACCTTCCGGGCGCGCCATCCGCACCCCGAAGACCGCGGAGCTGGTTGCACTCAAGCTTCGCAGCATGATCGTTGACGGCGAACTGAAGGACGGCGACCACCTCCCACACGAGGCTGAACTGATGGAACACTTCGCGGTGAGCCGTCCGACACTCAGAG
Organism: Rhodococcus sp. MS16; assembly: GCF_013277795.1. Taxonomy (NCBI): domain Bacteria; kingdom Bacillati; phylum Actinomycetota; class Actinomycetes; order Mycobacteriales; family Nocardiaceae; genus Rhodococcus; species Rhodococcus sp. MS16. Next base: position 41,683 of record NZ_VBTM01000027.1, read on the forward strand.
AAGCGGTTCGAGTCCTCGAATCCGAACGACTCGTCGAAGTCCGTCGCGGATCGAGATCCGGTGCACGCGTGTGTGTACCAGGCCCCGAAGTGGTCGCCCGGCCTGCCTCGCTCCTACTGGAGCTATCGGGTGCCACCGTCGTCGACGTCTTTGCCGCCCGCGAAGCTATCGAACCAGCAGCAGCTCGGATCCTCGCCGAAACCGGGTCAACTGAAGACTTCGACGAACTCGAACGGCTGATCGACGAGGAAGTACCCGCGGCCTTCGCAGTAGGTGATTTCGGCCCTGCCGCAGCACGGTTTCACCTCCGAATGGTCCAGTTGTCGGGAAACGCCACACTTGCACTGATAGGCGGAATGCTCCAAGAAATTTTCGAACGCCATTCCGGCAATATCGCCCGCGAAAGCGCCATGTCCAACGCCGAAGCCGCTCAGCAGCGATACAGGTTGTTCATCCGATCGCTGCGAAAACTCATCAAACTCCTCCGCGAACGCGACGGCGACGGCGCATCGACTCACTGGAGTAAACACATGAAGGCCGCACAGGCAATGCTGCTGGCCGGCAACGAAAACACACAAGTCCGCGACATCCTCAACTGATCCGCCTGGACGAGTTATTGCCGAACGTTGTTCATCCGGACCGGCAAGCCAGTTAGATTTCCGTGCAGGAACTTACGCGCTATATGACTGATGCCCCGGCGCTCAAAAAGAGCACCGGGGCATCATGTCTGCAATCAGGCGGGGAGCGGCGGCGGGGTGAACTTGTGTCCCCAGAGCGCCCCTTCGGTTATCGCGTAGGTCGGTTCCTCGGTCTCAACCCGAATGCCTTCCCAACCACATTCGATCGCGTACAACTCCGGCGAATAGACGTAGAACGACAGCATCTGGTCGTTCGTGTGCTTGCCGAGTGTGTTCATCATCGGAATGTTCAGGTCAGCGGCGCGGTCGAGGGCACGACCGACATCATCGATCGAAGCCATTTCGACCATCAAGTGGAGCAGTTTGCCCGGGCCAGGCGTGGGAGCAAGACCGAATGAATGATGTCGCGGGTTGCAACCCATGAAGTACGTCGGGCCCGCTGTGTTCCGCTCGACGAATCCAAGTACGCGAGAATAGAAGTCGAACGCCGACGGCACATCCTCGGCGGAGACGATGGCATGTCCCATTCCCATGTCACCGGTGACGAAACGACTCACCAATGGCGTGTTGATGAGAACGTGATCGAGCACGGGTCCGTAAAACAATTCGACCGGATTTCCAGCCGGATCGTCGAACCGAGCGAATCCTGTAACCCGTCGCTCAGCACATTCTTCAGTCGAACCAGCGGTGACCTTGATTCCCTCTGCTTCTACGGCAGTCACGACTTCAGCCAGGTCACGTTGGTTCAGCACCTCGAAACCCAGTGCCCCGAGCGAGGACTCTTCCGCCGCAGATACCACCAGACGCGGTGGATAGTGGTCCATTCGGAAATAGAGCGAGTCCGGATTGTCTCCGTCGATACGCATCAGCCCGAGGAAGTCCTCCCCGAATGTCTTCCACGCATCGATGTCAGGTGCATTCAGCCTGACATAGCCGAGAGATCGAATCCCCATTTTCCACTCCAATCGTCAAATGACGCAAAGAAAAACGAACAAAACAAAACACGAATTGCTGCGTGCCGAGGTCAGTCGGTCCAGATATAGCGATCCGCAACACGATGATGATTCCAAATCGTCATCTCCTGCTCCTCGCTGAGCCGATGACCATCAAAGCTCGGCGAATGCATTCCCACCGTCACTTCCTTCATATTCGCGAAGTCCTGATTGAAAACCTGCCCCATATCGGCATCGCGGTAATCATCGAAATACTCCGGCGTAAACTCACGCTTCTTGTCGTAGTCGGCAACCGGAATCTGATCAAGACTGAAAACCTCGAACAGACACTTGTTCGGATCATTGTCGACCGGACGCGACCGATACCAGAACACAGACCCCTGACCAGGAAGAATAATGCTGTTGGGGAACACATTCCACGCACTACCCGCCTCCGTCCACTGCTCGGGCGTAATAACCGGCCAGTCGTAGCCCTCCGCAATCGAAAGCTCCCGATACAACTGAAGGAAATACTGACCCGCCGACATACCCTCAGGCACCTCCGACGTCTTCAACGCCTCCGCAGCACGCCAACTACGCTCGTTCTCCAGCCCACCCATATCCTCGTGCAGGTACTGCACTGCATTCGCTACCGACAAGCGCTCATCGGACTTACCGTCGCCACTACGCTTCGACGGATCCTTGCCCGCATCCTTCGACGCCGACGACTTCGGTCCGAGCGCCGAATAATGAGCATGCCGCTCATACACCGTCGTCGGCGCCCACGGACGAATATCAAGCTCGCGCAACGACGCAATCTTGTCATTGGTGCGATCAAGACGAAACAGCTGAGGATGCGTACCCGCAACGTGATACGCCTCGAGAAACGCATCCAACGCCGTCTTCCAGTTGCACTCCATCACAACGCCCTTGCCCCACCGGATCCGAAAATTCTCGATCTGGAACGGCTCGAAAATCCTCGCGATCGGGTCCAGATACTCGAGCAGCGGCTTCGCCTCAGGATCCATATTGATGAATACGAAACCCGCCCACTGCTCCGCTCGCACCTTCCCCAAACCCAGATCGTCATCCGAACGCGGCACGAACTCCTCACGGTCGAGCACCAACTTGATCGAACCGTCCAAATTCCACCGCCACCCGTGGAAAGGACAGATCAACGAACCCACCCGACCACGCCCACGCGCAAGGCGAGTACCGCGATGCCGACACGCATTGTGATACGCACGAATCGAATCCTTCGACTCACGCACCACCAGAATGGAATAACGACCGATCTCGTACTCCACGAAGCAACCGACACTCGGCAACTCCTCAACCCGACACGCAATCTGCCACGTCCGAGTGAACATCTTACCGAGCTCGAGATCCAAGAACTCTTGATCAAGGAAGCGAGTCTTCGGAATGAAAGCTCTTCCCAGACGGTACTTCTCAGGAACCTGCTCCGCCGGAACATCACCCTCGAACCACGGAACAACCCGATCGACCTTGGATTCATCCAGAACGGACATCGACAATCACTCCTCTTGTAACTGATGCTCAATCGTGCGTGTCTGCACGGGAAACTGGGACAACGACTAGCCGGCGTTCGGACCGGCGATTTCGACACCGTCTGACAGGCGGGCAACGTGGATGCAGTTACCGGGACATTCGTCTGCTGCATCTATGACATCGAGGCGAAGGTGTTCTGGCACATTCGCCGACGCCCCCTCATCGGTCAACAAGGGTCCAGCAGGGTCGTTCTTGACGTGTGCTACCCCACCCGCGTCGAACTCGAAGACATCGGGGGCGTACTGAACACACAGTCCATCTCCAGTACACAGGTTGTGTTCGATCCACACTCGAACTTCGTCACTCATGCGATATGCCTTCCTCGTCCACTAGCTTTTCCGGGGCCTCGCAGAAGGTTTACTTCCCCGACAGCAATCCGATACGCAGCGACTGTTGACGGCAGTGCCTAGGCGCAATCTAGCGATGCGCGACCGACTGCTCGAACAACGTCCTAACCAGATCTGCACGTTCGCGAGGAGTCACTGCCACCCGCCGAAACCCATATATCCGGCCTGAAAAATACTCTCCACCAGTCGTTTCCGAATGTCCATTCGCCATTCCATCAAACGGAACCGGGACTATGTAACTTGCATGAACACGATTTATGCTTGCCGGACAATGACGGACCCGCGTGTGAGGGCGCGGCTACTGCACTTGCGCCGACAACACGCACAATCCCCTCCTCGTGCCGACGGCAATCTGACGCCGGCCATTCGTCTCAGCATCGTTACGGAAGTCGTTGCGGCCCTGAAGACCCCACATTGCCGGATCATGCAACGTCGCCGACCGTCTTCTGCACCACAGCTACACCTAGTCCCTCATAGAGCGAACACTCGCGAGGCTGCGTGCCTGCAGGTTCGTCCTTACCTCAATGAGAAGAGATCTCAGATGGCACTTTCGATGACAAAGAATGGCAGCGACCCCGGATCCGCGCAGGGTTGGACCGTCCGCCTGATAGTCGGAACAATTCTCATGGCGATGGTGCTCGAAGCGCTCTCGCTGGGCACCAGCATGGTTTCAATCGGCCTGCCCGACATTCTGAAGGCATTCCCGACGACGCAGGGCGGTTGGCTGACAACCGTCTACTTCCTCGTCGGCGCGGTATGTGCACCGCTGCTCGGTAAAACTGCCGACCTCTACGGCAAACGCCGGGTGCTGCTGATCACGATGATGGTGTCCGGAGTTGGTGCCCTCATCTGTGCCGTCGCTCCGAACTTCACGATCCTGCTGATCGGTCGTGTACTCCAGGGTCCCATCCTCGCAACGCTCTCGCTGATCCCCTCTTTCGTCCGTGACATCTACCCGCCCAAACAAGCCGCATTCGCGGCCAGTATCACCGTGACAGGAATGGGCGCCTTCTCCCTCGCGGCACCTACAGTCATCGGTTGGCTACTGGCAAACTACGGCTTCCGCGGAATGTTCCTGTTCGATGCCATATGGACTCTCGGCCTCTGCGTTGCTATCTGGGTGACCCTGCCCGAATCGAAGATGCGCCGCGAGACCAAGCCGGATCTACTAGGCGGCCTCATCCTGGCTGGTGCTGTCCTGCCTGTGATGCTCTACGTGAGTATGGGCCGGACTTGGGGCTGGCTTGAAGCCTCACCGCTCCTGCTCATCGGCATCGCGCTGGGATTCCTGTTTGTGCGACACACCCGTAATGCCAACGAGCCCATCATCAATCTTTCGCTCTTCCGACGTAAGCCCCTCGTCTTCGTGGCGTTCGCCGGAGCGATTTCATACTCGATATCCGCCTCGATCTACCAGCTGATCCCCCTGCTCGCCATGACCTCGAAGGACAACGGCGGCACATACGGTCTCGGACTGAACACCATCGAATTCTCGGGCATCGCGACTCCGAAACAACTGGCCACGGTCATCGGCGGCGTCGTCATCGGCTTCCTCCTTGCACGGGGGCGGAACCCGCGGATATTCCTGACCCTTGGAGTCGCCCTCTTTGCGACGGCGTTGATCTCGCTCGCGCTGGCACACGATACTTTCGCCACCGTGATGATCGGCAGTCTGCTCCTCGGTCTGGCAGGCGGCGTGTCCAACGCTGCGATCCCGAATCTGGTTATGCGTGCTACTCCCGTCGGCGACCAAGGATCGACCGCCGGCACGGTTCAGTTGTGTACGACAGGAGCATCCTCGATTCTTCCCGTCGTCATGTTCGCTGTCCTGGCTCCCTACATGATGGCCGCACCGGAAGGTGGTGTGTTCTACCAAGACCAGGGCATCACCATGTGGCTGTGGATCTCGGCCGCTATCTGTGTCGTTGCCCTCGTCGTCGGTGCCACGGTTCTCCGCGAGCGGCGTGGCGAAAGCTTCGAGGAGTTCTCGGTCAACAGCCCGAACCCAGCATCGGATACCGCTGACGGCGTCGCACCGCCAGCAGCCGATCTAGAAGCCAACAAGATCTGACATCTACACGTTGGTCTGCCGACACGCTTCGGTAGCAGACCAAACTCATCGTTGCCACACATCAGGAGGTTGGCCCATGGCCGAGACCGTTACGACAGACATCCTCATCATCGGTGCAGGTCCCGTTGGACTGTTCGGTGCATACTCTGCAGGTTTTCGCGGCTTGTCCACAGTGCTCGTCGATGCCCTTCCCCAGTGCGGAGGACAGATCACCGCACTGTATCCCGAGAAGGAGATCCGCGATATCGCAGCCGTCCCGGGCTCTCTCGGCCGGGAAGTTGTCGCTGCGCTGAAGGCACAAGCCGACGCTTTCAAACCGATCTACCTTCTAGGGCGCCAAGCAGTCACTCTCGGTTACACCGACGGTCGCCCTGTTGTCACACTCTCCGATGGCACCGTTGTCAATGCCGGTGCAGTGATCGTCACCGCCGGCATCGGGACCTTCACTCCCCGCACACTCCCGGCCGGAGAAGAGTTTCTCGATCGTGGCCTGAGCTATTTCGTACCCGACCCGCAGGAACACACTGACCGCGACGTACTCGTCGTGGGCGGCGGCGACAGCGCCGTAGATTGGGCCCTTGCCCTGCGGAAGATCGCTCGATCCGTCACTTTGGTACACCGCCGCAGCGCGTTCCGAGCCCACGCGGCGAGTGTTCAGGAATTGATGGACAGCGGCGTCGAGATCATTACCGACGCACAGGTAGAGGCGCTCCACGGAAACGGCACACTGCAGCAAGCCCACATTCGAATCGACGGTCAGAGTGAGCCTCGAATCCTCCCGGCGGACGCGGTAGTCGCCGCCTTGGGATTCATCAGCAATCTCGGACCGCTGACTGAATGGGGCATGGACTTGGACCGCCGCACGATCGTCGTCGACACTCGTATGCAGACCACCGCCGCACATGTCTATGCGGCCGGCGATATCACGTCGTACACAGGCAAGGTTCGGCTCATGTCGGTCGGGTTCGGCGAGGTTGCCACAGCTGTCAACAACGCAGCCGTCGCCTTGGATCCTGCACTCTCGCTCTTTCCTGGTCACTCAACCGACGCTGCATAAACACCAGATCAGAAAGTCGATGGCCCCGAAGGAAATCCTTCGGGGCCATCGACTTTCATCTGACACTTCGCGAATCAGCCGTTCGGACCAGCCATGTCCAAAGCAGCCAGGTACGAGAAGACCATCGACGATCCCACCGGACCACCCGCACCGGGGTAAATCCGACCAGTCATCGGTGCCATCGTGTTGCCCGAGGCATAGAGACCTGAAATCACAGACCCATCCTCCCGCAGAACTCTGGAGTTCTCGTCCGTCTTCAGTCCGCCCTTCGTCCCGAGATCCGACAGTACGATCTGCGCCGCGTAGAACGGCCCCTTGTCGATTACACCCAGGCACGGATTCGGGCCGTCCTCGTGACTGCCACACATACCGACGATGATTCGATCCCACGGTGCGTCGCCTCGGCCGAACGCTTCATCCTTGCCGCTGCGCGCGTACTCGTTGAACTGCTCGACGCTCTTCGTCAGGGCGCCTGCCGGAATACCGATAAGCTCTGCCAACTCCTCGAGTGTGTCAGCCTTTCGGAGAACACCGGCAGCGAGGAACTTGTCCACATCGAACCAATTCGTGGACTGCGGTGCGACCGGAGGCGATGCAAATGCCCGTTCGTTGTCGAACTGGCGTTGATCGAACACCCAATGCGTCGGCAGATGCGACACCTCCGACGCTCGGTGCGCACGAAGTATCTCATGACCCGACCTGTCGTACGGAAGTCGTTCATTCATGAAACGCTCACCGGCATCGTTCACCCAAATGCCACTCCACACAGAGGTATAGAACACCGGACGCTCATTGGGAACCACCAGTCCCGGAGCAAACCAGGCTTCCTCGAGTAGATCAGTCGCAGCACCGATTTCCATGCCGGCAACTAGAGCATCACCAGTATTGCCGGGCGCTCCCTGGGACCATTCATCCGTCACTTCCGGTTGATATTTCTGACGCAGTTCAGCGTTCCTCTCGTAGCCACCGGCTGCAAGGAGCACGCCTTGACGCGCACGGATAGTTATCGATCCACCATCCGTGGTCGCGTCGACCCCAACTACGCGGTCGCCCTCCAGAACGAGCCGCTCCAGACCGGTGTTTGTGCGGATCGTTCCGTTACCAGTGGCTACGAAGGCAAGCAACAGTCGAGCGATCAGCGCCTGCCCGCCAGTCATGACGGGCCCCGGCTCTGCACCCGAACGCTCAGCCCACTGCGGTCGCCGAACCAGCGGCTCGAGGTCACCCAAAGCCGAACGATCAAGCGGCTCAGGAAAAATCGTGCGCCCGGTCGACAAGCTGCCCGGAGCCTTCTCGAAGTAGTCAGGAACGCCCTGCCAGTAAAACTGTCCAAGCCATTCATGGCTCTCCAGTTCGTCGATCATCGGCGCCCCCACCTGCAGAAAGGCTTCTCTCAGCGCAGAGGGAGCATCGTCACCGACGATCGCATCCAGATAAGGCCGGGCTTGATCCGGACCGGAGTCGACCCCGGCGCGACGCTCCGCGGCATTGCCTGGCAGCCACAGGCCAGACCCCGAGTATGCGGTTGTACCACCGATGAACTCGGTCTTCTCGATGACAAGAGTCTGCAGACCGCGCGAAGCCGCAGCGAGTGCACCGACCAACCCGGCACCTGAACCGACGACGATGACATCGTAGATGTCATCAATCTTATTGCTTTCCACTTTCATTCCTCTCGTGTATTACCGGAAATGCGCGACACGCGATGTAGCGGAAATCAATTGACCACGTTCGAGGCCGCTTCCAGCTTCGCGAATCCGCTCGCACCGGCTTCGTCGAGTTCCATCACCTCGACGAAGTGACCGAGTTCCGCCGTCAGATCCAGATAACCGAACCGGATACCGCCGCTTCTTCCGTATTGCGCCCACGTACGCCCACTTTCGGCAACGATTGCGGATGCCTCGTCGAAATCGTCCACGCGAAAACCCATGTGATGGAGTGTCGCTGGAGCACCGCCGCGCAGTGCGCCCCGGTAAAGATCGACCGCGCCACTGACCGGCCGAATGATCTCGATGTTGGTTGCGCCGGCGTTGACCAACGCGACATCGATCACCCATTCTTCGGCTATTGTTCCTCCGACAACTACGAACGATCCCTGGGGTTCATTCCCATTCGCACGTGAGGACTCTTCGGCCGCAATCTCATCAGGCCGACGACCCAATGACGATCGATAGTGTTTCACGCACTGGACTGTCCCCAGCGTTTTCTCGAGAAATTCTGCGGCGGCATCGATATCGTCTGCCACATATCCGAGTTGCATACAGTTACGTAGCAGATCACTCAATGATTTCATCCGAAACCTCACCTTCAGCCTTGTAGATATGAGTGGGCGCTCGCCACGAGCGTGTGCAGATCACCGAGCCCACAACACATTGACTGTCGCCGCTCGGAAGGCATCGAGTCCACCGCTCATACCATCAGGCGGAATCGGATCCGATCCTTTCAGCGGTAGTGGACGCTCGAGCGCCTAACCGGTCGACTGCCCCGAACAGCGCAGTGCATCACAGGTGTTGGACCCGGCGACTCCGATTCGCGGCATCGACAAACGTCCCCCACAGGCCGTCGGGGCGGGCCGCACCAGTGGGTACGTCCCCCTGCGAATTGACCGACTGCTCCACAAGGACTTTCATCGTGGGGAGTCCAGGGCGACTAGAAACCTTGCATTCCAGGTTCCAGTTGCAGCCCGAAGGTGTTGAACACCATGCAATGCATGTCGTAGGCGCCGATCAGGAAAACCACGTCCATCATCTGCTTGCGATCGAAGTATGTTGCAAGCTCAGCCCAGGTGGCGTCGGAAACGTAACGGTCCTGGCAGATTTCTTCTACGGCGCAGAGCAAAGCCGCATCCATCGGACTCCAGATAGTCGCCGATGAGCCAATTTTGACGGCCTCGATCTCGTCATCGGAGAGCCCCGCAGCTCGACCCATTCCTGTATGTTGCGCCCACTCGTACTCACCTCGTCGTAACCATGAAGTCCCGAGCGTGAGTAGCTCCCGGTCCCGTTCATTCAACGTCGAATCGCGCAGATGATTGGAAAACGTCAGCCAACTGCGACTCAACTCAGGGTGCCACGCGTAGATAGCGATGATGTTGGGCACTGATCGGGGCTGGGGAGGAGTCACGACCGGTGGCTGCGCGCCGACAGTCGAGTTGCTCTTGCCCGTGCTCAGGACAGACAACGCGTCTCGAACTTCTTCGTCCCAATCTTCCAGGGGGCGAGGAACAATCCGGGGTTCACTCACTGCGTCACTCCATTGTGCTCTGGTAGACGGGACTGACGATCCAGTCGGACTGGGGTCGCTCACCTTTGTCGACCTCCCCCACACGGTCTACGCGTTGACATATTGCCTTACGTTTTCTGCGGCTGTGCAGCAGACCCTACAAACCCAAGCTGGGTGTTACTCAGTGGGTTCCTCACCGACAAGTGTGCAGCGGATCATTTCGCGCGCGGAACCGTCTTCGTAGGGTTGCACACGGTGCAGCATCCCCGGATTGTCCCAGATCACGGTGTCACCGACCGACCATTCGTGGCTGTACACCCGATCCGGCGTTGTGGCCCGAGCAACGAGATCGTCGAGGAACAACCGACTTTCGTCCTTACCCATACCCACGATGTAGTCCGACGTGCCGCCGATGATCACCGAAGGGCGGCCCTCACGGTGCCGCCAGACCATCGGGTGTTCACGGCTCTGCATCGCCGCCCAGGCCTGTTCCTGCTCCGGAGTAGGGTTCGGGATCACTCGTCGCCGGGAACCGGCGACGGAGTGCACAACCCGCATCGTCGACAACCGGTCCTTCTCTTCATCGCTGAGCGAGTCGAAGAATGCACGGGTGCTGGCGAATTCGGTTTGGCCGCCGGTCTCGGATGTGACCGCGCAGGTGAGGATTGTTGCCGGTGAGGGGTTCTTCTCGGCGGGCAGAGTGCAGCCGTCCATGTGCCAGTTGAACGTGCCGCGCACGGTCTCCTGGCCACCGTTCTTCTTCGGGTCCATCGAGACCCGCTGAATTCCGGGTTCGTTGTACTGCTCCCCGTTGGTGCGGTCCAGGGTGCCGAGTCGTTCACTGAATTGGAGTTGGGTGTCCGGAGTGAACCCGAGGTCATGGAAAAGAAGGACGCCGTGCTCGCGTAGTGCGTTCCAGATCAGTTCCGGGACAGTGTCGTCGTGAAGCAGTTGGTCGAGGCCGATGCCGCTGATCTCTGCGCCCATGGACGCCGTCAGTGTGTTGATGGTCAAGGTACTCATGAAACGTTGTCTCCTTGGAGAAAAGGATTCCTGTCCGGAATAGACCTGTCGCCGTAGCCGGCGCGGCTACGGCGAGGTTCAGGCGAGGTAGGAACCGCCGTTGACGCTGACGGTCTGCCCGGTAACAAAGGACGCGTCGTCAGAACACAGGTACGCACACGCCCCTGCGATATCTGCGCCGGTGCCCATGCGGCCCACTGGAATATGTCGGCCCATCACTTCATTCGACGGGACCAGACCGGCTTCCTGCTTACGGCGAACACTGGGGGTGTCGATCGAAGACGGGGAAATGTTGTTGATCGTCACGCCCAACGGCGAGTATTCGAGAGCAAGCGTCTTCGTCAACGCGATCACACCCCCCTTCGACGCGGCGTAATGGGCCATCTTCGGACCGCCACGCTGTGCACTCGACGAGGAAATGAAAACTACGCGGCCCCAACCAGATTCGACCATTTCCGGCAAAACCGATTGCGCACAGTTGAATGTGCCGGTGAGGTTGATCGCCATGATCCGATTCCAGGACTCCACACTGATTTCCGCGAACGGCTCCTGAATGGCAACCGCGGCACTGGTAACCAGCACACTCACTGAACCCAGCTCTGCCCGGACCTCTCCGAGGACGCGATCGACGTCAGTTCGATCACTGACGTCAAGCTGATACCCGACAGCCTGGCCACCGGCAGCTACGATCTCTTTCGCTGTCAACTCGGCACCGTCACCATTGAGGTCGAGAACAGCGACCGCGTAACCGTCGGCACCTAGGCGCTGACAAATTGCGCTACCGATACCTGAACCGCCGCCGGTCACCACCGCCACACGCTTCATCACAAGCACCGACCCAATCCCTCAAAAAGACTCACGAACTTCGACCAATCCCTAACGGCCATAACCATGGACCTTTCAAACGCGGCATTATCTTCCGGAGGCACCGGATTGATTCTCGGACTTTCGGCTGGTTCCCGGAGCACTCCGAATTGACCAGCCGGTCGATCGAAGACCTTGGAACTCAGATTGCAAAGGACAGTGTCCGGCGCTGGAACAGCCACGCGCCGCTGACGGACCGCAGGATGTCCTGATACTTACCGACCATGATGAGCCCCCAACCGGCGTCGCCCTTTTGAAGGACGAGGAGGTCACTGCTCACCTCTACCTCGCCTTCCTTCTGATCGGAGACAAGCGTATTGACGACCACATGCCGTAAGGGCGCCCCACCTGTCGTGGTCGCGTAGTACTCACGGATCGCATCGTGCCCCTCGGCAACCACACCGAAATTGGGAATCTCGAATACGGCGTCGCTGCTGAATGTGGCTAGGACGTCGTCGAAACGGCCAGAATCCATCGCCTGGGTGTATGCAGCGAGGCTGGCCTGGACACCTGCGACAACGTCTGCGTAGGTCAGAGTTTCCGTACTCATACGACCTCCTGAGTCAGCACATCGATACACAGACGGAATGGGCATCGAAGGGTGCGGGTGGGATGGGCGGCGGATGCCCACAATTTTGGTTCGAGATGTGACTGCCAACACAGATAGTTAAGCACAGTTTGTTAAGAAATGGGAAGCATATTTTCCGGCAATCTTCTCGAAACCCAGCGGTTGGGCGTCCCTGTGCGCGCAGGCGTACATGTTCAACGCGGATCACCTGGGACCCTCTTGGTTGTAAAGCCCCACGGGACACCGAGACTCGTAGAGGGGTCGGTAATGATCGTGTCGTCAGTGCGGGTCAAGATGCGCAAGCCCTGGGCTTCGACATGACGTTCGACCCGATCGATGTCGACAACTTTCCATGTTATTGCGTGATACACGTCGTCCGCACCATTCGCAGCAAGGTCTGCTTGCGCGGCCGAATCTGCATCCGGTGCTGCGTACTGGAGGATCGCATCGGCAAGATGAACGTACGAACCGGTGACACACCGGACATTGTCGTGACCCTCATGGATGACTGTTCCACCCAAGACATCGACGACAAACTTGTGTGCCCGGTTCGGGTTATCAGTCAATACCGTGTGGTGCGAACAGTATTCGATGCCCAGCGGGTCATCTTCTGACACAACGGGAATAGACCAGTCAGGCGTCAGTCGGAGGTCAGGCTTGAAGGGAAACAGCGGAAAGAAGTAGTAACGAATTCCGGCATCCACCGGAAGCGTATGGAAGTGCGGAATCGGGCCGGCCATCGGCAGCTCGTCGCCTTCGGCAATTTCGTCCTGGCTGTTGGTAACTCGGATGCCTTGATGCTTGAGTTCGCGGTAAAGCTCGGGCATTCCCTCGATGTACCAACCGAAGGTCTGCAAATGTCCCTGCTCGACTGCAGGTCGCTGGACTCCCCCAGTGATGTACCGCTTCGGATCAAGACTGTCGATCAGAACGTCGCCAACAGAAGTAAATATCGAATGGTCGATGGAATGATTCGGCTTCGGCGGTGCTTTCCTTACCGACGCGAGGGGGGTGCTCGACCGGCCGAAAACCCTCCGGTAAAAATCTTCGGCTTCGTCGAGATCAACAACGTGAAGCACAGGGTGGTAGATCATCTTGACGCGAAAGTCACGCTCACGAGCTTGAGCATTTATAATGCTTCTTGTGTTTTCAGACATGGTCACCCTCTCGTGTCATGACAATGCAATCGATCGATTTCCCTCTGCGCACCGGTATCGTTGTGCACCGGTGCGTTTGTGTATCGGTACCGGGATCTCTACACCGGCACACATCCGGAACGGTGCCGACTACCTCGCGGGTGTCGGTTCGAGCGCGATGCCTACTGGAAATGGCAAAAAGCCCTTGCAGTCGTTCACAACCACTTCGCGATCATCTCGCTCCCTGATCCGGCAGTCCCTCGCACTCACCTCGGACCGACTGCCGCACAGCAGTGCGCCAGCCTCCATGCCTGGATCAGGTCAGAGTTGGACCGATCCAGGTCCGACCACATCGAATCCTAGCAATTAAGCATAGTAGCTTGGATTGTGTCAATCACCTGACACGAGCATCGACAAATGGTGCGGTCACATGCATTGCTTGATGTCGACGCGGTTTCCGAAGTACACCCGAGCAAGGGTCGCGCTGGACTCCCGACTTCACGCAGCGAGACCACGTTGATGCTAACGTTCGATCGAACGGGACACTCGTTTCGCTGTGAAGAGTCAAGTGCCACACAGAAGACGAATGACGCAAAGAGCAGATCCCGAGGAGATGAACTTGGTCGTAGAAAGTCCACAGGAACTGTTGGAGCAGAACGAAATCAGGCGGCGCCGTGATCCACTGGGGCGAGCAATACAACTTTTGGTCCACATGGTCGACAGCGGTGAAGAGGCCTACGGTGTCCGAGAATTAGGTACGCGACTGGGCGCGAGCGCGAGCACAGCCCACCGTCTACTCGGCGAACTTGAACAACTCGGAATGGTAGATCGGACACCCAGCGGCACCTACCGAGTCGGACTGGAATTCCTGCGAATCGCCCGAACCTCGATAGCCCAGTTCCCACTACACGACAAGGCGAACGACGTTCTCTGCGAGCTCACTCGACGCAGCGAAGAAACCTCGTTTCTCAGTGTTTACAGTAGTCAACGTCAACAGATGATGTTCACTTTGTCCATCGAGTCCGCTCATCCGCTCCGCTACGTGCTCCAACTGAACAAATGGCTCTCGGTCCACACCGGCGCGAGTGGACTCGCGATCCTCGCGTTCCTACCCGATGAGGATCGCCGCGAGATCGTGGAAAAACAACTCGGCACATCGCCTGATATCAGCGACGATACGTTGCGCCTCACCGAACGCCTTACAGAGATTAAGCGCCAGGGCTACGCCAGTTCCCGCGCCGAACGGATCGTTGGCGCCGTGGCGGTGGCCGCACCCGTGTTCGGGCCCTCCGGTGAGGTTTTCGGCGATGTCGGCGTCACGATCCCCGAGAGTCGGTTCAACGAAACAGACGAACCTGTCCTTGCCGGACTCGTCGTCCACTCGGCCGAGATCCTCACTGTCAGTATGGGCGGGACTGTACCTACGAGTTGACCGAATGTCAGATTCCGCCGAAACATGCTGACCTCGGCTGACTTCCGTATTCGTTCCCCCCGCCACAAGAATCGCTGCAGGAATCGGCTTTAGCGGGTCGACACTTGACGGCGCGGTCTTGTAGCCCCGAAGGCTCTGTCTGCTCGAGACAGGCAGATACGCCTGGGTACCAAATCCATTGCAGACAGCCGATTTTAGTCAAATAGGACCGTACGGTCGTGTTGGTGGTAACTCCAATGACCGAAGGGCATGTGCACGGCTACCGATGGTCGATATATTCACTCCCTGGGTAGCCGACGGCGCATACTGTGAGCGATGACAAAACCGAGTGGCGCTTAATTCGATCTAGTCATCTGAGCGTTGAAACCCGGAGGCATTGCCAATCTGTCGGCACCTATTCGCCGAAACGACTGCGGATCCCAGCTCACATCTGTAGCTTTCACAAGGCCGCCACTGAGCACCGCAGCTCCAGGGCGACGCGAATTACCGAGGCCTGATCGTGTCCGCACCGGCGCGATATCGCCAGATAGGACAACGCCTTCGTGAAGATATGCGGTGAGTGCAGCACGCCCGAACCCGTCAGACATAGAGGCCGTTTTGGCCTGTGAACAGCCCGAACTCGCAAACCGGCGGGAAGATCGACTGGGTCGATTGCCGCCGAATCCACGAAACTTCAACCTTCCACGGCCGACCGAGATTACGGCTCTGCACCACTACACACATCGGACTCTGCCGAGAACTGAGTTCTTGAACCAAGTAAATTACCTTGATCGTCCAGAGCGAATGGGTCTCCTGAAGAACAGGACCGGGCACACCCCTTGACGCTGACAACCTCAGCTGCCAAGCTTAATCGAAACACGGAACATGCGTTCCGTTATCCGGAACGATAACGAGCGCTGTTTCGTAGGAGTGCTCAACGAACTGGTTAGATCCCGAGACCGCGTGAGGACGACGATGCCAGTATCCGAGCCGGCTCAACTGCAGACCTTCCTCACCAGAACTGCATGGGAAGTGAACTGGCCGAAGGCATATCGCCTCAGCTGACTTCTCGGCCGGCACGTCGGTCCACTTTCGATCCGGACGCACTTCGTAACTGTCATCGCACCGCTGTTCCCCACTCGCTTGACTGCGCTTCTCGAGCAAATTCCGGAAGAAGGATGTCCCGTGGGGTTAAAGAGATTGGGATGTAAAGAGATGGTAGAAAAGTGAAAACATGGAATTTCACGCAGCGAGCTGGTTCGCTGTTCCAGTTCCTGATGCTGCTGTTCATGGTATCGGTGGCGGTGTTCTTGCTCCTCGAGCTGATTCCCGGCGACCCAGTGGATGCGCTTCTTCCACCAGATGCCTCCCCTGAGCAGATAACCGCCGCCAGGGATGCGTACGGACTCAATGATCCACTGCTGCAACGGTATTTCAGTTGGATGGGAGGGGTTCTCCATGGTGACTTCGGCAGGTCCTATCAGACGGGCGTTTCCGTCGGAGAGTCGATCATGGAGCGGCTTCCCGTCTCCCTTGAACTTGCTCTGGTTTCCATAATTTTGGCTCTGGTCATAGCGATTCCGACGGCAGTCTGGTCGGCATACCGTCCGGGCGGAATAGTCGATCGGGTGACCACGATCATTTCGTCGGCCATGTTGGCAACACCGTCTTTTGTTCTGGGAATCGTGCTTATCTTTGTTTTTGCAATGACACTGAATATCTTTCCGCCGATGGGGTGGGTGCCGTTCTCGGAAGACCCGATTGCACATATTGAGAAACTGATACTTCCGGTGGTAACTCTTGCCGCGTCCGAAATCGTGCTCTTCATACGAATTCTCAAGGGCGATATGATGACTACTCTCCAGCAGGACCACGTTCTGTCGGCCCGCGCGCGTGGGCTTCCGACATGGCGCATCCTGTCGGGGCACGCATTGAAGCAGTCTTCCTTCTCGTTGGTAACTGTGTCCGGAATGGTGATCGGCCGGCTCATCGGAGGCACCATTTTGGTTGAGGCGATCTTTTCTCTCCCCGGCTTGGGAACACTAGCCATCAATGGAATTCACTCCCGCGACTACGTCGTGGTGCAAGCTGTGGTGCTGGTCTGCGCTGTCGGATACATACTCATCAACGCATTGGTTGACCTCACCTATCCGCTACTCGACCCGAGAGTCAGGAAGGAAAGGACGTCATGAGCGAAGTTATCCAGGATTCGCCCGGATCCGTCGCCGTGGCGGAACGGAACGCGCAGTCCCCACTGCCAGAAGTGGTTATCAAACCCATTCGGCGCCGGCGTGATATCGGCGCCCTGATCGGTGTTATCTGGATTACCGTTGTGTGCCTGGGCGCGATTTTCGCGAACGTACTGCCTCTGCCGGATCCGAACGACGTTTCCAGCGTTTTCAATGCGATTCCCGGAACTGACGGGCATATTCTCGGAACCGATTCGCTAGGTCGAGATGTCTTGTCTCGCCTAATATTCGGCGCCCGTGTGTCGCTGGCAGTTGCCATCGGTGCCACCAGCATCTCGCTTGTCCTCGGCGTAACCCTAGGGATGCTCGCGGGCTACTTCGGAGGAACAGTTGACAAGTTCATCTCGTTGTTCATCAACTTCACGCTTTCTTTTCCTCCGCTGATCTTCCTGATCGCCATGGTGGCAGTTCTCGAGCCGAGCCTGAGCACACTGGTGATTGCGCTGGCCATCATGGGCATCCCGAACTTCGCACGTGTCGCTCGGGCCAACACGTTGGCTTTTGCTGAACGCGAGTTCGTTACTGCTGCAAAATCTTTGGGTGCATCACCGCTACGCATCCTGCTCCGTGAACTGCTGGCGAATGTCATGCTACCCATTCTGTCGCTGGCGTTGGTCGTGATGGCGACTCTCGTGATCGCCGAGGGATCTTTGAGTTTCCTCGGCGTGGGTGTTCCCCCGCCGACTCCCAGCTGGGGTGGCATGCTCGCAGCTGGTCGCGAACAGATGAGCCGGCACCCTCAGCTTGTACTGATACCAGCGCTGTTCTTCTTCGTAACCGTCTTCTCCTTCAACAGGATTGGCGACTGGGTTCGTGGACGTGTTGGAAAGGATTCGGCGATATGAGTCAGGCAATCAAGTCTCCCGAGCACGAACATTCTTCGGCGGATGTCGACTCGACCGAAGTACTTCGGGTCAGGGATCTCCGGGTGTGGTTTCAGACGCCGAAAGGGCTGGTCCGGGCCGTTGAAGGTGTCGATCTCGATTTGCGTCGCGGTGAGACATTGGGCATCGTCGGTGAATCCGGATCGGGCAAATCCGTTCTGTCCCGGGCGATCATGAAGATCCTCGCTCCCAACGCGCATGTCCTTCCGGGTAGCAAAATCATCCTCAACGGAGTGGATCTGGCAACAGTTACCCGCAAGGACAACCCGCATTTGTGGGGCGTGGACCTATCGATGGTTTTCCAAGACCCGATGACGTCGCTGACGCCGGTGATCACCATCGGAAAGCAACTGACCGAGACGCTCAGTTTCCACCTCGGTCTCGACAAGAAGCAAGCCACGGCAGAGGCGACACGACTGCTCCGAATGGTAGGCATCCCCGAACCGGAGAAGCGCTTCAGCCAGTACCCGCATAATCTGTCGGGAGGTATGCGTCAACGCGTTACTATCGCACTTGCCATCGCGTGCTCACCCAAACTACTTATCGCGGACGAGCCGACCACCGCGCTGGATGTGACAGTTCAGCATCAAATCCTGAACCTTCTGCAGGATCTGCAGGAATCGTCGGGAATGGCCATGATCCTCATTACCCACGATTTGGGTGTGGTCGCCGGCCGTGCTGACAACATTGCGGTGATGTACGCCGGACGTGTAGTCGAGAAGGCGCCTACACGCCAATTGTTCGCAAACATGCGCCATCCCTATACCAAGGCACTTATTGATGCGATCCCCAAGGTTTCTCATCCGAGCCATACTCGGCTTCCGTCCATTCCCGGGCGTCCCCCGATTGTGATCGACCCACCTGCGGGATGCAGTTTCGCTTTGCGGTGTGCTTCAGCGCAATCTCGTTGTCTCGAGGAAACCCCGACCCTGCAGATAGATCCATTCCAGCCAGAACACTCGGCAGCCTGCTTCTTCCCGCTGGGCACCGCTGACGGAGATGCCGCTCGTTTACGAAATTCCGAAGCAGGCTTCACTGCTGCGGGTACCCCGGTTGGTAATGAGGTGATGATCTGATGGCTGGTAGTGGAACAGCACATCTACGCGACCAGGATGACGTCGTTCTCAGCGTTCGAAATCTGGTGGTGGAGTACGCCGGCCGTGGCGGACAGCGAGTCTATGCAGTGTCGGACGTCAGTTTTGACGCTATCCGCGGTGAGACAATCGGCCTGGTCGGTGAGTCCGGTTGCGGCAAGTCCAGTGTGGCGAAGGCAATCATGCAACTTCCGGGTCCTACCTCCGGATCGGTCGAGTTCGATGGCGTCAACGTTGTCGGTCTCAAAGGCGCTGCGTTGCGCCGCCAACGCCGCAAGATTCAGATGATCTTTCAGGATCCGATTTCCTCGCTGAACCCGTTGCGCAAGGTCAAGGACATCATCGCCGAGGGTCTGCGCATACACGACGACCTGAGCAAGTCGGAGGTTCTGGCCAAGACGCAGGCGATGATCGAGCGGGTCGGACTTGACCCTGATACTGCCGCAGACCGCCGTCCCCACGAATTCTCGGGTGGTCAATGCCAGCGCATTTCCATCGCGCGCGCTATGGTGCTCGATCCCGAGGTGATTGTCTGCGACGAGCCGGTATCGGCACTGGATGTTTCGGTTCAGGCTCAGATCATGAACCTGCTTCATGAAATGAAGGAGCGGTACCAGCTCACGATGATCTTCATCGCCCATGATCTGGCCGTGGTCAAGAACCTCAGTGACCGCATCGTGGTGATGTACCTCGGAAAGATCTGTGAGATCGGAACTTCGGAGGAACTCTTCTCGTCCCCGGCCCATCCCTACACTCGTGCACTCGCACAGTCGATTCCAGAACCTGATCCCGATGCTCCGATTCGGGAGGCCGCACTCTCTGGCGACTTGCCTTCGCCGCTGAATCCGCCGAGTGGGTGCCGGTTCAGGACACGTTGCCCGTTGGCGCAAGAACAGTGCGCCTCTGATGAGCCGGAAATTCGAGAGGTTCGTCCAGGTCGCTTCGTCGCCTGCCACTTCCCTCTCGACGACTCGGCGCTCCTGCAGGCAACTGGTCAGAGTTCGGTGCTGTCAAAAAATCCCGCCTGATACACGAAGTCCCACAAGCACAGACATCTTCCGAACCCTCACGAGCAGGGACGGGTAAGCAAATGAGAATGGAGTTCACTTTGCGCACGCAAAAAGGTATGAAGTCTCGGCGGGTCATTGGCGCCCTCGCGACTATTGTCGTCACGGGTATCGCCCTGACCAGTTGTTCTTCTTCTTCGGGAAGCGAGGGCGATTCCGTAGGCGAGCCGAAGACCGGCGGCACGTTGGCATATGCAATGGGAGGCGAAACCCAGTCCATGGACCCGGCGAACTGCGGTTTGGTTGCGTACCACCGCTGTTCACCTGTGTTCGGCACATTGGTGCGTTATGACGCCGCGACTGACACGTTCGTGCCGTATCTCGCAGAATCATTCGAGAGTTCGGACGGGGCGAACTGGACGCTCAAACTCCGTGAGGGCGTCACCTTCAGCGACGGCACCCCGTTTGACGCTGAAGCGGTCGTGTTCAACTGGGACCGCATCAAGGATCCCGCGACGCTTTCGGCCGCAGCGTCTGCCACCAATGGTATGGCGTGGGAGATCGTTGATCCGCTTACCGTCAAGGTGACGCTCGACGAAGCGAACTTCCAGCTGCCCTGGCAGTTGGTCAGGGGCCTCGGTGCTATCGGTTCGCCCACCGGGATCAAGGCAGCAGGCGCGGAAGTCGGCAACAAGCCCGTCGGAGCCGGCCCGTTCCTCATGCAGGAATGGGTCCGCAACTCCGAAATGAAGCTCGTCCGTAATCCGACCTACTTCGAGCAAGGCTTGCCCTACCTCGATGCGATGACCATCAAACAAGCTGGCTCCGATCCTCAGAAAATGAATGCGGTTATCAGTGGAGAAGCTTTGATGACCCCCCTTTCCAGCACTATCGATGCCGAGAAAATGGAGGACAGCGGCTTCAACACCGATGGCGGTCAGCTCATCGGCGGCAGCGGCGTTATCTTCAATTACAAGGATCCGACCATCCAAGACGCTGGTCTACGGAACGCAATGCTGCACGCAATCGATGCCGACCAGATGGTTGCGGCGCTCGGCACCCAGACCGTGACTGCTGACGCGTTCATGCCTTCGGACAGTGGCGCAGCGTTCCCCGAACTTGCCTTGAGCGAGGCACAAAAACTGTTCGATGACTACCTGAGCAGGACCTCGAAGACGAGCGAGACCATTTCGCTCACGACTTATGCGGGTTTCCCGGTGATGGAACAGACATCTCAGATGCTCCAGGCCCAACTGCAGAAGATCAACGGCCTGACCGTCAAGATCGTGCCCCTCGATCCCCCAGTTCTCTTGGCAAATCAGAGGAAGGGCGACTTCCAACTCATGACCACGACTTATCAGTCTGCGTCCAAGGATCTGCTGTTCGACCTGTTCTACACCAATGCACCGCAGAACGCGACCGGCTATTCGAATCCCACAGTGGACGCTGCACTCGAGCTCACCCGCTCGTCGAAGGACGCCGCTGAAGTCGCCAAGGCGTACGAGATTGTCAACACCGAGGTCTCTCGGGACGCTCCGATGCGTATCTGGCAGTACATCGGTGCCTACATTGCCTCGGACAAGAAGGTCCAGGGCATCACGGTTGTTCCGACGGGTTCAGGTGCAGCATGGGACTGGGAAAAGGTCTGGCTGAACTGATCGAAATACAGGTTGGCCGGCTGATCAGCCGGCCAACCTGTGCGGACAGACCGCCAGTGTCAACGGCGGCTCCTGCCTCGCCTGAATCTCGCCGTAGCCGCACCGGCTACGGCGACAGGCCTGTTCCGGAAGCCGGACAAACACCCAGCAGAATCGTCCCCAGCCGGCCCTTGCTGGACACCGGATGCCTGCACAGCCAGACGGCACGAAGATTAACCAGACAAACTTAATTCATACTCATAGTAATTTGCGCTGCACATTATTTGCAGCACCGCAGGGCCCAGAGGTGTGACCCAGGCGACAGGTGTCAGTTCCTTCACTGAATCATCTGGCGGCGTCATCCCTGAAACAAAATAAGCTATAATACTTAATTCCAAGGCTGCCCGATTCGAGGTACCGTAAGTTAGAATCCAAATTCGCAGGAGCGGGGCCGGGTACATCAACCGATCTGGAAATTGACACAAGGCATACGCTCTCCGCGGATAGAGATGAGCAGACGAGAGGGGGCGGGGACAGCGCCGGACCATAGGCACTTCCCTGGGCAAATATGCCGATAGCACCAGCGGACAAGATACCTTCGAGCGACGGCGGGAACATGCGGCCTTCCGCTGGTAAGGAACGAGTAAACTCACGGGGCGACGCGACCCGACTGCTACTTCTCATCACAGCCGAACAGCTATTTGCCGAGCGCGGAATCGCAGCAGTTCCCCTCAGGGACATCGGCATCGCTGCCGGCCAGAAGAACCATGCCGTGGTGCAGTACCACTTCGGCGACAGGGAAACTCTGGTGAGCGAAATTATCGCGTACAGGGCCCACACCAGCGAAGAACGTCGTGTGGAAATGTTCGCAGATTTGATGGTACGCGGCCAGCCTCGAGTTTCCGACCTCGTGCGACTATTCGTCTTCCCTCTGGCCAGCCATCTGGACGAGGACAATCATTACCTTGCATTTATGTCCCGTTACATTCTGGAGAATGGCGGCTATTCACGGCTCAGTGTAAGTAGCAACACTGTAATTCCGTCCGCCACTGCCAGTACCGTACTGGGGCTATTGGGCCGACTCCTGTCCAACCTTTCCGAAGAAGTCCTCGAAGAGCGCTGCATGCACATGCTCACGGGTACCGTTCATACACTGGCTCGCTATCAGGCGGTTCTGGCGTCTGGCGAGAAACTCCCCCTGCCGATGGACGTCCTACTCGAGGATCTGGTCCAGTTCTTCACCTCAGGGCTTGAAGCATCGCTAGGGCCGGCCACTGCAACGGCCAATGCCGCTCCGGATCGAGGGCGGGCTCCTAGCCAACTGAAGCGGAACACTATCTCCGCCAAGTAAGTTCCGACGAGGAACTTGATGGCCCGTGCGGTGTTTTTCGAAACCTTCCGATCATTGCGCGTAGTTCACCGGAGCCACTGACCCACGCGCGACGCGGATACCGACATCATTGACGATATCGGTATCCGCGCTAGATTCGATTCCCGTTAATGAAGGCCTTGATCCGGTGACCGCCGGCGTTCGTACGGGCACGTCACGTACTCGAAGTCAGGACTTCGATGCCGACTCGATCGCGCCCGGCGCCCGTGTCCCCCGGGGTCACAGTCCCCGTGCCGAGAAGAATTCGGCGATGAAGGTATGAGTGAAACGAACGCGCTGCACTACGTACCCAATAGTGACGACGTCCTCAGTCTGGCGCGGCACAATTCCAACAGATCGCGTCTCAGCGAGAACCTCAACTCCATTCGCTTACTCAGCGCAACAACCGACAGTCTTTCGTAGAACTGCCGACTGCTGATTCCGAACTCTACGAAAACTTCCTCATCCGGCACCGCGCCGTAATGGACCCACCTCGCGCCGAACTCAACCATTCGGTTGCATTCAGCCTGACTCAGACGGAACGCGCGAGACGACGTCTCGGCCCCGACCGAACCGCAAACAACTTTGTTCATCTATTCCCCCACATCCCGCATCGAAGATTCTCAACAGAACTGCATTACCCGTCATGGCATAATGACACGAAAACTACACTGGGAGAGCGGAATTCAATCTCCGCCCTCCCAGCCTTGTTCAAGATCACCCGCCGACCGACGCAGCACCTCTCCTTGACGCCACGGGCTCGGCCAGCCCCTGCTCGATGACGATCTGCTGGACTCGCTCGATAGTTTCTTCCAACCCCGGCCCGATGCGTTTGCCCGGAGCGAAAGTCGCCGGCAGGTTCACCAGTCCGTTGATCATCGCCACTGACTCGTAGTGCACAACCTTCTCAGGATCGACGACGAAGTCGGGCATGCGTTCGAGCACCGCGGTCAACATCCGTTTGAAGAGGACGCGAGCGACGTTCGAGCCGATGCAGCGGTGGATCCCGAGACCGAAGGCTGTGTGCCGATTACCGCGACGGTCGAAGTCGACCTCATCCGGGTTCGGGAACACATCAGGTGAGCGGTTTGCCATGGCCCACGAAAGCCAGAGACGCTCACCTTCCTTGAACTCGACGCCGTTGATCTCGACATCCTGGCTGAAGGTCCGCCCATCACCCTGCGCCGGTGTGACGTAGCGGAGGAACTCCTCCGTTGCAGGGTCGAGAAGAGTATCGATCTCGTCGATGAGACGAGCCCGCTCTGCCTGATGTTGGGACAGCCACAGGATGGACTGACCGGTCAGTGCAGTGGTGGTGTCGAACCCCCCACCGACCAACAACGCCGCCGTAGCTCGGATCTGCTCATCGGAGAGAGGCTTACCGGCTACCGTCGACCTGACTAGTGCATCCAGCAAACCAGGTCGCGGATTCGCTCGAACGTCCTTCACCGACTCCATGAGCGCAAGCTTGCTCTCCTCGAAAATCTGCCTGACCCGACCGAAATCAGGAGAATGAGGAGGTGTGTACATCAGCGCGTGAGCCGGCTCGTTGTGGATCACCCAGTCGGTGAGCGGCAGGCCCAACAGTCCCATGGTGACGACAGCCGGGACGACATTCGCCAGATCGAAGACGAAATCGATACTGCCGCTTTCGATGTTGTCGTCAATGCACGCACGAACGAGGTCGTCGATCACCGGAACCCACCGCGCGACGGCGGCCGGCGACAGGTAGGGATTGAGAATTGTCCGGAAGTCGGTCTGTTCCGGCGGATCCAGCTCGAGGAACGACGGCGCGGTGTACGGACCGCTCTGCGCGTACGCCGGGATCGAGATGCCCTTGTACCCGTTCTTGCTTCCGTCGACGTCCCGGAAACTGGTTACCGCGTCCGATCGGCGAGCAATTGCGAACAGTTCGTCAATTCCGCTGGCAACCCAGTGTCCATCGTATGAATCGCTCCACGCGATCGGGCACTTCGCATGAAGCTCGTGTGTCTTCTCCACGAACTCGTCGCGAAAGTTCGGCCCGTGACGTTCATAGTCGATCGGGCACTTCTTCAGGTTTTCGACATTGCGAACATCGTCTGCTGTCATGATTACTCCGGGATGCGATCAAGGCGCTCTTACGCAGCGCCAGAGGATATTACGGTTCAGGCTTCCTGAATTGCGTGCTCGGAAACCTCGACGATCGCGCGCTCCGGGCACGAGAGCATTGCCTCGCGCGCGGCGCCCTCGAGCTCGGCGGGGACGTCACCGTCGATCGCGTAGGCATGACCGTCCTCGTCCCTGAGCGCAAAGAGGTCGGGTGCGACCATCGAGCAGATTGTGTGCCCCTGACAGATGTCCTGGTCGACATAAATGTTCATGGTGCATTCTCCTTCGAAAAAATCAGTCGGCATTCAATGTTGTTCATTGACTAGGCAGGACGGGCGATGGTCTTGACCTCGAGGAGATCCTCTAGACCTTCGACGCCCCACTCACGGCCGATTCCGCTCTGCTTGTAGCCACCGAACGGTGCCGTCGGGTGATTCCACGTGGCGCCGTTGACGCTGATCGCTCCGGTCCGCATACCCTTTGCCACCCGCATCGCCCGCTCCACATCCGCACTCCACACGCTGCCGGCGAGACCGTAGATCGTGTTGTTCGAGATCGCGACCGCGTCGGCATCGTCCTCGTAGGGCAGCACGCTCAGCAACGGACCGAAGATCTCCTCCTGCGGCACCGTCGAGAGGGAATCGACGTCGGTGAGCACAGTCGGCTCGACCCAGAATCCCTTCTCGAAACGGTCGCTGGCCTTACCACCCAACGCAATCCGCCCGGTCTGCTTCGCGATCTCGTAGTAGCGGAGCACCGATTCGTACTGACGCTTGTTGGCTACAGGCCCCATGTAGTTGGCAGGATCATTGACGTCACCCCACGGGAACTTCTGCATAGCCGCCACAGCCAAGTCCACTGCGTCGCCGAGGCGCGAACGCGGCACCAGCAGCCGCGATGGGACACCACAGCCTTGACCCGCGTGACTGCAGGTACCGGCAACCACCCTGGGGATCAGTGCGGTGAAGTCCGCGTCGTCGAGCAGGATCGATGACGACGCGGACTTCACCGCACTGATCCCCAGGGTGGTTGCCGGTACCTGCAGTCACGCGGGTCAAGGCTGTGGTGTCCCATCGCGGCTGCTGGTGCCGCGTTCGCGCCTCGGCGACGCAGTGGACTTGGCTGTGGCGGCTATGCAGAAGTTCCCGTGGGGTGACGTCAATGATCCTGCCAACTACATGGGGCCTGTAGCCAACAAGCGTCAGTACGAATCGGTGCTCC
>NZ_VBTM01000028.1:0-42812 GCF_013277795.1 Rhodococcus sp. MS16
TACCGCGGTAAACCGGGTGGATCATGTTCCGGCGAGGCCGCCTTCGGGAGTTTACCGCGGTAAACCAGTGTACCGAGCAATCCGCCAGATATGGCGGAGTGGGGGAGTTTACCGCGGTAAACCGTGCATGCGGTGTGCTTCGGTTCGTCGGCAGAGGATTTTACCGCGGTAAACCAGTGTGCCGGCGGCACATTCGGATGTGAAGAGTACGGACGTTTACCGCGGTAAACCGGGTGGATCATGTTCCGGCGAGGCCGCCTTCGGGAGTTTACCGCGGTAAACCAGTGTACCGAGCAATCCGCCAGATATGGCGGAGTGGGGGAGTTTACCGCGGTAAACCGTGCATGCGGTGTGCTTCGGTTCGTCGGCAGAGGATTTTACCGCGGTAAACCGGTCGAGTCGGTTCTCGGAAGTGCTGATAATCGGAGATCATCCTATCTTGAGAATGGGAGCGCTGAACTCCGTCCTCGCGCTCTCGCATGTGTGCAACCTGAACCGTACGCCGTTTGTAATTGCAGATGTAGATCGTGGTGCGCTTTGTAGCGCGATGCCAGATATAGGAATGAAGGTCCAGCTGCCAGAATGGGTATAGAAATTTCTCGGCATGCCAATGGGCGAGCATATCGTCACAGTGACGTAATGTCCCCTTGTGAAAGGTCGTCAATGAATCAGGACAGATGTGGCGAACTCCGGCTGAGCGTTTCGAAGCTGAAAAGACGTAGTCGAATGCGTGAATCACTCTGCAGCAGGGCACTTTTCGATAAGAAGTTGGATTGATAGGTCAATCCCCATAGTTGCTGCGCCGGTGAGCAATCAGGCTTGTTCTCCACTGTGAGATTGCGGCAACCAGTCTGCCATAATTGGTGTTGGCCCACGCGGATTGTTTCCGCGTTCGATTGCGCCGGTAGTGCAGAACTGTTGACCGGTAGGTCAGTTGGCCTCCACGTGTGTTGGCAGTAAGTGGATCGTGTGAGCGCGTTTCGACGTCTGTTGCCTCGAAGCCCTTTGTGGCTTATGGTGATTGCTGCATGTCGATTTACGGATTCACGTGTGGACCCCGTAGAGTGAACTTGACACGCCCGCTGCTTCGAAGTGGTTGCGGCGGCGAAAGTCCGAAGTAGCTCCCTGTCTAGGGGAGCGAAGTATACGGAGGTTGTATATGGCTGTGCACGTGGTTTTGAATCAGAAGGGTGGAGTGGGAAAATCCACCCTGACAATGAATCTCGCGGCGGTGAAGGCTCACGCGCTGACCGGTGATGCGGATGTCGAATCGCCTGTGGCGGCGATCTCGGTTGATCCTCAGGGGTCGGCGGTGTGGTGGGCCGATCGTGTCGAAGGTTCCGGCAACGAACTTCCCTTCAAAATCGCTCAGGCACACGACAATCCAAAAATTCTGAGCCAGCTTCACAATCTTCCCGGTATCAGTCACGTCTATGTTGACACGCCGGGGTGGATCGATTTCTCCAGCAACGGCGACGGTGCAGACTCTTTGGGTGCCGGCGCTTCCGGTGACGCATTGCGCGCAGTCCTCTCGATTGCTGATCTGGTCATCGTTCCGATCGAACCCGAGCCGCTGTGCTTTGATCCGACGGCTCGCACGATCAAGAAGGTCATCGAGCCCCTCGGCAAGAAGTTTGTTGTCGTCATCAATAACTGGGACCCGCGAGACGGCAAGGTTGATCTGGAGCAGACTCGCGCGTTCGTCAATGCTCACGGTTGGCCGCTCGCCCGGACTGTGGTGCGCCACTACAAGGTTCACACACGTGCGGCCGCGGACGGCCGTGTGGTGACCGAATACGACGCCAATCGTGTTTCTCTTCAGGCCCGCGAAGATTTCTACAAGCTGAGCCTCGAGTTGGAAGCTGGTGGACACTGATGGCGCGCAGGGGCGGCAGGATCGACTTGGCGTCGCTGGCCGGTTCCGTCGGCGACAACTCTTCCGTCGATAGTAAGCCTGTAACGCCCGGGAAGAACGCACCCACAGACTTTCCTTCCGATGTCAGCACGTACATCGATGGCCAGCTCCTCGCGAATGTTCCCTTAGGGGAGTTGATCGGCAACCCACGTAACCCGCGGCGCCGGATCGGTGACCTGTCAGATCTGTCGACGATCGCCGAACGACAGCTCCAACCAGGCGTCGCCATCACCAGGGCCACCTGGCTGAAGATCTTTCCTGCTGACGAAAAGCTCATCGGTGCAGCACGTTACATCGTCGTCAACGGTAACCGGCGACTTGCGGCGTCGAAAGAATTCGGCCGCACTGGGATGGACGTCGTTGTCCGCGACAGTATCGCAACGAGCTCGGAATCGATTCTCGAAGCCGCGATCATCGAGAATATCGGCCGCAGCGATTTCGATGTCCTGGAAGAAGCAGAAGCAGTCCAAGCGCTCGTTGCCGAGTGCGGCAGTGCCGACGCCGCAGCCCAGCGACTCGGTCGATCCAAAGGTTGGGTATCTCAGCGGCGCGCGTTGCTCAAGCTTTCCCCTGAACTTCAGGAGAAGCTTCGTGGGGGAGAGATCGCCATCAGATTGGCACGTTCTCTCGCGCAAGTTCCCTTGGAAGGTCAGGTCAAGGCCTGGCGCGCCGCGCAGGAGCGGGCCGAAAAACAGTCTGCGCAAGAAGAATCCAAGGATGCAGAGCCGACCACCGAGACTTCAAGTAGTAGCACAATTGTTACGGCGAAGGCTGTCCGTTCACTGCGTTCGCTGCGTAAGGGCGGTGTGAATCCGGAAGTGCTGGCGAAAGCCTTGCGCGAGATCTACACCGCCGAGGAACAGCGGTCACTGCGCGACGCACTCGGGCAATAACAGCAACGCGGGCCGGTTCAGCGGTCTCGTGGACCAATAGGTGAGCTTTGATCCGTTGACGGCGCCGGGGATCCAGAAGGATCGTGGCAGGGGATCTCTCGCGGTCACCGTGCCCGGCGCCGTGACTGGCGACGGCACCTGCGCTGGGCGCGGTCGAGACGACCGCAGAGGCGAGCGCGATCACTATCACTGCTTGGCCGAGCCGTCGTCGGATCATTGCAGCGCTCCCGGGGTTCGTCCGTGTGTACGCTGACTCCCATTCTGCGCGAACCGGATGTGCCGGCATACCGGTTCGACCATCTTCGGGTGCCGCTCCCGCGGTCGAGGGGTCGGTCTGTTGTCCGAGACGTCTACGGGCACAGCGTAGCTCGCGTTGAAGGAATGGGGCGAACGCCGACTCGCGAGGTCGTCTCCCGTGCACGCGGGGGCCATGAGCGATGGAAACGCGTAGAAACACTGGCGGTGTGTAAATGCTGGTGCCGACAGGAAATTGTTGTGTGGGTCTGGTTGATGCGGCACTCTCGCGCGGTGAACTGGTGTGCTGGCGCCTCTCGGGCGATTGTCAGCCATCGGCAGATCGCCTACGTTCCGTTTGTTTCGATTATTGCGTATGTTTCGGTTACAGGATTCTTGTGTGTAGGAGGTAGCGCCATGTCCGCCGGCGAACAGCCCAGTGTCATCGAGCAGGAGCAGGCACGTCAGGTGCTGCGCGGTGTCAAACCCGATGTGGGTCAGACTCTTGACGTACGGTCGCAGGGACTGCGGAGTCGGTGCATCTACCTCGCGCGGCATTCGAGTTGATCCGCGATGTGTTGGCGAACATGGCCGCGGGGCAGGGCATCACCGTCGTCCCGGCACATGCGGAGTTGACCACGCAGCAGGCTGCGCAGATGCTCAATGTCTCTCGCCCACATGTCATCAAGCTGCTCGACGAGGGACGCATCGAGTTTCGGTTGGTGGGCCGTCATCGCCGGATCCTCGCATCGTCGCTGATTGCCTATCAACGCTCTCAGCTTGGTGGCGCGCGCAATGCTGCCGACGAGTTGGCAGCTCTCACGGAAGATCTCGGGCTGTACTGACGTGACCTTCACTGTGTTGTACGACGCCAATGTGCTGTACCCCAATGTTTTACGAGATGTGTTGATCCGGCTCGCGCAGACCGGTCTTGTCCATGCCTGGTGGACGGATCGCTTTCTCGATGAGACTTTCGGGAACTTGGCACAGGACTGCCCGGACATCCCGACCGTGAAGCTGGACAAGTTGCGGGAGCTGATGAATGCCGCGGTTCCGGACTGCTTGGTCACCGGCTACGAGAAACTGATCCCCGCACTGACATTGCCCGATGTCGATGATCGGCATGTGCTTGCCGCAGCAGTTGGAGCAGGAGCTCAGGTGATAGTGACCGCGAATTTGCGGGACTTTCCCGATTCGGAGTCTGCGCAGTTCAGTGTCGAGGCGAAGCCTCCGGACGAGTTCGCGATGGATTTGTTCAATCTCGACGGGGTGCGGGTTCATCAGGCGGTCAGTGCGACGGCGGCGGGATGGCGTAATCCTCCGGGGACGCCGGCGGATGTGTGGAACGTCTGGTGGCGGCGGGTCTTCCGATTTCAGGCGGCGCTTCGCCGCTGAGCTGGCAGCTACTGCGAGTCTCTCTGCTGACTGCGCCACGAACATGTCTGCTCCATGTCACCGTCACGGACGACGGTTGCACCCTCCCGTGGGCACGGACTCGGTTGAGAAGCTCGACAAGCTGATCCGCTGGGCAACTTTGACCCCATTGGGGGGCTCCGGCACAGATCTGGGTTGTCGGCTTCGATGCTTGTGAGATGCTCGGCTGGATCATCGATCCAGGTAGCGAAGACGACGTTGATGACATGGAAGTCCTCCGCACCCGCGCCGCCGAGGAACTCACCGGTGTCCTTGCTGCCAGTCTGAATCCGATGCTGACCGCCGGATGGGAACTGCGAGGTGACCCCGGCCATGTCGTGCATCTCTCTCGTACGACAGGGAAGTTCACCTCCATGGTCGACATCGTCATCGAACCGTACGTGTGGACGTACTGGAACAAAGACTTCGGGTGGGGAAACCGTGTGGGGGACATGGGAATCCTCGGATCGCCCACTGCCGGAACATATCTCCCCGACGACGACCTCCCCGCCGCGCGCGAACTCGGACGCAGACTTGCCTGGTGTGCACAGCACCTCGGTGTCCTACCCGGTCCCACTCCGGCTCGTACCGGGGCCGCAGTCGTCGACAAGATCAAACGCGAACGCACCCGCAGCGGCAAAGGCATCGTCGTCACTGCCGCAGGCCCGGTACCACCGCTCGACGGTCAGCACCGCGGCGATCTCGAACCCGCCCTCGGATGGACACGCGTCCCCGAACGCAGCGAACTCGACGACGCCGCTGTGCTTGTTTCCATCGATCAGCGCGCCGCATACCTAGCTTCGGCCGGCATGCTCGATTTCGGCTACGGAAAACCACGCCATCTCCGCGCCGACGCCGCGCGCGCAGCCGCGAAGGAAACGAAAACCCCGTTCGGGCTATGGCACGTCACGCTGCCGGCAGCAAATATGCTCGCCCTCCCAGAGAAAATGCCGCTGCCGCACCCGCACATGCTCGACGACCAACCCGTCGAAACGTGGGTCACCTCGGTCAGTCTCGACGCCTTGTGCGCCCCGGTCGCCGACGGCGGTATCGGCGCCGAACTCGATGATCTCGACATCGCCGAAGCGTGGGTGTACCCGGAGCAAGGTCGCGCGCTCGACAAGTGGGCAAAAATATTGCGTGAAGCCCGAAAAGTCGCGGTCGACACCGGCGACGGCGCGATGAAACGGTTCCTCGGGGCCTGCTACAAGGGATATATCGGCCGAATGGTCAACCCGGACATGTGGACTGCCAAGCAGATGCAGCACCATCATCAGCCGTTGTGGCGTGCGGCAATTATCGCGCATTGCCGCTGGCGTGGCCGCCGGGTCGCAATGCGCATCGCCCGCGACACCGGCCAGTGGCCTGTGCGTACTGTCACCGACTCCTGGGTCTACCCACTACCCGACGGACTCGACATCGCCGACGACAGTGACGCTTTGGGCAAGATGACCTTGGAGAAGTGCGCCCCGCTCACCGGCGACGTCACAGCCATGCTGACCGACGCCCGCGACACACACGAGATCAACCTCGCGCTCAAAGCCGCCTTCTCCGGCGACGACGCTGACGAAGATGAAGGAAACTTATAGTGGCACTGCACCTTCCGAAGCCACGAACGAAGCAGCCCGCGCAGAAGACGGTCGGGCTCGACGGACTCAAGGTTTCCGTCTCCACCGCCGCAACAAGCGGCATCGAAAAGTCCAAAACCGTCAAAAGCGGCGGCCTCGCGGGTCTGACCAGCAAAGTATCCATCCGACAAATCCGCACGGAAATCGGCAACGACGGCCTACGCCAAGCCGCGATCGACGCCGGCCGAACACCGCCGTCGGACCGAACCCTACGCCGCTGGGCACAACAAGGCCGCATCCCGCACCCCGACGTCTTCGAGCGCGCCCAACGCAGAGCCGCAATCGAACGCCTCGGCGGAATCGACGCTGTCGCACAGAAAATCGGCCGATCCCGCTCCGCAGTCTCCCGCTACCGATCCGGAGAGACGAACGAACTACGGGCCGATGCGAAGAAAAAACTCAAGAACGTCAAAGCCCGCGACATCATGGACCGCGCCGGCGTCCTACGCCCCGACGGACAACCCAAAAAAGCCACCATCAGAGTCCGCGGGGGAGTCTCCGTCCGCAACGGATCCGAGGAAGGCTACGACTACCGCGTACGAACCCTCGATTTCGCGAACTCCGACAGCCCCTTCAGTCTCGACGAAACACGAGAACTCGCAGCAGCTTTGGCCAACGACGACCACGCGCGTGTCGTCGCAATCCTCGAACGCCACGCCACGATGGACTACCCCGAAAACAAAGGCTTCGACCAATACAACGACGCCTTCGGATTCCACTTCGATTCCATCGAATCCGTCCACATCGACTGGACATAGATGGGCAGTACGTTTGGCTGTTGACGGTTCTGTTCGGCTTGGTTCAGTTAACATCTCCGGCATCGTCTTGGTCACAAGGGGGCCATGCCATGTGTATTGACCAGGTTCAACCGGTGGACGCAACACCCCAACTACGGAGGTGTCAGATGGGACGACCACCTGGATGGGCAGCAGCATTGACTGGGCGGGCGGTGATCAGGGCGGAAGGATTCTCATAACCGGCGGGTCACCTGATGGCGGGTCATGCCAAACCCAAGCCGGACTCGAGGCCGCACGCAGACAAGGACGCTTCGGAGGACTCCCACCGTCATGAGAATGGACGAGATCGAAGTTGCCCCGACACTGCGAGGCCAAGGCAAGAGCCTCGACGCAATCGCATCAACCCTTGGCGTAGGACAATCCTCCGTCAGTCGCGCACTAATTGCAGACTGGAATGCCACCAACTCATGGCCCGTAAGCTTCCTTAGCCAGGCCGATCAATCACGACCAGGCGATTTTAACCATGCGCCAATGCGCTGCGTCGTAAATTCTTCGCCCAGCACCGAAATCGTCCCGCTACCACTCCACTCAGCGTCTAGGTTGCGCACGGTAGCGCTCCACGCATATTTGACTTCCCTGACCGCATCAGAATCGTAGGGCAAGGTCAGAATGGCGATGTCCTCAACAACAACAGGCCTACTACGCTTCCGTGCCTCGTCCAGCTCGACGGTCAAAATCAGAACATCGTCGTCGTCATATCCCCAGGCCGAACGGATCGGCCCTACGTCGCGATAATCAATACGAGGTATGTCGGTGTCTAGGTACGGGAACAGAGTGTCCCGAGCCTTGGGGGCACGGAGCGGTGTCCATATCTTCTTCCAGCTGTCGTCAGTTGGGTTGAGACCGATTACGCCCTCGAAGGTGATCTCAATCTCCAAACCATCGATCAACGCATCGCTCGTGACATGAGCCGAAATCGGTGCAGCCACCGCAGCGGCCACGTCTTCATCGAACTTGTGCATCTCTTTTCGGACACCATCTGCCCATTCGGTGAGGAGTTTCTCGGTCTTGGAGAGGCTTAGTGGTCCATCAGCTACGCGCTCATATTCTCTTTTGGTATCGCCGTCGATGTATAGGTCGACCAGTTTCTTCACTGCCGGCCCACGCCACACCTCACCCACAAGATTAACGGTCAGACCAGGCTTCGTAGGAGGAGCTACTGATGGCGCCGGTGTAGAGGTCAGCCGAGACGCCGCAAACTTACGAGCGTCGGCCCACAGTGCGGATTCAACCTGTCGGACAAGGTGGTCGTGACTGTTAAACGTCGCGTATAATCCACTGTTGTTCTCATGAAACTTCTCGCGGAAGGCTGAAAGACGCCCCCACTGATCCCGCTCTGGGGACCCCTCACGCGACAGTGCAGCAGGAAGGCTCTCGGAGTCCCAGAAGTAGAAATGAACAGGAATATTGGGGGCGAGCAGGTCCGCCGCTTCGACGGTTCCCGAATGCTCGTTCAGTGGCGTCGGTGTGCCAAGCCGATACTTGAACAACGCCACGATCACATCACTCTTATTGGTGATCTGATCGTTGATCACCGACTGTCCATCTTGGCCCTCACGGTAAATCGGAACCGAATCAGTCGAACAATGCTTCGCAACGAACACCACACCCTCGTCTTCGGCGTGGTTACTATTCCAAGTCCTGATCACGTTACGAACAACCTCAACCTCTTCCGAGGTATCGCCTGGGCCAGAAATCATCACAGTTACGCCAAGCGCATTGAACGTCATGCGCTAAGTGAAGCACCTCGTGACACGTGTGGCATTCGGCCACCTTCAGTGTCCCTGAATTGAACTCCGCTGCGCTCCGCTCGGAAAGTGATTTGATTTGTTTCCTTACCGTTTTTGCCGGGCGGCGCTGGCCGAATATTTGTAGGTTCGGAGCTGCCTGGGAACGCTGGGTATGGCTCGTTTTGTTTTTGCTGCGCGCATGGTTGAAGGAGAATGGCCGCCCGGTGTTCTCGACGACTCGACCGCTGATACGAAAATTGGGGTGAGGTGCGCTGGTAAGTCGGGTCATATGGTGGTGATCGGATCGAGTGTGACCTGGTAGCCGAGGTGGTTGAGTTGGCCGATCAAGCGCCGGGTGGCCCGGATTTTCCCGGTTCGTTCAAGGAAGTAGTTCCCGCCGAGATCTCGGTAGAGGGTGTCCTGGGTGAACATGTGCCAGACGGTGATGAGGATCGAATGCTGCAGTGCGACGAGTGCACGTTTGCGCCCACGCCGCGTCATCACCCGCCGGTAGCGCGCACCGAGGTAGCTGCCTCTACATCGAGATGCGGCGTTTGATGCCTGTCCCAGAACGCCTTTGAGCCAGGGATTACCCGGTCTGGTTGTTCCGGATGAGCTTTTGCCGGCGGATTCGTTGTTGCCCGGACACACCCCGGCCCAGGATGCCAGGTGCACTGCGGTGGGGAACTGTGTGATGTCGGCCCCGATTTCGGCGAGGATCGATTCGGCGGTGTTCGCTGATGCCGGGGACCGTGGCCAGCAGTTCGATCTTGCGGCGATACGGTTGCACGAGTTCGTCGATGCGGGCGTCGAGCCGGCGGTTGATCGCTTGTATACCAAGTGATGACGTTGTAGCCGGCGGAAGAAGTGTTCGAAACGCACCTCGACTAAAACGAGAATGGACCGCGTTCACTACCTGGGCGCGGATGCTGCAACTGGCCACGGCAACCGATGAGCTGATTTTCAGTACGAACTACGAGGCGGCACGCATATTCGAGCGCAACGCAACATGTTCCGGACTTTCCGCGTCGAGGATGCCGATGCCCACCGACTGCAGTTACGTGTTGGCCGAACTGCGAGGGAGGTGAAGCCGTTGCACATGAACGGGGATGGCGCACTCGGGGTCAACAACGGTGGCAAGTATTCGGCGGACGTTGCGTACATCGCCGCCGCGGAAGCAACCAGATGGATCAGTGTTTGCCGGACGACTTCGGCGGCGACTGGGGGACCAACGCGGATCGGATCTACGTGTGGACGGAGTTCAGTGAGAGTTTCGCCGCCAGCAGTGGGTCGAAATACATTAACCGTGGCCGCCGGTCCGGTGAGATCTAGATTTGCGAGATTGCCCAGTATCGCCGCCATAACCGAACTAGCCGACTATGTTCATTCGACCGAAAGGACTACCCTGACAAAGGGTTTAAAGACCATGACACCATTTCTTGTGATCCGATCCGTTCGGCAGCCATTGCCGTGGCTGTTGTCATGCTACTGCCGGTGGTCGGCGCCGCAGCGGCGCCGGAATCCAGTCCAGGTACGGTGTACGAATCCCATGCCGTCGGCAGCGATGCGGTCGAGCGCGCGACCTGCAATGAGGGTTCTCAGCCGGAAACCGGATTGCAGGGCGATGTACCAGCTGGAGACCGTAACAGTGGACGCAGCCGAACGGGTTACAGCTGCAACATTTCTCGGTTGGGCGGGTACGAAGGCCGCGGCCGGCGGGATCACATCCACCAGTTTCGAGAACTGCGCGTACGTCGGCAGCTTCTTCCCGGGAAATCTCCTCGGACCCGCGCAAGGTGTGCAGGTTATCGATGCTTCGGATCCCGCAAACCCGAAACTGACTGCAACGCTGACCGAACCGGCCATGCTCGCGGGAACGTGGGACGGCGACAGGGCTGTTGCGTCAACGCGTTTCCGATCATGCTGGGCCACCGAGTATTCACGTCAATGTGACAATGCCATCACCGATCTGCCCGACGAACTCGGCGCAGGCTGGGGACCAATGCCGACCGGATCTACATCTGGTCGGCTCTCGCCGAGAATTTCGGAGCCACCCAGGGCGGTCCTGTTGTCTACGGCAGCCGGAACTGGGACAACCCGCACAACGCGTTCACCGTCATTCTGGCGTCGTTCCCGCCGGTGGCGTTCGATGCTCGCAGCACTGTGATGGTCGGGTTCGGTGTCAGTGGTGACCGAGGCCGGTTCACCTACGACTCGGCGCGCGCCGAGGCAATCTCCGTTGGCCGAAGGACGGGGATTCGGCGATCCAACAAGGCCATATCGTGCCGGGGGCCCACAAGATCACGGCAGGAGGCCTGCTCACCGACACGAACGCGCTGCTGCCGTCGACGCGGCATCCGCTCGGCTGTGCCTGCATGAACTCGGTGTGCGACCTCGATGGCAGGTTCTCGGCCAGCGGCGGTTGTACGTGCTCGACGGCGCTCTGCTGCCTGGCAACTCCGCCGCATGCAACCCGTCGATGACGATCGCCGCCGTGGCGGAGCGCGCGCTGGAAAACATTGTGAATGACGATGAGGAACACTCTTCTGGAGGCCACACGAACGGCACACCTGAAGAACTTCGGCGGCGGTAATACGTCGATCGAGTTCTGTCGTAGGGAGGGCGTTGCTCCGGATATGGTGGCGCTGTGCAAGGTCCCGTCGGGACCGGTGCTGTCCGTGCGATCAAAGTGTGGACAAATCCTCGGCAAAGAGCGGCTCGACGTGGACAGTCCTTCGGCTCCGGGTAAAGGCGGCAGTGGGCTATTCTACTGAAGTCGGCTGCCCGGGCCCGCCGCCGGCAATGCTCGTGGTAAACGAATGGCTCGATTCCAGACCTTCGACATTGAATCGGTCACTACAGACATGATGTTGGACTTCGCGTGGCATTGCCGCGAGACCTCATCGAAGGATGCCCTACAAACGTGTTGTCGATGGCCGGCGAGTGCCTCGACAGCTACTCCGCGGCGCGCTGCGCGAACCCGACCTATGCAACCCGATGCCGCCGCGATGTGGCTGCCTCCTGCGGTTTCACTGCTCCGGGGATGCTGAATTACTGAATGGAAGCATTACGTGGGTCGTCAGGCAGTATCGTGCTTCTGCTCTGCAACCCAGGCTGCGATTTGCGCTCGCGAGGTGAATCCAAGTTTGACCAGTATGTGCTCCACGTGGCCTTGGGCGGTGCGTTGCGAGATCACCAACTGGGAGGCGATCGCCTTGTTTGTCATGCCCTTGGTTACTAGATCGGCAACTTGTTGTTCACGCTTGGTCAGGGTCGTCACAACAGCAGCAGAGTATGACGGGGTCGAGGGTTGCTCTCCGAGTGCATAGGCAACGGCTTCGTCGAAACTCAGAGCTCGGCCCATCTTGTACGCCGATTCGAACTTTCTGTCCCCGAGTGCATGTCGGACCGCGCGCTCGGACTCCTCCCTGTAAACGATGAGGTGGGAAAACATGACAGTGGAACTGCCCACCGCCCGACGCAGTGACTCCGCGGACCCCATCAGTATTGCCGCACGCTGCGCGTCGTGCGTGCGTGCATCGATCCACGACAGTGATTCCAAGTACGTTGCGGCCATGAGCGGATCATCCACCAATCGCGTCAACCGAAGTCCTTGCTTCAGCTTGCCAATAGATTGAGCTACGTCGCCCTGCCTCCAGGCAGTAACCGCCATGGCCCATAGTGCGTATGACCGATACACGGATTCACCGTGGGACTCCGTAATTTCCAGTACGCGTTCGTAGCATGCAACGGCTCGCTCGGGTTCTCCTTGTAATTCATGGACCCATCCAAGTCCTTGCAGAACACTGACTTCGGTCAGTAGGACGCGCTCTGGGGCGCCGACCCCCCCGCGAGCTTCCTGCAGTCGTGTGCAGGCGCGGGAAAGATCGCCGCTGTAGAGCGCCAGGACTCCATCGGCTTGGGCGATGCGCGCGTGGCTCGCGGGATCGGTCATGTCACGAATCAGTTCCTGCCCCTCTACGACCAGGCTGGTTGCCGCCCGGAAGTCGCCCTGCAGTCCGGCGAGTGCACTGCCGGCGTACAGGGCGTTGATACGTTCCGGAGTCGGCCGGCGGGGGTGACGGGCGAGGGCGCTGTCGAGCCAGTGTCGTCCTTCGCGGAGCGGTCCCCGCGACATCCAGTAGGGCAACAGGGCGGCAGCGATCTGCAGTCCGGACTCGGACTCGGAATCACTATCTGAAGTCAGGCCGAACTTCATTGCCGCCCGCAAATTCGGTAGCTCCCGTTCGATGCGTGCGATCCATTCCAACTGGTGGGGACTGATCCACTGGGACTCCGCGTCAAGTGCGAACTTCTGGTACCAATCGCGATGCAGTCGACGCAACGTCAAGTATTCGCCGCTCAACTCGGACTTCTTCCGGCCGTAGTCGCGCAGAATTTCGAGCATCCGGAACCGCACCACGTCACCCGCCTGTTCGCTGATCAGAATCGACTTATCGACCAGCGACGTCACCACGTCGAGCAACATCCCCGGACCTGAATCTCCGGCACAGATGCCCTCCGCCGCGTCCAATTCGAATCCGCCGACGAACACCGACAGTCGTGCCCACATTTGTTGTTCCCGGGGATCGCAGAGTTCGTAACTCCAGTCCACGGATAGCTGCAACGTCTGTTGGCGTGTCGGAGCGCCGCGGGGGCTCAGGGTCAGGAGCTGGTACCGGTCGGTGAGCCGCGCCAGGATCTGCTCGGCAGACATGGCCCTCATCCGTGCCGCCGCTAATTCGATAGGAAGGGGGAGGCCATCGAGTTGGTGGCAGATCTGGGCTACCGTTTCCCGATTATCTTCTGTCAGTTCGAATCCTGGCACAACGGCAGTGGCTCGTTCCGCGAACAAGGTCATCGCATCGTATTGTGGCACTCCTCGCATGGACGGTAGATGTTCGGGGTCGGGGACAGTAAGTGGGGGAACACGCGAGACCGACTCCCCACCGACGCCCAGGAGTTCGCGGCTGGTGGCCAGGATCCGTAGCTCCGGGCAGTGACGCAGCAGTGTCCTGACCAGATCGGCGACCGCGTCGACCATGTGCTCACAGTTGTCCAGCACCAGCAGGAGATGCCGCGAGGCGAGGAAATCCATCACCACGTCCTCGAGCGGTCGCGCTGACTGATTCCGGATCCCCAGGGCTGCGGCCACCAAATCCACCAGCAGCGATGAGTCTTGCATCTCGCCCATCTCGCCCATCTCGCCCAGTTCGACCAGGCGGACTCCGTCGCTGAACCCCCGCTGCATGCCCGCAGCTACTCGGAGCGCGAGACGCGTTTTCCCGACACCACCGATTCCGGTCAGGGTCACCAGTCGCGAAACCGACAGTTTCTCCCGAACCTCGATCTGCTCGCGTCGGCGATCGATGAAACTGGTGAGCTCCACAGGCAACTTTCCGGCTGAAATCCACACAGGCGACGCCGTCGACGGGCGCGGGCGCACTGACGAGTTCCCCTTTGAAGGCGTATGGCCACGAAGCGGATCCCGCTTTCGATCTTGCTCGCCCGGCGCAGCGGGCAGGGCCATCTCCTCGACAGGAAACGATTTGGCGAGCTGAACCTGGCGTAGTTCGTCACCGAAGTTTGCAGCGGTGTGAGGACGCTCTG
Organism: Rhodococcus sp. MS16; assembly: GCF_013277795.1. Lineage (NCBI taxonomy): Bacteria > Bacillati > Actinomycetota > Actinomycetes > Mycobacteriales > Nocardiaceae > Rhodococcus > Rhodococcus sp. MS16. Next base: position 14,221 of record NZ_VBTM01000028.1, read on the forward strand.
CGGGATCGAAGGACATCCCGTGTTCGATGACCGCGCTAACCTCGTCGGGGATGCCCTGATCGCGTAGATCCGGAACAGGCTGGGTAGTGATCCGCAGGAATTGTGCAACCACTTGCTCTCCGCTCTGGCGTTCGAAAGCGGCATGTCCGGTAAGGACACAGAACAATGTCGCGGCGAGTCCGTAGATGTCCGAGGCAGGGCTCGGGGGCTCCCCCTTCAGTACTTCTGGCGCAGTGAACGCGGGCGATCCTGTGACGGTGCCGGCGGCGGTCTTAAATCCTCCGGAGATATGGGCGATCCCGAAGTCGGTGAGCGCAGCCCCGGCATATTCCGTGAGCAGGATGTTCGCCGGCTTGACGTCGCGATGGATGATTCCGAGACGATGTGCGGTCTCCAGAGCGCCGGCGATCTTCACGCCGATTCGAAGTGCCTCGTCCAAATCGAGCGGGCCCTCTCGTCTGATCCGTTCTTCCAACGAACCGTGCGGATGGTATGGCATTACGATGTAGGGGCGGCCGCTATCGGTGGTGCCGACGTGCAGGATGTCCACAATGTTCGGGTGTCCGGTTAGACGGCCCATTGCTTGTTGTTCCCGGAAGAAGCGTGCCCGGTTTTCGTCGTCGAGGTCGGTGGTGAGGATCTTTAACGCCACGGTGCGCTCCAACGAAGATTGTGCGCAGCGATATACCACGCCAAATCCGCCACTCCCAATTTCATGGCAGTTTGCGAAGCCCGCCGCGCTAAGCTCCGTTGTGAGTGCAGGGGTCACGTCATGTTGCGTCCTGTGCGGGTCATAGTCGGTCATCGGAGCTTCCGCCTTGTCGCAGCCCAAAGGCCCCGAGCGCAGCATCGCAGCCGCGCGACCGTGGAATGTGCAACATACACTCACCTCAGGCATGTGACCTCAGGGTATCGCGTCTTTCGTCTCGCAACGAGGTATCTCGTTAGAAGGCCCGTGCCTCGCTGCGATCACCGCCTCTAGGGGGCTGCGAATACGTCAACCACACGACATGTGCCGCGTGGACACCGCGGTGACGGTCAACTCGTGTATCTTGCGGCGATGCCAGGCCCCCGGGTTGGTTCGGATAGCCCAGGCTGCCGAAGCGGGTCTGGCATTCGCTGCCGGGCTCCGCCGTCGGCGAACCGGGCGATGCCAATCTCCCGGCAGGGCCGACTGGCTGCGTGAATCAACACAGCACGTTCTCTCTAATGCGGGATTTCGCCGATGCGATTAAGCTAAGTCAGTCGTCGACTACGAATGTGAAGCCTCCCGGCGGCATTTCGTGGACGAGGACCTCGTTGTCGTCGCCAGCCAGGCATGCGCCGGCCATGTCGGTGGACCAGTTCGGTTGGCTGGTGATGGAGTTGGGGCTGACCAGCTGTTGGCGTGGGACCTGTCGAAACATCGTTTTCGCCCCGGTGCACATCCGAACCGGGGTGGAGGGACTGCGCAGTGTTGAGGACAGTCTTGCGGACGGCGTCGAGGTCCCTCACATCTTCTTCATCTGCGTTGGCCTGTGAAGGGCTGAAAGTCCTTCGGCGCAAAGGGAAGACATAGCAGCGTCGGTTTCGGCTGTGGCTCTGGGATGGGTTGGTCGGAAAGGTTGACGTTCCACGCGAGAGCGACTTCGGTGACTGTCGGCATGTGTGCGAATGCTCGGATGACGACACGTCCGAGGCTGCCATCGCGCTCGCCCATTGAATCGTTGATGTCCTGGGGTGTTGGCGTGAGATGAGCGCGAGTGGCAGCCTGTAGCCGCCGGTTGCGGTCTTTCCCGTCGGTGCGGTCGATCCGCTCGGCGACTTTCCAGGAGAAGTAACGGACGGCTTCGATGCGGGTTGTGATGTCGGCGAGCACGTAGCCGGCGTTCTGGTAGTCGATGACAGGTACAGGTCGGGACCGGTGGTCGGTTTTGGCAATTCGTAGGCGTAGTCGAAGGCTGCGCGCATTTGACCTACACACGCGGCGCCGATCGACGAGCAGGTCCAGGAAAAGGCTGTGGCGACGATGTCGAGCCCATTTTTAAGCTGATTGATGCCATCTGAGCCTGTCGACGATGACGCGACGCGAGGGCTCATCGCCCCCGGACCCGTTCCCTATTAGGTTGGTGGAATTGCCTACAGCGGGACCTATCGTGGCCCCGACGAGTTCATGAGTCTCATCAATAGAGTCTGGACGACCTGGGACGGCGCCCATTTCGAGCCGCAGTACCAGTGGCAGCCCCGGATGGAATGAGAATCTGTGCGGTGGTGTATTTCAGGGCCCATCTGACCGAGTTTCCAGGGCCGTCGATACGATGCTGAGCGAGATCTGGGAGTTTCAGGATGGCCAAGCGGTCGAGGCCAGGATCTAGTACTTCGACACGAAGCGGCTGTCTGTAGCGGCTCTCAGGCGACCTCTGAGGTAGCCATCGTCATGCTCGACAGGTCGAGTGCACCGCCGACGGGTTAAACGAGCGCGGTGCCCGGGATGAAAAGATCGGTTGACCATCGGCGCGGCGCCGATAGTGGACGTCCCGGCATGCCGCCGATGCCCGCCAGGGCAGCCGAGTATCGACCTGTCCTGGCGGGCACGTACTCGTGAATCACCCCGGGAGAGGCGCCGGACCGCTACGTGCCAAGGCGTTCCAGGATCGCGACTCGGCAAGTCCGGGAGCCGCATCGATCGGTGAAGCCGGTAGGCGCGGTTCGGCCGTTCAGCGCCACAGACCGGCACAGAGCGACGGTCTGCCCGGAAGTGCCGCATCGTGGCGAATGGCGGCGTCCAGGTTGTCGGCGAGTGTCTGGGTCATGTCGACGCTGTGACGGGTTTCTTTCGACACGGAGACGCTCACGCTTTCGATACTGCATGCCAGGCGTTGCCGCGTCACGTCCACGATGTAGGTGATCGTGTGCAGGGCGCGTGTCGACCGAGCCAGGAACCTGGGGTAGACCGTGAAGTGGTCGTCACGGACCAGCTCGCCCAGATAGCGGGCATGTTGTTCGGTGACGAAAAAGGTCATGCCCTGCTCCAAAGCCTCGTCGAGACCCAGTGACCGCTTACGTGCCCACACCGCTCTGACAGCTGCTGTGACGTAATGAGGAAGGCTCATGTGCCCGTTGGGATCGACGAGGTCATCGGTGACAGTAGAGTCGAGCGCCGGAGTGATCTGCGTGATCTCTGTAAGGGTAAGTGCGGCGGGCCGATTCAAGTCAACCTCGTTTGCGTGTACTCCGGAGATCTCAAGCATGGAGGGTATGTCCTGGTGAGTACCGGACGAAGATGGTTTCGCTGAAAGCTCCCCGCGCAGTCCATCATTTGATTGCCCCGCGTTCACGGCTGTCGCCTACGAATGCCACCGGACGACCGCGTCGGTGTCGGCCCGACTCGTCCGATAACTGTTCGCGGGATGCTCCTCGTCCGACCAACCGAACGAGATCGCAACGAGTACTGACTCTGTGTCCGGCACGCCGAAGAACTCGCGCACGGCGGGGGCGCGCGTGGCGATCGCCGCCTGGGCGATGGTCGCCACACCCAAGGACTCGGCGACGAGCAGAAGGTGCCCTAGGAAGACGCCGACATCGAGGGCGCCGTATGTGCCGAGGGCCGCATCGACGGTGATCACCGCGACGTGTGGCGCACCGAACAACTCAAAATTCTTCGCCGATTGCTGCGCAGATGCTACTCGGTCACCCTTGGCGACGCCGACCGCTTCGTACAGCTGCCAACCGCTTTCGCGACGTCGCTCAAGGTGGGCGCCCTTGTACTCGCGCGGCATTGCGATGTCGGGTGCGACTGCACCACCGTGTTCTCGTCCAAATTCTCGAAGGACCGTCCGGAATTTCTCTGTTTGCGCGCCCTCGGTGACGTAGGCGTGCCACGGTTGAGTGTTGCACCACGAGGGCGACTGCCGAGCCAGGGTGAACATTCGCTCGATAGTCGCATGCGGTACGGGCTCCGGTAGGAAGGCGCGACGACTGTGACGCCGCTTTATTACCGATGCGAGGCTATCGGCCTCGAGGCTGTCTAGGGCGGTTTCGTTGTCCGACATCGGGTCGCTCACATCCGCTCGATGATCGTCGCGTTCGCGAGGCCACCGGCTTCACACATCGTCTGCAGGCCGAATGTCGCGTCACGGCGTTCTAGCTCGTGGAGAAGGGTCGTCATGAGGCGGGTTCCCGATGCGCCGAGCGGGTGTCCGAGCGCGATGGCTCCGCCGTTCGGATTGACCTTGTCGGGATCGACCTGGAGTTCGCGCTGCCATCCGAGCACGACGGGTGCGAAAGCCTCGTTGATCTCGATGATGTCGATGTCACTCATCGATAGCCCGGACTTCTCGAGCGCTTTGCGGGTGGCGGGTATCGGTGCGGTAAGCATCCTTATGGGGTCGGAGGCGGCAAGGGACATGGTGTGGACCCGTGCGCGGGCCTTTAGGCCCAACTCGGCCGCCTTCTTGTCGCTCATCAGCAGAACGGCACTTGCGCCGTCCGAAATTTGTGATGCATTGCCGGCGGTGATGACACCGTCAGGCTTGAAGGCGCTTCGGAGACTTCCCAGCTTTTCGAGGCTGGTGTCCGGCCGAATGCACTCGTCCGACTCCAGTACGCCGTTCGAGCCCTTCAGTGGGATGATTTCGCGAGCGAACCGTCCCTCGGACGTCGCGGCGGCAGCGAGTTGATGTGAGCGAAGCGAGAACACGTCGAGCTCGGTTCGGGAGAAGCCCCACTCCTGCGCGATCAGCTCGGCAGCAAGACCCTGCCCCTGAATGCCACCCCTGTCGGCGTAACGAGCCACGATGCGGTCGCTGTACGGATCCTGGCCGAGATCGTTGGAGATGGAGGACGTCATTGGAACGCGGGTCATGCTCTCCACGCCGGCCGCAATCGCGACGTCGTAGTCGCCGCTGCGAATCGCCTGCGCCGCAAAGTGTATGGCCTGCTGAGCGCTGCCACACTGACGGTCGATGGTGATGGCCGGGACTGTTTCCGGGAAGCCGGCTGCGAGTACGGCGTTCCTGCCGATGTTCACCGCCTGCTCACCGATCTGAATGACACATCCGCTAATCACGTCGTCGACGATCGCGGGATCGATACCGGTCCGATCGATGAGCGCAGCAAGCGTCTCGGCCAACAGGTTGACGGGGTGCCAGTCCGCCAGTGCTCCGTTCCGTCGGCCCTGGGGGGTGCGGACTGCTTCGATAATAACTGCTTCGTTCACGATGCTTACCCATTTCTTTTCTGTACGGTAGGCGTCACAATATCAGAGTTGACAAGCGACTTCTGCAGTTCCGACATCCGGCTCCGCCGAGTCAGCCCCGGGCGAGGTCGACCAGCTGCGACCCCTCGGCCGTACCAATTCGGCCGACCACTTCCGTCGATTCGAACTCCGAGAGCAGGTCCGATTGATCGATCCGAAGCAGCACCCTGTCGCTCGTAGATGTCTCAGCGACGGCGAATCCGTGGGAGGGCGTACCGTCGCGTCCGTAACGGACAGTGGTAGCCGCGATCGACACGGTGCCGCTGAATTCCGCGACGACTTTTCGTTGGTCGTCGAGGCGACGAACGCGAGGAGTAGAGAGCGCCCGGCTCGGTGGGGTTGCGCCGTAGATGCCGATGGCGTGCTTTGTCAGTAGGCCGCCGTTCGCCGTGCACATCCCCAGTGTCTCCGGCTGCTCCCGCAACCGGGTGACCATGGTTGCGATCGAGTGCGTGGCGTAGTTGTTCCACGGCCCCCCGGCGAAGGTGAGACCGCCGGTTACCGTCAAGGCGCCCGACAACGGAAGGCCGAGGGCGCGGGCACCCACCTGGACTGCTGACGGGAAGCATGAGTAGATGTCGACCAGGCCGATGTCGTCCATGGTGGCGGCGGCCATCGCCAGTGCGTCGAGAGCGGCGGCCTCGATGGCCTTGGACGTCGTGTACGACTGGCGAGCTGTGAAGGAGTCGCAGTCCACCGCCTCGCCGAAACCGTGAATGAAGACGAGCTCGTCGCGGGAGAAGCCCAGCGACAATGCCCTTTCGTACGATGTCACCACCAGAGCGGCTGCCTGGTCGACATCGTTGTTGGCCACCGCAAGCTTGCGATACGGGTGACTGATGAGGCGGTTGCCATCACCGGGGGACACGATGTCACGCGCGTTCAGGGTTCGACGAATCGCCGCGTACGGATTTGTCGTGGCAACGGCGCTGAAATCAGCCCAAAGCTGACCGATCACCTTGTCGTGCTCGGTCAGGGAACGGCCGGCCTCGAAGCGAAGTGCCGATTCCAGCATCGGGTACGCGTCCAGAGGGTCACCGAAGCCGCGCAGCGCTTCCAGGGCGGTCGACATGGAAAGTTCTGCCCCGATCACCTCGTCGGGCTGGTCGGATGCATCTTGCACGGTCCAACCTGTCGGACGTCCTTCTCGCCGCAGCAGACGCCGGGTGCGCCAGCTCTCGGCGCCGCCGACGGCGACGACGGAGCGCTTGCCGGTCCAGATGTCCCATGCCGCGCGGTTCACCAGAGCCTGGGGTGAGTGACCACCGTGGGTCGTGTACGCGAAATTCCCGACGGTGATGCCGAGTTCACGGGCAGTAACGCTACCCGGGTTCGTGTAGGGGCGAGTGCCGATCGCGACTACATCGAGCGAGTCGATCACGTTGAGTGCTCGTGGTGACGCTGCGGCGCTGAGCGCCTCGGCCAGCAGCAGCGCCGGCTCGGCGGCGGGATACGAGGCTGTCACTTGACCCGTGCCAGCGATCACAGGGCTCCGAGGATCGATCTTCTTGTTCATAAGTGAGGCCTTCCCAGTGCTGTGCGAATCTGCGTGCGAACTCAACCCGATACGCCTCCACCGCGGGCGTTCGCATGGCGTCGGGTGCCGTCGCGCCGAAGGAGGCGCTTGCCACATCGGTTGAAACGCCCTAAGTTTAACCGTACGTTGACCGTCAGTATTGCATCAGTCGCATATGCGACTCTGTGCAGGCTGAACGTCAAGCGGTCGAAACAAGGAGACCTCGTGAGACAAGAGAAGACGGTCCCGCAACTTCTGGACCACTGGGCCAATGACGGTCCGGAACGCCGATTCCTTACGGTTGGGAATGTAGACCGAAGCTACGGCGAGGTGCGAGACGAGGCATGGAGGTTCGCGGCTGCCCTGGCTGCGCGGGGTATTGCAGTCGGCGACCGCGTCGCTGTGATGGCACCCACGTCCATCCAGTCGGTGACGAGCCTGCTGGCAGTGACGGGCCTCGGTGCGATCTCGGTACCGTTGAACATCTACCTCAAGGGCGAGCCGTTGGTTCACCAGCTGACGAGCAGCGGGTGCACAGCGCTCGTCGCGGATGAAGCCGGTATCCAGATGGTTCGCGGACTCGCCGCGGAGTTGACCGACTTACGCTTGATCGTGCAGGTTGACGGCGCCGGCGCCGATATTGACGGTATCGACGTCGTCTCCTACGCCGATTTCGTGGCGGAGGCCGCGGCTCTCACACCGGTCGATCCGAGCGACGCCGATGTGTACGCCATTCTCTACACCTCCGGCACGACCGGTCTGCCGAAGGGCTGCGTCATCAGCCACGGTATGACCAAGCACTGGTCTCGCTATACCGAATCGTTGTCTGCCTTGACGGACGACGACGTCATCTTCACGGCCGCACCACTTTTCCATGTCGGTGGGCAGACACCACTCCTCGGTGCACTGTCGATGGGTATTCCTGTCGTGCTGGAGACCGGCTTCTCGGCATCTCGATATCTCTCACGCGCTGCGGAGGTCGGGGCAACGGTTGCGGTGGGAGTCGGCTGGATCGCGCAGGCCCTGCTCAAGCAGCCGCCGTCAAATGCTGACCGAGACCACACGTTGCGTGCAATGTCGACGGTGCAGCTGTCAGTCGGTGAGCAGGAGCAGTTCGAGCAGCGGTTCGGCATCCGGGCTCTGACACGACAATACGGACAGACCGAGTGCTACCCGATCGCCTACAACCGGTTCGAGGACCAGGGCGTCAGCCCCTACGCGGGCAAGCCTGCGCCCGAACTCGAGGTCGAGTTTCACGACGACCAGGGCCGCAGCGTCCCGCGTGGTGAAATCGGGGAGATCGTGGTGCGTCCGCGGGTGCCGCATGCGCTCTTCGAGCGCTACTGGGGCGACGATGCCGGGAGCCTGAAGGCTTTCGAGGGTCTGTGGTTCCACACCGGGGACATGGGCCGGCTCGTGGACGGCGAGATTCAGTACGTCGACCGGAAGAAGGACTCGATGCGTCGGCGCGGTGAGAACGTCTCCGCGTTCGAGCTGGAGCGGACCCTGATGCGAGCCCAAGGCGTCGTCGAGGTCGCCGTCCACGGCGTCGAACTCGACGGCGAGCTCGACCAGGCGATCAAGGCGTGCCTGGTCGTCGCTGACCCGGAGCAGTTCGATCTAGCAGGCTTGGCGTCGTACATGGCTGTGGAGCTGCCGTACTTCGCCGTTCCGCAGTTCGTCGAGCTCATGCCCGCTCTGCCACGCAATGCTGCGGGGCGAGTGATGAAGGATCAGCTTCGACGCATCGGCGTCAACTCGGCGACCCAGGATCTCGTCGAGATGGGACTGGGCGTGACCCGCGACCAACGACGTGCGAGCGCGTATTGATGACGACTCAGGCAAAGGATCATGACGTGACCCAACACAGCACTTTCGATCGAGCGGTGGAGCGGTTTCCTGGAAGATACGCCGCAGACTCACCCGATCGCCTCGCCGTCGTTCACGGCGCGAGCGGATGGACACAGACCTATCGAGAGTTGGACGATCAGGCGAACCGCCTGTCGTCGGCATTCGCGGAGCGTGGGCTGACGCCCGGGGACCACGTCGTGATCCTACTGGAGAATCACGAACGATTCCTGGAGGTGGTCTGGGGTGCTCACTACGCGGGGTTGATCTACACGACGTGCTCCACGCGCCTCACGGCGGACGAGGTCACCTACATCGCCTCCGACAGCGGCGCACGCGCGATCATCTGCAGTACCTCCTTCGGCGACGTCGGAGCCGAGGCGGCACAACGTCTTTCGACTATCGATGTCCGGTTGGCGATAGGTGGAGAGATCGAGGGATTCGAGTCGTACGAAGCCGTCGTCGACAGCAGAGACGCAACCCCGTTGCCGGCGCCGCGGTGGGCTGGCGGAGACATGTTGTATTCGTCGGGAACCACTGGTCGACAGAAGGCGATCGTTCGCACGGCCGAGCCGATGCCATTGGAGACGGCCCCTGTCGGGGTGTCGTACGTGGCGCGCAAATTGTTTGATTTCGACGACAGCACGGTGTACTTGTGTCCGGCGCCGCTGTACCACGGAGCAGGCATCCGATTCGTGATGGCGACGACGGCGCTCGGCGGCACCGCAGTGATCATGGACAAGTTCGACGCGGTCACCTATCTGGAGTTGGTAGAGAAATACGCGGTGACCCACAGCCAGGTGGTTCCCACGATGATGTTGAGAATGATGCGCTTAGATGATGATGTCCGCGAGAAGTTCGATGTCTCCAGTCTTCGCTATTTCATTCACTCGGCAGCGCCGTGTCCGCGAGACCTGAAGCAGCGCGTGATCGACTGGCTCGGTCCGGTCGTGTACGAGTACTACGCAGGAACCGAGAGCAACGGAGTCGTGTTCTGCAACTCGGTGGAGTGGCTCGACCATCCGGGTACTGTCGGCCGTCCCATCGGGTGCGAGATCCATATTTGCGATGATGCCGGGGATGTTGTTGCGCCGGGCGAGACCGGCGCCGTCTTCTTCGGAAAAGGGCCTGAGTTTGAGTACCACGGCGACGCGGTGAAGACCGCGACGTCTCGGCACCCGCGCGGGTGGAGCACGCTCGGTGACATCGGTCACGTCGACGAGGACGGATTCCTTTACCTCACCGATCGTAAGGCGTTCATGATCATTTCCGGTGGCGTGAACATCTACCCGCAGGAAGCCGAGAATGTTTTGTCCACGCATCCGGCCGTCTTCGACGTCGCTGTTTTCGGTGTGCCTAATCCCGACTTCGGAGAGGAGGTGAAGGCGGTCGTCCAACCTGTCGCCATGCCGGAGCCCGGTCAGGCGAGCGATGCTCTCGCGGGCGAGCTGATCGATTTCTGCAAGTCGCAGCTCGCTGACGTCAAGTGTCCCCGCAGTGTGGAGTTTCGGAGGGACCTGCCGCGCGACCCCTCAGGCAAGATGCTCAAGCAAAAACTTCGTACTGAATACCTTTCCACAACGACGGGAAGTGGTGCTTCATGAGCGAGGACAGGAGTCTTCGCGGTCGTGCAGCCATCGTCGGAATCGGCGAGAGCACGTACTACAAGCGAGGAAAGTCGCCCGATTCGGAGTTCGAGTTGTGTCTCAAGGCGGTGATTGCAGCAGCGGAGGACGCGCAGATCGACGTCCGGGACGTCGACGGGCTCGTCTCCTTCGGGGCCGACAAGAACGAGCCGCCCAAGATCGCGGCGGCCCTCGGCGTCAAAGATCTGAAGGTCTCGGCAATGCAGGCTACTGGCAGCGGCGGTGGTTCCAGCGGCCACATCGGTCTTGCTGCGGCGGCGGTCGCGACAGGCATGGCCGACAATGTCATCGCTTATCGCGCGATCACCCAGCCGTCTGCCGCGAGGTTCGGGCTGGGTGCGTATGGCGGTGCGAGTTCGTCGTCCTCCGATGTCTCGGGGCACGGGCTGGGTGGAATCACCGCGGCCCACGGTTTCTTGACCCCGGCGCAAAAGTACGCGCTGCGCGCGCAACGTCTGCTCGACGTCGTCGGAGTCGATCCGAGTACGTTCGAGGCGGTCGCTCGGGCGGCCTACCATCATGCCGCGACCAACGAGCACGCCGTGATGCATGGGCGGCCGCTGTCGTCCGAGGCGTATCGGGGTTCACGTTGGATCTCGGAGCCCTTCCGCCTGTACGACTGCTGCGCCGAGAGCGATGGGGCAGCGGCGGTGCTGATCACCCACAGATCTCGGGCCGAGGCGTTGCGTGACGATCCTGTGTATGTGCTTGCGGCGGCCGGAGGGGGCCCGCTCCGTTCGGCGGCGCAGGAGAACGTCCCGGATTACGTAACCGGCGGGTTCAAAACCCTCGCGTCACGTTTGTTCGAGCAGGCAGGGCTGAGCCCAGAGGATATCGACGTCCTCCAGGTCTACGACAACTTCACGGCCGGGGTTGTCATGGCCATCATCGAGCATGGATTCTGCACACCTGAAGAGGCCGCGTCGGTATTGACGTTCGACAACCTGACGACCCCAGGAGGGTCGCTGCCCCTCAACACCTCAGGTGGCAACTTCGCCGAAGCGTATGTGCAGTCCATGCAAATGCATGTCGAAGCGGTGCGACAGCTCCGGGGAACGGCGATCAATCAGGTGCCTGACGCCAAGACTTGCCTCTGCGCCGGTGGTCCGATGACTTCCGTGAGCACCTCTGTCATCTACGGAACGAAGGATGTCCTGTGAGCACCGATGCATACCTCTCTCAGCCATTCGTCACGCCGAGGCCGTTGCCGGACGGTTTCGACCTCCCGCACCACGAGGGGCTTCGCGACCATCGACTGGTTCTGCCGCACTGCGGCGCGTGTGGCATGTGGACATGGCCGCCCGACGTCATCTGCTGGAACTGCCACACCTTCAAGCTCGAGTGGACTGAAACCAAGCCCGAGGGACGGATTTACAGCTGGACGCGTGTGTGGCACCCGGCCCGGCCCGAGCTCGCAGTCGACGCTCCGTATCTGATCGTTCTCGTCGAGCTTCCACATGCGAGCGGTGTGCGACTCATCGGGAATCTGCTGGGACCCGGAGAGCAGGAGGTCAAGTGTGGAATGCCGGTGACGGGCGTCTTCGAGGACTCCGCGGACGGTGAGTACACATTGCTTCAGTGGACGACCGACGTCGGAGCCTGACTGCTGGACCGGGGCAGTCGCCCCGGTCCACGATCGGTGGGATCAAGATGGCGAGTCAGCCCGCCATTCGGCCTGGACGTCGGACGCGGCAACCTCTTGACGCGGTGGTGCGGTGGGCACGGGCGCGGGCGTTCTGGTGAAACGAGGTGCCGGCGCGGCCTGGCTCAGTCCGTCGATCTCTATCCGGGTGCCTCGAGCAGTCAGGTGACCATGGTGTTCGGCTTCGTCGAAGTCGAGCACCGGGGAGACGCACGCGTCCATGGTCTCGAATAGCGCGGTCCACTCGTCACGACTTTGCTGCCGGAACCGCGCGGCAAAGATGCTTCGTAGTGCTGGCCATTGAGCTACGTCGTCGCGATTCGGTAGGTCGTCTGTGTCGAGTTGCAGTCCCTGAAGTAGCTCACGGTAGAACTGAGGCTCTAGTGCGCCGACTGCTACGAACTTGCTGTCGGCGCACTCGTAGGTGTCGTAGAACGGTGCCCCTCCGTCGAGCATGTTGGTTCCTCGATCTGCATTCCATTTTCCCAGTTGGTGCAGGGACAGAATCTGCTGCACCAGAATGCTTACTCCGTCGACCATGGCGACGTCGATCTCTTGACCGCGCCCGGAGATGGATCGCTCGACCAGCGCCGCTAGGACTCCTTGCACGAGAAGCATGGAGCCTCCGCCGTAGTCACCGACGAGATTGATGGGGACGGTGGGCCGCTCACCGGGGCGCCCGATGGCATTCAACGCGCCGGTGATGGAAATGTAGTTGAGATCGTGGCCCGCTCGCGCAGCCAGAGGACCCGACTGTCCCCAACCTGTCATCCGCGCGTAGATCAGGCGAGGGTTCGCTCCGATGCACACCTCAGGTCCGAACCCGAGCCGTTCTGCCACTCCTGGACGGAAGCCTTCGATCAGGACGTCGGCCTCGGCGACGAGGCCGTGCAGATCTTGAAGGTCACTCTCCTGCTTCAGATCGAGGATGACGATCCGGCGGTTCCTCAATACGAAGTCGGTTTTGTCTGCGTCGAACCCGTAGCCGGGGCGCTCCACGCGTACGACATCTGCCCCGAGATCACCCAGCATCATGGCCCCGTGGGGGCCTGGCCCGATACCTCCGAGTTCGACAACGCGAAGGCCGTTCAGAGGTCCCCTGGGGTTGGATTTTGTCTGCATCTCGGTCTCCCGCGTCTCGTCGGCTTGACGTGAAGTGCTTCAGTCCGGCCGTTGTGGTCAGTATGGCTCTTTTTTGGTCAAGGTATGGGTCATAATACTGACGAATAGCGTAAGTTATTACCCTAACGTCTCGCGGAGGAATGCCATGTCTTTACCCTTGGAACTCGAAGTCGTCGACCGCTGTCTGGTTATGACACTGAACCGTCCGGACAGGCGCAATGCCGTAAATGCCGAGCTCGGTAACTTATTGGTAGAGGCGGTCGAGCGGCTTGATGCCGACCCGGCTCTGCGGGCAGGCGTTCTGACCGCGAACGGACCCGCATTCTGTGCGGGCATGGACCTCAAAGACTTTGCGTCGCAGGGTGTGCCTCGTGGACTCTTCAAGTTTGTCCGGCGAGGCAGTGCGAAGCCGATCGTCGCGGCAGTTCGCGGCCAGGCGTATGCCGGTGGTCTCGAGATCGCTCTAGCCTGCGACGTGATCGTGGCGTCGCGATCTGCCTCGTTCGGCTTACCCGAAGTGGGGAGAGGGCTGATCGCCGGCGCGGGCGGGCTGTATCGACTTCCTCGGAAAGTCGGTGAGGGACTTGCGAATCTGATGGCTCTCACAGGCGACCCCATCGACGCCGATCGCGCGGAACGGGCGGGCCTCGTCTCGGTGCTCGTAGACGACGAGATCAAACTGCACGAACAGGCCTTGTCGATTGCGGCCCGGATGGCGTCGAACTCTCCGTTGGCAGTCCGCTCGAGCAAGCGACTGTTGGAATCTGCGCGGGGAACCTCGTTCAAGGAGTACTGGGAATTGCAGCGCCCGTTCATGGTGGAGGTAGGCGAAGCACCGGATGCCCAAGAGGGGGCTGCGGCCTTCGTGGAGCGACGAACGCCCCAGTGGAAGACGGACTGAGCACTAGATCGAGCCTCGAGGCTCGGATCCCTACTGCGAGCGGGCGGTCCGATGCTAAAGTTATTTACTGAACGTATACCGTCATTATATTATGCCGAGGAGTCGTGCGACGCCCGACTCTCCCAATCAATCCTAGGAGCTCAACATGCTGCATAATCTCCTCTCAGGCTCGACCGAATACGCGGTGACACGATGAAGATCGACTCGACTTCTGCCATCGTCACCGGTGGGGCCTCTGGACTCGGTCTGGCCGTTGCGCGGGTGCTCGCCGCCGCAGGCGCGCGGCCGGTCATCGTCGACATGAACGCAGATCTGGGTGAGTCAGTGGCCCGGGAGAACGGCTTCACATTCGCGCGCGCAGATGTGTCGAGCGAGTCCGACGTCGCCGAGGCAATCGCGACGGCTCAGGAGGTCGGGCCGTTGCGCGTCATCGTCAACGCAGCCGGAATCAGCCGCTCGACACGCACGGTGGCCAGGGACCTGACACCGTTGCCGCTGGACGAATTCGAGGCGCATGTGCGCGTCAACCTGATCGGCACGTTCAACGTCTGCCGCCTCGGCGCGGCTGCGATGGGCGGACTCGATGCCATGGCAGACGGCTCACGCGGAGCCATCGTGAACTTCGCGTCCATCGCGGCATTCGAGGGTCAGGTTGGGCAGGTGTCCTATTCCGCATCGAAGGGCGGTGTGGTCGGCATGACTTTGCCTCTCGCTCGCGACCTTTCGGTGCTCGGGGTGCGTGTGAACACGGTCGTCCCAGGTCTTATCGACACCCCCATCTACGGCGAGGGTCCCGAGGCCGAGGAATTCAAAGCCAAGCTGGGCCGCGACGTGCTCTTCCCGAAGCGTCTGGGCAAGCCGGAGGAGCTGGCCTCGGTGGTCCGCGAGCTGGTTCTCAACGACTATATGAACGGCGAGGTCGTGCGGGTCGACGGTGGGGTGCGACTTCCGTGGAAATGACTTCCCAAGAAAGCGTCGTGCTCGATGTCGTCGATGGCACGGTGCTGGTCATCACCATCAACCGGCCCGCAGCGCGCAACTCCATCGACGCCGCGGTCGCAACGGGATTGCTCAAGGCTGTCGAGCGACTCGACGCCGACCCCACGCTTCAGGTAGGCGTCATCACCGGGGCGGGCGGCTTCTTCAGTTCCGGCATGGACTTGAAGGCATTCGAGCAGCACGGTCCTCCGGCGGATCTGATGCCGTTCTTGACGCGTGAGGGCCACAAGCCCACCATCGCGGCAGTGGAACGTTTCGCGTTGGCGGGCGGTTTAGAAGTCGCGTTGACCTGCGACATGGTCGTTGCTTCCGAGGGCTCGCGATTCGGCGTGCCAGAGGTTTCAGTCGGGCTTTTCGCAGCGGGAGGAGCGCTTTGCCGGTTGCCTCGGCGCATGCCCATTTCGATCGCCTTGGAGATGGCACTTACTGCCCAACCGATAACGGCCGAGAACGCCCAGACGCATGGACTGGTCAACCGCATCGTCCCCGCTGGGGAAGCGCTGGAGGGAGCACTCGACCTTGCTCGGACGATCGCAAGCCATGCGCCGGCAGCGCTCCAAGCAACTCGCGAGCTCATGTATCAGAGCCTCGACCTGGACGAGTCCGCCTTCTGGGGCCTCCAGCAGCCGCTGATCGCGACGGTCTTCGGGTCAGACGACGCAAAAGAAGGGCCGCGGGCGTTCGCCGAGAAGCGGCCCCCCAACTGGACAGGAAAGTGACGGACGTAATGGCACAGGACTCGACGGACATGTTCGACCTCACAGGTAAGACCGCCATCGTCACCGGCGGCACGCGTGGGATCGGTCGGGAGATCGCTGCGGCGCTGGCCGCGAGGGGCGCTCACGTAGTGATCACTGGACGCCAACAGGCTTCGAGCGAAGCCGCGGCAGCCGAGCTCGCCGTCCACGGAGACGTGTCCGGCGTGAGCAGTCACATGGGCGATCTGGACAGCATCGCCTCCCTGGTTTCATACACGGCCGAACAGCATGGCGGCATCGACATCATCGTGAACAACGCAGCGAACTCCCTCACCCAGCCAATGGGAAGCTTGACGCCCGAGGCCTTCGACAAGTCGATCGCGGTCAACCTTCGTGGCCCCGTGTTCTTGGTCGAGCATGCATTGCCCTACCTGAAGAAGGGGACGGGAGCTGCGGTATTGAACATCGTGTCACCGTGGGCGTTCACGTACTCGCCCCAGGCCGCTCTGTACGCCATGGGTAAGAACGGCCTCGTAGCGGCAACTCGCGCCATGGCGGCTTCCTACGCGGCTGACGGCATTCGGGTCAACGCACTGGCACCGGGGGCGACTGACACCGACATGGTGCGCAACAACGATGCAGAGGCCATCGAGGCGATGGAAGCAGCCAGCCTCCTTGGACGTTTGGGGCGTCCAGAGGAGATGGTGCCGCCGGCCCTGCTGCTCGTATCCGACGCCGGCAGCTTCATCACAGGTCAGGTGTTGATGGTCGACGGCGGTACGTTCCCATACTGAATTTGTTTCAAATCTGTACGACTACCGTCAGTAAATGATAGGGTGGGTTCTATCGAGCTCCCTCAACCTTCCCGTTTAGGGAAAATTAGTGAACGGAATTGGCTATGAAAACCGCCATCTGCGATGTGCTCAACATCGATGTTCCGATTGTTGCCTTCTCGCACTGCCGAGACGTCGTTGCGGAGGTGTCCAAAGCGGGTGGGTGCGGGGTGCTGGGAGTCGCCCTGATGTCGCCTGAGGAGCTCGACGTTGAGCTCACCTGGATCGACGAGCAAGTCAAGGGCAAGCCCTACGGCATCGACCTCATCGTCCCGAACGCATTCGAGGGTAAGAATGACGGTGCGGGTCAGCACGTGGCACCAGACGATGTCGAGGTTCCCCAGGAGATCACCGACTTCGTGAATGAGATCCTGCGGTCTCACGACATGGATCCGGATCAAAGCCCAGCCACCCCCATGGCGTCGGCGGAGACTCTGTCGGCGGAATACTCGGCCCGCATGCTCGATGTCGCGTTCAAACACCCGTTGGCCCTGATAGTGAATGCCTTGGGCACTCCGCCAGCATTCATGGTGGAGCGGGCAAAGGAGGCAGGTGTGGCGGTGGGAGCACTCGTCGGCACGACGAAGCATGCCGAGGCGCAGATGCGAGCGGGCGTCGACTTCATCGTCGCCCAGGGCATGGAAGCGGGTGGTCACACTGGCGAAATCGGGACGATGGTCGTGGTGCCTGAGATCGTACGGCACCTCCATGAACTTGGTAGCACGATGCCGGTGCTGGCAGCCGGCGGAATCGTGACCGGAGGTCAGGTCGCTGCCTCGATCGCGCTCGGCGCGGCGGGCGCATGGACCGGATCCGTGTGGTTGACGACTCACGAAGCCGAGACTGCGCCGTATACCAAGCAAAGACTCCTCACAGCGTCGTCCGGTGACACGGTGCGCTCGAAGTTCAGAACGGGTAAGCCGTCGCGCCAGTTGCACTCGGAGTGGCACGCAGCGTGGGAAGCCGAGGGCGGACCGGACGCACTTCCGATGCCCCTCATGGGCTACGTCAGCGAACCACCGCTTCGTTACGCAGACACTCTTGCCGCGAACGGTCACAAGGGTGCGCAGGCTTTGAGCACGTACTGGGTGGGTCAGGGCGTAGGCCTCATGCAGTCGGCGAAGTCGACGCGCCAGGTCATGTCCGACATGGTCGACGAGTACATCGAAGCAGTCGAGCGGATCCTGGCGAGCGTGGACGAGTGAGCATGTATTCCGACCTTCCTGCCGGTGTGACGGTGACTCTCGACGGATCTCTGCGCATCGTCACCTTCAACCGCCCCGAGAAGAAGAACGCCATCAACGGCGCAATGCATACGGCACTTGCGGAGATATGGTTGAGACTGGAGGATGACCTCGACGCCCGTTGCGTGATGATTCAGGCGGAGGGCGAAACATTTACTGCGGGCGGTGATTTCGATTGGTTCAAGTCACAGATGCAGAATCCCGCCGAGCGTGCGACTGCACTACGCGAAGGGTATCGCATCTTCGATCGGATGTTGAGCTGCCGGCTGCCCGTCGTGACTGCCATTCAAGGGGGTGCCGTGGGACTCGGCGCGAGCCTCGGCATCCTTTCGGACGTCGTCGTGATGAGCGAGGATGCCTTCTACCGCGATACCCATGTTGCGCTTGGGATGTCCGCTGGCGACGGCGGGGTAGCGTGGCCAATGTCGGTCGGGATGCAGATCGCCAAGGAGTACGTTCTGCTGGGCGATCGGCTGTCCGCAGCGGAGGCCTACCGGCTCGGGATGGTCAACAAAGTGGTTCCGCGTGACGAATTGCGCAAGACCGCTCGCAATTATGCGGAGAGATTGGCGAAGCTGCCGGTGACGGCAGCACAGTCGACGAAGCGGGCATTCAACCTGCAGTACGAGCAGCAGTTGCGGTCCATCGTCGAGTACACGTTGGCGTGGGAGCGACTCTCCCTGGTCGACCCGGAGTTCATCAAGAAGATCGACTCGATGTAGGTGTTCTTCACTTCAGCAAGGTCGCGAAGGGTGCCCCGAGGTGGGTGTCGAGCGAAGACCGCAGCGATTCCCGTTATCTTTTAGAAGGTCTTTGAAGTTGAGGGCCGCGGTCGCCAGACCCGGTATGACTTCTTGTCCCCTGTCATCAATGCTCTGGCGTGCTTTCGCCGCATCTATGGACCGCTGATAAACCTGCGATCAGTTTAAGTGTCAAGCCGTCACCGGTTGCGGTGTGCCTGCACTGGCAGCAACGCCCTCGACTCGTCGTAGGTCTGGCTGGTCTGTAGACGTTCGTCGAGCTGGCCCAGGAGCCGGTTGAAGTCGTTGCGCAGCGTCGCGGCGTGCCGGTCACCGTGCGGCGCCGGTCGAAGTGATCCTTTGATCGGGCCCAGGTCTCGGGATGGCGGCGAACGCGCACAAAACCCACCGCGGCGAGCCTGGTGTTCTTCACATGGCGATGAGTGATCGGGATACACCGACCCGGGGCCCTGGTAGCGGGTGCGGGCGCTGCAAAAGATTTGAGCCGGCGCACGTCGGCAAACCGGCGGCGGTCGTCGCCGATCTCTGCCAAGACTCTGGCGCCGGTCGCCTCACCCAGACCGGGGAAGCTGGTGATGACCGCGTAGTCAGGATGATTCCGAATCGTCGTCCTCAACTGCGCGGGAATATTCGCCAATGCAGTAATGAGAGAGTCGCGCAACGATTCTGACCGTTTGGCGGCGGTGACGGGCAACACAATGGTGTACCTGCTGGCTCGCTCGACCAGGGTGCCGATCGCGGAACGGTTGTGCCGTCCGATGATGTAGGGGTCGGACCGGGGCGCGGTGCCAGGATCACTCCCAGCCCGTTTCCCCGGCCCGCCCTCCGCACCGGACGTGCGACTCTCATCGCATCCGGCGCTCCACGGACTACCACTGTCAGGCAGGGACCGAAACCCCCGCGCTGGTCCACGGTGTGGGGATATTGCTCGCCCGCCACCGATACCGAGTAATCGGAACGGTGGTGGTATCGAACATGATGATCCCGTTCTCTTGCGGACGATTACCTGGCCTGCCGGTCAGGAAACGCCGATAGAGATCCGCCCACGTGATCCGTTTGTGCCGTTTGAGCAGCCATTGGGTAACCCGATGCCAGGCAAAGGAATCGAGGTATCCGAAGGTCGCTTTCGACACACCGTGACGGAAATACGCACACCATCCTCGAAGCACCGGATTAAGGCGTCCGAGGAGATCAGCAAGTCCATGATGACGTGCCTTCTTCGTCAGCGCCCGCACCTTCGCCATGATCGAAAGCAACGCCTTCTTCGACGGATAGGTGTAGACACTCATCTTGTTGGTTCCCTTTTTGCGCCGCCGCTGGATACGGAACCCCAAAAAGTCGAACCCCTCGTCCAGGTGACACACTCGGGTCTTTTCCACGGATAGCCGCAACCCCAGCGGGGCAATGACATCCGCGACTTCGTCCCACAATGCGTCCGCGTGCGCTTTGGTTCCGGCCACCATGATCGCGAAATCGTCTGCGTAACGCACGATCCGATAGGTGGCCCCGCCACGTTTGCGGTGTGCATCTCGCCGCTGGGATGTCAGATGGGCATCCCATTTCGCACAGAAATGTGCGTCCAACACCGTCAGAGCGATGTTGGCAAGCAGCGGCGAAAGTATGCCGCCCTGGGGTGTTCCGGTAACGGATTCCCTGACCGTTCCGTCGCCGGACATGATGCCCGCCTTCAGGAATGCCTTGATCAAGGTCAGAACACGTTTGTCGACGATCCGCGTACGTACCCGCTCCATGATCGCAGAGTGGGCCAGTTCGTCGAAACACGCCGCAATATCCGCCTCGAAGACCCAATGATAAGTCCGGGTCCCCAAAGCATGTATCTCGGCGATCGCGTCCTGAGCGCGACGTCTGGGGCGGAAACCGTAGCTGACCGGCTTGAAATCCGCCTCGAAGATCGGCTCCAACACCAACAACAACGACGCTTGCACTGTGCGGTCCATCGCCGTGGGGATACCGAGTCGCCTGAGTTTGCTGCTCCCCGGCTTAGGAATGAGTATCTCCCGCACCGGAAGTGGAGCAAATGTTCGAGACTTCAGATCGACTCGAACCTGACTCAGGAAAGCCACCGTCTCGGCGTCCCCCGTAATGGACGCAGGTGACAGCCGATCTACACCGGCTGACCGCGCGCCCTTGTTGCCCCGCACCCGGTCCCACGCGACGGTGAGAAAATCCGGGTGGTGAACGAGGTTGAACACATCATCAAAGAGACGGTCGGGATCATCGACCGCCCAGTGGTGCAGCTTGCGTTGCATCTGCCGTACCCGCCATGCCGCCCGATCGGGATCGGGCCATGACAGCTCACCAGTATTCACCAGTGCCTCCGTTCGTGTTTCGTTCGCTGCATCAATTCCGCTGGGGCCCTTCGCCATGTACGAGGCTTTCCCTCGCTCGGACTACTACGGCCCCTCCGCCCCACCACGAGGCCATCGACAGACGACGCGTCAACCCGATCCGCTGACCTCTGGAAAAGGTCAGCGTTCGGGAGCCTCATGGCGGTTCCCACGTTCACTGCTAACCGCTCGAGGAGTGAGGTGCCCAGCTATGCCCCTGCGATATCGCCACGGCTACGCCGCAGGCATTCACCGTGGCCTCCAGCGGCAGCGACCTAAACCGCAACCAGAGTTCCCAACACCGAAACGCGAGTGGTGTTGGTGCGCATCGCAGACCAGCCCGAATCCACCGGGTTAGAGCTGGCGGGAGACTTGAGAGGCGTTAGAACACTGGTTTCTCTCGTACACCTTCTCCTCATGCTTGCCGGACCCAGACCATCCGGTAGTGCTGGCCTGTCCCGTCGTTGTCGGGGCTGCTTGCCGTCCTCACCGGCGTCTCCCGGTTCAGACTGCCCCCAGCTTCGCTATGCTGCTGCGACAGCACAACGGCGCAGGTCTTTCACCTCCGCTCGGTTACACAGCGCCTCGTGGCGCACCAAATCACCTTCCCACGCACCGGCTTTCGAGCGGTCGGTCGGCGCGAAAGGACGGTCGCTGATCATCAACACGTTCCCGGAGAATCGCGATCGGCGCCGCGGCATCAGCCGTGAGGGTTTACGTCGATCACGTTTCGTGCGCAGCATCCGGCAACTACCACGATCGAGGGAACCTCCCCGCCAGTCGTAGAGGTCGCGGTAGATCGTCTCGTGTGTCACCCGCATCGCCGGCTGGTTCGGGTGTTCCGTTGCCAGGTGCCAGCTGATCTGCGCTGGACTCCACCGCTGTTCCAGCAGGCTTTGAATCGTCTGCCGCAAAACAGCATTGGCGGCAATCTTACTCGGACGTTCGCGGGATCGCCGGTTCCGGGCTGGCCGGTGCGCGTGAAACGGCCGATACCCGCTAGCCTTCGTGGCGTTGCGGCGCAATTCTCGGGTCACGGTCGAGGTCGACCTACCCCATCGCTGTGGCGATCTGCAGGATACCGGCCCCGGTTTTGCGCAAGTCCGCGGTCTGGACGCGTTCGTCCTCGGACAGAAACCGGGCTGAGATCACCGATTCCCGGACTTCGACGATCGGCGGGTAATAGCGCCGTGCGCCCGACGGATCACGCGCGTAATGGCCGTTTCACCAGGTGCTGCCGGTTTTGCGGCCGATCCCGAGTTGCCGGCAGATTTCCGAGTTGTTCAGCCCCTGCCTCGTCAATTGGATGTAGCGGGCGCGTTCGGCTGTTTTCCCGGCTGCGCCGGGCATCTTCTGCGAGATCCGCGCTGACGACAACATAACTCCTGAAAATACTCAGGTGTTGCGACGACTGTTAGACCTTGCCCCGTCACGATGGTCTCGACTCAAGCTGTCATAAACACCAGCCCGCCGAAAAGCGGTGACGATCCCGGGACTTGGTCAATCGCGCACCCTGTGCAGGTGTCGGTGCGATAGCGGGTATCGCGCGGGCGTCCGCCATGGCGAGGTTTGTATGACCGGTGCCGGCGAATCGCTGAGGAAGCCCGGGCAATACTCGCGCGGAAGTGCACGCAATTCTTGGGTTGCCTTAGTGCGCCGCCAGATCGCGTTCTGGGCAGCGCGGGGGAGCACCGTGATCGTCCGCATGAGATCGCTGTCGAGGGGCAGCGATCTCATGCGGGGCGTCGATTCGCATGACGTTACCAGCGTCATCGCGTCCATATGGTCGAACTTCTTGCGTGCCATCGAGTGTCGATCGAGGTAGCGGGCCACGGCCATGGGGTTGATCGCATGGACCACCCGTGCTGCCCCCCGCAGCGCCGCGACCTACTATTTACGCGAGGTTTCAATCGCCACCGGGATCAGATCACCGGCATGTCACCAGCCTCGGTCAGTAACTCCCGTAGCTCAATCCGAGCGCATCCAGTGTGCCCTCCAGTCATTTTGTCATCTCACAGTCGACGCCGTTGCGCCGCGAGTGACGGTCCAGTTCTACATGCGGGGTGGAGCGGTTCAGTGAAATTTGAACAGGCACGTTGCTCCGTTGCAGGAGAGGGGTGACCTACAGACGGCCTATCACAGATCGGGCCACGACCTCTTTCATGATCTCCGTCGTACCGGCATAGATGGTTTCGACTCGGGAGTCGATGAACGCTCGGCCGATCGGGTACTCCAGCATGTAGCCGTAACCGCCGTGGAGCTGAACGCACTTGTCCACGACCTTGACCCGGAGCTCGGTGCACCACCACTTGGCCATCGCCGCGGCGCTCTCATCGAGACCGCCATCCATCAACAACTCCACGCAACGGTCCACGAACACGCGCGCGATCTGGATCTCCGTGGCCAATTCGCTCAGCACGAAACGGGTGTTTTGCAGCGCGGCGAGCGGGGCCCCGAACGCTTTTCGGTCGCGACAGTAGTCGACTGTCCACGACAGATACTGTTCTGCGTGGTTCACGGCCCCGGCCGCGGTTGCGACTCGCTCGGTCACGAGAAAGCGCTTCAGATAGCTGAATCCCTGGCCCTCTTCTCCGAGGACATTAGATGCTGGCACGACGACATCGGAGAAGTTGAGTTCGGCTGTGTCCTGGGCGTGCAGGCCGACCTTGTCGAGGTTGCGACCTCGTTCGAAACCGGCCATGTTTCGTTCGACAGCCAGGAGCGTGAATGAGCGTGGATCGTCGCTGTCGGCGTCTTTTGCCGCGACCACGACCACATCCGCGTTGATCCCGTTGGAGATGAAGGTCTTCGACCCGTTAAGCACAAGACCTTGGTCGGTCCGTCGGTAGGACGTACGTATTCCGGCCATGTCAGATCCAGTGCCAGGCTCGGTGATCGCCACGGCGAGGACGATCTCGCCAGAGCAGATGCCCGGGATCCAGCGGCCCTTCTGCTCGTCGCTACCTAGTTCCAGGATGTACGGCAGCACCACCTCGTTCTGCATCGCGAACGACACCGCTACCGAGGCGTGGCCACAGCGTGCCATTTCCTCCTGGACGATCATATGAAATCGGGGGTCATCGGTACCTCCGCCGCCGAGTTCCTCGGGAGCGCTGAGGCCGAGAATGCCGGCCTTCCCGGCGGCCAACCACATCGAGCGTTCGATGATGCCGGAAGCTTCCCACCCCTCCACATGGGGAACGATCTCGTTTTGGATGAAGCTGCGGACGGTGCCGCGGAAGTCCTCGTGGTCGTGCTCGTAGATCGAGCGGGAAAGCATTGGCATGATCAACCCCTTTGCGACATTAACTGACGAATTCCGTCATGTTAACCTATCCTCGCAGGTTGGCATACTTTAGCCAGCTGGGACATCTTATGAGGTTGTTCAGGTACCTATGGCGGCTGAGGTTCGGAAGAATTGCCGGACTTGGAATCAGCGAAATACTAGACGGTCAGCGACACGTAATCTATGGTGAATAAGTGACCTGACGCACGCAGGGCTAGATTCGCGGGTCAACCCGTGAGATAGGGCGGCCGGGTTGTCCATCTCCGGTATCCGAATCGGCATGACGGAATGCAACGCGCTCCGGTACTCGAGGTGTAGTGACACCCAGATCCGTCTCAGAACCCCTTTTCACGTTGACGTCAAAGATATCGCAAATATATAAGGAGAAACGCCGGTGAGTGAAGCACTCGAGGATATTCGTCAGATCTGCAACGAGATCATCAAGCGGATCGATCGTCGGCATGTCGCTGACGCTGGAAGGGCGAACGAAGTTCCTCAGAAACTCTGGGACGCATGGGTTGAGACGGGTCTCCTGGGTATCGGTCTGCCCGAGGAGTACGGCGGGATCGGTGGGGATCTGTCGGATCTCGTTCACGCCATCGATTGGCAGGCGTCCGCTGGGCTGAACCTTCAGTCGGCGATCCCCAATTTCATGTCACGCATCCCCGTGGTGAAGTACGGGACGGACGAGCAGCGCAAGTCCATCCTCCCCGCGACGGCCACGGGGGAATCACGCTTCTCCTTCGCCATTACCGAGGCCGATGCCGGGTCCAACACGTTCAAGATTCGAACGAGTGCCATCAAGCAGGATGACGGAACATACAAGCTTTCGGGTTCGAAGTACTACATCACCGGGTTCCTCGAGTCCGAGTGGTGCCTCGTCGTTGCGCGGACCACACCCTACGACCCCGAGAACAGGACCGAGGGGATCAGCGTCTTCCTCGTGCGTCCCAACTCGCCAGGCATCTCCGCGTCACCGATGGACATAGGCATCCACAAAGCGGAGAAGCAATACTCCATCTTGTTCGAAGACGTAGTCCTCCCGGCCGACAGCCTGCTCGGGCCGGATGGTGAAGGCTTGAAGGTCATGTTCGACTGCTTAAACCCGGAGCGCCTCATTGTCGGCGCAACCAACATCGGGTCGGCCGATTACGTCTTGAAGAAGGCTTCGGAATATGCCTCCACCAGGGCACCGTTCGACGTCCCGATCGGCTCTTATCAGGCCGTCCAGCACCCACTCGCCGCAGCGAAGGCGAGCACGGAGGCAGCGCGCTGCTACCTGTACAAAACCGCTGAAGCATTCGATCGCGGTGAGAAGGTCGGTATCGAAGCGAGCATGACGAAGTATCTCGCCAGCACGGCAGTGAGCCAGGCGACTAACGCATCAGCGAACGTGTATGGCGGCAGCTTCGCGGACATGGAGACGGACATCATCGGGTTCTTTCTGCAGGCAAAGCTGTCTGAGCTGGGACCGGTTAACAACAACATCGTGCTGAGTCAGATCGCCCAGAAAATGCTCGGACTGCCGAGGGGATACTGATGGCCTTGGTCACCGCCAATGCGAGCGACCTGAATTGGGCAGATGTTTCGGAGGGCCAGCCGATCGCGGGGTTCGCTCTGCCCATCACCGCCAAGACACTCGTCTTGGCGGTCATGGGCACCCGGGACGTCATGCCCTATCATCACAACCAGGCCTTCTGCCACCGTCTGGGCATCCGTGATGCCTTCGTGAACACCGCGTATCTCCAGGCGCTGTTGAGTCGATGTGCCACCGACTGGAGTGGTCCGCGGGCAGTGCTGACGAGTATGAGCTTGAATATGAAGGACCAGCTGTGTCTGGGGGATGTTGCTCGGGTGCACGGATCCGTGGTGCGGACATGGGCAGAGGAAGACAAGCGCAAGGCCGAGATCGATATCAAGGTGGCGACCGATCAGGGGCGGGAGGTCGCGGGAGCGCGGATGGTTCTCAACCTGGTAGCCGACGACGTAGCCCCTGTCCCGCAAATCATGTCGGTCAGCCCGCCGTCGGTGGAACTGGACAGCGAGATGCCCGAAGCGATGCGCACGAGGTTGGACGAGCGGGTAGTTCGGCACGCACCCTTCCCGGTGAGTGAAGCTCAGATCGGCTACTGGTGCGATATGGTCCGCGACGCACACCCGGCGTATCAGCGAACTGATGGATCAGGTGCCCACGTAATAGCGCCGGCGGCGTCCATGTCGATCTGGAACCTGAGCAGAGCCGGACAGCTTGGGGTGACGGCATCGGCCCCAGATATCGATGTCCCCGATCAGAGGGCGTGGCCGAATGCCGTCGACTCGGACTGGCCATTCGAGTGGCGCGCACCGGGCGCGCGCGAAGTGATCGTCCAGCGCCGGCACGCCGAATTCGGCGCAGTTGTCCGGCCGGGTGACCTGATTCGCTCCACTGCTCAGTTGCTCAACTGCTCGAGTCGCCGGCGGACCAAGCTCGGTGACGGTTACTTCGTGTCCCGTTACGAGGTTTATCAAAACCAGAACGACGAGGTCATCGGCTCGACCACGATGTCACTCTTCCAGTACGGGATCGGAGATGGGGATGAATAAGTCGGTGTCCTTGCCTGGTTTGGTCAGACAGAGAGCGGAGAGCATGGGCGACGATGTCGCCTTGTCGGTGGTTGAGCACGAAAGTCGATATACGTGGTCCGACCTACACCTGCGTTCGACTGCGTGGAGCGCGATGCTCGCCCGGCTGGGGGTCGGCACTGGCGACGTGGTGGCCACTATGCTGAGCGTGGGTGATCAAGCTGCTGTCTCGTGGATAGGAACGGCCGGGCTCGGCGCTCTGGAGGCTCCGCTGAACCATGCGTTCAAAGGCGACTGGCTCCGCCGAGTGTTGTCGACGATCGATCCAAGGGCGATAGTTATTGACGAACGCTTCTGCGCCGCCTGGGAGCCCCTTCTCAAAGAGCTGACCGTCCCCGTCCTCGTCGCTGGGGGAGCGGGCCGGCCGGGCTTTCTTTCTGCGTCGGAACTGCTCGCCGAGTCGACCCGGACCGTTCCGATGATCGACGGGGGTCTGGGCGATCCGGCGTGTGTGATCCTGACGTCGGGAACAACGGGGCGGTCGAAGGGGGTAGTGGTTCCCTGGGGTCGATGTGCCGGAACCCTACCGGTGGCGGAGGCACTCGACCCCGATGGCAATGGGACTTATTACAACCCTTTCCCTACTTTTCATTGGTCCGCCCGGGGCCCCGTGTACCGTGCGGCGGCGCGCGGAACCTCACTGGTCACCAGGGAAGGCTTTAAGACCTCGGCGTGGCTCCACGACGTGCGACGCTTCGGTTGCACCGACACGTTGCTCATCGGCGCAATGATGAGCTTCCTGATGTCCTCTTCACCACTTCCGGATGATGCAGACAATCCGATCAGAGCGTGCATTGGCGGCCCGGTCCCTCCATTCATCGAAGACTTCGCTGCACGGTTCGGCATCGATCGGGTCGTCGCGACGTACGGCATGTCTGAGATCGTGAACGTCTTCCTCACTCCGCCTGGAACATCGGTCACCGCGCAGACCTACCAGTCATGTGGCAAAGAAGCAGGATTCCCCGTCCGTATCGTGCGCGACGACGACACGTTGGTGGCAGACAATGAAATCGGAGAGCTCCAGGTGGGCGGCGACAAGGCTGCACTGAACCTCGGATACCTCAATGATCCCGATGCGACAGCGCAGGCCTGGACAAAGGACGGTTGGTTCAAAACCGGCGATCTCTTCCGGCGTGATGCCGACGGCTACTACTACTTCGTAGATCGCCTCAAGGACGCTCTTCGACGACGGGGAGAGAACATCTCATCGACCGAGGTGGAAGAGATGGCGCTGAAGCATCCAGCAGTCGCCGAATGCGCCATTGTAGCAGTGCCTTCGGAGTGGTCTGAGGACGAGGTCATGATCTTCGTGGTTCTAGCAGAGGGTGCCACTGTCTCGGCCGAGGAGCTGACGGACTTCATGGCGGAGCATGTGCCAGCCTTTGCAGTACCACGATTCGTCGAGTTCCTGAACAAGCTGCCGAAGACCCCTTCGCTGAAGATTCAGAAGTCGGTGCTGAGGTCTCGCGGACGAAGCACGGAGACGTGGGATCGGTCTCAAGATTCAACTCGCAGCACGATCAACCAGTAGCCCGCGCTGCTCCTCGGACGAAGTCCGCACTACGCCGGGGGCTCGGGAGCCTGTGCTCTTCCGCTTGCACTGGATGTCACTCGCGTCGTGGTCGGAAACGTAGCGCCGTTGCCCCACTACAGGTTTCGGACGAACAGCGCCGCCTTCGCTGACTGGCACGTTCGGCGCGAACGGCAGCTCGTGCCCTACTTTTCGGTAACCTTCTCGTCAGCTAATGCGTTGCAGCCTGCTGCAACGCGTTAGCAGTATTGGTGCGGGCTACAAAGGTAAACGCGAATGACGAAAGTAGGAGCCATGCCGGACGAGTCCACTCCCAAGCGGGGACGCCCACGCGACGCTGACATCGATAATCGCCTGAT
>NZ_VBTM01000029.1:0-22371 GCF_013277795.1 Rhodococcus sp. MS16
TGGATTTCGACTTCTAGAAATTTCGCTGTAGGAGATGATGTGAGAGAGCTGATCGGCGAACGGGCAGGGAAAGTTGGCCTCGCAGTGAGGCTGATCACTCGTATTAGTCCATCGGTGGCCAGTGTGGTCAACGTCGCCTCCCGCTACGCGGGAATGTGGACGCGGACCAAGCTTCCGGTATCGCATCCCTGGTCAACAATGCTGGTTTTGCCGACTATTCGACCGTCGAGAAGATGTCTCTCGAGACGTTCGACCGAACTATCGAGCATTACATTCGTGCGCCATTCGTGCTGGCGCAAGCTGCAATCCCGCATATGCGTTCCCGCGGCGCGGGATGGATCGTGAATATCGGTTCGTCGACAGGGCTGAGCCCGATCAGGCCGTTCCGCGAGTACAACAAGACTTCGGGTGACGTGATCTATGCGGCAACCAAAGCCGCCCTGCATCGCTTGACTCAGGGCCTCGCAGCGGAACTGCTCGACGACAACATAGCGGTCAATGTGGTTGGGCCGTCGACAGCTATCTCGACGCCGGGCGCCGATGCATTACTTCCTACAGGTTACGAGACGGAACCGGTCGAATACCTCGTGGAGACAGTCCTCGCGATGTGCACTGTTCCTACCGATGAACGGACCGGGCTCGTAGCGTTCAGCTTGCATTTTCCGTGGCACAACGAGCTCGATGTCAAGACATTGGACGGTCAGGGATCCATGCCACGCCGTGAACCGCCTGCATGGGCGAACCCCAACATCGCTCCGGCCGGCATGTAAATTCGGGCGGCACATAGTATGTGTCGCCTGAATGGAACAACCGCTTCCGCCCGTGAGCGCACTCAAATTATCCTCACTACTCGTGCAGCGTGTTTCACAATTATCGGAACGTGGATCGCCGAGTGAGGAGTTTAGAGATGTCGTCCCGCGTACGTGAACCAGATTTTGTGGTCAGCGAGTTGCTCCAATTGCTGGGCAGTTGGTGGTACCACTACGATGAGTGGCAGCCGGAAGTACTGCGTGCTTTGATTGTCGACGACTTTGCCTTCAGCTGCAGGAGTGACACCGGGACAACGGAATATGAGGATTTTATTCGTTGTGATCTGAGTGGGGCCAATCAGGTAATGGAATGGCAGGAGGCGCATCGGCTGGCCAGCCCGTATCCGTTGCGTCACAACAGTAGCAACGTATTCGTTACGGATCGAAAAAACGGCGTCATCGAGTTCTCGTCATATATTTTTGTGACGAAAATCGTCGACGGTCGGCCGTATCCGGTCTCGAGCGGGCTTGCGCATTGGGTGGCGTGGGAAACCGACGATGCACTACGGCTTGCGAGCCTCGAGGTTGTGCTGGACACCATGAAATCGGTTGCCTACTCGGCGTTGTCGACGAACATCACCTGAGTTTACGGAGCGTTCGCCTCGTCTGGCGTGCGCTTTACCCGGTCCGATCAGTGCTTTGTAGAAGGGACAACGAATGCCACTGTCACCAGCCGCGCAGCACATCGTGGATGCCGCGGCCACCCATTTCCCCAATTCGATGAGTGGAACGCCCCTCGTAGAATTGCGCCGGATTCTCGAACAAAGTGCAGTACCTCCCACCACCCCCATTTTCGAGTCTCGTGGGGCGTTAGTTCCGACTTCGTTCGGAGACGTACCTGTTCGTATCTACCGGCCGTCGCCGGAACAGGGGCTCCCAGTTGTGCAATGGATGCACAGCGGCGGCTTCACGATGGGTGGCCTGGATCAGAACGAGGAATATCTCCGCAAACTCAGCATTGCAGCGAACGTAGTGATCGTGTCTGTCGATTACCGATTGGCTCCCGAGAATCCGTATCCTGCTGCCATCGATGATTGCCGAGAAGTGTGGTGCTGGATCAAGGCACGTCCTGCCGAACTGGGCGAGACCATCGGGGCGAGAATGGCCATAGCTGGTGAAAGTGCAGGTGGAACAATCGTTTTTGTTCTATCTCAGCAGTTGCGGGACATGGGACTGCCAATGCCAGATGCCCAGGTAAGTTTCTACGGTACGGCCGAGATGCGAATTTCCAATCCGGAACACTCGACGAGTATGTTGACACCCGCTGACTGTGAGTGGTTTTGGGACCTGTACGTGGGCAGTGACGTAAAACGTAGTTCCCCTTACCTGAATCCGGGTTCGGCTCGCGATCTGAGTGGCCTTCCGCCGGCACTTGTGGCGACAGCGGAGATAGACCCGACCCGTGATGCCACCGAGGAGTACGCGCACCGCATGATGCGAGCTGGCACACGAGTAGAAATCGAGCGGTACGAGGGGATGATGCACGGATTTGGCACCCTGACTGCAGCGCTCGAGCCTGCGCGACAACTCTTCGAGCGCACCGTCGATTTCCTTCAGTCCAGTCTTCATCCCGCCGGTAGCGGTTCCGATGGACCTATCAGAGGGAGTAACGATGTCCGAAGCTGAACGCCGATTTGGCTCCACCACAGCAGTTTTCACCGACGGCGCCACTGGAATCGATGGGCCAGGCTCATACTGCTCAGATCGCACAGGCGCTGAGCTCGCGCATCTGAAGGTTCTGAAACCTTCGCCGCCCAAAGCGGGAGACTACCCTCAGAGGATTCTCCGCGGGGGGCTCACAGCACCCTCGGAGATCAAGCTTGCAATTTCGCAGGCTGACTGCAGTAGTTGGCGGCGGCCACCAACATATAGATCATCCGAACGGAGATGACCAGTGACAGAATTAGTGGAAGTGCTGACACTCAATACATCTGAACAACTTTTAGCCATCGAGGAGATCAAGCAAGTCTTTGCGGCCCGTTTGCGCGTGATGGACACAAAGCGATGGGACCTGTACCCCACTTTCCATACTGATGACGTAGTGAGCGAAACTTTCGGTAGGCGCATACACAGTGAAGAGCTGGAGAGTGAGGCACCCGCTCCGGTTGTTGGTCGTGATGCGCTTCGAAACGCCATTGAGCGCGTTCTGGGTGGACCGACTGTGATCACGACTGCCCACCACGGTCACACTCCCGAAATTACACTCACTTCCGACACTACCGCTACAGGAATCTGGGCCATGGAGGACGAATTGTGGTGGACGAACGGTGAGACCGAGGAGCACCTTCACGGGTACGGCCACTACCACGAAAAGTATCGAAAAGTGAACGGCGCCTGGTTGATCAGCTATCGAAGTCTCACTCGTCTTCGTGAGGTCCACACGCCGAATTTTTTTGTGTATATGGCGGCCTCCCAATAATTTGATTGTGCGACTTCTGCCGTACTCCGAGGTGCCCGAATGCCGATCTTACGCCTACCGAAATCGGCACCAACTCCAGTCGATACAGGGTGGGACCGTCGGGATTTGGCGGCGATTGTTCCGTACAGTTGTCGGGTGATGTAGCGCTTCTGGGATCGCATGATCTGCTTGGTTGTGTGCGGGCCTCTGCTCGTCGATGCTCGACGAGCAGAGGGTTTATGGATGTCTGGGGACTGCCCCCACTTCGGTTGACTTGTTGACCTGCAACAATTTTCGTTACCCCTGATGATGTGAAGATCAAGCCGGAACAAATGGGTTCTCGAAGCGTAACTCGTACTCGATCAGTGACACATCGATCTGCGAATGCCGCCTCTGACGGTTGCAGAAGATTTCGATGTAGTCGAATTCGCCAGATCGAGCCGGGTCCGCCACTTCTTCCGATTCAACAACTCGATCTGCACCGACGACCGATGCGATACCATTATCGCGTTGTCGTACCCGTCACCGATCGTCCCGAACGAGGGGATCAGGTCTGCAGAACGGATCTTGTTAGTGAATGCCTAGGACGTGAACAGCACTCCGTGAACGGCGTGCACAATCCGGCTGGAGGCGGTCTGCGATTCTTGATTGCCTTATCCCAGGCACTTACCACCAGGGTCGAATCCTGGCAGCTATCGATAGACCAGCCAACGATCTTCCGACTGAACGAGTCCTCTCGCCGCACAGCAGGAACACGTTTCCTTCACTCGTCGGATTTTCCGTAATATCAGTGACCCACAACTCATTTGGTGAGATACGATGAAACTTCCGGTGCACGAGATCGTCGGCCGTCGCGACACCCTTCAACCGCTTGACCTTCGTCGGACCAGGCAAGCCGACGATGCCGGCGAGCCTCATGAAGTTCGGCGCCGAGGTTCTCACTGACCACGATGTCCATACCGCGCGTGAGTTCCGCATGCACACGTCGAGACCCATAGGTCTGTCGCGAAGCCGTGTGGACTTCGCGGATCAAACCAGTGAACTACTGACGGCGCATCCGCGACGGTGACATCGGCCGGGTCTTGTTCATGTAACAGCCGGAGCGGCTGACGCCGAGAAGTCAACAGCAGACTTTCACCGAACGCCCAGCGTCGACGAGGGAGTCGATCACCGGGTGAATCCTTCTGGGGCCGGGCGGTTCTCCCTGAACAGTATCGCGGCGGTGCGGAGGATTTCGATCTCGGCCTCGAGCTGGAAAGAGCCGCTTGTTCGCCTTCGACAACCGCGCCGATTCTGTTGTCGTGAGACCGGGCCGTTCGCTCCGGTTGACTTGATCTTGGCGCACCTACTAGTGGAGCGTGGCGGCGCTGATGCCGAGTTCTATTGCGGCAGTGTTGATCGGTTCGCCGGCACGGACGAGGGCTACGGGCCCCGGAGTCGGAACTCCGGCGGATACGGTCGCGGCATGTACCGAAGCCTGTCAGCGGGGCTCGATCTTCACACAGAAATGGGTAAGAGATCCTGGGGCAGGTCAATCGCAGAATTCGTGTGAGTGACCTGCCCAGTCGGCATTGAACTAGAAGTCTTCGTTGGTTGTGTCTGTGAATGGCACTACGATTTCGGCGGCGACGTTGAATGCAGGCAACGCAAGGTCGATTCCTCGATACGGTGATCCCCGGACCTACCGCGCAGAGTGCAGCGATTGAACCACGGACCCGTCTATTGTTTGTCGGCCTGTCTGGATGCATTGGATGAGCAGCCAGTGAAGTGGGCGCAATCCTCCGCCGACCGTGCTGTCATGTGCAGGTGTCGTTCTCAGTTGCGGCCCCTGCGTTTTGGTGAGAAGCGTCCCTGTCGGTCACCCGCTGACCTTGCCGCGACCAGCACCCAATACACATTTCAATGAACAGCCTAGGTGTCCCAAGAAGGCTGGGCAGACATTCCTGATGAGCGTATCGGAACGCCAGGCGACTTCAGTCACGGCCGGCCCGCCGAGGTCATTCCCATAGTGGGTTGGAAGCAGTTACCAAGTGTCATTGTATGAGCTCGGGTAGATCTTCCGGGGCATTTGGGCTGTGCGGTGCCCTAGGGCCGCTGTAAGGAATTGGTGCGACACGCGGACTTCACCCGCCGCCGCGGGACTGTTGGTGGCGGCGGGTTTCCGGCAAATTGCAGTGAAGCACGAGGCTAGCTGCCGCGATCGCTGGTTCGATTTGGAATGCATCGAGGTCGTGGCCGCGTGTGCCACACGGTCTGCGAATTCGCAGATGACCCTATTGGTCCGTAGTTCTGGAAGTCTCAGTCGGTACCGGGCGGTGCGGAGGGCCGGCGATCGCTTCGGAGTAGTGACGAACATGTTCAGTTGCAGCGTGGTTCGTTTATCCAAGTGATGTGCTCGTGAAGGTCATGTCTTCGATCGTCGGCTCGCGCAACATTGTCCAGTAATCGACCAGACGCCAGGGGCATGGGGTGACTGGTCGACCCTGACGATTGCGGTAATAGCCGGATACTTTTGCGCCGGGATGTGCCCACACGGTGAGGTCGAGTGCCGCGTCCACTCTCCGGTTGTATTCCTCGAGTGCCTCGGGCTTGACATCAATCGACGCGTTTCCGCTTTCGACGAGGTATTGCAGGCACTCGACGATGTAGTGGACGTGTTCTTCACTCAATATGTTGTGGCCGGCACCGTGATTCGGGCCGGAATTCGGTCCTGCGGTGACGAACAGGTTCGGGAATCCCGGCACTTGGATCCCGAGGTATGCTCGCGGGTCGTTGCCATGGTCCCACAACTCGGCGAGTTTCTTGCCGTCTCGGCCGGTGATGTCGATCGACGTCACGAATTCGAGCTTGAAGCCGGTCGCGAGAATGATCACGTCGGCTTCGATGAAGTTACCTTCGGTGGTCGTGACTCCGTTGGGGTGGACACGGGCGAACGACGCGCGGTGCAGGGTGACGTTTTCTCGGTTGAGCGCCTCGAAGAACCCGGGGTCCTTGACGATTCGTTTGGCGTACGGGCGGAAGTCCGGCATCAGCTTTTCGATCAGGTCGGGTCGGTCGGGAAAGGACTTCACTAGGTATTGCAATGCCGTCTGCATAACTCTGTCGTTGGGTTGTGATGCGGATAGATGCGTTGCAGCCCATTCAGGGTCGATTCGCGGCATGGGATAGAGATTGTCGGAGGCGAGCCAGTACGCTTTGAGCCTGAACCATTCCTGGAAATATGGGAGGTGTCGCATTGCCCATCGCTCCCCCTCGGGGACCGCGTTGACGACGGCCTTCTCGGGCACGATCCAGTGAGGACTACGTACTACGGCATCGAGATGCGTGACCTGGTCAACGATATTCGGTACCACCTGGACGGCGGTGCACCCGGTTCCGAGGACGGTAACCCTCTTTCCCGAGAGGTCTATCTGTGGATCCCACTGGGCTGTGTGCATGACCGGTCCTTCGAAGGTATCCAGCCCTTCCACATCGGGAATGTTCGGTGCGTTGAGCATGCCGAGTGCGGTGACGATAGCCTGAGCGTTGTGCCGTTCTGTCGTCCCATCCGTGGACAGGGTTACAACGGTCCATCTCTGGTTGTCCTCGTCCCAGTCTGCGGACAACACCGACGTGGACAGTCTGATGTTGCGGTGCAGATCGTACTTCGCAGCCACCGCCCGCATGTACTCGAGGTACTCGGGCCCCGGAGGGTAGTACTTGGTCCAGTCCGGGTTCAACTCGAACGAGTACGAGTAGTAGTGACTCGGTGTGTCCACTGCCGCGCCCGGATACGTGTTATGCCACCAGGTGCCGCCGATGCCTTCGGCGGCTTCGAAGACTGTGTACCGGAATCCGGCTTCCTCCAACTTGATCGCAGCGTTCAGCCCTACCATCCCTGCCCCGATGACAATCACGTCGAAGTCAGCTGGTGGCGCTTTCGTCACCGGGACGCACCGCTGACTGGTTTGGAATCCCGACTGTTCGAGCAGTAGGGGAACGAACTCATCATCTACGACGCTCGCGGTGCACAACGCCGCCATCCTCCGGAACATTGACGCGTCCAGAACATCCGGAATATTCAGAGCAACTTCCAAGTCGACTTTCAGTATCGCCTTGGCCCGCGTCCGCACTTCATCGGCGACCTCCGCGGGGAATTGACCCGGAAGTACAGCGTTGGCACCGGAATGGGCTCCGTAGTGGGTCTGTGAGGCCGAACCGTCTGTAGCCAAAGCACGTTGAGCGGTGTCGAGTCGTTCTTCGAACTCGTCGATCAACGATAGGTCACCGGAAGCGTGCACCATGGCCATCAACAACGCTCCGGGGTCTGCGGCGGCAATAGCCGTGTCTAGATCGGCGGCTGTCACCTGCCCAGCTGCAACGGTGCCGTTTTGCGAATAGGTCGTGGTCATATGAAATCCCTTCATTGTCGAAATCGTCAACTGCTCGTAGTCATCGGCGATATTTCGCGCAGGGGCTTTTAAACAGATAACATCAACCAATCGCATTTTCGAATCGCGGGCAAGAGGGTTGACCGCTCAGCGGACTAACTCATCCCAGGTGAAAACGGTATTTTGCTATTTCGCGGTGGTGCCGACGGTGGCGGGATGCTGCTCACCGTTGCTAGCGGGTGTACGCCTAGGGTTGACGCTGCCCGATCAGAACAGCACCTTTACGATCGTGACGTGAGCGGTCTGGTTTCTCCGTGTGTCTTGGCGAGCTTCGATGGTCATCTTCTCATTGTAGGAGTCATTGCCGGACAACGACTTCCGGGCGTCAGTGAAAGGCGCAGAGTGGGAGGGGTCTACCTGCAACCCGCGGGTGTTAATTACCCACTTTGTCGGGCGGGAGCATTCTTAATGCGCGGGCACGCTTCTGCCCGCTCGGGTCCGGTTTTGAGGCACACGATCCTACTTGCCGTGACCTGGAGAGAATAAGGCACTCCCTTGGGGGGCACGATGTTCCTCGGTGAAGGCGTGCACTGAGGTTCACCTCGAAGGTGGACAATGGCCACGCGGCCATCAGGGTCGCGGTCAGTGATTTTTCGAAGTTGGTGGGGCTGAGCATCCCGATCGTGGAGTGTATCCGGCGAGTATTGTGGATGTGCATCCAGTTGTCAACTGCGGCAATTAATTCCGATGCATAGGTGAATGTGTATCGGTAGTAGTCGTGTTTGAATGTCGACCACAGACTCTCCGCACCGGTGTTATCCCAGCATATTCTGGTATCTCTAATAGTACGGCGCAACGCGTACCGTTCGCGCGCCTGCTTGATGATTTCCGCCGTCTATTGACTTCCTCTGTCCGAGTTCATGATTGTGCCCGTGACGTCACCGTTGCGAGCTGCTAGAGCCATGTCCAAGGCCTTGATGACCAGTTCGGTGCGTATATGATCGCAACCGACTATCCCAGAACCCTTTTCGAGTGCTATTCCTTGATCGCGTACAGGAGGTACATGTCATCTTCACCACAGGTCAGACACGTGATGTCAGATCTCCCGACGGAATCGAGCCGGCCCTGATCTAACCGTCGTTGCGCCAGGTCATCCGGGAGTGAGGCGAACGGATCGACGATGGTGCTGCGAAACTTGAACGAGCGCGGGCTGATCCCGACGATGCCGAGTGACCGCATGATCTTCGCGACGGGCTTCCCGGTGATGATCCCCCCGCCGCCGTGAAGTTTAGCGGTGATCCGCGCGGGATCCGTACACGCCTTTCGATTCTCTGTGGATGTCGAAGATCTTCACTTCCAGGTTCGCATGCCGCTGTTGCCGTTCACCCAATCACGTTCGGACACTGTGTCCTTGGTGCTTGTGGAAGCCGGAGGCGAGACATTGAGGAGTCGCGCCATCGAAGTGGATCGCGAAGTGTGCGCACTCCGCAATGATCAACGAGTAGAGCTCTATTCCTGTTGATTCGCCGCAATGTACGCGGACTTTTTCACCGAACGCGACGTCTTTCTCCTGCTCGGAGGCCTGCTTGCGCAGGCGCGCCAGTGCGGTACGTTCCGCGGCGGTCAACAGTTGATCTCCGGACGTTGCGGCAGCATCGATGCGTCGTCGTTCGTCGGCGACCCACTGTCCGAGTAAGTTCTCGTTCACTCCGAGGTCGCGGGAGACTTCGGAGATGGTGCGGCCGGAACGATCGCCCGGCGGGCGGCTTCGACCTTGTGCTCGGTTGTAAAAGACCTCCGTGCGGGACATGTGAACATCCTCCAGCGGACCCCTTAGTCCTGCTGTCTCGGTGTGCCGGCGCAAAATTTGTCTCAAAATGCCGGACTGTGGCGTACGGCGGAGACACTTTGGAGGACCTCGCGATCGCTATCGATGTTCCGGTCGACAATCTGCTCGAGACGGTCAAACGATTCGACGCACTGGTTGGCTCAGACGACGACGAGGACTTCGCGCGGCGGTCAGGCTTGCAACAGTGTCTTCACCAATGACGAGAAGCCCTTGGCCTCCATTAATCAAGGTCCTCTCCACGCAGTCGCTTTCGGTATTGCCGACCTCGGTACCAAGGGCGGCCTGCGCACTGATATTTCGGGTCGCGTCCTCCGCTCGACAGCGATACCGATCATTGGCCTGTACGCGGCCGGTAACACCATGGCGGCTCCAAGCGGGCGTGTTTACCCCGGGGCGGCAACCCCATCGGGGCGAGCGTATTGTTCTCGCACCTCGCTTCATGGATATGGCGAAGATGACGTAACACTTCTTCTCAGACATGATTTGGCTCTTCACTCTCGGGAGTGAAGAGCCAAATCGTATCGTGAGCTATCTCCAATATGCGGTCGGCGGTGGAGCTTGGGACGACGACGCGGCGATCGAGCAGGTGCGGACCAATTCGAGTGCGAGCCGTTCATTGGGGTCGTCCGGTAGGAACAGGGTGTTCGACGAGCGCAGGACGCGTAATTCCTTTGGCGACGTTGTTCGTCGTTCAATTCACGTGGTGTCAGTCGTTGAAGTCTTGTGCTCATTTCGCTTCCTGGTCCTTGCATCGTGGCGGCTGAGGACTGCGCAGCAGTCAGAATCCACCCGGCCAGCGACGGAGTGAGGATGGGCGGGGACGGCCCATACCGTTGGACCAGCCGACTGCGGTCCGCGTAGTTCGGTGGGGAAGTACGTTGACACCCAGGGCCTCATCGATTCGATGCCCAACCCCGGACTTCGGGATCCGCAGCGAGGCCAAGGTTCGAAAAGGATTGAGCGCGTTGCGCGAACCGATCCGGTCATCGGCTCCGTACCTGCTCGGCCACAAATCAGGGCTTCGCCCGCCGTTGCCACCATATGCGCCGACCATTGATCCTCCTCTTCAAGCATGGCGGGACGTGAGGGTTTTTCAGCTGTCGGCGAGTGAGTTGAACGTGTCCCGGAGCTTTCGTTTGAGGATCTTCCCGCTGGGGTTCTTGGGCAGCGAGTCGGCGACGACGACGTACTTCGGTACCTTGAATGCTGCGAGTTCAGTACGACAGTGCGAAAGAATGTAGTCCTCGTCGAGTTCAACACTCTCGCGCGGCACCACAACCGCAGTTACCGCCTCAATCCACCGGGGATGGGGCACCGCGAAAACCGCAGCTTCGGCTACTCCGTCGAGCTGGTATAGGACCTCCTCGACCTCACGGGTGGCTACGTTCTCGCCGCCCGTCTTGATCATGTCCTTCTTGCGATCTACGACCCAGAGGTAACCATCGGCATCGAAGTATCCGAGGTCTCCGGAGTGAAACCAACCGGCGCGGAACGCCTCTGCCGTTTTCTCTGGTTGGTTGAGGTACCCGAGAGTGGCGTGCGGACTGCGATGCACGATCTCGCCCACCTCGCCGGATGGCAGCGGGTGATCGTACTCGTCGACGATACGGGTCTCGACGTTCAGTGCCGACCGGCCGGCGGACCCGCCCCTGGTCTTCTGATCCTCCGGTCCGAGTGCCGTTGCCAGTGAGGCCATTTCAGTCTGTCCATAGAAGTTCCATAGGCGAATTCCGGGCATTCGGCGCTCCATTTCCTGGAGGATTTCGAGCGGTAGTGCGGACGCCCCGTAGTAGCCCTTGGCGAGCGAGCTCAGATCCACGATGTCGAACAACTTCGAGCGCAGCAACGAGATCCACACAGTGGGCGGTGAGAACAGATTCGTCACTCGTTCCCGTTCGATGGTGCGCAGGAGAGCATCGGGATCAGGTCCGTCGACGATGATGCTTGTCGCGCCCAGATATATGTCAGTGCTGAGGAAGTTGTCCAGCTGCGCGCAATGGTAGAGGGGAAGAGCATGGACTTCGATGTCGTCACTGCTCATTCCGCCAGTGACAACACAACTTACGTATTGCCACATCAAGGACCGGCTCGTTAGCAGCGTGCCCTTGGGGCGGGATTCTGTGCCTGAG
Organism: Rhodococcus sp. MS16; assembly: GCF_013277795.1. Taxonomy (NCBI): domain Bacteria; kingdom Bacillati; phylum Actinomycetota; class Actinomycetes; order Mycobacteriales; family Nocardiaceae; genus Rhodococcus; species Rhodococcus sp. MS16. The sequence continues at coordinate 11,556 of NZ_VBTM01000029.1, forward strand.
GTGTACATAATTCGAATGACATCGTCGTCTCCGACGCGTACGTCGGGAGCCGCGGAAGGTTCGCTGTCTGTCCAGGTCGTGAATGCGGTCCAATGGTGGGATGTCTCAGTGTCGCCGAGCTTGATTACACTGCGAATCCGCACTGTGCCCTGGGAGGCTGCGATCGCCGCTTCGGCTACTGGAACGAGTGTGTCTTCGACCACGAACGCGTCTGCCTGGCAATCGTCGAGGATGTAGGCGATCTCCCCGCCAGTGAGCATGAAATTGACGGGCACGAGGATCACGCCGATTCTGGCGGTCGCGAAGTTGATTACTGGAAACTGCCAGCAGTTGTGGGACAGGAGCGCTAGCGTGTCGCCTTTCCGTAATCCCTCCTCGTGCAACGAGGCTGCCACCTTGTCCACCAAGGCATCGAATTCGCTGAAGGTCAGGCGCACATCGCGGTGCACGATCGCCGTCTTGCCCGGGAACCGGGCAGCAGACCGTCTGGGAATGTCGCTGATCGTCTGCCCCCGGGCATCCGCGAGAGTGGTCGTCACCGCTCGTGTCCCACCGCCATCCGCCGTCAGCATCTCAGCTCACCAGATCTCGGAGGGTCTTCGAGACCAAGCCTTGAGCATCGGCCATGATTCGGTCGACAACCTCTGCGCAGCTTGCTACTTCGTGAATTAGGCCCTGAGCTTGACTGGCCCACCACATGCCGTCATCCATGTTTCCATTGCCGAGCACCTCGGTTCGGCCGCGCTGCCCGGCGGCCAGATGTGCTATATCTGCGAAGGTAGCGCCCGGTCGGCGGGAGATCACGGCGATCTCCTCGGAAATAGCATTGCGGGCAACGCGTGCTGAGTTGTGGAACTCCCGAAATACGATCTGCGTTGCGCGTTCGTCGTTGGCGACAATCTGCTTCTTGACGTTCTCGTGAACGGGGGCTTCCGTTGTCGCGACGAAGCGTGTTCCCATGTTTACGGCTGCCGCACCGAGTGCCAGGGCAGCTACCAGTCCAGCGCCATTTGCGAAGCCACCGGATGCAATGATGGGGATGCTCAACTGACGGGCGGCAGCGGGAATCAACACGAGGCCGGGAATGTCGTCCTCACCGGGGTGGCCGGCGCATTCGAAGCCGTCGATGCTGATTGCGTCGACACCAAGCTTCTCTGCCTTGATTGCATGGCGAACCGCCACGGCTTTGTGAATTACCTTCACTCCGGCTGCCTTGAACGCAGGGATGTGGGGAGCAGGATTGGCGCCCGCGGTTTCGACGATCTTGACGCCACCTTCGATGATCGCGTCGCGGTACTCCTCGTACGGAACGGGTTTGATGGTGGGCAGGATCGTGAGGTTGACGCCGAAAGGCTTGTCGGTCAGCTCTTGGGTGCGCGCAATTTCCTTCGCGAGGCCTTCGGGTGTGGGCTGAGTCAATGCTGCAAGGAAGCCGAGTGCGCCCGCGTTGGCGACGGCGGAGATGAGTTCTGCGGTTCCCACGGCGGTCATGCCGCCGCACACGATGGGGTGCTCGATGCCGAAGGTTTTGGTGAAAGACGTCTTGAACATGGGATGCCTCTGTCTGTTAGCTGTTAGCTGTTTGCGTCGCTGAATCAGCGGCCGATGAAGACGGGAGTCCGTTTTTCGCGGAAGGAGGCAAGTGCTTCGCGCATATCTGCGGTACGGGTGGCGAGAACCTGATTGCGGTTTTCGACGGCGAGCGCTGCGCCCAGCGACGGTGCGTCGACGTTCTCGTTCAGGACCTTCTTGGTCAAGCGCATCCCGAACGGGCTGTTCGATGCGATTGCGTCGGCGATCTCGTACGCGGCTTCGAGGAGTTGATCGATCGGGACGACTCGGGAGACGAGCCCGATGCGCTCGCTTTCTGCGGCATCGACGAACCGGCCGGTGAGCAGGATCTCCGACGAACGAGACAGACCGACGATGCGTGGTAGCGCCCACGATGTCCCCACATCTCCACCCGAGAGGCCGATCTTGACGAATGCCGCGTTGAATTTCACCGAATCGGAGGCGACGCGAATGTCTGCTGCGAGAGCGAGTCCCATCCCGGCTCCAGCGGCGGCACCGTTGACTGCGGCGATGACCGGGGTGTTCATGGTGCGAAAGCCACTGATCGATGCAGCCCAGTGTTCTTGTCCGGCAAGCATATCCGCGGCGGGCATGTCGGGAAGAGTGGCCGCTTCATCCAGGTCGAGACCAGCGCAGAAACCACGCCCAGCTCCGGTGAGCACCAGCACACGTGCGGCGGGGTCCGCGTCGACCTCGTTCTGAAGTGCAATGAACTCGTCGAACATCTCGAATGTGATGGCATTCATTCGCTCGGGGCGCGAGAGCGTGGCAAGTACCACACCGGGTCGAGGCCGGGTGACGACGAGAGTCTTGTAGTTGCCGCTCATCCGCGAACTTCCTTCAGCGCGGGGGTGGCCTTGAACTCGGTACGGGCAAGCGAACGCCGGTGCACCTGATCAGGTCCGTCGGCGATCTGGAGGAACCGGGCCTGTGAGTAGAGCATGGCCAGCGGGGTGTCCTGAGACATTCCGGCGCCGCCGAAGATCTGCATCGCTTCGTCGACGATCCACTTTACAGTGAGCGGCACCATGATCTTGGCGGCAGCGATGTCGTGGCGGGCTTCCTTGGGGCCGTTGACGTCCATCCGCCACGCGGCGCGCAATACCATCAGCCGGGCTGCGTCAACTTTGACACGGGCGTCGGCGATCGTGGCTTGTACGACGCCTTCCTCGGAGAGTGCTTTGCCGAAAGCGACTCGGGTGCGAGCTCGTTCGGTCATCAGTGCAATTGCACGCTCTGCCATCCCGATCAGGCGCATGCAATGGTGAATTCGGCCGGGTCCCAGGCGTGCCTGCGCGACGGCGAAGCCCTTGCCGCGCTCGCCGAGCAGGTTGGCTTTCGGCACGCGGACGTGATCGTAGAAGATCTCGGCGTGGCCACCCTCGTGGCGATCGTCGAAGCCGAGGACGCTGGTGGACCGAATGATGTTGACCCCTGGGGTGTCCATCGGAACGAGGACAATGGAGTGTCGCGATCCTGCTGGTGCGTCCGGATCGGTGATGCCCATGACCAACGCGATGCGGCAGTCTTCGCGCATGGCAGCGCTGGACCACCACTTGCGGCCGGTGAGGACCCAGTCGTCGCCATCCTCGGCGATCGCGAGTCGTACGTTCGCGGCGTCGGAGCTGGCGACATCCGGTTCGGTCATGGAGAAGCAGGAACGTATTTCACCGGCAAGCAACGGCTCGAGCCATCGCGCCTTTTGTTCGTCCGTGCCGAAGCGGGCTAACAATTCCATATTGCCGGTGTCGGGCGGGTTGCAGTTGAGCGATTCCGGTGCCAGCTGGGGGCTCCAACCGGTCAATTCAGCGAGCGGTGCGTACTCGAGGTTGGTCAGGCCCGCGCCGCCTTTTTCCGGAAGGAAGAGGTTCCACAGGCCGGCGTTCTTGGCCGCAGCTTTGAGTTCGGTCACGATCGGCGGTGCGCCCCAGTGGTTTGGCTTGTCAGCGATTTGCTTGGCTGCGATCGCCTCGGCAGGCAAGACCCGAGTCTGCATGAACTCGGTTAGTTTCTTCTGTAGTCTGATGACCTTGGGGCTGTATTCGAAATCCACTTCTGTGGTTCCAATCTTGAGTGGGGTGCCGCGCTCAGCGGCGAAGTTTGTGAACAGGCGAGGCGGCGGCCAGGTCAAGTGCTCGCTGTAGGAGCGGACCGACCATGTCGCCGACGTCGTCGAAGCCGTCGCCGACTGTTTCTCCTTGTCGGTGACGGGCGCTAATGCCTTCGAGGATTACGGCGATCTTGAAGTCGGCGAAGACCGTGTACCAATCAATTTCCGGCAGCTCGATACCTCGCTGTGAGGCATATCGATCGAGAAGTTCTGTGCGAGTGGGGAAGCCATCCATCCTCGACAGGCCTTTGGTTATCGGGTTATCAACGGTCCCCGGCTGGTCCCAGAAACTGAGCATGATTCCGACGTCAGCGATGGTGTCACCCAACGTCGACATCTCCCAGTCGAGTACCGCGACGATTATGCCGGGATCGGCTTTCGAGACCAGAACATTGTCGAGTTTCACATCGCCGTGCACGATGCCAGGGAAGCGAGTAGTGGGCAAAGACCGACGAAGCTTGTCGAGCAGGACAGCAACCTCCGGCCGATCCGTGGTGCGCGATGCTTCCCACTGTTGTGACCATCGATCGAGCTGACGTTCGAGGTAGCCATCCGGCCGCCCGAATCTGCTCAGCCCTACCGTGGTCGGATCCACCTGATGCAGATCCGCGAGGACATCCGCCAGTGCCATTCCTGCACGTCGCCGATCATTGATAGACAGGCGTGATGCCAGTTCCGGGGTACCGATCGAATCGCCGTCGATAAGTTCCATCAGATAGAACGACGCGCCCAATACCTGTTTGTCCTCGCAGAGGAGTACCGCCTCAGGTACCGGGACGGGGGTGGGCGCGAGGGCGCGGATCACTGTGAACTCACGCTTCATATCGTGTGCGCTTGGCAGTACGTGCCCGAACGGTGGACGGCGGAGTACCCAGGTGCGGACGGAATCTGAGAGTCGGTAGGTGGGATTGGATCGCCCACCACTGATGAGCGATGCGGTCAGTTCTCCTTGGATGCCACCAGCAATCTCTTGGTCAAGGTAACGGGTGAGCGCTTCGAGGTCGAGACCTGAGATTGTTGGTTCACTGACGCTCGCATCGGCCTGGGACATGGTCATTCGGTGTGCACTTTCTTTCGGTTGCATCATTTGCCACACGATCGTTTGGGATTGGGTCGATAGTCAACTGAGCTATGTGCGGTTGAACCACCCAAATGCGGCGTCTTCTCCGCTATGAGCGATGAACATACCGAGCTCGCTGGAGGCCAGGACCGCAGTCATCCCAGAGCAGGACCCGACCCCTACCAAGCCGACGATGACCTTCGCTCATGACATAGCGGAGTCTGTTGTCAAGGTTCTCCTAAATTCATCTCACTGAACCACATAGCTGCGACGCTAAGCGTGCACCGCCACAATATCGAGACTTATTCCCGTGCAATGGGATCCCAAGCGATGACGACGGTGATTATGGCCATGCGCTACAAGTGCAGACGCCGCTCTGCAGTTCCGGGCTGGGGTCTATGCGACTTCTGGGAGATGATGTTGGGGTGCCGATACCGTCTGGGTCGAATTGCGGTTCCTTCGGTTACGCATCCGTCTCGGGCGGGTGCTCACGGAGCTTTAGAATGAGTTGATCGTGGCGAAAGTCCTGCCTGGTTCGGTCAAGCATGCCGTCGCGTCTTGCTCAACAAGCTTGTCCCACCATCGCGGCACTGTTCCGTTGCTCTAACCGAGCTGTTCCGCCACTTCGGTATGGAGTACTAGGACCTAGGCTATGACGCGGGCGGATCTCAACATGGACTTGCCGGGTCCTCAGGTTTCGGAGCCCAGTGACGTCGCCTCCCGAGGGTTTGCGAATATCGCCGACGGGCGCATCGTGATTGTGAAGGGGTACGACGATGCGGTACTGAGCAACAGCGGCCACAACAGGGCTGAGCTGCTCTTGGAATCCCGAGCGCCCGCACGAAAGCTGCTTCCTCCGTCGGCTTGACAGCCGTTCAACCCCGCGCAGCCAGGCTACGTATTGCCAGTCACTGAGGATGCACACGACACGTCATCGTTATTGGCGACGACGTTGATGCAGAATGGCCCCGGCCGCGTGAATGGTCGGAGACCTACCTATGCTCGATGACGGCACCCTCCGCATAGCGATGTCGCAGAATGAATGACTCTCTCGTGACAGCTTTCCGTAACAGCGATCCGAGCGGACTTCTCCTCAACAATCGCCGACTTCGCCGAAGTCAACGCGTGCCCTGCCAGGTTGTTCACCACCCGTGGATAACGCCGTGCCGCATTATGAATCAAGGACACCGCATGATCGGAGAACAACGTATCGGAACGCCCGCGATCGCGGAGTGGTGACGGATGTTCCGCGGAATCGGCAGGTTCCAGCCCGGCAAGGCTGTAGCGGACCGCGATACGTTGATCGAGTGCCACCCGAAGGCCGAGACGAATCGATGCCGCAGCGTAGGTTGTCCGACCAGCTGCGCCACGACCGGCGAATCCATCTGCGCGTTGTCGAGCGAATGCGCTTCGTCGATCACCAGCACCGGCGTCCGGCCGCGTCCGGCATACTCGGCAGCCGGCACTGTCACGTTTTGAAAGAAAGAGCGGCGCCGTTGTTTTGAAGTATGTGGTGAGGTAATCCCATTGGGGTTGTTCATGTTTCACAAGGCAACACCGCTCGCGGTGACTCCTGCCCGACCACGAATCGGTCGGCCATCTGGGTGCGCCACTTAGGCGCGGTCAGTCGATGCCGGCGGGTCCGGAAACGCGGTGAGATCGAGGTGTACGCAGACAGGAATCGTTGCGCGTTTGAAGCGTTTCGTGGCCCGCTTCCGCTGTCCGGTCGGCTGATGGGAATTCTCTACCCGACTGTTCAAATACTTGGATCGGCGATGCTCGACCGAGGGCCACAACTCACGGCGGGCGAAGCTGTACCTAGTCAGCTTGTCGGTAACGATCAGCCGCGACACATAGTGCAAGCCCTTGAGTAGCTTACGGAAGAATCGTTTGGCGGCGTCGCCGTTTCGGCGGGACTGGATCAGCACGTCGAGCACAGTGCCGTGCTGGTCGACTGCACACCACATATGATGTTGCCGACCATTGATACGGATGAACACCTCGTCGAGATGCCGCGTGTCGCCGGGCTGTGCCTGACGTCGGCGCAGTTGGTTGGCGTAGGCCTGCCCGACTTGGCGCACCACCGGCGGATCGTCTCGGAGCTGACGGCGACACCGCGTTCGAGCACGAGTTCCTCGACTTGGCGGAAGCTGAGTGGGAATCGGAAGTAGAATCAGACGCAGTGGTTGATGATCTCGGCCGGGTAGCGGTGGCCTCTGTGCGACGGCATTTCGTTGCTCACCTCATCCATTCTCTTAGTTGCAGCGAGCTAAACAACGTGACAGTGCCATCACTCTCGTCCCGGTGCTCCATCACTGCCTCTGAAGGCAACGTTGGGTCGGTTGTAGGAGATGCTCAGTCCTGGTGGATGTTTGGTCATCGAGGGGTGTTATCGCGAAGCCGCGAAGCAGGAGAGTCCGAGTCTCGCATCTTGACCTGTGCAGATGGCCGATCTGCCAACGGCGAGATCCGATGACGATCGACTCCACGGAATCTTTGATCGTGGAACATTTCGTCTCTGCTCGATATTGCACCCCATTCGGTCACATGACGGCGGTCGGCATCGTTGCGCACTCGCGCGAGGTCATATGCGAGTGATTGTTCGAACTAGCTTCCGCCTCGGTGTCGAATGCGCGTACCACCAGCAGTTGCGCACAAAGTGGTCGCGGTTTCGTACCACTGTCGAGTAGTCAGCGCGAGGCTTTCGAGCTTCAATTCTGTTGTGCGGGTGGGTCCCGGCGCGTCCGTTGTGTATCGGCCGGGATGGGCCTGCGATCTGTTGCATTATCCGTTGAAGCTGCTTTTGCGCAATCGGATCCCATATGTCCGCCTATTGGAATACTCTCTTGATTGTCCAAGCGCGCTCTGTAATCGTCGGCGAATGCGACATGGAGTGGTGTTGTTCACCAGTGACCGAGGAATCATGCCGGCGCGGCTGGCACAAGCAGCAGAAGAGCGAGGATTCGACGCTATCTATGTACCCGAGCACACTCATATCCCGGTGAAACGGGAGGCTCCGCATCCGGGAACCGGGGATGAGACTCTGCCGGATGATCGGTACATGCGCACCCTGGATCCATGGATCGCACTCGCTACGGCGGCCGCAGTCACTGAGAAGATCGAATTGTCAACGGCTGTAGCGCTGCCGGTGCAGCACGATCCTATTGCCCTGGCGAAAACTCTCGCGACACTTGATTTCCTGTCTGGCGGACGGGTGAGCATATGTGCCGGATTCGGTTGGAATGCTGACGAATTGGCACACCATGGGGTCCCATTCAACCGGCGCCGTACCGTTCTCAAGGAACACATCGAGGCGATGCGTGCGCTGTGGACGCAGGAAGAGGCTTCCTACGAGGGTGAATTCGTCTCCTTCGGCGCGTCCTGGGCGTGGCCGAAACCTGAACGCCACATACCACTGACCATCGGAGCCGAGGCAGGTCCGAAGACACTAGCCTGGATCGCCGCGCACGCGGACGGATGGATGAGCACACCCCGCACCGATGACGTGGTAGCGCGCGCAAGCGAACTCGCCGATGCCTGGGCTGCCGCCGGACGCAGTGGCGCACCGATCATTCGGGCATTGGCTCCGGACCCCGAGCGTCTCGACGAGTACGAGGCCGCCGGAGTCACGGACGCATGCTGGGGCGTCGGAGACGGTTCCGAAGCTGAGGCGATGAAAACGCTCGACGAGGTCGCCACGAGGTTCAATCTGTGACTTCCGTCGACAGCTCTGGCACGTTGGCTCGGGGTTCTGGTTTGGATTCCGAGTTGCAGGTATTGCTCGATCGCCGAGCGATCCATGACGTGGTCTTGCGTTACTGCCGCGGTATCGACCGTGTCGATGCTGACCTCGTTCGCAGCTGTTATCAGGACGGGGCTCTCGACCATCATGTCGGTTTCACCGGAACCGTGGACGAGTTCATCGCGTGGTGTTGGCCGGCGCTCGAGCAGATGAGCGGTACTCGGCATGTGCTCGCGAATCACCTGTGCGAGGTGGATGGGGATGTGGCCACGGCCGAGTCCTACGTGCTCTCCTACCACTGGCAGGAGCCGTTCGATGATTCGGCGAGAAACTATGTCGGACACAGCAGGTACGTCGACAGGTTCGCGCGTGGTAGCGACGGATTCTGGCGGATTGCCGACCGCCGAGTCGTGCGGGACCTGACCACCGGGATCACCGCAACTCCGGGCACCCCCGGATCGAATGCAACCACCGCAGGCCGCACAGCCCGCACAGATCCTTCCTACACGATCTCGAAAGGGTTAGTGAACACCCACAGCGGCAACGGAATTCCTCTGTCAGCCTTTCGCGTGAGATCCACAGGCCGACCGTGACCGTCCATAACATAAAGGCGGTTCCCGACTCGGCAGCCGATTCCATCGCCCTCACAAGTCGAGGCACCGCAAGGTCATCTCGTACTGTCGTTCTGGTACTGGCACTCTGTGGCATCGTGATGACGCTGCAGCAGACGATGATTCTTCCTCTCCTGCCTAACCTTCCATCTCTGCTTGATACGTCGGCGAGCAATGCGTCCTGGTTGGTCACTGTCACACTGGTGACGGGAGCAGTCGTCACACCGCTGATAGGGCGCTTGGCCGACATGTTCGGTAAGAAACGCATGATCATGATCACCTTGGTGATCGTTGTGACAGGTTCCGTGCTCGGCGGTGCCACCGAAGCGTTCCCGCTTCTCATCATCGCCCGCGCTATGCAGGGATGCGGTCTGGCGATGGTCCCCGTTGCGACCGCAACCATGCGGGACGTGCTCCCCAGGGAACGAGTGCCCGGAGGAATCGCAACAATGAGCGCGTCATTGGCGATCGGATCCGCCGCCGGGCTGCCACTGGCAGGGATTATCGTCAACTCTCTAGACTGGCACGCCGTTTTCTGGGTGACGGCGCTGAGCGGATCATTGCTGTTCATCGTGATCGCGAAGGTGGTCCCCGAATCTGGTGTGCAGGCGCGAACCACTTTCGACTACATCGGCGCCTTTGTCCTCGCCGCCGCACTCATCTCACTGCTACTTGTGCTGTCCAAAGGAAGCCAGTGGGGCTGGAGTGAATGGGAGACTCTGTCCTCGGCCGGGATGGGGATATTTCTCCTCGTGCTCTGGGTTCCCCTTCAGCTGCGGTCCCCATCACCCCTGGTCGACGTACGGCTCGCCGCACGTCCGCCTGTCCTGCTGGTCAACACCTGTTCGGCGTTGATCGGCTTCGCTTTGTTCAGTAACTTCCTGGTCACCATCCAACTCCTCCAAATGCCAGTTACCACCGGATTCGGCATCGGCATGAACATCCTCGAAGCTGGTTTATGGATGATTCCGACGACTTTGGCAGGCGTTGTAATGGCACCCGTCGCGTCCCGAGCGATCGGGCGGTTCGGTGCACGGTCGGTTCTCTTGATCGCATCAATCCAACTGTCCGTGTCCTTCGTCGTGCGCGTCTTCTTCAGTCACACGCTCTGGCAAATCCTGGTTGGGGCAACATTGATAGGTATGGGACTTGTTCTCACAGGGGCCGCGATACAGACTTTGATCATGCGGGCAGTCCCGATATCGGAGACGGCATCGGCGAACGGGCTCAATGCGCTCCTGCGATCGATAGGCACCTCAGCAGCCAGCGCGACGTTGGCTGCAATGTCGACGATCTGGGTCGTCCAGGCAGGCAGCGAGATCTACCCGGCATACAACGCCTTTGCCGCGATGTTTTGGATCTCGGCCGCAGCCACGGTTGCTACCGCCGCGACCACTGTGGTGATGATGTTTTTCACCCGGAGGTCCACGGATCGGAAACCTACTCCATCCACGACGTAAGCCCTCCGACCCAGCGCTCACCACCGCCTAGGCCGAGGGCGCAGACGGTCACCCAAGTCGGCCACTACCGCGTAATCGCTTGGCAGCTGATGGGCTCACAACACCGGAAACCAGCGCCACCTCGTTATCGCACTCTCTCACCGAAACCGCCTGTTCAACACACTTTCCGACCGCAAACTCTGTCGGTAGCCGCAGGTATCGTGCGGTTTAGGCCGATATCGCGAAGAACGTGCTGGTCGAGGTTCCGGATGTCGGGAATTC